>JBBRMV010000069.1:0-1666 GCA_038230675.1 Sphingomonadales bacterium | reverse complement strand
ATCTGGAAGCCGAGGCGGCGCGGATCGCCTACCTGATGCGCGAGACCTACATCGGCGATCCGGCCCAGGTCGATGTCGATGTGGTCAGAATTCTGGCCAGGGAATTCGCCGAGGAGCACGTCAGCAAGATCAGCATGGACAAGCTGCTCGATCTGCCGAATGTCGCGCCGCCGATGAATCCGTCCACGATCTACATCACCGTGGTCGACAAGGACCGCAACGTCTGCTCGTTCATCAATTCGATCGCGCATTCCTTCGGTTCGGCGATCGTCTCCAACAAGACCGGTGTGCTGCTGCAAAATCGCGCCGGCGGTTTCCGGATCCAGCCCGGCCATCCCAATTGCATCGCGCCCGGAAAACGGCCGCTGCACACCATCATTCCCGGTCTTGCGACCAAAAACGGCCGCGCGGTGATGCCGTTCGGCGTGATGGGCGGCCAGTACCAGCCGGTCGGGCAGACCCGCGTGCTGACCAACATCCTCGACTATGGCTGCGACGTGCAGGAAGCCATCGATATGCCGCGCGGCCTGCATTACGAGGGCGTCTACCAGCTCGAGGACAGCGTGCCGGCCGCGATCGTCGAGGGCCTGCAGAAAATCGGGCACAAGACCAGTAGCGTGGTCGGCCCGCTCGGTGGCGGTCAGGCGATCTGGATCGACTGGGACAAGGGCACGCTCGTCGGCGGTTCCGATCCCCGCAAGGACGGTTGCGCGCTGGGCTATTGAGCCCGTCGCCGATGCCGCACCCTGGAACAACACCTCGTCGCTTTCGTTAAAGCGATGAGATGCAGCCGCCTCGCATATCGCGGCTGGCTGCCTGTTTTCAGGGGTGCGATATCAGCGTTCTCGATTCAGATGATACCGAACAGGCCGACCTGCGTGGCGGGCGCTCGCCGTGGTTTGAGCGATCGGAGCAGCCGCTCCGGCCCGAGCTCGACCAAAATCTGAGATGCGATGCGCTGATCGTCGGCGCCGGCATTACGGGATCGCTGGTCGCCGAGCGGCTGACGCGACAGGGGCTTGATGTCGTCATCGTCGATCGGGAATGGCCCGGCCGCGGCAGCACCGCGGCTTCGACCGCGATGCTGCTGTGGGAAATCGACCGCCCCCTGGCGCAACTGACGGAGGCTTACGGTTTCGAGCGCGCCGCACGGGCCTACCGTGCCAGCCTCGATGCCGTCACCGGGCTGAAGTCGCTGGTGCTGCAGCAGGGCGTTGCCTGCGACATGCGAGACAAGAAATCATTGTACCTCGCAGCCGGCGACACCAGCGCTGAACTCATCGAAGAACATCGATTGCGCGAGCGGGCCGGATTGCCCGGCGATTTTCTCGACCATTGCATGCTGCGCGACGTGTTCGGCATGGCGCGCGCCGGTGCGATCGTCTCACCGGGCGCGGCGGATGCCGATCCCTTGCAACTGTCGCGCGGGCTGCTCAAGACCGCCCTTGCGCGCGGTGCGCGCCTGTTCGACGGTGAAGCCGTTACATTCGATGCTGCCGGGCGCTCGGTCGGCGTTGTCCTGGCCAACGGCCGTGAGATCGAGGCACGCTCCGTCATTCTCGCCACCGGCTATGTGATGCCCGATATCGTTCGATCCACCGTGCAGACGGCGTCGTCGAGCTGGGCGATCGCAACCTCGCCGCAGCCGCAAAATATCTGGAAGGAT
>JBBRMV010000068.1:0-2311 GCA_038230675.1 Sphingomonadales bacterium | reverse complement strand
TGATAGGCCTCGCCATAGGTCATGGCCTTGCCCGAATTGCGCCCGCCCTGCATGCCCCGCTGCAGCGCGACCCGCTCGTAATACGCCCACAGATGTTTTTGCGCCGCCAGAATCTCAAACGTCTTGCGTTTGAGATCCCAGACCTCGTCGATGTTGAGGATCACCTGCGGCTTGAAATTGCACATTTCCGGCTGGTGCGGCTCGAACAGGAACATCGGCGGCGCGCTGTAGCTGTAATCGGCCTGCGGTTTGTGGCCCATCGCCTGCGCCACGATGCGGGCCTCCTGGGCATAGGCCGCCGCCTCCGGATGATCGACATTGTAGGGGTCTTCCAGCGAATGCGTCAGCACAAAACTCGGGTTTAGTTCGCGGTAGATATCGATCAGGCGTTCCTTGTGCGCTTCGGTGAGATGCAGCGGATAATCGCCGGCATCGAAGAACTCGATCTCGGCGCCAAGGGAAGCCGCCGCCCGCTCCGCCTCGTCCTTGCGTCCGGCCTTGACCTTCTCCAGCGTCATGCCCGGCTGCTTCCAGGCGAACTGGGATTCGCCGCGCTCGCCGAAGGCGAGGCAGACGATCTTGACGCGGTATCCTTTTTTGGCGTGCAGCGCGATCGCCCCGCCTGCGCGCCAGACGAAATCGCCGGGGTGGGCTGAAACCACCAGTCCCGTCTTCTTGGTCGTCGTCATGATCGGGTTACTCCTTCACCTGCGTTTCCAATTCGGCTCGCCACGAGCAGGCGCGCAACTACTGCCTGGCGATTCCTGCCTTCTCGATCACCCCAGCCCATTTGCCGATATCGTCCTTGAGCCGCATCTGGATTTCCTCGGGCGTGCTGCCTTTGGCCTCGATGCCGAGTTCGAGCGCGCGTTGTTTCAGGTCCGGCATCTCCAGCACCTCGCGCAGCGCGGTATTGAGTGTCCCGATCACGTCGGGCGGCGTGCCCTTGGGCGCGAAGATCGCGTTCCAGGACCGCACTTCGAAATCGCCGCCGCCGGCTTGCTTCACGGTCGGAACCTCCGGCAGAAAATTGGTGCGGACCGATCCCGACGACGCCACTGCGGTTACCGCCTTGTCCGATATGTGCGACTGCACGGCGGTATAGTTCTCGATTGCCATCTGGGTATCGCCGCGCAATAGCGCGATCAGTACATCGGGCGAACTGCGGAACGGCACGATGGTGACATCGACACCGGCGGTCGATTTGAACAACTGGGCCGACAGGTTTTGCGTGGATCCGACATTGATGGTGCCGACATTGAGCGCACCGGGTTTTTCCTTCGCCGCCTTGATGACATCTGCCAGCGAACGATAGGACGAACCGGCTTGCGTAACGAAGATGAAATCGAAATAGCCCAGACTCGAGACCGGTACGAAATCGGTGAGCGGATCGAAGCCCAATTTGCTGAACAACGACACCGAGATCGCGGTGCCGTTGCTGAACAGCGCCAGCGTATAGCCATCGGCGGGCGACGACAGCACGGCGCGCGCGGCACTGATGCCGCCGGCGCCCGGCATGTTCTCGATGATGAAGCGCTGGCCGAGCTTCTCGCCGAGTTTTTCGGTGACGATCCGCGCGGTGACGTCGGCGACGCCGCCTGGGCCGAACGGCAGGATCAGCCGCACCGGCCGGTTGGGATAATTCTGCGCCGCGACGATGCCTGGCATCAGCAACAGCGCCGTCAGCGCGAACGATGCGCAACGCCCGCTCAAACTGAATGCCCGCTTGTCCGCCACGATCATCTCGTCCTTCCCGTCAGAATTCAAACAGCCGCGCGGGATTATCGACCAGTAACTTGTGCTGCAATTCGGGCTCCGGTGCGAACAGCGGAATCAGATCGACCAGATCGCCATCGTTCGGCATGATCCTGACATTGGGGTGCGGCCAGTCCGTCCCCCAGATCACGCGATCCGGCGCGGTCTCGATGATGCGGCGCGCGAACGGCACCGCGTCGTGGAACGGCGGCCCGCCCGACGACACCCGCTCGCAGCCGCAAACCTTGATCCAGCATTTCTCGTCGCGCGCCATCAGGTCGATCAGGGTGCGGAACGGCAACTGGTCGAGCCCGTCGGACGCCTTGACGCGTCCCATATGGTCGATGGTGTAGCGCACCGGCAGTTTCGCGAGCATGCGGGCGTATTCAGGCAGGTCGATCGCATCGAAGTGCAGATCGATATGCCAGCCGAGCGGCGCGACCATCGCTACGATGCGGTGGAACACGGCCATATCCGGAACGCCACCGAGATGGCGCACGAAATTGAAGCGGCAGCCACGGAAGCCGCCGTCGTGAAGCTCCCGGAGGCCGCTTTC
>JBBRMV010000067.1:0-2325 GCA_038230675.1 Sphingomonadales bacterium | reverse complement strand
TCGACCAGCCGCGCCAGATCGGGTGGCGCAAAGCCCTGCGCGTCGAGATGCGCGAGCAGCGCGGTGAACGGTGCCCAGTAACCATTGGCCCCGAGCAGCCACACCGGCTTGTCATGGACGCCCAACTCGCGCCAGGTGATCGTCTCGAAAAGCTCGTCGAGCGTGCCGATGCTGCCGGGCAGCGCGAGTATCGCATCGGCGCGGTCGTGCATCATCGCCTTCCTTTCGTGGAGCGTCGCGGTAACGTGCATCTCTGTCAGATCCGCCTGCGCGATTTCGGCGGTCATCAGCGCGCGCGGGATGATGCCGATGACGCGGCCGCCACCGGCGAGGCACGCCCGCGCGGCAATGCCCATCAGTCCGACGCCGCCGCCGCCATAAACGAGCGTGACGCGGCGTTCGGCGAGCAGGGAGCCGAGCGCCGCCGCCATATCGGCGTGCGCCGGGTCGAATCCGGTGCGCGAGCCGCAGAAGAGCAGGAGGGAACCGATCATCGAAGCGCTCTAGCAGCCCGTCCCGCATTGGGGGAGGGGAGAAGGTTTGCCCCCGCCGTCCTACGCCGCTAAAGCACCGCCATGTCCAGTGAACTTCCGACCGAATTCGAAACAATTCCTGACCGGCCGCTGGCGGTCGTGCCCGGGGAATCGGCGCGCTACAAATTGCCGCCAATGCATCCGGAAGGGCGAAAATTTGCCGGGCTCGGTGCCTTTGCGACCCTCGCGGTCGGGTTCGGCCTCGGCTGGACGACGCTGGCCTGGCTGCTCGCTGGTTTGACCGCCTGGATCGTCGCGTTCTTCCGTGATCCGATCCGGGTGACGCCGGGCGACGCGGGGGTACTGGTGTCGCCTGCCGACGGGCTTGTCAGCCTGATCGCCAGCGTCGAGCCACCGCGCCAACTTGCGGGCGATGGCGGGCTGCCCCCCGGACCGTGCCTGCGTATTTCGGTTTTCATGTCGGTGTTCGATGTCCATGTGAACCGTTCGCCGATCGCTGGGCTGATGCGCCGCATCGTTTATGTTCCCGGCAAGTTCCTCAACGCCGATCTGGACAAGGCGAGCGACGACAACGAGCGGCAGTATTTCATCGTCGAGGCTGCCGACGGCACGCGCGTTGCCTTCACCCAGATCGCCGGGCTGGTGGCGAGGCGGATCATGCGCTTCGTCGAAGAAGGCGCACGCGTCGGGGCGGGTGAGCGCATCGGACTGATCCGCTTCGGTAGCCGCGTCGATGTCTATCTGCCTGCCGGATATGTCCCCAACGTCCTCGTCGGCCAGCGCGCCGTGGCGGGTGAAACGGTGCTGGCGCGGCACGGCGGCACGGCGGCGCTGACCGGCACCGCCCAGTGAGCGATCCGGCGTCCGGCTCGGTGCCGTCGCATTCGTCGCGCCGGGCGGCGATTCCGCTGCGCGCGCTGATCCCGAATGCTGTCACCGTGCTGGCGCTGTGTTTCGGACTGACAGCAGTCAAGTTTGCCTTTGCCGGCGAATGGGACAAGGCAGTCGCGTCGATCGTGGTCGCCGGCGTGCTCGATGGCATCGACGGCCGGATTGCCCGGCTGCTCAAGGGCGCGACGCGGTTCGGTGCCGAACTCGATTCGCTGTCGGACGTGATTGCCTTCGGCGTCGCCCCCGCTCTGATCGTCTATTTCTGGGCGCTGCAATATATTCCGGGCAACATCGGCTGGATCATCGCGCTGTCGCACGCCGTCACCTGTGCGCTGCGCCTGGCACGGTTCAATGCCCGGATCGATGCCGACGAGCAGCCGCACAAGCGCGCCGGATATTTGACTGGCATTCCGGCACCAGTGGGGGCGGGGCTGTCGCTCAGTCCGCTGTTCCTGACGTTCTGGTTGCAGCCGGCATTTCTCGATGATCTGCGTATTCGCTACATAATGGTGGCGGCGGTGGTGATCTGCGTGGCGTTTCTGATGGCGTCGAACGTCGCGACCTATAGCTGGGGATCGATCCGGCTGAGGCGGGCATACCGTCTGCCGGCGTTGATTGCTGTCGGCCTATTCGCCGGGGCGCTGTTCACGGCACCCTGGATGACCTTGTCGCTGGTTTGCCTGACATACGCGGCGACCATCCCGTTTTCGGTCCGCAGCTATGCCCGTGTCAGGCAAAGGCAGGCCGCGCTGCCGCCGGTTTTGCCGCCCCCGGTTTCGCTGCACTGACCGGGTGCGACCCAATCAGGATGGCGATGATCTGCGCCGATTGCCGGTGCAGCATGACAGCGATCAGCGCGAGGACAACAACCGTGCCGGTCGCAATTGCCGTGTTGAACAACAGATACATGTCCCGTCTCCCCTGCCGATAGTTTCGGGAG
>JBBRMV010000066.1:0-2613 GCA_038230675.1 Sphingomonadales bacterium | reverse complement strand
TGCTGGGTCGCCGGCTTTTCGTTCGGCGCCTGGATCGGCATGCAGCTTCTGATGCGCCGCCCCGAGGTCGAAGGCTTCATCTCGATCGCGCCGCCCGCCAACTTGTATGACTTCTCGTTCCTCGCGCCCTGCCCGTCCTCGGGCCTGATCGTGCATGGCGAGAAGGATGCGGTGGTACCGCCGAAGGACGTCAACACACTGGTTGAAAAACTGAAGACCCAAAAAGGGATCGTGATCGACCAGCAGATCATCCCCGGCGCCAACCACTTCTTCGACGGCAAGCTGCAGCCGCTGATGGAGACGGTCACCGGCTATCTCGACATGCGGCTCGCCAACGTCCGCTAACGCCTGAGTTCGCCGTGGCCAGCCCGACATGAAAAAAGCAATTGTCTTCGGCGCGACCGGATTCATCGGGTCGCATCTCCTGCGCGAGCTGCTGGACAATCCGGACTACGAGCGGGTCATCGCCGTGGCGCGAAAGCCGCTGGCGCTCAGTCACCCCAGGCTGACCACGCTGATCGGGGACCTCGCCTCCCTGCCCGCGCTGAAACCGCAACTGGTGGGGGACGAGATCTTCATCGCGCTGGGCACGACGCGCGAACATACGCCCGATGAGGCGGCGTACTATAAAATCGATCACGACTATCCGGTGCTGGCCGCCGGCATCGCCAAAGCCAACGGCGCAAGGTCGGTATTCCTGGTCACGGCTGTTGGAGCCAATGCCGGGTCAAGCCTGTTCTACGTCCGCACCAAGGGCGAGGTGGAGCGCGATATTCTCGCGCTGGATTTCGATCACACGCACATCTTCCGTCCGTCCATGATCATGGGACAGCGCGACGAGGACCGGCCGCGGGAACGGCTGATCATCGCTGTATGGGGCGTGCTCAATCCGCTGCTCGTGGGGCCGGCCAATCGGTATCGCGGGATCGCGGGCGAGGAAGTCGCGCGGGCCATGGCCAAGGCCGCACAGCATCAGACCGGGAAGGCACGAATCTATCACTGGAAGGAGATGACGGCCCTGCTGCGGGCGTGACGCGACTCACGCCGCTAGCTTTGCCTGCAATCCCGACAGCCACGAATTCCGCCGCTCGATGAAATCGCGCAGCAACGCCGGATAATCCGCGCCTACCGCCGATCGCACCGACGGCCGCGCCGCCAGATTCTTGCGCCAGCGCGCGAGCTTCGGCTTGCCGGCGAGAATGCCGAAATCGGCGATCTCATCGAACACATCAAAATAGCGAAACACCGGGCCGAACACCGCGTCCACCAATGAAAACTCTTCCCCGTCAAACCATGGCGATGCCGCGACGCGCGCTTCGAGCCGCGCAAATTTTTGTTCAAGCTGCGCGATCTTTTGCTTGAACGTGGCCTCATCCTTTGCGGCATAAAAGCCCGCGATATCATTGAGCACCGCCGAGCCGAATTCGATCCAGCCGCGATGCTCCGCCCGGGTCAGCGCGTTGCCCGGATGCAGCGGCCTGGGCTGGGTCTCTTCCAGATATTCGAGGATGACAGCGGATTCGAAGATCGCGATGTCGCCGACCTTCAGCACCGGCGTCTTGCCGAGCGGCGAGATCGCCAGAAACCAATCCGGCTTGTTGGCGAGATCAATGTCGATCCGCTCGAACTCGACGCCCTTTTCGGTCAGCGCGATCACCGCGCGCTGCACATAGGGACAAAGCTTGTGGCTGATCAGTTTCAGCGCTGCGACCATGGCCGATCCTCGCACTCAATGCAGATGCATTCAATTACATGCACTTGCATTGAATCGTCAAGATCGATCCACCTGCATCGCGTTCACGGTCGCGCGATAATCCCTCCGGTCATCGGGATCGGCACCCCCGTGGTGGCGGGATAGCTCAGCGGCAGGCCCTTCAGACCCCGCGCGGCCAGAAAACCGAAGGCCTGCGCCTCGATGGCGTCCGAATCCCAGCCCAACGCGTCGGCAGCCTCAACGGTCGCGGGCTGCAGCCGCTCGCGGAGCATCCGCATCATGGTGAGATTCCGGGCACCGCCCCCAGCCACGATCCAGCTCCTGGGCTCCTTCGGCAGCAGCGGCACGATCCGGGCGATCGCCTCGGCGGTGAACGCGGTCAGGGTCGCCGCGCCGTCGGGGGGGTCCATATCGCCGAGCTTGAGGGAAGCAAAGTCGTTGCGGTCGAGCGACTTGGGCGGCGGCAGCGCAAAGAACGGCAGTTTCAGTGCGCGGTTAATCCAGCCCACATCGACCGAGCCGAGGGCCGCGGTACGGCCCTCGTTGTCAAAGTGCTGATGCAGGAACTTGGACATGTAATCGTCGAGCAGCGCGTTGCCGGGCCCGGTGTCGCAGGCGATCAGGGTGTCGCCGTCGATATAGGTGATGTTGGAGACCCCACCGATGTTAACCACGACGATCGGCCCCTCGCGCTCCAGCGACTGGGCCAGCGCGCGGTGATAGACCGGCACGAACGGCGCGCCCTGCCCGCCGGCCTCGACGTCGGCGGCGCGGAAATCATGCATGACAGGGATATGGATCGCTTTGGCGAGCATGGCGGCATCGCCGATCTGCACGGTCAGGCGGCGCTCCGGCCGGTGCAGCACGGTCTGGCCGTGGAAGCCGACGATATCGATGTC
>JBBRMV010000065.1:0-2747 GCA_038230675.1 Sphingomonadales bacterium | reverse complement strand
CGGACCATCCCGGAATGACACCGTTAGACCGGAGCCCTCATGCAATTCGACACCAAGATCGCGGTCGTGATCCGGACCGATCTCGAACCGTGGCAGAAACTCAATGTCGCCTCGTTCCTGGCCGGCGGCATTGCCGCGGCATTTCCCGAATGTATCGGTGAGCCCTATGGTGACGGCTCCGGCACCAAATATCTGTCGCTGATCGGTCAGCCGATCCTGATCTACGGCGCCGATCGTCCGGCGCTGTCGCGTGCACTTGAGCGTGCGCTGGCGCGCAACGTGACGCCTGCGGTCTATACCGAGGACATGTTCAAGACCACGCATGACGCCGCCAACCGCGAGGTGGTGAAGGCCGTGATCCGCGCCGAGCTCAATCTGGTCGGGATCGCGATGCGCGCCGAGCGCAAGGTGATCGACAAGATCATCGACGGCCTGAAGTTTCACAGCTAAGCCGGTTTCACAACAAAGCGTTGGACTGCTAGGTTTCAAAGC
The DNA here is from genome assembly GCA_038230675.1 of Sphingomonadales bacterium. Taxonomy (GTDB): domain Bacteria; phylum Pseudomonadota; class Alphaproteobacteria; order Sphingomonadales; family Sphingomonadaceae; genus Sphingomonas. The sequence goes on along the minus strand of JBBRMV010000065.1, from coordinate 2,255 downwards.
GCGCTCGCCGTGCCCGACTTCTACGCGATTTGGACAGACAATGAGCCGTTTCTGGAGCCGCCTGACGCACGACCTGAAACCCTATGTGCCGGGCGAACAGCCCCGCATCGCGGATCTGGTCAAGCTCAACACCAATGAAAGTCCACTCGGTCCTTCGCCTCGCGCGCTGGTAGCGATCCGCGGCGAGGCGACCGATACGCTGCGGCTGTATCCGGACCCGCAGGCGACCGCATTGCGGGCTGCCTTGGCTAGCTATCATCAGGTGCGCCCCGAACAGGTGTTCGTCGGAAACGGCTCGGACGAGGTACTGGCGCACGCCTTCGCCGCGCTGCTGAAGCACGATGCGCCGCTGCTCTTCCCTGACATCACCTACAGTTTCTACCCGGTCTATTGCCGCCTGTTCGGCATCGCCTATGAGACCGTGCCGCTCGATCGGGCCTTGCAGGTCCGCATTGCCGATTATCGCGGGCCGGCCGGCGCGCTCATTATTCCCAATCCGAATGCGCCAACCGGGAGCGCACTGTCACGGGCCGAGATCGTAACCTTGCTCGATGAGCATCCCGACGTCCCCGTGGTGATCGACGAAGCCTATGTCGACTTCGGCGCCGAGACCGCGATGCCGCTGGTCGCCTCGCACCCGAACCTTCTGGTCGTTCAGACCATGTCGAAGTCGCGGGCGCTCGCCGGACTGCGGGTTGGCTATGCAATCGGCGACGCTGACCTGATCGAGGCGCTCACCCGGGTAAAGGACAGTTTCAACTCCTATCCGCTTGGCCGGCCCGCGCAGGCCGGCGCCATCGCCTCGCTGGAGGACGAAGCCTGGTTTCAGCAGAGCCGGGCGCGCGTGATCGAAGGCCGCGAGCGGCTCAACCGCGGACTGGTGCGGCTCGGCTTCGAGGTGCTGCCTTCCGCCGCCAATTTCGTGTTCGCGCGTCATCCGGCGCATCAGGGCGCGGCGCTGGCCGCCGCGCTGCGCCAGCGGGCGGTGATCGTCCGCCATTTTGCAGCGCCTCGCATCTCCGACCATCTGCGGATCACCGTCGGCACCGACGCGCAAATCGACCGGCTGCTGTCGGCGCTGTCGGACATTCTGGGCAGCGCGCCTGCAACGGCCTGATGGCGGCGCGTGTGAGCGGTGTGGGGACCTGCGACAAATTAACCCGACGGGCAAAATTCCACTCGCCTCGTCGGGCAAATCATCTTTATGACTCCGGCCATCCTGTCCCACCAGAGGGGCGTTGGCCATCGTCGCAGACGTGGGGCAGGTCGCGGTGGACGCGAGGTCGCGTGAGACGAGCGCACCTGCAGCGTACGGCGAAATCGTGAGGGTTCGACGTCCCGGTGCTGGCGTCAAGTTGGCGGAAGCGAAAGTTTCCAATGATGATGGTGGCAACAAAGCCGGTCACCAGGACGACCACGTATAAGTCGTAAAGCCATTGCGCAGGGAAGGCCGGGTGTTCTCCGCTGAACCTGTATGCTCGTGTGCGCATCGTTGATGCATCTATTGCACGCGAGACCGCGGGTGCAGCGCGCACCCGGTCTTCCCTGCGCCCTCTATTTTTATGAGGGCCAACGAAATGCAAAACTCGGGCAAAACATGTCGCGAGAACGCCGCCACATATTCGGTTTCGTAGGATGGGTAGAGCGACGCGAAACCCATCGCCACACGAACGGTATTGATGGGTATCGCTGCGCTCCACCCATCCTGCGGCACCGTCATTGCACGAAGCGCGTACGACGAACGGCGCTAACTATCTGAACGGGTAACGTCGACGTGAATTTTTGATTGACCAGCCTTCATTGACTATGACTGACCAGTCAGTCATAATGTGTTCATGGCAGAATCGCGCACCAGCAGCTCACGCCCCTCGAGACCGGCCAAAGGCCGCATCACCATCGCGGCTGCGCAGGCGAAGGCGCCCAAAAAGATCTCGCCGAAACTGCCCGCAAAACCGGCCGCCAACCGCGCCAACCGCGCGGCGGAGCGGCGGGAGGCGATCATCGAGGCGGCTATGGAGGAGTTCATCGCGCGCGGCTTTGCGGCGACACGGCTCGACGACGTCGCCAGGCGTGCAGGGGTCGCCAAGGGCACCATCTATCTGCACTTCAAGGACAAGGAATCGATGTTCGAGGAGTTGATCCGCACCGCGATCGTGCCGCTGGTCGTCAGCCTCGGCACCGCGCCGCTGCGGCCCGATGCGTCCGTCCGCGATATGGTCGAAGGCTTTGCCAAAACCTTCATCGAGCAGGTGGCG
>JBBRMV010000064.1:0-3045 GCA_038230675.1 Sphingomonadales bacterium | reverse complement strand
TTCGTGGGAAACACAGGGGCCAGGTCAAGCCCGTGGCTTGGCGACCGGCCTGCAATAAGGCGAAAATGAGTCGGCCGGGACGTCAGATGCGGCCGTGTTCAGGCGCTGTTACTGCCTGCGCGGGTGGCGACCTCCGATTGCACGCGGAGAAGCCACGGCATCGTCACACGCCCGGAACAATCAGCCAATAAATCCATTGTCGGTGCGAATCAATCAAGGCTGGGCAATGTCAGATACGTTCATCATCGAAGTCAGCTCACAACCGGCAGGGATCGTCGTGCGTGGTCCCGGCGGTTTTAGATTTTTCGCCGCATCGCATCGTTTCAACCGGCTCGAAGGCCAGGTCTTTCGCAATGCGCGCGAGGCCGAGCGCGCGGCGACCCGCCTCGCGGCCGGCGTGCTGCCGACCGCGGCGTAGCCAGGCGGACATTTTTTCGTCATTGCGAGCGAAGCGAAGCAATCCATCGCGCCACGGTAGAAGTATGGATTGCTTCGCTGCGCTCGCAATGACGGTGGTCAGCATTCAGCGCCCTTAACTTTATTCCTATCTGCCTCGTTGACGGTATCGCCAATCAGCCGCACCATGGGAAAGCTTCCATCCCAAGGGTGCCGCCGTGGCCGGACTGTCCAACCGCCAGACTGAAATCCTCAACATCGCCCGCGCCTCCGGCCGGGTGATCGTGGAAGATCTCGCCCGGCGGTTCGAGGTGTCGGCGCAGACCATCCGCAAGGACCTCAACGATCTCTGCGACCAGCGCTCGCTGACCCGGATTCATGGCGGCGCCATCATCGCTTCCGGCGTCGAAAACCTGGCCTATGAGGCGCGGCGGTTCGTCGCCGCCGAGGAGAAGCGGGCGATCGGCATCGCCGCGGCATCGCGAATTCCGAATGGCTGCTCGCTCTTCATCAACATCGGCACCACGACGGAAGAAGTCGCGAGCGCGCTGACCTCGCATGAGGACCTGCTCGTCATTACCAACAACCTCAATGTCGCGATGCTGCTGTACCGCCATCCGCGCATCGAGGTGATCGTGGCGGGAGGCGCGGTGCGCCGCGCCGACGGTGCGGTGATCGGTTCCACCGCGATCAGTCTCATCGGCCAGTTCAAGGTCGACTACGCCATCATCGGCGCATCGGCGATCGACGAGGAGGGCGCGCTGCTCGACTTCGACTATCGCGAGGTGCAGGCGGCGCAGGCGATCATCGCCAACGCGCGCAGCGTCATGCTGGTGGCTGACAGCACAAAATTGCGGCGAAGCGCGCCGGTGCGCATCGCCCATATCAGCCAGATCCAGACCTTCGTGACCGACGCGCCGCTGCCCGCGGGTCTTGCCAACATTTGTCACTCCCGCGGCATCGAAGTGGTGGAGGCGATAGACAAACCGGCGGCCGACATCGATGAGCCCGTGGCTGAGCCAGCGACGGTTGTTCGTTTGAAATAGAGCGTTCGACCACTGGCGATATCTTGGCTTCATGGTTCGAGACGCGCTGACGCGCTCCTCACCATGAGGTCTGAAATTTCGCGCTTCCAACAAGTCCAAGGCCTCATCCTGAGGAGCCGCGCAGCGGCGTCTCGAAGGATGTAAGGCCGTATACTTCCGCGAAATTGCGCGCCAGTTCCCGTTTTCGGTTGCTTTCGCTTTTCTTTGTGATTTAATCCAATCCGAAAGTAAAATCGCCGAAGTGAAGAGGCGATCGCCGGGGAAACGTTCGTTGGACAGGGTATTCGATCTCGCCATCATCGGAGGCGGCATCAATGGCTGCGGCATCGCGCGCGATGCGGCAGGCCGAGGAAATTCTGTTTTCCTTTGTGAAATGAATGACTTGGCGAGCGGGACGTCGTCATGGTCGACCAAGCTCGTGCATGGCGGGTTGCGCTATCTCGAATATTACGAGTTTCGGCTGGTCCGCGAGGCGCTGATCGAGCGCGAAATCCTCTGGCAGATCGCGCCCCACATCATTCGCCCGCTTCGGTTCGTTTTACCGCACCATTCCGGGTTGCGTCCGGCGTGGCTGCTCAGGCTGGGGTTGTTCCTGTACGATCACATCGGTGGCCGGCATCTGCTGCCGCCGACCCGCTCGGTCGATCTCGTCCATGACGCGGTGGGAAAGCCCTTGATCGCCAACCGGTACACCAAAGGCTTCGAGTATTCCGACTGCTTCGTCGATGACGCGCGCTTGGTCGTGCTCACGGCGCGGGATGCCGCGGATCGCGGCGCCGAAATCCACACCCGCACCCGCGCGGTCGAGATCAGGCAGGTCGACGGCATCTGGCAGGTCACGGTCGAGAATACGATGAGCGGCGAGCGCGCCACCATCAACGCCCGCGCGCTGGTCAATGCTGGCGGTCCCTGGGTCGAGCAGGTGCTGTCGTCAGGCTCCGGCGTCAACGCGCGCGCCAAAGTGCGGCTGGTGCAGGGCTCCCACATCGTGGTGCGCAAGCTCTATGAGCACGACCGCGCCTACATGTTCCAGAACGCCGACGGCCGCATCATTTTCGTCATTCCCTACCAGGACGACTTCACGCTGATCGGAACCACCGATCGCGATTACGACGGCGATCCGGCCAAGGTGAAAGCCTCGGCCGAGGAGATTCAGTATCTCTGCGCTTCCGCCAGCGAGTATCTGAAAAATCCGGTCACGCCGGAGGATGTCGTCTGGACCTATTCCGGCGTTCGTCCGCTCTATGACGATGGCGCCAGCGAAGCCAAGGCCGCGACCCGCGACTATGTGTTCGAACTCGACACCCCCGGCGGTGCGCCGCTGCTGTCGATCTATGGCGGCAAGATCACGACCTATCGCCGCCTCGCGGAAGAGGCGCTCGAGCGGCTTGCGCCTTACTTGCGCAGCGCCAAGGCGAAAGAAGGCTGGACCGGCAAGGCGGCCTTGCCGGGCGGTGACATGGATGTCTCGGCGATCGCAGCGCTGACGGCGGAACTCATTCGCAAATATCCGTTCCTCGCGACGCCGCATGCCAACCGGCTGGCGCATGCCTACGGCACCCGCGCCGCAAAAGTTCTGGGCAGCGCGAAATCGATGGCCGAT
>JBBRMV010000063.1:0-3262 GCA_038230675.1 Sphingomonadales bacterium | reverse complement strand
TGAGATAGAGCATGCCGAAGCGTGCCCAGTCGCGTGCGCTGGCGAGCATCTGGCTCGATCCTTCCGGATTGCCCGACGCATCGAACTCGATCGTGACGTTACGCATGCCGAGCGGCGCGAACAATTCCTGCCAAGCGAAGCGCAGCATATCCGCAGGTCTTCCGCCGGCGGCATCGCGGATCAGGCGCGAGAGGATGACGGTATTGCCGTCATTGTAATTCCAGACGCTGCCGGGCGGCGTCGCGAGCCTGTGGCTCTCGGCATAACCGGCCATGTCCGATTCCATGAATTTCATGCGATTGACCGGCTCGAACGCCGCGCCGAGCGAGGCCTCGAGCGAACTGCCGATCGCAAGCCCAGCGGTGTGGCGCAAGAGATGATCGACCGTGATCGCATGCCGGGGATCATCAGGGCCTTGCCACGCCGCGACCGGCGCGGGCTGATCGAGCGTCAGCGCGCCCTTGCGCACGAGAATGCCCGTCAAAGCCGACATGACCGACTTGGTCGCGGAGAATCCGAGGATCGGGGTATCGATGCGGAAGCCGTCGGCATAGCGCTCCGCAATAACGTGGCCGTCTTTCAGCACCAGCACCGCTCGGGTGTGGCGACGCGGCGGCTGCTCCGGCTCGGCGAAGGCGCGATCGAGCGCCGCGGCGAGCTGCGGCGTCGCCGGCGCGATCACCGCTGGCCCCGCGATGTCAGGCAATAGCACCTGCGATGATTTTATGTCGGCCGCAGGCACCGAGCTATCTGCGACCACGTCGCCATGATCGAGATAGCAGCCCAGACCGTCGCGATAGACCGCGTGGCTCTTGCCGAGGCCCAGCAAGCTCACCGTGACATCCCGGCGCGCGCGATCGACCGTGGCGTTGAGCGCCCAGCGGATCAGGCCCGCCCCCGGCATCGCCTGGGTAGTGTCCGCCAGAATCTTTTCCGGTGGCTGGCCGGAGACGAAGGTTTCCGAGCACAGGATGTTGGCGATAAAGCCGGTCGCGACTTTGGGCACGTCTCGCGCCCGCGCGGCGGACAGCGCCAACGCGCTGAGGGCGGTCGTGGTGGCGAGGATGAGGATGAGATTTCGTCGGTTCATGTTGGTCTCCGGCATGACGCATCAGCGCGTGCCGGTCATTGATCGCGAATAGCCCGCATGCCGCTCGCCGGATTTGGAAATCGCCTTGGCCGAGATCTGGAAGCGTCTCGCCGATTTCGAAATATACAAGTAATAACAATAATGTAAGTCTTAGGCCGCGCTAGCGTTCAGGCGCCGAAACTCCGTCGGCGTCACACCCGTGGTCGCCTTGAAGGCGCGGTTGAACGGCCCCAGCGACTGGAAGCCGGCATCCATCGCAATCGTAATGACGGGAACTTCGGCCTGGCTGGGATCGGCGAGCGCGGCCTTGGCCTCCGCGATCCGGTGCTCGTTGAGGAAGACATTGAAGTTGCGGTAGCCGAGTCGCTGGTTGATCAGCCGCCGCAACCGGTATTCGGGAATTTTCAGTTTCGTCGCCAGCGCGCCGATCGAGATGTTGTCGTGACGGTAGATGCGCTCGTCGGCCATCAGCCGCATCAGCGCATCGACCAGTTTCTGGTCGGTGCCTGCATCCGCTACCACCGGCTCGACATGCACCGCGGGCGCGGCCGGGAACAGATCGGCACCGTCGATGCGCATCATCGCAAATGAGATCGCGGCCACCACCACGGCGAGCGCGGCCGAGTTCACCGTGCTGGCGATCTCGGTGCCGCCGCCGGACAGCAGGATCTGCAGCACCGCATTGAGGCCGCCATACAGTGCGGCGGCGCCGACGATGAAGACGCGGACGCCGCGTCGCCGCTCGACCAGATCCGACGACCATGAAGCGATAGTCTGCGTCACCGCCAGCGCGATGAAGCCGAGCGCGATCAGGTTGATGGCGATGATCGACAGCCGCACGCTGCCGCCGGTGGCGGGCGCGATCCACATGCAGTTGACGAAGCTGAAGGCGGCCACCGCCGCCCACACCAGCGCGTGCCACCAGCGCAGCTTGAACGCTTCATCGAACAGCGCCCGCGTGAACAGCCAGAACACCACGACATTGCTGGTCGACAGCGCGATCAGCGGCGCATGCGCGATCGACACCGGCGAGGTCGCTCCGATCGAATAGCTCACGGCGTGCGCCGCCGAGCCCAAGGCAAACGCCGCGGCCAGCCGTCCGGCCAGCACGGTGCCGAAACCGCGAAACAGCGATGCCGCGAGCACCAGCAACAGCGCCACGGTGGCGCCGCGCAGGGCAATATCGAGAGTGGAAAGCAACATCGGTTCAGTCCGGTCGCGCGGTCATCGGCGCCTGATCAATTTAGGACAAATCGTTGTCGGGTTCAATTTTTTGACCAGCCTTGCCGCTTCGTCGCCCAGACATCGGCGGGATGGCCGAACAATTCGACTTCGCGTTCTTTGGTAGCTCCGAGCCTCCGCGCCACGCCTTGAGAGGCTACGTTTTCGCTGTCGATGCAATGAACTATCTGGTCGATATCGAAGGTGGCAAACGCCCAGTCGACCGACGCCCGCGCGGCTTCCGCTGCATAGCCTTTACCGCGAAATTCTTTGGCGATGCCCCAGCCGACTTCAAAGCCGGGCCAACCCGGCGGCTTCCATGGCCCGACCCGTCCGGCAAATTTGCCCGAGGATTTTTCCTCGACCACAAACATGCCGGCGCCGTGCAGCACCCAGTGTCCGGCCATCACAACTGCGTGTCGCCAGCCGGTCATCTCGTCGATGACAGGCTTGCCGTCGACCGTGATGAAACGCGCGGTGCCGGGATCGGACAGCATCGCGGTGTACGGCGCCATGTCGTCACCCTGCCACTGCCGCAAGCGCAGGCGTGCGGTCTCGATCACGGGGCCTGCGGCTTGCGCGAGTGTGACGCCGGGCCTGAGCGGCGCGATCATTGGTTCGTCATCCTCCCATGTCGCCCCGGCGAAGGCCGGGACCCATAATCACCGTTATTAGTTATTTGGACGATATCTGCCATTTGCACCGAGCGATAGGACACGGCGTATGGGTCCCGGCTCGCGCTGCGCCTGGCCGGGACGACGGATAGAGTATGATCGTTGCAGACAAAGGAGTCCCCCCATGAGCTGGCAACCCTCCGAAGATCCCGTGCTCGGCGATCCCAAAACCTGCGACGCGCTCGATCTTATTATCGTGCCGCGGACCCGCGATCTCGGCGACGGGTTTCTGGTGCGGCGCGCGCTGCCGCATGGCAAGCGGCAGATGGTCGGGCCG
>JBBRMV010000062.1:0-3342 GCA_038230675.1 Sphingomonadales bacterium | reverse complement strand
CGGACGCCGCGCGCGGTTTGCCCGGTCAGCGAACACAGCACCGACATCGACATGTTGGTCAGGAGTTTGGACCAGATCGTCTCCCGGATTTGCGGCACCTCGGGCGATTCGAACGACGCCGCCGTCAGCGCCGCGCGCAGTGCTGCGATTCGCTCGCCGGCGCTGTCGTCGCATTCGCCGATCAGGAGCCGGTTGCGCTCGGGCGAGAGATTGGCGGCGACGCCGGGTGCGACGATTTCGTTGGACGAGAAGATCACGCCGCCGATGATGCGCTTTTTGGGGATCGCTGCGCGCAGCCGTCCGCCGGGATCGAGAAAGGCCAGATCCGGCACCGGCGGATGCTTGGGCGAAAGTCCGATGTCGTACCACCAGGGAATACCGTTCTGGGCGAACACGACCGAGGTGTCGTCGCGCAGCAGCGGCGGCAGGCCGGTCGCGAGGCTCGCCACCCCGGTGGCCTTCAGCGTGCTGATGACGACATCCTGCGCACCGAGCGCGGAGGGATCGTCGGATGCCTTCACCCGGGCCTTGAATTCGGCGTCCCCGACCCGCAGCGTCAGGCCGTTGGCTTTTACCGCTTCGAGATGGGGGCCTCGCATCACGCAGGAAACGTCGTGTCCCGCCAGCGCCAGCCGCACCGCCATATGGCTGCCGACGGCGCCCGCACCGAAAACGCAGATACGCATTGAGTTGAAGTCCTGCTGAAGGGGCGATACGTGAAGCGTCAGTTTCTACAAGCTTGCCCCGCAGCGCAACCACCGATGCGGTTCACGCTTGCCGTGCGACGGAAAGTGATGGATCAACGTTGGCGATCCCTGCCATATTGGCTGACATAACAAACCAAAGAAAATGAAGGAAATCGCCGATGAGCGCCAATCCGGTTTTGTGGTACCTCAGCGAAAGCGGCGTCGCCACGGTGACGCTAAATCGCCCGGAAGTGAACAATGCCTATGATGCCGGCCTGATCAACGGCGTGCTCGCGGCGATGGACGATCTCGGCAGCAAGCCGAACCTTCGCGTCGTCGTGCTGAAGGGCAATGGCAAGCATTTTCAGGCAGGCGCCGACCTGAAATGGATCAATGGCGTGCGGCCGAAATCGATCGAAGAGAACGAAGTGGTGTCGCGGGCGACCTATGAGGCGGTGCAGCGGCTCAATACCTTGCCGATTCCGACGGTGGCGCTGGTGCAGGGCGGCTGTTTCGGCGGCGGGACCGGCGTGATTTCGGCCTGCGACGTCGTGATCGCGGCCGACAACGCGCTGTTCTCGATCACCGAGGTGCGCTGGGGGCTGACGGCCGCGATCATCATCCCGCAACTCTGCGATGCCATCGGCGTCCGGCAAGTGCGCCGCTACGCGCTGACCGGCGAGCGCTTCGGCGCCGAAGACGCGCGCCGCATCGGACTCGTGCATGAAGTGGTGCCGCTGGCCGGTCTCGAAGCCGCGGGCGCCAAGGTCGTCGAGCAGTTGCTCGGCAACGGCCCGGCGGCCATGGCCGAGACCAAGGCGCTGGCGCTGGAAAGCTCGTTCGGCGGCATGAGCGTCGATGACGCCGCCTATGCGCGGCTGGTCAAGATGCATTCGGCGCGGCGGCAGACCGCGGAGGCGTCGGAGGGACTGGCGTCGTTCGCGGAGAAACGTGCGGGGAATTGGGCGAAGGCGAGATAGAGTTTGCGATCGTCGATGCAGGCGGCGTCCTGATGTAGTCTGGGACGCCGCGATCAGGGAGACACGACGTGCCGTCCAAACGAATTGCCATTGCCGGGCTGGGCGAGATCGGCAAAACCGTGGCGCGCAAGCTGGCGCAGGGGATACCGGGCCTCGTGCTGTCAGGCATCGCGACACGGGATCGCGCGAAAGCGCAGGCATGGCTCGACCGCGAAGGCATATCCGCTCCGCTGATCGCGCTTGAGGAGATGCCCGATCATGCCGACCTCGTCGTCGAATGCGCGCCGGCCGCGATCCTCGACCAGATCTGCCGGCCGATGCTGAACGCCGGCAAGCAGGTCATGGTGCTCAGCGCCAGCGCGCTGCTACCGCGCCCCGACCTGATCGAACTCGCCCGCGCGAAAGGCGGCCAGATCATCGTGCCCACCGGCGCGCTGATCGGCTTCGATGCGGTATCGGCCGCCGCCGAAGGCACGATCCATTCGGTGCAGATGGTGACACGCAAGCCGCCGAACGGGTTGGCCGGCGCGCCCTATCTGGTTGCCAACGGCATTTCCATGGATGGTTTGAAGTCCGCGCTGTGCGTTTTCAAGGGCTCCGCGCGCGATGCCGCTGCGGCGTTCCCGGCCAATGTCAACGTAGTCGCGGCTTTGTCGCTGGCTGGCATCGGCCCCGATCGCACAACGATCGAGATCTGGGCCGATCCGGCGGTGACGCGGAACTGTCACCAGATCAAGGTCGAATCCGACTCGGCATCGTTCACGATGTCGATCGAGAATATTCCGTCAGAGAATCCGAAAACCGGCCGCATCACCGCGCTCTCGGCGATTGCGGCTTTGCGCAAGATGGGATCGCCGCTGCAGGTTGGGACGTAGACGAGCTGGAAACGGCGGTGACGACCCGCGGGAAAATTAGGTATAGGAAGACATGACAGCCAAGAACATCGAAGACCTCATTGAGCGTGTCGGGCACTGGCCCAAAGAGCGCCAGGAAGACGCAACGGAAGTCTTGCTCGAAATGGAACGGCAGGACGCGAGCAGCTGTCGGCTGACTGCTTTGCAAGCGCGGGAAGTCGCCGGTATCCAGCGCGAAATTCGTGAGGGTAAAGCGGCACTTGCAACCGACGAGCAGATGGCGGCACTTTGGAAGTCATGCGGTTTGTGAGATCGCGTTTTGCCGCCGAAGCGCGGGAGTAAATTTCCGCCCAAGACCGTGAGTCAGAATGAAAACCATTACCGAACCAGCCCGCCAGATCCCGCTCTATGGCGAATATGAAGTCGTCGTGCTCGGCGGCGGCCCTGCTGGCATCGCTGCCGCCGTGGCGGCTTCCCGAGCCGGCCGCCGCACGCTGTTGATCGAGCGTTACGGTTTTCTCGGTGGTATGGGCACCGCGGCGGGTGTCACCAACTTCTGCGGGCTGCATGCGAATGTGTATGGCGGGGCGCATCGGGTGGTGCAGGGCGTGGCCTCCGATCTGCTGGCGCGGATCGACCGGCTTGGCGGGCTCAACGCGCCGCATCTGATCCTCGGCAAGATTTTTGCGCAGGCCTATGACCCCGCGGCCTACAAGATCGCGGCCGACGATCTCTTGGCCGCGCACAAGGTCGATATTCTCGTCCATGCGCTCGGCGCCGGCGTGGTCATGCAGGACGACAGGCGCATCAATGTGCTCATGG
>JBBRMV010000061.1:0-4611 GCA_038230675.1 Sphingomonadales bacterium | reverse complement strand
GATATATTCGGCCTCGGCCAGTTCCAGCACCGAGCCACCATTCTCCTGATTGCCGCGCTTCAATGCCGTGATCACTGCCTCGTGCGTGATGCCGTAGGACGCGAGTTTCTGCGGATCGAGCACCACCTGATATTGGCGGACCATGCCGCCGATGCTCGCCACTTCGGCGACGCCGGGCACCGCCTTCAGCTCATAGCGCAGGAACCAGTCCTGGATACTGCGAAGCTGTGAAAGATCGTGACGGCCAGTCTTGTCGACCAGCGCATATTCATACACCCAGCCGACCCCGGTCGCGTCCGGCCCGAGCGAGGCGGTGGCGCCTTGGGGTAGGCGACTCTGCACCTGGCTCAGATATTCGAGCACGCGGCTGCGCGCCCAATAAAGATCGGTGCCGTCCTCGAACAGCACATAGACGAAGCTGTCGCCGACGAACGAATAGCCGCGCACGACACGTGCGCCGGGCACCGACAGCATTGTGGTGGCGAGCGGATAGGTCACCTGATCCTCGACAATACGCGGTGCCTGGCCCGGATAGGTGGTGCGGATGATGACCTGAACGTCGGACAGATCGGGCAGCGCGTCTACGGCGGTCGAGCGCATGGCGCCGATGCCGATAGCGACCAGCGCGAGTGCCGCGAGCAGGACGAGAATTCGTGCCTTGACCGAAGCCTCGATGATCCGCGCGATCACTTCGCGTCACCCGATATCGGGCGCGCCGCAACGCCGGTCAAGCTTGCCTCGCTGTCGAGCAGGAACTGGCCGGACGCCACGACCTTCTCGCCCGCGTTCAACCCGGCGAGAATTTCGGTCTGGCCATTCGCCTCCGCGCCCGTGCGAACCTCGGCGGGGCGGTAGCGGCCCTTGGGCTGCGCGAGCATCACAAGCGTCCGCGTGCCGGTTCGGATCACCGCTTCGCTCGGGACGAGCAGCGCTGCGCGCGGCGTTTCGCCGAGATGCACCGTTGCGAACAGGCCGGGGCGCAGGCGTCCGTCGCGGTTGGGAAGTTCGATGCGGACCGTGAGCGTTCGGCTGTCGGCCTGCGCGGTCGGCAGCACGGCGATGACGCGACCGGGGAAGCGCTCGCCGGGAAATCCGGCAAGATCGGCGGTGGCCGTTTGCCGAACCCGCACGTCTCCCGCCCGAACTTCGGGGACAGCAGCATTGAGCCAGACGGTGCCGAGCCCGCGCACCTGCGCCAGCGTCTGACCCGCCGCCAGCGTCACGCCCGCGCGCGCGTCGAGCGTCTGGACGACGCCGCTGATCGGGCTGCGCACGGTCGTGTATCCCCGTCCGCGCGGCGATCCACCGGGGATGCCGACCAGCCGCAACCGCTGACGTGCGGCCGCGATGAGCGCCTTATCGCCGGTCTTCACCACCGCCTGATATTCGCTTTGCGCGCCGCCCCATTCGGGCACCAGCAGATCGGCGATGGGCGTGCCTGCGCGAATCACGTCGCCGGGTGCGAGCCGATACACCCGTTCGACAAAGCCTGTCGCGCGCGCCTGCACGATCGCAACGTCGCGTTCGTTAAAGTCGATCGTGCCGGTCACGTCGAACGCGCCTGCCAAATTGCCGCGTGTCGCGGTCGCGAGCCGGATGCCGAGGCTCTGCATCGCGGCGGGATCGACCGAGACGCCCGGAGCCGCGCCCGCACCGCCTCCGCTATCGGCGTATTTGGGCACCAGCTGCATATCCATGAAGGGCGATTTTCCGGGCTTGTCGAACTTCCGATCGGGGAACATCGGGTCGTAATAATAAAGCGGCGCATGCGCCCCATCGGCGGCGGCGGGCGCCAACCCGGTCGAGCGGGAGGTGGCGAGATAATAGCCGCCTGCGCCCGCAATGAGGGTCACTGCGGCGAAGGCTGCGGCCAATTGCGACCGCTGGAGCGAGGTCATGGTCATTGGTCATTGGTCCCGTAGAGGAGGAACAGCCGCGCACCGTCGGCGACGACCGCCGCTTCGCGGTCGAGCGCGGTGAGGATCGCATCGGCGAGCGCGGCATGCGCGTCAGCAATATCGGTCAGCGTCGCGCGTGCCGCACTGTAGCTGCCCATCTCCAGTGTCACTCGCTGCTGGGCGAGCGGTTGCAACACGTCGCGCGCACGCAGCCATTGCTCATGATACATAAAGTGATCCGCAAGGCCCGCTTCGAGATCGGCGGTGAGAGCACGGAGGGTTGCGTCCGCATCCGCGCGCGCACTGCCCGCATCGGCGGCCCGCGCGGCGATCAGCGGTTTTTGACGGTTTTTCTTGAACAGCGGAAGGCCGATCTTGACGCCAGCCGAGACATAATCGCCAAAGCGCGGATCGCGCCGCTGATAGGACAGATCGACCCCAAAATCCGGTCTGCGTTCGGATTCAGCAACCCGAAGGTCGGCGTCGGTGCGGCCGATCGTTGCCGCGGCCAGAACATAGGTCGGATGCTGTGTCAGCGATGCGCGAAGGCGCGACGGATCAACTGTGAAATCTGGAATCGTTCCGGTGACTGACGGGTCGGCTTCGCCCGTCCAGCGCGTGAGTTCGGCGCGCGCGCGACCCACGGCCGATACGAGTTCGTCGCGCCGATCCTGCAGCTTCGCCACTGCCTCGCGCCCGGCCAGCACTTGCGCGGGCCGAGATGCGCCGGAAACGACCGCGCTGGGCGACGCCCCGACCACGCGGCCGAGCCGTCCCATAACACCGTCGAGCGCCGCAACTCGGCGTTCGGCATAAGCAAGGTTTAGCCAGGCGAGCGCGGTTTGAACCTTGACGATCCGGGTGGCGACAGCGGTTTCCGCGTCGGCAACCCCGATGTCGGCGTCGGCGCGCCCGCGCTGCGCCCGCCGTTTGGCGAGATTGGGGATGTCCTGCGACACGCCGACATTGAGCCAGGTGAAATCGTCGCGTTGCGGCTGGAATGCGAGCGGCCCCGAAATCGGAAAGCTGGCGATGCCCAAAGCGAGAGTAGGGTCGGGCAATTGCCCTGCTGCGGTCCGCGCCGCACGCGTGCCATCGGCGCTCAGCACCTTTGCTCTGATCGACGGCGCGTCTGCGGCAGCCTTGCCTAGCGCAGCGTCGAAGGTCAGCGGCCCGGCGAGCGCCGGCATACTGACGGAGGTGAGCGCAATCCATGCCAGCGCGCGCGGCGCGCGGCTCCAGAGGAGAGTTTGCATGCCATCATATCCTGATCCTTGAGTTCACATCGCGCCAGACCCGACGCGCAGGCGTCGGGTTGCGTGCATCGCACGCGCACGGATCGAAACTAGATCAGGACGGAGGGGGGTTCGGGCTCCGGGGCGATCGATCGCCCGCGTAAGACTGGCGAGATTCCGATGCGCAAATTGCGCTCCGACGCAATCGATACGGTGATCGGCATAGATCCGTCGGCCAGCATGATCGGTGCGCCCGATGACATCATTGCGATGCACCCGGGCATGTCGCACTTGCACGGCATGTGGTTCGCGTCCTTTTGCATTGCCGCCATGCAATCGGGCGTTGATGACATATCACTTGCGGCCATGTCCGCCGTGCCCACCTGCGCAGCGAACGCTTGCGCAGGCAGCTGCACCGCCAAGCCAAGCACGACACAGAATAACAAGAGGAGGAGGGACGCGCGCTTCACGGATGATATCCTGTGAGCCAGCGGAAAAACTGTCAATCGATCGATCATCGCAATTGGCAGCAGCGGGTGCCTTATGGCTTCACGGCACCCCTGTCGCGATAGGATGGCAGATCCGGTGCTCCGGTTGGTGTGGGCGTAGCTTCCAGCCGGGCAATCATCTGTTTCATCTCGGCGATCTCGCGGACCTGAGCAGCGATAATCCCATCCGCGAGCTTGCGGACTTCCGGATCTTTGATGTGAGCGCGCTCGCTGGTCATGATCGCGATCGAATGGTGCGGGATCATCGCCTTCATCCATGACACGTCGTCTACGGTTTCCTGGCTCCGCACCAGCCATAGCGAAAGGGCGAAGACGACGACGCTCCCGGCGAGGATGGCGATGTTCGTCCGCTTGTTCCGATACATTGCCCACATAAAGCCGAGCATGATGATCGCCATCACCGCGCCCATGTATAGCGCCATCCACATCCGCGTCTGGCTGAAGAAAATGTGGTTGAGCACATAGGTGTTCAGATACATCAGGCCGAACATGACGATCGTCGATGTCGCGATCATCGCCGCGAACCGCCCATAGCCCATTGTCATGCTGCCCTGTTGACTATCCATCGTCGCTCTCCTGGTTAACTCTCGACACCTGTAATCGAGGCCTCAGTGCCGGGTTGTTCAATGATCGTGGACCGCACCGTGATCGTGATCGTGATCTGCCTTGCCCATCATCGCGTCGTGATCCGCCGGAGCGCTGGCGACGAGACGCTGATAACCCTCAGGCGTCATGCCCGGTATGCGCCTGACGAACGCCACCATGTCCCAGATGAGTGCATCGGGGTGAGTCTTGCCCCAGGCCGGCATTGCGCTGAGCTTGACGCCATGCTTGATGATCCAGAATTGCTGCGCGGCGGTCAGGTCTTGAGCCTTCCCCAGTTCGGGCGCCTGCGGATACAGACCTTGGCTCAGTTCGCTGCGCTCGACACCGGGGCCGAGATGGCAGGATGAACACATCTCAGCGTAG
>JBBRMV010000060.1:0-5304 GCA_038230675.1 Sphingomonadales bacterium | reverse complement strand
TCGGCTTCAATCTCGTCGGCTATGGCTGCACGACCTGCATCGGCAATTCCGGGCCGCTGGCACCCGCAATCTCCTCGGCGATCAACGAGAATGACATTGTTGCGGCGTCGGTGCTGTCGGGCAATCGCAACTTCGAAGGCCGGGTGTCGCCAGACGTGCGCGCGAACTTCCTCGCCTCACCGCCGCTCGTCGTTGCCTATGCGCTGAAGGGCACGGTCACGACCGATTTCGTTGAAACGCCGATTGGGCAAGGGACGGACGGCAACGATGTGTATCTGAAGGACATCTGGCCCACCAACGCCGAAGTCCGCAGCGTGATGGACGCGAACATTGATCGCGGCATGTTCCAGGCACGCTACGCGCACGTCTTTGCCGGCGACAGCAAGTGGCAGGCGATCGACGTGACGGGATCGGACACCTACACTTGGCGCGCGGGCAGCACCTATGTCGCCAACCCGCCCTATTTCGACGGGATGACGATGACGCCCGCACCCGTGACCGACATCATCGAGGCACGGCCGCTGTCGATCTTCGCCGATTCGATCACCACCGATCACATCTCGCCCGCGGGCAGCATCAAGGCCGACAGCCCCGCCGGCAGCTTCCTGCAGGAGCATCAGGTCTCGAAGGCCGATTTCAACAGCTACGGCGCGCGGCGCGGCAATCACGAAGTGATGATGCGCGGCACCTTCGCCAATATCCGCATCAAGAACGAGATGACGCCGGGCATCGAAGGCGGCGTGACGAAATACATCCCGACCGGCGAAGTCATGGCCATTTATGACGCGGCGATGCGCTACAAGGCGGACGGCACGCCGCTCGTCGTTGTCGCGGGCAAGGAATATGGCACGGGATCGTCGCGCGACTGGGCGGCAAAGGGCACCAACCTGCTCGGCGTGCGCGCGGTCATCACCGAAAGCTTCGAGCGCATCCACCGCTCCAACCTCGTCGGCATGGGCGTCCTCCCATTGCAATTTGCTGACGGTGTCGACCGCAAGACGCTCGGCCTCGACGGCACCGAGACCTTCACGATCACCGGCGTCGCCGATCTGCGCCCGCGCCAGGACGTGACCGTCACGCTCACCCGCGCCGACGGAACGAGCGAGACTTTCCAGACGCGCTGCCGGATCGATACCGTCAATGAGCTTGAGTATTTCCTCAACGGCGGGATTTTGCAGTACGTGCTGCGCAATCTGGCGGCTTGAGCGAACGCAGGTCGCTCGAAGATCTTCAATAATCTCAGGGGACGTAAGGCGGTACAACTTTTACGGTGCCATCGAACTGGGGATACATCACAGGCTTTTCACCAAAATACTTCACAACTATTCGATCGCGACGAACAAAATTGTCTTCTTTGGGATCGATTTCACTCGGATAAGCAAAATCTGCTGTAAATCTACCGTCCTTGATCAAATACTCAATTTCGGCCCAACGCGGTTTTTGAGTCTGTGCTTCCCAAAGATCGAGTAGCGCGTCGCCAAGTCGGTCAAGATCGGGGGCACGGTATAGAATATGGTTGCCAAGATTCTTATAAATTGAGGGCGCGACCATGTTACGGTCAAGTCTTGCATAAAGTAACGTATTATCGAGAGGGTATTCAACATCCTCAGCTAGAAGTTGACCGATATCATTAAGTATTTTTGCGGTTTCATCATCGACCACGGTTTTTCCCCTGTGGGCCATTGGGCAACTTCACGCTCCCATGATGACCATCGATCGAAAAAATGACATCGATCATGTCCGGTCGCGTCGAACCGACCACAAACCGAGGCACGATCTCGATTTTAACATTCTTGCCGGCAACCTTTGCCCGTGCCAACTGGTCTTCCAGTGCGCGGTAGGTTCCGCGATTGAAATTGGCATCCTGCGCGAAATGGTTAAAAGCCTCCGGCGGCCCGTTGAAGCGCGCGGCGATGTAATGTCCGCCATCGTCGGTAGGCAATCGATCTGCTCCCCCCGCCGCCGCCTGCGCCCGTCGATTCCGCAGCTGTTTTCCAAGCGTCAGCGTACCAGAAACGCGCCGCATCTGCCCGATCGAATCGATTTGATATTCGTAACCGTTCCTCATGACGCGCCGATGGGTTTCGCCCCTTGTGACAATCGCCCGTATTTCCGCCGGATCGACCGGACGCGGCGGCGGCGTAGCGCGTGGCCGTTGCGGCTTTGGAACCGGCAAGGGCTTCCTGATCGGCGTGCTTATCTTGGGGCTGCGCCAAGTTCCGCTGGCACCGCCGCCACCGAACCTCCCGCCTCCGCCGCGAATTCCATGATGTGTGCCGCTATTGGCGAAGGTGAACTGCCCATTGGACGGATCATGCCACGGGTTGAATTTCACCTCGACACTGGCTGGGTTTGAGATGGCGAGCCGCCGCCCGGTTCGTAGCCAGTGTGAGAACGCCCTTCTCTCGTCGCTCAAAAATATGCCGGTCATGCTGCCCCGCCCGATTGTGCGCGAGAACATTTATGGAACACATTCCAACAATGCAATCCGGCGAAACCGGTTGTAGCAACACTCCTTGCCCTGCCTTACGAATTGCACGAGCGGCAAAGTAACTGACCATGGAAGCACCATGACCCTCCTCATCGAAATTATCGGCTGGGCCGCCGCCCTGCTAATCCTCGCTTCGTACCTGCTGGTGTCGATGGGTAGGCTCGACGGGCGGTCGCCGGTTTTTCAATGGATGAATGTCGTTGGCGCAGCGGGCTTCGTCGTCAACAGCGGGTGGCACGGGGCGTTGCCGTCGGCGGTGCTCAACATCGCCTGGGCGGCGATCGGGCTGGTGACGCTGTGGGGATTATGGCGCACGGGGCGGTCGGCGCGGTGACGACCGACATCACGATGGAAGCGATCGGCTGGCTTGGTTCGGCGCTGTGCCTGGGCGCGTATTTGCTGACTTCGATGGGCCGGGTTTCGGGTGGCTCGTCGCTTTATCACTGGATGAACTTCATCGGCGGCGCGACGCTTGCCGCCAATGTATTGTGGCACGGCGCACTGCCCGCCGCTTTCCTCGAAGTCTGCTGGGCGCTGATCGGGCTGGTATCGCTGATCCGGATCGCGCTGGCTCACACCAGCGAGCGGGCGCGACCGAACAGGAAATAGATCACCAGGCCAATCCCGTTCCAGACAAAGAACGACACCTGAGTCACGCTCTGCAAACTCGTGAAGAGGTAAATGCAACCGAGGATCGCGGCGGGCGCGATGACCCACGCCAGCGGCGTGCGGAAGGGTCGCCGCGCCGATGGATCGCGACGTCGCATCACCAGCACGCACGCCGCGACCGCGATGAAAGCGCATAGCGTGCCGGCATTGGCGAGGCTGGCGATCACGTCGAGCGGGGCGAGCCCGGCGATGACCGCAACGAAGATCGCGGTCATCGCGGTGATCCGCGCCGGCGTGCCCCGCGAATCCACCTTCGCCAGGCTCTGCGGCAGAAAACCGTCGCGCGCCATCACCAGGAAGATGCGGCTCTGGCCGTACAAAAACGCCAGCAGTACCGTCGGCAGTGCGATGGCGGCAGCCGCAGCGACCACCGTCGCCACGCCGCCTTGCCCAAGATTGCGCAGGATCAGCGCGAGCGGCTCGGCGCTTTTGGAGAAATCGGTGAAGGGCACCGCCCCCACCGCCGTTGCTGCGACGATGATATAGATGATCGTGCAGGCCACCATCGATCCGACGATGCCGATCGCCAGATCGCGCTCGGGGTTCTTGGCTTCCTCTGCCGCGGTCGAGATAGCGTCGAAGCCATAGAATGCGAAAAAGATGATCGCCGCTGCCCCCATCACGCCGTATTTCACGCCGCCCTCACCCGTGTCGCTGCCATAGCCGAACGGCGCGAAGGGTTGCAGATTGGCCGCGTCAAAATGCGGGAGCGCGACGAATACGAACAGCGAGAGCGTCAGGATTTTCAGCACGACCAACGCCGTGTTCACGCGGGCGCTTTCGCGTGTGCCGAGCATTAGCAGGCCAGCAACAACGGCGATGATGCCCACCGCCGGCAGGTTGACGATTCCGCCCAGCGCCGGCCCGTTGGCGAGCGCCGTCGGCACCACGATGCCCAGCCCCTTCAAAAACCCCACCGCATAGCCCGACCAGCCTACAGCCACCGTCGACACGACGAGCGAATATTCCAGGATCAGGCTCCACCCCACCACCCAGGCGATGATCTCGCCGAGCACCGCATAGCTGTAGGTATAGGCGCTGCCTGATGCGGGGATCATCGTCGCCATTTCGGCATAGCAAAGCGCCGCGCACGCGCAGATCGCGCCGGCCACCGCAAAGCTGACGAGCACCGCTGGTCCTGCCCGGTCCGCGCCCACGCCGATGAGCGTCAATATACCCGTGCCGACGATCGCGCCGATGCCGAGCGCCATCAGATGCGGCCAACCGAGCGTGCGCGCCAGGCGGTGTTCGACGGGGCGATCGTCGCCGTGGAGGATCGTCTTGGTTCTGAACAGACTGGCCATTTATCATCCCCTGAAAAAGTGCGCCCCGCGCGCTTCTTTCGTCATGCCGGACTTGTTCCGGTATCCACCCTGCCCCAAAGCAGGGTCATGCGTAAGGCGCGGTGGGCCCCGGAACAAGTCCGAGGTGACGCTTGCGTCCTCGGAGAGAGAAATGATGGATACCGCCCTCGATTTCGCGCTTGGCGAAACCGCCGACATGATCCGCGAGACGACGCAGCGTTTCGCCGCGGATCGCATCGCACCGCGCGCCGCCGACATCGATGCAAACAACAAGTTCGACCGATCCCTATGGCCGGAAATGGGTGCGCTCGGGCTGCACGGCATCACCGTCGAGGAAGAATTTGGCGGGCTTGGCCTCGGCTATCTCGAACATTGCATCGCGATGGAGGAGGTGAGCCGCGCTTCGGCCTCGATGGGGCTCAGCTATGGCGCGCATTCCAACCTGTGCGTTAACCAGATCAGGCGATGGGGGTCGCCCGCGCAGAAGGCGAAATATCTGCCGAAGCTCATCTCCGGCGAGCATGTCGGATCGCTGGCGATGTCCGAGGCAGGATCGGGCTCGGATGTCGTGTCGATGAAGCTCAAGGCGGAAGCGAGGGGCAATGATCGATACGTGCTGAACGGCACGAAATTCTGGATCACCAACGCGACCGAGGCCGATACGCTCGTCGTCTATGCCAAGACGGGCGAAGGATCGGGCGGTATCACCGCGTTCCTTATCGAAAAGGGCATGGCGGGGTTCAGCGTGTCGAAGAAGCTCGACAAGATGGGGATGCGCGGTTCGGACACCGCCGAGTTGGTGTTCGAGGATTGCGAAGTGCCCGCCGAAAATGTGATGGG
>JBBRMV010000059.1:0-6332 GCA_038230675.1 Sphingomonadales bacterium | reverse complement strand
GATCGAGGAGGGCGCGGTCGGCGGGCTTGGCGCGCATGTGCTGACGTTCGCGTCGGACACCGGCCTGATCGACGCCGGCCTGAAGCTGCGCACGCTGCGCCTGCCCGACACGTTCCAGGACCAGGACAAACCCGAACGCCAGTACGCCGACGCCAAACTCGACGCCGACGCCATCATCGACGCCGTCCTCAAAACACTGCGGTGGAATGAGGATAGCGCGAACGAGGCAAGGGCATAAACGGGCGCCGCCCGGCGGCGCCCGTCCGGTTCATCGTCGATCGCCGAGATAATGCGCCTGGGCTGCATCAGTCGCGTTGACTGCAAGGATCGCGCGCGCGTCCGACGGGGCGCGGTGGCGCCCACCGCGCGTGGTGCCGGCAGCGATGACGCGTTCAAGCAGTTCACCCACCAGCCGATGCCGCTCGTCGCATTCAAATGGCCTTGAGGCCCTGTATCGATGAAATGGCTGCCCCAACCGACCGCGAGGCTGTGCGCCCGCTCGATCGTGATCCAGGGATCATCGCTGCTCGCAACCAGGATCGACGGAAACGGTAGTGGCTTTTGCGGAGTCGGATGAAATCCCTTCAATTCCTGTCGCGCATCGGGCCGATCGACATCGGCCGGGGCAACAAGCAGCGCGCCCGCAACCGGCCAGCCATAGGGCTGTCCCGACAATTCGGCCCACCACGCGACCGCAAGGCAGCCCAGGCTGTGCGCCGCGAGCACCACTGGCCCTTGCGCATTGCGGATCGCCTGATCGAGCTTTGTCACCCAGGCATTGCGGTGCGGGCCGTGCCACATGCCGAGTTCGACCCTGATCGTGTCGAGCCGGGCCTCTTCCCACAATGTCTGCCAGTGCGACGGGCCAGAGCCGCCAAAGCCGGGAACTGTCAATACGATAGGCGGGTTTCCGTCATAATGTGATGGATGTCGCATGATTACGCCTCCTAAGGAAAACGCCGTAAGAACAATATCTTCACTCGGCATTTCCTGTCCGAGAATTTAATCCCACTAATTTAATAGGCAATAGCGGTTGCGCCGGATCGACGCCGGGTTGCGATGATGCGAAACCGGGTCCAATACGCTGCCATGGCGCGCGTGCGGATAGACCAACTGCTCGTCGATCGCGGGCTCGTCGAGAGCCGGACGCGGGCGCAGGCGCTGGTGATGGCGGGGCTGGTGTACGTTGGCACCGTCAAGATTGCCAAGCCGGGACAGGCCGTCGCCGACGATGCTGCCATCGAGGTGAAGGGCCGCGATCATCCCTGGGTATCGCGCGGCGGGATCAAGCTTGCGCACGGCCTCGATCATTTCGAATGGGATGTGACTGACGCGGTTGCGATCGATGTCGGATCGTCGACCGGCGGCTTTACAGATGTGTTGCTGAGCCGGGGTGCGTTGCGCGTCTATGCGGTGGACAGCGGCACCAACCAGCTCGCGTGGAAATTGCGACAGGACGCGCGGGTCATCGTCCATGAACAAACCAGTGCGCGGGTGCTGACGTCTCTCCACATCCCCGAGCCGATCGACCTCATCGTCTGCGATGCCAGCTTCATCGCGCTCGCCAAGGTGTTGGACGTGCCGCTCGGCTTCGCTCGCGCCGGCGGCCGTGCGCTGGTGTTGGTCAAGCCGCAGTTCGAGGTGGGCCGGGACGAAGTGGGCAAGGGCGGTGTCGTCCGCGACCCCGAAGCGCATCGGCGGGTGTGCGCCGCGGCGGCTGCGTGGTTCGAGGCAAAGGGGTGGCGCGTCGATGGCATCGTCCCCAGCCCGATCACCGGACCCGAGGGAAATATAGAGTTTTTGCTCGCCGCCCATCTGGCCGACTGAAAACTGTCAATATCGCAGGTTAAGAAGCTTTGCGTCTTGGTCATTCTTTCGACTAGGCTGCCGACCAACGGTTCTGCGAGCCCGAGCGACTTTGGTGCGCCGGGCATTTTTTCGTGTTCCAGGAAAGGGGCTTGAGTGCGGGAAATCGCGTCGAAACAACAATTGCGGCTGGCGTTCACGCGCTGGGCGGTCGTGACCGTCCCGTTCATCCTGCTGCTCGGATTCACGTCGGCGCGCAGTGTGCCCGTGGGGGCGGATAACCGCTGGTACGCAGCGCTCGTCAAACCCGAACAGACGCCGCCGGATTGGGCATTTCCGGTTGCGTGGGGCGTGATCTACGTGATGATCGGCCTGTCGCTGGCGATGATCATCCATGCGCGCGGATCGACGATGCGCGGCCCCGCGCTTGCCCTGTTTGCCGCGCAAATGGTGGCGAACCTGATCTGGACGCCGCTGTTCTTCGGTGCGCACCAGATTTTCTGGTCGCTACTGGTGCTGGTCGCGATGTTCGTGCTGACGCTTGGCACCGCGATCGCCTTTTACCGCATCCGGGTCGGCGCGGCGTTGCTGCTGGTGCCCTATCTGTGCTGGATCGTGTTTGCCGGCTATCTCACCTTTCAGATCGGCAACCTCAACCCCAATGCCGAAACCCTTGTGCCGTCCCAGACGAGCACCCAGATAATCAGCTAGGCTGTTAGGGAAAACACATCATGCAATCCGAAAATCGGCTGTTCGACGATTTCGCCAAGTTCGTGAATGGTGCCGCGGGCACGCTCGCCGGCATGGGCCGCGAGGCGGAAGCCAGCGCGCGCTCGCATGCCAAGGAATGGATTGGCGGGCTGGATTTCGTGTCGCGCGACGAATTCGAGGCGGTGAAGGCGATGGCGGCGGCGGCCCGCGATGAGGCCGATGCTCTTCGTGCCCGGCTCGACAAGCTCGAAATGGCTCAGGTGCCTGTCGCCAAGCCTTCGAAAAGATCGACCTGAGCCGCCTGAACGCTCCGCTTTTTCCACAGCTTTCTGGAGCCCTGCAGCGTTCGGCCTCTTGCCGGGGGTTTGGCATCTTGGCACCCATCGGCTAATCATTGGCGGGCAAGGACCGATCATTGAAGCTTCACGAAACCGATGACGAGCGCGACGATGCAGCGCCCATTGATATGCTGGAAAGCTATTATGCCGCGCATGGGTGGCAGCATGAGCGCCAGGAAGACGAGGTCGTTGCCCATGTGAAGGGCAGCTGGACCGAATATGAACTTCGCGCGCTGTGGCGCGAGGAGGACAGCGTCCTGCAATTCCTCGCTTTTCCCGATATCCGCGTGACCGACGAACGCCGCGTCGCGATTTACGAGGCGATCGGCCTCGTCAACGAACAGCTCTGGGTCGGCCATTTCGAGCTGTGGTCGTCGAGCGGGATATTGCTTTATCGGCATGCCGCGATGATCGATTCGGGCGACGGCGGAACGCTGTCGTTGGCGGCGGCGGAATTGCTCGTCGAATCGGCGATCGACGAATGCGAGCGGTTTTACCCCGTGTTCCAGTTCGTGATGTGGGGCGGCAAGAGCCCCAAGGAAGCGCTCGCCGCCGCGCTGACCGAGACCCAGGGCGAGGCGTGAGCCCCGACGGCGGCGAGCCGTTCGCGATCCGCCGGCTCTGGCTGATCGGCTGCGGCAACATGGGCGGGGCGATGCTGCGCCGATGGATCGATAGCGGCACGATTGCCGCCAATGACGTCGACATCGTCGACATTGCCAATCGCGACGTGCCGGATGGCGTCCGGCAGGCGCGCGCGCTGCCCGGTGGCCCGCTGCCTGATGCAGTGATGCTGGCGATCAAGCCACAACAGATCGACGAGGTCGCCGATCTCTGGGCGGATCGGATTGCGGGCGTTCCCGCGCTGATCTCGGTGCTGGCTGGCGTCGAGGAGGCGGCGATTGCCCGGCGTTTCCGGGCCGGTGCCATCGTTCGCGCGATGCCCAATCTGGCGGTGAGCCTTGGCAAGGGCGCGGTCGTGCTGAGCTCTTCGGCAATGGCGGGGGCCGAGGCCCGCGCGGTGGAGGCGCTGATGACGCCGCTCGGGATTGTCGAGTGGATCGCCGATCCCGCCTTGTGCGATCTGGCGATGGCGCTCGCCGGCAGTGGCCCTGCGTTTTTGTACCGGTTCATCGATGCGCTGGCGCGGGGCGGTGCAGAACTCGGCTTTCCGGCAGATCAGGCGGCGCGGCTCGCGATGGCGGCGGTGGAAGGCGCGGCGACGCTGGCGGCTGCAGACGACGCTTCGCCAGCAGCGCTTGCCGACCGAGTGGCGAGCCCCGGCGGATCGACCCGGGCGGGGCTCGATGTGCTCGACCGCGATGACGCGATCGCTCAGCTCATGCTGGAAACGCTTGCCGCGACCGAGCGGCGCAATCGCGAACTCGCAGCCGCCGCGCGCTGAACGTCAATCGCCGAGTGCGGCGATCCGCGCGCGTTCTTCCTCGGGGATCAACCCTTCCAGAACCGCCCAGAAGCCACCGACCGCGCCTTGCCCTGCGCTTGCATAGGCCGCTGCCAGCCGCGACCGGAAGGATTCGAACAGCCCCGCCTCCAATGTCACGCCACTATCGGTCAGGCGCAGCAGGCGCTGCCGCCGGTCGCGGTCGCCCGCGCGCGTCTCGACTAGCCCCCGTTCGGTCAGATCGCCGAGCACCCGCCCCAGCGACTGCTTGGTGATCGCAAGCAACGCGAGCAAATCGCCGACCGGCAACCCCGGCTGGCGCGCGATGAAATATAGCGCGCGGTGGTGCGCACGCCCAAGCCCCTGCGCCGCCAGCCCGTCGTCGGCGCTCCGCGTCAGATGGCTATAACCGAAATACAGCAGCTCCATGCCGCGCCGCACCTCTGCTTCGCGCAGAAACAGCGCCGAAGCGGAAGGAGTTGGGGCAGCCATGTTGACCGAGTTTGCCGCCTTCCATACAGGGGTCAAGCCCCGGAAAACCATGGCAGTGGGAACGATGCTCGAAAGCCGCACGCAAACTAGCGACGCCGATCTCAGCTTCGAGGTCATCGATCACCCCGAACCGGTGGACCTGACGGAACGCGCGCGGCGATTGGAAAATCCCGGTTTCGGGCGCGTCTTCACCGATCACATGGTCACGATCCGATACCGCGAGGGGCAGGGCTGGTACGATGCGCAGATCGGCCCGCGCGCGCCCCTGCAGATGGATCTTGCCTCCTCGGTGCTGCATTATGCGCAGGAAATTTTCGAAGGCATGAAGGCGTATCGCCTCGTCGATGGCGGCACTGCGCTATTCCGGCCCGATGCCAATGCCCGGCGCTTCAATTCATCCGCCGCCCGCATGGCGATGGTGTCGATGCCCGAGCCGCTGTTTCTCGAATCGTGCCGGCGGCTGGTGCGGGCCGAGCGCGACTGGATTCCGGCGCTCGACGGTGGCGCACTTTACCTGCGGCCCTTCATGATCGCGAGCGAGGTGTTTCTCGGCGTGAAGCCGGCCAGCGAATATCTGTTCGCGATCATCGCTTCCTCGGTCGGGCCGTATTTCAAGGGAGAGAGTCCGGCGGTCTCGCTATGGGTTTCGCAGGACTATACGCGCGCGGCACCCGGCGGCACGGGGGCGGCCAAATGCGGCGGCAATTACGCGGCGAGCCTGATGGCACAGGCGGAGGCGACGCGGCGCGGGCATGATCAGGTGCTGTTTCTCGACGCGATCGAGCGCCGCTGGATCGAAGAACTTGGCGGCATGAATATCTTTTTCGTGTTCGACGACGGCTCGATTTCCACGCCGCCGCTGGGCGGCACGATCCTGGCGGGCATCACGCGCGATTCTCTGATCCAGCTGGCGCGCGACCAGGGGCTGGTGGTTCGTGAGGAGCCTTACGCGATCGATCAATGCCGCGCCGATGCCGAAAGCGGGCGCCTGCGCGAAGCGTTTGCCTGCGGCACCGCCGCCGTCGTCACCTCGATCGGCAGGATGACGGTTGGTGACTCCGAATTCACGATCGGCGGCGGCGGCCCGGGGCAAACCACCGATCGGCTCCGCCGGGCGCTGATCGATATCCAGCACGGCGCGGCTGCCGATCCGCATGGCTGGGTCGACAGGATCGACTGACCGGATCGACCGAGCATATCGATCGCCGGTGGTGCTGAAGGAACGCTTCGGGCTTTCCCCTTTTCACCAGCGATATCCTTGCTTAAAGGCTCCCGTTCCCGGGTTGCCGTCAATATCGATTTGACGTTGCCCTGCTGGGGCGTCGCCAAGTGGTAAGGCAGCGGCTTTTGGTGCCGCCATTCGCAGGTTCGAATCCTGCCGCCCCAGCCAGAATTCCTATCATCACGCGAAATCATGCAGAGACGTCATTTGACGCTTCGGCGTGTCTCAGCGGCGATTTTGGGGTGGAGCGGGTGAAGGGATCACCATAAACTACTACTAAACCTATACATTTTTTGCTATAACGTCCCACACAGAACCTACACAGCTACGGCATATCAAACACTTACGCCGCCAATCT
>JBBRMV010000058.1:0-6898 GCA_038230675.1 Sphingomonadales bacterium | reverse complement strand
GTGCCGTTGAACAAGGGAATGCACGGCGGCGGATGGGGGAAAGGGCGGGCGCGCTCACAGCGCACCACGGTGGGCGAAGCTGTGAATGTCCGGAAACACCGTCGCCATCACCATGCCGGCGAGTTCGGGGCCGAACGGCGCGTCGGCGGGTATGGCGAGGTCCATCTCGTCGGGATCGTGCGGGCCGAAATAGCTGCCGTCGGTGTTCCAGAGGTCAGCGACGGCACTGCGGCCGCCGTCGTCATCGATCCGGGTGCCGATCAGCTTGCCATCATGCGCGGCGACGAGGGTGACGGCGATGCCGCAGCGGGTGACGACATCGACCGGGAAAGTGGAAGGCGGCACGAAGCGGGTGCGCACCAGGGCATAGCGCGCCTTGGCCAGCGCCGCGCCGAAAGCAGCGGTGTCGGCGCCGCCGTTATGGGACGCGTCGATCTGGCCCAGCAGTTCGCCCAGCGCGGTGCGGAGCAGTTCGATACGAGCGGACATCACCGCATCTCCACCACCCGGTCTGCGCTGCGTCCGGTATGGACGCTTCGGCGGGGTGTGGGGCAGTTATGCCATCACGGTATTAGAACCGTCAAGCATGAATATGACTCTGTGAAATTATATTTGACGACGACCGCTAGCGCGACGGTATCGGTGATCGGTTACGGCATTTCGTCCTGAAGATTGCGTGGGTCTTCCTCCTTGCTGGTGCTCACGCTGAGAACGACGCCCCAATTACCTCGGTCGTCATGGCCGGCCCTGAAGATAACGGCCTGCAAATGCGCATCTCGATCCAGAATTTCGGCCATCCACATCGCTTTGTCGCGGCTGACATAGCCGAGCCCTATCCCGCGCGCCGAACATGCGAGGATTGCGTTCGGGTCGTGAGGGTTATCGGGCTCGCGCACGAGACTCACCCGTTCGCCGACAATGCACCGTGCAATTTCGGCTTGGCGGCTCGATCCATCGGCATTGGCGAACGATTCGCCGGCAAGTCCAACCGGATATAGCGCCATATCTACCTCACACGCGAGCGTCCTGTAGCCTGGAATATATCAGATCCCCATCAGCTCGCCCATGCGCACCACCCGGTGAACCTGGGCAACCCGTTCGATGGGGAGTTCGAACTGCAGCGCGGGATTATACTGCTCGAGCTTGATCATCGTACTAGAGCGCCGGACCAAACGCTTGATGACCGCGCAAACAACAACATCTTCGCCGTCGTGGCCTGAACCATTGCGAAGTTGCACCACCACGTCGTCGCCAATCGCGGGCGGCCGACGAGGATCCACATAAACGAGATCACCTGGATCATAGCGCGGCTGCATCGAGGAACCCTCGACGTAAATGCCATACGCCAACCCATTATCTTGAAACGCAAGCGGACGGCGCACATGCTCGATAACGTCCGATATTGTCAGCTCAACCTGCTCGACGGCGATAGTGGCGCCGTCTCCGTTCAGTACCAAATCGGCAGCCAACGCCGAGCCTACCACGGGAAAATCACGCGGCATGGTTCCGACCGCTTCAGCAGGCCATCCACGGGCTTGCTCGGGATTCGATTTGCCATCTGCGATCGATGTCGGCACCTTCTCGTCCATCAATTCGGCGAGACTAACGTCGAGGATTTCGGCCAAGCGCCGCAGCTTGCTGATATCGACGTTTCGGTGACTGGATTCCCAGCGCGCAATGGTGCCCTGTTCGACGCCCATGCGCTCGGCAAGCTGCGTCTGTGTGAGGCCAGCCAACAGCCGCGCTCGTTTGATACCCATCTCCGCCACTCCTACCTTATGCGGAAAAATATCAAATCGGTGAACAGCCCGCATGGAATTAACACTTGCAGACATATTCCGTTCCGTTATGTCAATGCACATGAGCATAAGCATTACCGACGTTGTGATAGCCTGGCGAAAACGGATGGGTCTCACCCAGAGCGAAGCGGCTGCATTGATCGGCGTATCGCAGCCGGTGTTCAATCGGATCGAGGGCGGCACGCGGTTCCCGGACAAGGAAACTGCAAGGATTTTTGTTGGTGCAGGGGTATTTACCCCAGAGCAGTTGGGTTGGGCCATCATCGGGTCTCCACCAGTCAGTGCGGATGCCGTATGAGCTTGTCCGACGCTGATCGCGCCGAGGTGCAGCGGCTGGCTCGTGCCGCGGTTGCCGAAGAGCTGGCGCAGCTGGGCGTGCGGCAAATACCGCCGCTGGTGGGGCAGCCGATCGTCCACAACTTCGCCGATACCATCCGCACGCCGGCTGGCACGCTCGCCTATCTCGAATTCTGGCATCGCCGTAATCATGTCGGAACAATGCCCGATGCCGACTGACCTGTCCGGGGCAAAGGCCCAGCTCGTTTCGCCCGACGCATCGACCGACAGCCTGGCGCGCGCCATCCGGCTGCGCTGCATGGTCAGCCATGACATCGCGTTGAAGCAGCTCGCCCGCGAAAGCGGTGTTGCCGAGGCGCGGCTGCGCAAGTTCCTGTCGAACGATTCCGACACGCTGCGTCACCCACGGCTGGATGAGGCGCTGTCGATCTGGGCGGTGCTCGGGGCGGAAAGCGCGACCAGCTCGACATCGCTCGCCGGGATCCGCTGCGACAGCGACGAAGCCCCGGCAGCGCGGCTGTGCGAGGCCGTCACCAGCATCATCGAGGGCGCGGCGCTGCTCTCCCAGATCGCCCAGGACGATCGCATCGACGCGCATGAAGGCCGCGCCGCGCAATCGGCGACGGCGAAGATCATCAAGGCGGCGCGGCAATTCTGTCGACGCGCGGCGCGCGCAGAATCCGGGGTGGAGCGGTGAGCAACGGTCTCCTGCGCCAGGCACATCGCGTGACAGGCCTGCCGGCGATGGCGAGGCATGTTCTGGTCGTGCTCGCCGATGAGGCGCGCGATGCACGGGGTGGCCGATCATCTCTGACAACGGCGCAGATCGCGGCGCGCACCGGCTTGTCTCGCCGCACGATCCATCGCGCCTATGTCATCCTCGATGAAGCCGGCCAGATCACCCGCGAGGCTGTCGCGCCCGGCGCCGCCCTCGCGACGCTCGTTCATCCCCGGATTATCAGTGATTTGCCGCGTGCAGATTTGGCAGAGGGGTCTGCCACCGTGTCAGACCCCCTCTGCCAACCTGTCAGGGGGTCTATTGTATATATAGATAAACCATTGACCAGTTCACCACAGGCGCAGGCGCGCGAGCCGGTTTTGGAAAGGGTTTTGGAGGTGGCGGCGCAGCTCGCCCCGGATCCCACCCCGAATCCCGTCGCCCTCGATCCCGTCGACGAGGTGTTCGATGCCTGGGACGCGATGGCGGCGCAGGCGGGGCTGCCGGGCCCGGTGACCCGCGACACGGCGCGGCGGGTGGCGATCGCGGCCAGGCTGTCCGAGCATAAGCGGTTCAGGGTGCTGGCAAGCATCGCGGCGGTGGGTCGGTCCGACTTTCTGCGCGGCAAGCGACGCGACGGGCAGGGGGATTGGCGCGCCAGCTTCGACTGGGTGTTCGAGGTCGGGCGATATTCGGGGATGCGGCATTTCCTGCGGCTGCTCGAGGGTGACTTCACCGCCGAGCAGGTTCCGATGGCGCCGCAGGTTGCACACGCTGAGAAAGGCCAACCTGAGATTGAACAACGGCCGGAGGAGTCGCCCGAAACGCGAACGCTGCGTGCCAGCCTGGGTGAGCGGCTGGGCCCGGCGGTGGTGCGGACATGGATCGCGCCGCTGCGCTTTGACTGGGGCGGGGAAGGGCTGGCGATCATCGCGCCCAACAGGTTCCACGCTGACCATGTCGCAGCGGAGTTCGCCGGTGTGATCAGCAAGGCTGCTGGACACCCGGTGCGGGTGGTGACGAGGGAGAAAGCCTGGTGACGGATGAAGAGATCGGTGCGGGCGCTAAGGCGCTGAGTAAGAAGATGATGGCGATGGCCGAGGAAACGCTACGGGACCTGGACGACGTCGATTCCTGTGCGGTGTTTCTGGCGGCGTCGATCGGCTTGGCTGTATGCTCGGCCTTCGCGCTCCACGACGGGGATGCCGACAAGGCGGTGCAGACGATCGGCGCGGCGGCGCAGAGCATCATCGACGATATCATGCAGGGCGGCAGCTAGGGATCGGGTGTCGTGCGATTCCACAGCCTGATCGTCGGTGTGCTGGATTGCGGGCGCGCGACGAGGAACCAGGCTTTGCCGCCGCAGCCATAGACCTTGCAGGTCGAGGTGCGATCGATGAGCGAAAAGCTGCGGCCGCGCATGTGGCAGATGACATCGAGATCGACGATCAGCGTCGTCTGGCAGCGCGGGCAATAAGCGCGCACGCTGGCGCCCTCGGCGCGCAGGGCACCGACGGTCTGCACCCATGTTGGCCATATCCTGTCGGCGGTCTTGTTGCCCATGCACAGAACATAGACGGAACATCGACGCCTGTTCCATGCCTCACGTGACGATGTGATAATTTGCATATTCATGAGCTTATGTTATGCAAATAACAGCATGGTCGGCGCCGGGGCGGGGCCAGAGCGAGACCAACGCGCGGCGGGGGTACGGGGTGGCGAGACGGCGCAAGCGCAAGACTGGCCACCCCACAGCGCCGGCTGAATTTTCGCCCGATCTCCCGCCGCCGTCACAGACCGAATTACAGCGCACGGCTGCAACTTTGCGCAAGCGCGCCGGTCGGGCCCGCGCGCTGGCCGCGATCGACGCTGGCCTGCCGACGCCCGAACAGATGGCAAAGCACGAATATCGCCGCGTGCGCATCAAGGAGCCCGGCATCGCCCAGGGGCGTCTGGCGCTGCGCAACACCACCGCCAGCGCCATCGATCGCTGGTACGCCCGGGCGATGATCACCGAGCGCCAGTACCAGGCGGCAAGCCGGTACCGCGCCGATTACGAGGCAGCCGGGCGCGAGCGTTCGATGATCAGCCAATATGGCGGCGGCACCGGCAGCGGCAGCGGCACGCCGAACTATGCCGGCACCCTGCCGGCGACGCTTCGCCAGATGGACGCGCTGACGCGCTGGCGCGCGGCACGGGACCTGTTGCAGGCGAGCCTGGCGCCGGTGTTCGACGCGATCGTGCTTCACGATATCGCTGCCGAGGAAGCCGTGACGCTCGCCGACGGCTTGAGCCGGGCGGCCTATGCAGCGCGGTTCGGGCCGATTTACGTCCAGTTGGCGGCGAGCGATCTGGCGGACTATTACCGCCTGTGAGTGACGCAATCGATTAAAAAACGCTTGCGCGACTGAACAGTCAACTGTATGCAATCTGTCATTCGGGGAGTTGCGCTTTTTACAGCGCGGCTCCCCGACGCATTTCAGCGCCGCGAGGTGAGCATGGCCCAGCCAGCCGCCCAGCCAGCCGCCCAGCCGCGCAAGTCCTATGCCCAGCGTGCCGAAGACCTTGCCGGGTTGATCAACCGCATCGCGCTGATGAACGGCAGCCCGCACCATTGGCATGAAACCCGCGATGCCGCGGCGCGCGCCGCACGGGCGTTGCAGCTGAGCCTGGCGGCTGACGGACTGTGAACGGCTTTCTCGTCGCGGCGATCGGCCTCGTCATGATGGCGTTGTCGCGCTGGCGCCCGCCGCCGCCGCCGCGGCCACCGGCGTTGCTCGTCACCGAATGAACCGAACGGGGGTGCCGATGGACATCGCCGCCGAAAATGCCCGCATCCTCGATCTGGCGCTGAAGCGCATCGCCGCGCCGGTGCCGGGATCCGCGATGGCGTTCCTTGCCGATGCGCTGGCCCGCCATGCGGCCAATGATACACCCAGCCGCGAAGCCGATGGCGCGCGCGAGCTGATCATCGAACGCGATGCCGAGGAGGCCGAGCGCTTTCGCATCGAATGCGAGCGCGACACCGCGATCGGCATCGATGACGCCTAATAACCACCCGGCCGCGGCCTATCCGGGCTGGCTGCCAAAACCCGACTGCGCCGTGACAGTCGTTATCGGCCCGCCCGGCAATGGCGCGCGTGATCACGTTGCCGGCCTGGCCAGCCCGGGCGACGTCATCATCGATCTGCCGGCGATCATCGCCGAGCTTTCGGGCGGCGACCCGGCGAAGGCCGACAAGGCCTGGGTGATCGCGGCGCTGACACGGCGCAACGCGGCGCTGGCGGCGCTGGCGGCGCCCGGCGGTACCAGCCACGCATGGTTGATCGCCGGAGCGCCCAAGGCTTGGCAGCGGCGGTTCTGGCAGGACATGCTCGGCGCCGAGATTGTATTGCTCGACCCCGGCCGCACCGCGGCGATTCTCGCGGCACGCGACGACGGCGTCGAAGAGCGCTTTGTCCATATGTGGTACAGCGAGGCAGCGGCTACCGCCGGCGCGCATGATATCGTTGCAGCGCCCGCCGGCGACCGCCTGCCGGCATCGAAGCGCGGCTACGGCAAGGGCAGCGGCACCCAAAGCCACGCCAAGGCCCGCGATGCCCAGCTGCTGCGCGAGCCCTGGTGCCGGTTCTGCTGGGAAGAACGCAAGGTCAAGGTGCCGGCGACGGTGCTCGACCACATCAAGCCGTTTCGAAAAGCCGATCAGTCGATCGACTGGAAGCTGTGGGGCGATCCGGCCAACCACCGCAGCCTGTGCAAGCCCTGCCACGACGCCCGCGGCGGTACCAGCCGGCGCACGGAGAAGCCGGCTGGGGCAGGGACCGATGGAAAGCCGCTGGATCCGGCGCATCCGTGGATGCGGAATAAAATTGGGAATAAAATCCCCGGCTAAAAAAGCGGGGGGCAGGGGCGCGCTAACGCCCCGAACCGCGGGTATCCCCCTGCACCTTGGTGAGCGCGCGCGAGCTGATCATCACCAACCGCTAATTGGGGAGCGCGACGCCATGACGCCAGCTCCCGACAACACCGGCCTCGATGTGCCTGAATGGGGGACGCTGTGGCCCGACGCGGTCGACCAGAAGTC
>JBBRMV010000057.1:0-7063 GCA_038230675.1 Sphingomonadales bacterium | reverse complement strand
GCTGAACTGCGCATCGTCGTTTGCGTCGGCGATGCTGCCGGGGCGGAGGCCGTCGCCGAGGCTGTAGGCGATGTCATACGCCTTCATGATCTCGGTGATCTCGTCGAAATGTTCGTAGAGGAAGCTCTCCTTATGGTGGCTGAGGCACCATTTCGCCATGATGCTGCCACCGCGCGACACGATGCCGGTCCCGCGCTTGGCGGTCATCGGGATGTACGCGAGCCGCACGCCGGCGTGGATCGTGAAGTAATCGACGCCCTGTTCGGCCTGCTCGATGAGCGTATCGCGGAAGATTTCCCAGGTCAGGTCCTCGGCCACGCCGCCGACCTTTTCCAGCGCCTGATAGATGGGCACGGTGCCGATCGGGACGGGCGAATTGCGGATGATCCATTCGCGGGTGTCGTGGATGTTGCGGCCGGTGGAAAGGTCCATCACTGTGTCCGCGCCCCAGCGGATCGACCAGACCATCTTGTCGACTTCGCTCGCGACGTCGCTCGCGACCGCCGAATTGCCGATATTGGCGTTGATCTTCAACAGGAAATTGCGCCCGATCGCCATCGGCTCGCTTTCGGGGTGGTTGATATTGCTGGGGATGATCGCGCGGCCGCGCGCCACTTCGTCGCGGACGAATTCGGGGGTGACGTGATCGGGGATCGACGCGCCGAAATCCTGCCCGTCGCGGATCAGCGCCTCCCTGGCGGCCGCCCGGCCCATATTCTCACGGATGGCGACATATTCCATCTCGGGCGTGATGATGCCGCGGCGCGCATAGTGCATCTGCGACACATTGGCGCCCGGCTTCGCGCGCAGCGGTCGCTTCACGACGTGGGGGAATTGCGGGACGCCGGCCGAACGATCGGGGCCGGACAGGCCGTTATCCTCTGGCCGGAGTTCGCGCGCGTCATAGCTTTCGACATCGCCGCGCGCTACAATCCATTCGCACCGCAGCGGGGCCAGGCCTGCGTTGATGTCGATCAGCACGTCGGGGTCGGTATAAGGGCCGGACGTGTCGTAGACGTTGAGCGGCGGCTCTCCACATGACGGCTCCAGGTGGATCGCGCGCATCGCCACGCCCATGCCGGGGATGTTGGGCGACGGGACGTGGATTTTGCGACTGCCACGAATGGGGCCTGTCGTAACGCCAATTTCGGTGCGGGCGGGGATATCGGCCATCATGCTCTCCATTATCGACACGGGAGAGCGGGACTTGGATGGCACCTGTCTTGTGATGACCGGCGCTGCCTCACCCTCCCTCCGCCGGTGCTAACCGGATCAGGTTCAAACGGGTCGCCGGCTCGCGCCAGCCTCTCAGCCGCCGATCAGCGGCCCCCCGGGGACTGCAGCAGGTGTAATGCGTGAGCCGGCAAAAGTATAGCGGGCGCCGTGGCGGTGCGCGTCAGAGCAGATACTTCATGTTGATCCGCTGCTTGTCGAGCTCCGCGCCGATCGGGAATTCGGATGCCTTGAACTTTGGCGGGCCAAAGCTGATCACCGGATTGCGCGAAAAGCCGAAACCCTCCTTGGGAATGCCCATGAAGGTATCGAGCTTTGAATTGCGGTTTTCATCGTGAATGATGGCCACGGCATAATCGCCATAAGGCAACCCCTCGAAGCGGGTTTCGTGCTGGTTTGCCGGGATCGAGCGCGTCACCGCATGCGTATCATCGACACAGCCGGGAAAATTCTTCGGATCGGCGGTCAGGCAGATGCGCAGCACGCCCTTTGCGGAGCGCACCTTGTCGATGCCGATATCAAGCGAGCCGATCGGGGCCGCGCCCGGCAACAGGCCGACCAGCATCATTGCTGCCCCCAGCCGGCGAGCGAAGCGCTGCTTTGGGCCGATGATCGAAGCCGCCGATCCCCCGATCGGTGCGGCAGACATGATCCCAGAATCGGAAATAAAGCCCATAGTTACACCTGTAATCCGCATGATGGCGCTGATGATGGCTCGCCGTGATCAACCAGGCGCCAAGTGAACCCCGCCACATGAACGCCGGGAAAACCTCCCACCCCATATGGTTTGTTACACCCATTATGGTCATCACCGCCAACACTATTCCAAGTGCTGCCACATGAATGGGTATCGACAGCACGAGCAGTGGGATGACGACCGCGCCGGTCAATGCCTCCAGCGGGTGAAAAGCCATCGCCGCCCAGGCGGTTGGCGGGCGGCTGGCATGGTGCACCGCGTGCGCCAGCCGGAACGGACGCGGGCGGTGCATCCAGCGATGCGTCCAGTAAAACCAGGTGTCATGCGCGAAAAGATAGAGGAAGATCGACACCGGCAGATACCACAGCGGAAAGGCCGCGACGTCGGTGTAAATCTGCGTCCACCCGCGATTTTGCCAGCCCCAGGCGACGATGCCGGCGGGAACGCCGTAGATCGCAGCACTCGCAAGGCTCCAACGGATCTCGCGGCGGATCTGCGGATCAAGCCCGGCATAAAGCCCCGGATGGCGCAGCCGCGTAGCGGCGGCAAAGGCGCCGCTGACAATGAGATAGCGCACGCCGACGATCAGCGTCATCGACACCGCGGAGAATAGCAAGGCGGAAACAAGCGGCACCGGCGCCGTCTAGCGCATCTGCCCCGCTGGCGAAACGCCGGAGTTTAAGCGAGTGCGTTACACCGATTGCGCCGCCGCTTGCCGATGTTCACCGAATAATTAGCGCAACGGGCTTTTCCACGCCGTCGAAAATCGGTTAGGCGTCGCCATGGCTACGACGATCAAATGCGATCTTGCGGTCGTCGGCGGGGGGCTTGCCGGCGGTCTCATCACGCTGGCGCTGAAGCGCAAACGCCCCGATCTTGACGTGCGCCTGATCGAGGGATCGGACACGATCGGCGGCAACCACATCTGGTCCTTCTTCGCCAGCGATGTCGCCGATGCAGACCGCTGGATTATCGCCCCGCTGATCACCTATGGCTGGACATCCTACGACATCCGCTTTCCCGCGCATTCGCGCGTGCTGAAGGCGAGCTATTATTCGATTGAATCCGAACGGTTGGACGCCGTCGTTCGCAAGGCGTTGCCGCCCGGCGCGCTGATGCTGGGGCGCAAGGTGCTCGGCGCAAGTGCCAAGGCGATCGTGTTCGCCGACGGTGACCGGGTTGAGGCGAGCGGCGTCATCGATGCGCGCGGATCGGGCGATCTCGGCAAGCTCGATATCGGCTGGCAGAAATTCGTCGGCCGCGAATATGCGCTTGCCGAGCCGCACGATCTGGTGCGACCGATCGTGATGGACGCGACCGTCGAGCAGATTGACGGCTATCGATTCGTCTATTCGCTGCCTTTTTCGGCGACGCGGCTTTTCATCGAGGACACCTATTACAGCGACACGCCGCACCTCTATCGGCCCGAACCGGGGGGCGCCAATGCCGATCCGATCGCCGACCGGATCGATGCCTATGCCGCCGCGCATGGGTGGCAGACGCAACAGGTGCTGCGCGAGGAAAGCGGGGCGCTCCCGGTGGCGCTTGGCGGTGATTTCGAGGAATATTGGCGCAGCGGCGGCAACAAGGTTGCCAAGGCGGGGATGCGCGCCGGGTTGTTCCACCCGACAACGGGCTATTCACTGCCCGATGCCGTTCGCACCGCATCGATGCTGGCGCGCACGACCGACCTGTCGGGCGCTGGCTTGCACGAACTGATGTATGGCTATGCCAGCAGCACGTGGAAGGGGCGCGGTTTTTACCGCATGCTGGACAAAATGCTGTATCGTGCCGGCGAACCTAATGAACGATATCGCATCCTGGAACGCTTCTACCGGCTCAATCCGGCGCTTATCGGGCGCTTCTATGCGGGACAGACCAACATGTTCGACA
Source organism: Sphingomonadales bacterium (assembly GCA_038230675.1). Taxonomy (GTDB): domain Bacteria; phylum Pseudomonadota; class Alphaproteobacteria; order Sphingomonadales; family Sphingomonadaceae; genus Sphingomonas. The sequence continues at coordinate 3,240 of JBBRMV010000057.1, read as the reverse complement.
AAGCGCGCATCCTCACGGGCAAACCGCCCGTGACCATCGCTGCCGCCATCAAAGCCATTCGGAGCAAGCCCGCATGAAATCTGCCATCGTCATCGGCGCCGGTTTCGGCGGCCTCGCCCTTGCCATCCGCCTGCAATCGGCCGGCGTCCAGACCACCATCGTCGAGGGGCGGGACAAGGCGGGCGGCCGCGCCTATGCTTGGGAAAAGGAAGGCTTCGTGTTCGATGCCGGCCCCACCGTCATCACCGATCCGGATTGCCTGCGCGAGTTGTGGGCGCTTTCGGGGCGCGACATGGATGAGGACGTCACATTGGCGCCGGTCATGCCCTTTTACCGGCTCAACTGGCCCGATGGCACCAATTTCGATTATTCCAACGACGACGTACAGCTGGCCGCCGAGATTGCCAAGCTCGATCCGGCCGATGTCGACGGCTATCGCCGGTTTCTGGAATATTCGGCGGGCGTCTACAAGGAGGGTTATCTGAAGCTCGGCCATGTCGCGTTTCTCGATTTCGCGTCGATGATCAAGGCCGCGCCCAGCCTGATGAAATACCAGGCCTGGCGCTCCGTTTATTCGGTCGTCTCGAGTTTTGTGAAAAGCCCCAAATTGCGCGAGGCGCTGTCGTTCCACACGCTGCTCGTCGGCGGCAATCCGATGACGACGAGTTCCATCTACGCGCTCATCCACAAGCTGGAAAAGGATGGCGGCGTGTGGTTTGCGATGGGCGGCACCAACAAGCTGATCGCAGCCATGGTCACGCAGTTCGAGCGGCTCGGCGGGGTGTTGAGGCTCGGCGATCCGGTCGAATCGATCGATACGCTCGGCGACCTGGCAACGGGGGTGACGACCAAGAGCGGCTGGCACGGCGATGCCGATGCGATCGCCAGCAACGCCGACGTGATGCACAGTTACCGCGATCTATTGAAGTCGTCGCGCAGCGCGCAGCGCACGAAAAGCCGGCTTGAGCGCAAACGCTATTCGCCGTCGCTGTTCGTCGTCCATTTCGGGATGAAGGGCACCTGGCCCGGCATCCCGCACCACATGATCCTGTTCGGTCCGCGCTATAAGGGACTGTTGTCGGACATTTACGATCACGGCGTGCTGGCGGAGGATTTCTCGCTCTATCTCCATCACCCGACCGTCACCGATCCGTCGATGGCGCCCGAGGGGCATTCGACCTTTTATGCGCTCGCCCCCGTGCCGCATCAGGGCAAATTCCCGGTCGATTGGGCAGAGGTTGGCCCGATCCTCGAAAAGCGCATCCTCGACGAGATCGGCAAGCGGCTGATCCCCGATATCCATGAGCGGATCGTCACCAAATTCCATTATGCGCCGAGCGATTTTTCCGCCGATCTCAACGCGCATCTCGGCAGCGCGTTCAGCCTGGAGCCGATCCTGCTGCAATCGGCATTCTTCCGCGTCCACAACCGCGACGATCACATCCCCAACCTGTATTTCGTAGGTGCAGGCACGCACCCCGGCGCGGGCATCCCGGGTGTCGTCGGGAGTGCAAAGGCAACCGCAGGGCTGATGCTGGAAAGCGCGCGCTGAAGCGGCTAGGGCGAGGAGGATGAAACGCCTCGCCATCTATTGCGGCTCGGCCACGCCTGCAGACCCGGTCTACATGGAGTGCGCGCGCGTCGTTGGCCGCACGCTCGCCGGGCGGGGGATCGGCGTTGTCTACGGCGGCGGGCGGCTCGGGTTGATGGGCGCGGTCGCCGATAGCGCGCTGGCAGCGGGCGGCGAGGTGATCGGCATCATCCCGCAGGCGCTCGTCGATGCCGAGGTTGCGCATAAAGGACTCACCGAACTCCACGTCTGCAACACGATGCACGAACGCAAGCAAGCCTTCACCGATCTGTCCGATGGTTTCATCACACTGCCCGGCGGCACCGGCACGATGGACGAATTATGGGAGGCGCTGAGCTGGGCGCAGCTCGGCTATCACGCCAAGCCCGTTGGCCTGCTCAACGTGGCGGGGTTTTACGACGGGCTGATCGCCTTTGCCGGCACGATGGCCGATGTCGGCTTCATCCGGCCTCAGCACCGCGAGTTGATGATTGTCGATGACGATCTTGCCGGTTTGCTGGCGCAGATGGCGGCCCACCGGCCGGCAACCACGATAACGCAAATCGGCAGCAAGGACCTGTGAGCGGCGCGGCGGCGCTGCCGAGCCGCGATGCGATCGTCGCGACGGCGCAGGAATCGATTTCTCGAGGGTCGAAAAGCTTTGCGGCGGCAAGCCGGCTGTTCGCGCCGAAAGTTCGCGAACGGGCGTGGTTGCTCTATGCCTGGTGCCGAGCGTGCGACGATCTCGCCGATGGGCAGGATCATGGTCATGGCATGACGACGGTCGCCGATCCGCAGGCACGGCTCGCGCTGCTCACCGCAAGGACCGAGGCGGCGCTTGCGGGCGAGTGGACTGGCGATCCCGCTTTCGATGCGCTGCGTTTCGTCGCTGCTGAAGTTGGCCTGCCGCGCCGGTTCGCGCTCGATCACATCGCCGGTTTCGCGCTCGACGCAGACGGATGGCGGCCGCGCACCGAGGCCGACCTGATGCAATATTGCTATCACGTCGCGGGCGTCGTCGGCTGCATGATGGCGGTGGTGATGGGTATAGACCCGGCGGACGAGGAGACGCTCGATCGGGCTTGCGATCTCGGCATGGCGTTTCAACTCTCGAACATCGCACGCGACATCGCCGAGGATGCGGGCGTCGGGCGGTGTTACCTGCCCACCGACTGGTTGACCGAGGCAGCAATTGCTCCCGATCAAATCCTGGCGCCGGAAAATCGCGCGGCATTGGTCACGCTTGTAGGAAGGTTGACCGTTCGTGCCGCGCAGTTTGAGGACAGCGCACGCTATGGCACCCCGGCGCTGTCGTTTCGGTCGGCATGGGCGGTATTGGCGGCGGCGGGAATTTATGGCGATATTGGCCGCGAAGTCGCACGGTTGGGTCCAGAGGCGCTCGAACGCCGCGTTACCACATCAGCGCTCGATAAGATCGGGTGGATCGTGCGTGCCCGCCAACAGGCTGCGCGCCGACACAAGCTCTATCTTAAAAGTCCCCGAAATCCGGCATTGTGGACTCGTCTTCGCTAGGCTCAGGACCTATTAAAATGCTTGCGGGGCGGTTGATAGATTGATTCAATGGCGGCGCAAGGAGGCGCTGCCATGAGCGATTTGATCTGGTTGTCGGAGGCGCAGATGCGCCGGATTGAGCCCTATTTTCCGTTGTC
>JBBRMV010000056.1:0-7088 GCA_038230675.1 Sphingomonadales bacterium | reverse complement strand
GCGGCCCGGAATTGCCGATGCAGGTCGTGCAGCCATAGCCGACGAGATTGAAGCCGATCGCGTTCAGGTCTTCGGTCAGCCCGGCCTTGTCGAGATAATCGGTCACCACCTGCGATCCCGGTGCGAGCGAGGTCTTCACCCAGGGCTTTGGCTTCAAACCAAGCGCATGCGCCTTTCGCGCGACCAGGCCGGCGGCGACGAGCACGGAGGGGTTTGAAGTGTTGGTGCAGCTGGTGATCGCGGCGATCACGACATCGCCGTCGCCGATATCGTGATCGCGCCCCTCGACCGCGACCCGCCTGGCGGATGCATGGTGATAGACCTTGGCGAGATCGGCGTTGAACACGTCGTCGACCTGGGTGAGGATCACCTTGTCCTGCGGGCGCTTCGGGCCGGCGAGCGAGGGGACGACCTTGCCCATGTCGAGATCGAGCGTGTCGGTGAAAACGGGGTCGGCGGCATCCGCCAGCCGCCACATGCCCTGCGCACGGGCATAGGCCTCGACGAGGTCGATCTGCTCCTCTGTACGGCCGGTCAGCCGCAGATAGGTGAGCGTCGCGTCATCGACGGGGAAGAAGCCGCATGTCGCGCCATATTCGGGCGCCATGTTCGCGATCGTCGCGCGGTCAGCCAGCGACAGCGCATCGAGCCCGGGGCCATAGAATTCGACGAAGCGCCCGACGACACCCTTGTTGCGCAACATCTGCGTGACGGTCAGCACCAGATCGGTCGCCGTGATGCCTTCGCCAAGCGTGCCGGTCAGCTTGAAGCCGACGACTTCGGGGATCAGCATGCTGACGGGCTGGCCGAGCATGGCTGCCTCAGCCTCGATGCCGCCGACGCCCCAGCCGAGCACGCCAAGGCCGTTGACCATCGTCGTGTGGCTGTCGGTGCCCACACACGTGTCGGGATAGGCGATCATGCTGCCATCGGGCGCTGCCGACGACCAGACGGCCTGCGCGATATTCTCCAGATTGACCTGGTGGCAGATGCCGGTGCCGGGCGGCACGACCTTGAAATTGTCGAGCGCCTTCGATCCCCATTTCAGGAATTCATAACGTTCGTTGTTGCGTTGATATTCGAGCTCGACATTGTCCTCGAACGCCTTGGGCGTGCCGAATTCATCGACCATCACCGAGTGATCGATGACGAGGTGGACGGGCACCAGCGGATTGATCTTGTGCGCGTCGCCGCCCAGCTTGGTGATCGCATCGCGCATCGCCGCCAGATCGACGACGCAGGGTACGCCAGTGAAATCCTGCATCAGTACGCGTGCCGGGCGATACTGGATCTCGCGATCACTCCTGCGCTCCTGCTGCCAGTCGACCAGCGCCTGGATATCCTCGATCGTCACGGTCTTGCCGTCTTCGAAGCGGAGCAGGTTTTCCAGCAACACCTTCATCGAGAACGGCAGCCGGCTGATGTCGCCGAGTTTGGCCGACGCCTTTGCGAGGCTGTAATAGCTGTAGCTCTGTCCGCCAGCGTTCAGCGTGTCGCGAGTGCCAAGGCTGTCCTGTCCGATGGCGGTCATAGGCTGCGTCCTTTTTTCTCTTGCCGACGCGGACGGGGAGGCGGCGGGGGCCGCGCGGTCGCGCCTTGGCGAATGCGATGATCGCCGCGAGCCTTAGCAAGCGATATCGCGAGGGGGAAGGGCGCCAAGCGCGCCCGCACCCCTGTGGGCGTTGCGGGTGCTGGAATTGGCCAAAAAGGTGCCGTCAGTCGCCGCCCAGAACCTCTGCGATCAGGTCCTTGCGGCTGAGTTTGCCGATCATCGTCTTGGGCATCGTTTCGCGCACCACCACCTGATCGACGCGTTCGTGCTTTCCGAGTTGCGGGTTGAGCCAGGCCGCAAGCTGCTCGCCCGTCACATCGGCATCGTCGTTGAGCGTCACATAGGCGCGAGGATGCTCGCCGCGATAGGCGTCGGGGATGCCGATCACCAGCGCCTCCTTGATTGCCGGATTGGCATAGAGCGCCGCCTCGATCTGGCTCGGGAACACCTTGAACCCGGCGACCGAAATCATGTCCTTCAGCCGGTCGACGATCCGCACGAAGCCATCCTCGTCGATCTGCCCGACATCGCCCGTGCGCAGCCAGCGCGTGCCGGCGTCGTCGGTGATGAACACGTCGGCATCGGCATCGGGCCGGTTCCAATATCCCTTCATGATTTGCGGCCCGGCGATCAACATCTCCCCTGGCTCGCCCGCGCGCACCGGATGTGCCGGGTTTTCCTTGTCGACGAGCCGGATGCGCGTGGCCGGGAGCGGCTGGCCGATCGTGCCTGTCTTGCCCTCGCCGAGATAAGGATTGGCCGAGACGACGCCCGAGCTTTCGGACAGGCCATAGCCCTCGACAAGCCGCGCCTTCGTCACCTGCTCAAAGCGGGTCCGCAGATCAGGCGGCAGCGGCGCCCCGCCCGAAATGCAGACGCGCAGGCACGAAAAATCGGTCTTGCCGATCTTGGGATGATCGAGCAGCGCCTGATACATGGTCGGCACGCCGGGCAGCGACGTTGCCCTGGTCCGGGTGATCGCCGCGAGCGCCTGGCCCGCATTGAAGCGCGGCAGCATCACGATGCACCCGCCCGATAAAACGGTGCGATTGAGCACGCAGGTGTTGGCAAAAACATGGAACAGCGGCAGCACGCCAAGGATGCGGTCAGGCGCGCCGGGCTCGGGATCGACCGCCGTCACCTGCCGCGCATTGGCCGACAGATTCTGGTGGGTCAGCATCGCGCCCTTGGGGCTGCCTGTGGTGCCGCCGGTATATTGTATCAGCGCCACATCGCCGACCGGATCGATACGCGGCGGGGCAAATTTGCCGTCATTGGCGATCAGCGCGGAAAAAGCGGTGATGCGGGTGTCGTCGGGCTTTTTAGCGACGTCCTTGCGGCTGAACAAGCGGTATGCGATCGATTTTGCCGGCGGCAACGCCCCTGCCACCGAGCCCACCACAAGCCGCTCAAGCGCGCTTTCCTCAAGCACCTTGAGCGCCGTCGGCAGCAACGCGGACGCCGAGATCGTAAACAGCAACCGCGTTCCTGAATCGGCGACCTGATGCGCGAGTTCAGCGGGCGTATAGAGCGGCGAGAAATTCACCACCGTCGCGCCGAGTTTCAGGATGCCGTAATAGGCCGCCAGATAATGCGGGACATTGGGCAGGAACAAGCCGATCCGGTCGCCCGATCCATAGCCGAGCGCCTGCAGCCCGGCGGCGACCCGGTTCGCTCCGGCCAGTGCTTTGGCATAGCTATATCGGCGACCCAGAAAATCGATGAGCGGCGCAGTGCCGGCGGTGGCGGCTGCGTGATCGAACAGATCGACCATCGATAGCGGTGGAAAAATCTGGTCCCAATGGCCGGGATGGCGATAGGCGCTGCGCCACGCGCCGCTGTCGGGATCGGTCATCGCGCAGGGTGTAAGGGGCGACCGCGAACCGCGCAACATCTACCGACCTGGCGCAATAATCAGCCGTTGATCAGGCGCTTGCTCGTCCAGGTGACCAGAACGGTGATCGCCATCACGCCGATATCGACCGCGGCGCGCACCTCGTGCGGCGATCGATCAGCAGCATCATGCGTCAATACGCGGATGTCGGCGGAGGGATGTCGCGCGACCATTGCCAGCAGCAACAGGCCCGAACCAGCGAGGACAAGACGGCGACGATCCATGTTCGTCTCGATACCGCAATAACGGCGTCAAGAAAAGCATTTCGTGACTTCCGTCGGGGAGCTTCAGGCCGCGAGCTGCTCACTGCGCCGGACGCGGTCGCGGCCCTCGGCCTTGGCGTCATAAAGCGCACGATCGGCGCGTCGATATAGCTTTTTCCAGTCGATTTCGGAACCGAGCGGCCCCGTACAACTGCCGATGCTGGCGGTAACGGCAAGATCGAAAGGCATCCGCTCGGCACGCAGTCGCTCGAGCACCGAACCGGGATCGAGCGGGCGATCGGCTGCAACGACCAGCGCGAATTCCTCGCCACCGATCCGCGCAACCAGGGCGTCCGAGGGCACCGAGGCGCGCAGCACGCGTGCGACCACCCGTAACACCTCGTCGCCGCCATCATGGCCGATCGTCTCGTTCACAGCCTTGAAATGATCGAGATCGAGGACGTGCAGCGCCTGCTCGCCCTCGCGTCCGATCGCGCGGTCGAGGAAGGCGCGGCGATTGAGCAGGCCGGTGAGCGGATCGGTATCGGCAAGCGCGCGGGCGACAAGTTCTTCGCTGCGGGCAAGATCGCGCTCGATGCTCAACAGGCGAATGCGATAGGCGATCGCGCATGAGGAGAGCAGCGCTTCGGCCGTCATCGACAGTATCGTCGAATTGTCGACCCAGAAGCTCCAGCCCGTCAGATTGAGATTGTTGGCGATGCGCAGGCCCGCGAACACGACCGGCGCGCCCCAGGCGAGCGCGAACAGCCACAGATAATTGCTGTGTTTCTGCCACGCACGCACCAACAGCACGGGCACGAACATCATCATCGCGAGGAAAGAAGCGGTATAGCATTTGTCGAGGATCGCGATGTGCCAGGGCGCAAGCAGCGCAAACCCCGCCGACGTGGCGACGAGCAAGACCATCAGTGCTGTGCCGAAGCGGCCGATCGCGCCTGAGAACACCCGCTCCTCGAAAAAGCTCCGCGCAAAGCCGAGCGCCGACGCCGCGGCCATCCCGAGGCCCAGATAATTGATCCGCATTCGATCATTATTGGCGATGTCCGGGAACAGCCAGGCAAGCGTGCCCGATGAGGACAAGGCGTAGACCAGCAGCGTTGCCACCATCAGACAATAAGCAAGCTGGAAACGGTGGCGAAGTGCGCCCCACAAAGCGAGGTTATGGACAAGCAGCGCCAGACAAAGCCCTGCAAATGCTGCGTACATCGCGGCCATCTTCAAATTGGACCAGCCGCTTTCGCGCATCGTCGCGATCCGTGCGCCGTTGACGATGCCGCGCAGATTGGCCGATCCTTCGATCCGCCACAGCACCCGCACCAGCGGCGCGGGGCGCGAAGGCAATTGATCGAGGAAAATCGCGCCGAGTTGCAGGTTGCGGCTGGCCGCCAACCCATCGCTGACGCGCTTCAGGATGACGCCATCGGCATATAACGCATAGACAATGCGGCGATCCTGCCAGAGGCTGCCCGATCGCAACGCGACCTCGCCCCGTTTTGAAAAGGATGAGGACAGGACCCAGAAATCGCCGCCGCCGAAATCCGTCTGCCGGCTTTTGCAATCTAGCGGGACCTTGCCGGCGAACACCATCCGTGCCTGCTGGCCAGCGACGGCGCGCGCGACACACAGGGTTAGCGGATTGCCGATATCGCCGGCCTGCGCGCTGACCGGCGCTGGCGCAACAAGCGCCACAGAAACGGCAAGGGCGGCCAGCAACAACTTGAAAAACGGGGCAAAGCGCATTCAGACGGTGTATCGGGCGATACCGAAGATAAGGTAAACGCCGATCGCCTAACTGGCCCGATTTGCCGGGTGAGCGCGGATGCTGCGCTCGCCCGGCGATCGGCTTACTTGGCCTTCACCACCTCCGCCTTGCCCTTTTTCTTGGGCTTTTTGGGTGCGGCGGGCACGATTTCGAACGACAGCGCATTGTCTTTCAGCTTCACCGTCACCTCGCCGCCATGGACGAGCTTGCCGAACAACAATTCCTCGGCGAGCGGCTGCTTGATCTTTTCCTGGATCAGCCGGCCCATGGGACGCGCACCGTACAGCTTGTCATAGCCCTTGGTGGTAAGCCACGCCTTCGATTCGTCGTCCAGATTGATGTGGACCTGCCGATCCGCCAGCTGCAATTCGAGCTGGAGGATGAACTTGTCGACCACGCGGGCGACAACCTCGGGCGGCAGATAGCCGAATGGCACGATCGCATCGAGCCGGTTGCGGAATTCGGGCGTGAACATCTTGCGGACCGCCTCCTCATCCTCGCCCTCGCGCGTCACCGCGCCAAAGCCGACCGCCTCGCGCGCCATGTCGCTGGCACCCGCATTGGTCGTCATGATCAGGATGGTGTTGCGGAAATCGACCGTCTTGCCGTGGTGATCGGTCAGCTTGCCGTTGTCCATCACCTGCAGCAGGATGTTGAACAGATCGGGATGTGCCTTTTCGATCTCGTCGAGCAACAACACCGAATGCGGCTGCTGATCGACCGCATCGGTGAGCAAGCCGCCCTGATCGTAACCGACATAGCCCGGGGGCGCACCGATCAACCGGCTGACCGAATGGCGTTCCATATATTCCGACATGTCGAAGCGCTGAAGCGGAATGCCCATGATCGAGGCGAGCTGCCGCGCAACTTCCGTTTTGCCGACGCCGGTGGGGCCAGTGAACAGATAATTGCCGATCGGCTTGTCGGGATCGCGCAAACCGGCACGGCTGAGCTTGATTGCCGAGGACAGTTTCTCGATCGCCGCATTCTGCCCGAACACGACGCGTTTCAGATCGGTATCGAGCGTCGCAAGCGCCGCGGTATCGTCCTTCGACACCGATTTCGGCGGGATGCGCGCCATCGTCGCGATCACCTGTTCGATCTCCTTGGCGGTGATCGTCTTCTTGCGACGGCTTGGCGGCACCAGCATCTGCATCGCGCCCACTTCGTCGATCACGTCGATCGCCTTGTCGGGCAATTTGCGGTCGTTGATGTAACGCGCCGAGAGTTCGACCGCGGTCTTGATCGCATCGGGGGTGTATTTGACGTTGTGGTGATCCTCGAACGCCGTGCGCAAGCCAGCGAGGATCTTGATCGTATCCTCGATCGTCGGCTCGTTGACGTCGATCTTCTGGAACCGCCGCAACAGCGCACGGTCTTTTTCAAAATGGTTGCGGAATTCCTTGTAGGTGGTGGAGCCGATGCAACGGATCGTGCCGCCCGACAATGCGGGTTTCAGAAGGTTCGAGGCATCCATCGCCCCGCCCGAAGTCGCCCCCGCGCCGATCACGGTGTGGATTTCGTCGATGAACAAAATTGCGTCGGGCAGCTTTTCAAGCTCGTTGACGACCGCCTTCAGCCGCTCCTCGAAATCGCCGCGATACCGCGTGCCGGCTAGCAATGCGCCCATGTCGAGCGAATAGATGACGGCAGGCT
>JBBRMV010000055.1:0-8472 GCA_038230675.1 Sphingomonadales bacterium | reverse complement strand
GATCGAGGAGGGCGCGGTCGGCGGGCTTGGCGCGCATGTGCTGACGTTCGCGTCGGACACCGGCCTGATCGACGCCGGCCTGAAGCTGCGCACGCTGCGCCTGCCCGACACGTTCCAGGACCAGGACAAACCCGAACGCCAATACGCCGACGCCAAACTAGACGCCGACGCCATCATCGACGCCGTCCTCAAAACACTGCGATGGAATGAGGATAGCGCCATCCACGACACGGCCGCCGGAGAAGCACGGGCGTGAAACCATCGTCTGCAATCGTGATGGTGCTGGGCGGCCTTGCCGCGTCTTCGTGCCTTGTCGCAGCGCGGCCTTCGCCGCGCCCGCCACTTGGCAGTGCCGTCGTTCAAATCCATGTTACCAATGTCCGCGCTCAAGTCGGTCGCGTTCATGTCGATATCTGTCGCGAGGCCGAATTCCTCAAGGATTGCCCGGTATTCGGTGAGGCCAAAGCGGTTGCCGGGACAACGATCGTCACCGTCAACGGCCTGCTGCCCGGCGATTATGCCGCCCAGATTTTTTATGACGAGAATGGCAACGGCAAGGTCGATCGCGCACTGTTCGGCATCCCCAAGGAAGGCGTCGGTTTTTCAAACGATGCACCGATCCGGCTTGGCCCGCCAAGATGGTCCGAAGCGATGTTTCACGTAAGCGGCGACAAGACGATCGCGATCAAATTGCGCTACTTCATGGGCGGCGACGCCAAACGCTGAGCATTCCATGAGCCGTTCGCCGATCTTCCGCGCGGTGGCGTTCAGTGCCCGCCGCCCGATGGCATTGCTGGCGCTGTGCATCGCCCTCGCGGTCACCGCACTGGGGTTTGCCGCCACGCATTTTGCGATGACCACCGACACCCAGGCGCTGATTTCGCCCGATGTCGACTGGCGGCGCCACGAAGCAGCGGTCAACAATGCCTTTCCCGGGATAACCGATGCGACGCTGATCATCATCGACGGCAAGACCCCCGAACTGGCCGAGGCAGGTGCCGCAGCCCTCGCCGAGCGGCTGGCCGCCGATACCGCGCATTTCAAGATTGTCCGCAGGCCCGATGGCGGGGCCTATCTTGCCCGCACCGGCGTGTTGTTCGGATCGCTTGACGAGGTTCGCGCGACGACGCGATCGTTGATCGATGCGCAGCCGCTGCTCGGCCCGCTTGCTGCCGATCCATCCCTGCGCGGCATCGCCGATGCGCTGTCGACGATCCTTACCGGTGTCGAGAACGGATCGGCCAGGCTCGCCGATATCGACAAGCCGCTGGTCGCCCTCGACGATGCGGTCGGCAAGGTGGTCGCTGGCAGGCCCGCCTTTTTTTCGTGGCAGGCGCTGTTTGCAAGCGGCGGCGGCGTGACACCGCCGCTGCGCCGGCTGATCCTGGCGCAGCCGAAACTCGATTACGGGGCGCTCAAGCCGGGCGAGCAGGCGGTCGCGGCGATCAATGCCGCCGCCGCCGGGCTCAAGCTGGATGCCGACCACGGTGTCCGCGTTCAAGTGACCGGCGAAGTGCCGCTCGCGGATGAGGAATTCTCGACGCTTGAGGAAAATATCGGCCTTGTCGGCCTGGTAATGGCGCTGGCGATGCTGGTGACGCTCTGGTTCGCGACGCGTTCGGGAAAGATCGTCGCCGCGATCGTCGTCACCATTTTGGCAGGGCTCGTCATCACCACGGCGGTCGGCCTTGCGGCTGTGGGCACGTTCAACCTCATCTCGGTCGCCTTCATTCCGTTGTTCGTCGGGCTGGGGGTCGATTTCGGCATTCAGATCAGCGTGCGTTTCAATGCCGAGCGGTTGGAAGGCGCGGCCATTACCGACGCGCTGGAACGTGCGGCGGTCGCGCTTGGTGCGCCGCTGACACTTGCTGCGGGGGCGGTGTTTTTGGGGTTTGGCGCGTTCCTGCCAACCGATTATGTCGGCATTTCGGAACTCGGCATTATCGCCGGGCTCGGCATGGTGATCGCGCTGGCACTGTCGATCACGCTGCTCCCGGCGCTGCTGGTGCTGCTCCAGCCGGGCAAGCCGACGGCCGAAGTAGGTTTTGTCCAGGCCGCACCCGTCGATCGCTGGCTGCACGAAAATCGTGCGAAAGTGCTGTGGGCGTTTGGACTCTCGATGCTGGCGACGATCGCGATGTTGCCGCTCGTGCAGTTCGATTTCAACCCGCTGCACCTGCGCGATCCGAACGGTCCGGCCTACCGATCGCTGACCGATCTGATGCACGATCCGCTGCGGACGCCCAACACCATCTATGTGCTCGCCGACAATCCCGACGCAGCGCGGCGCATTACCGACCGCGCGGCCAAGCTGCCCGAAGTCGCGCAGGCGATATCCATCGACAGCTTCATCCCTGTCGACCAGCCCGAAAAGCTGGCGCTGATCGAGGACGCGTCGCTGTTGCTCGACCTGACACTTAATCCGTTCGACATCGCTGCACCGCCAAGCGATGCCGAGACCATCGCGGCGCTGGCAAAGACCCGCGATCAGCTGGTCCGGGTCGCCGCGGGGCGAACCGGCGCCCCCGCCGATCATGCCCGCGCACTCGCTGCCACGATCGGCAAGCTTGGAGCAGCGCCCCCCGCAGTGCGACAGCGCGCGCAGGACATGCTCGTCAAGCCGCTCGGCGTGATGCTTGATCAGGCGCGCGCGGTGCTCCAGGCGAGCGAAGTCAGCCGCGCCAATCTGCCGCCCGAGATCGCCGATGACTGGCTCGCCAAAGACGGCCACGCGCGCGTCCAGATATTCCCCAAGGGCGACAGCAACGACAATCGCGTCCTCGCCCGTTTTACCAAGGCGGTGCGCACCATTGCGCCTGCGGCCACGGGCGTCCCCGTTGCGACTCAGGAGGCGGCGAACACCGTGGCCTGGGCGTTCGTGCAGGCGGGCATCATCGCACTCGGGCTGGTCAGCCTGCTGCTCTACATCGTGCTGCGCGACGTCCGTGAAGTCGCGTTCACGCTGGCGCCGGTGGTGTTGTCCGGTTTCCTGACGCTCGGCAGTTGCGTGGTGATTGGGCAACCCATCAACTTTGCCAACATCATCGCCTTTCCCTTGCTGTTCGGGGTCGGCGTCGCCTTTCATATCTATTTCGTGATGGCGTGGCGCGGCGGCGCTACCGATCTGCTGCAATCGAGCCTGGCGCGCGCGGTGCTGTTCAGTGCGCTGGCGACGGGCAGCGCGTTTGGCGCGCTGTGGCTGTCTGCGCATCCCGGCACGGCGAGCATGGGCAAGATCTTGATGATCTCGCTCGCCTGGACACTTGTATGCGCGTTGATTTTCGAGCCGGCCCTGCTCGGACCGCCCCGTGAGAAGGAAAAGCCCCGCGCCGCCTAGATCGTCTGGAACAACATGATCTGCGGTGCACCGGGTCCCGCTATCTCTTGTGGCGGCACTTCCCCGCCAACGATCGGCTTGACGACGGGGGGCGGTGTCGTCAGCGGATCGATGATGTCTGCCGGCGGCGCAGGATCCGCAGGTGACGCTGCATCGGGCGTCGTCGATTCCGGCGCAGCCCCTGCAGCAACGGGCGCTTCAGGATCGAGCAGCGGATCATCGAGCGGCGACTGGTTCTTCTTGCCGGTCAATTCGGCAATGTCGGCCGCCCGGTTCTGGGTATAGACCGAACGCAGCGTGGCATAGGGATCGGCGGCGCCACCAAGAATGGTTTTCAGCGCCTCGTCCGATTCGATCCGCAGATCAAGGCCGGGAAAGACCGTGCTTGGCACCGTGTAGGGAAAGCGGTTGAACGGAAAGCCGACGCCGATCGGCACCACGATCGCATCGACCTGATTGGCCAGCGAATCGCGGAAATTGCCCGGCCCGAAAAACGGAATGAACAGATACGGCCCGGGTCCGACGCCGTAGAGCGCCAGCGTGTTGCCCAGGCCATTGTCCCGGTGCGGCAGATCGACGGTTTTCGCGACATCGAAAATGCCACCCAGGCCCGCTGTCGAATTGATGATGAAGCGCGACATCGTCTCGGCCGCGCGCTTCGGGCGCAGCTGGAGAATGTCATTCACGAACACGATCGGCTCGCTGATGTTGGAAAACAGGTGCGTGATGCCGCGTCGCAAAGGCTTTGGCACGACGGTTTTGTAAACGATCGCGGCGGGGCGAAACAGGATGCGATCGAAAAACTGGTGAACCGCGAACAGCGCCCGGTTCAGATTTTCGAGCGGATCATCGGCGGGATGCCGCCGCCGAACGGTTTTTGGCTCGGCCTTGCCCGCCGGCGACGTGACGGATGGCGGCGCAACGCCCCCCCGCCCCGTCGCCGCGGCAGGCGATTGCGTTGGAGTCTCGGCCCGCGCTTGCTGGGCGCGCACATCCGCCGCAGCCAGCAACGCGGACAGGACCAGCAGACTGCTTGCAGCGCGCAGGATGATCCGTTCGCTCAGCGGGCGGCCTTTTCGGCAAGTGCATTGATATGGCCGATGAGCGCCTTGACGCCGCCCTTGCCGAGGATCGCGCTGAAATCGGAACGTCGCGTCGTCAGCTGGCTGATCGAGTTCTTGAAAAACACATCGATGATCCGCCAGTCGCTGCCCGATTGACGCAGGCGATAGCCGATGCTGACCGGCGCATCCTTGGGCTGCAGCAGCTGAGTCTTCACCACCCGGTCGGTGCCGCGGGCATCCACCTTGGCATCCACGACGATCGACTGGCCGGCCCAGCTGTCGAAATTATTGGCATATTCGTTGATCGTCAGCTTGCGAAACGCGGAGACGAGGCTGGCCTGATCGGCAGCGCTCGCCTTTGTCCAATCGGGCCCGACGCAAAGCCGCGCCATCAACGGCAAATCGAAACTGCGATCGATGATCGGCGCGATCTGTGCTGCGCGCCCGGAAAAACCGAGCTTCGATCCGCCCTTCATGATCGCGATCAAGCCATCGCTCAGGGCGTGGACAGGCACGCGCGCGGCATCGGGCGCCTGCGCGGACGCGGGCGCCACGATCGCAACAAGCGCGATGGCAACGGGTAAGCGAACAAATACGGTCATTTAAATCTACTCCCAATCGGGGGCCTAATGCGGATATCGGGCTTGCCCCGGCGCGTCCACCCCCCGTCAAATCCCATTATAGCCCAGGCACCTGTCGCAGACATGACTTGATTCGGTCAGGCGGGACTGTATTGGGGACGCCGCGCGACCCCCAAGCTCCGCTGCCGCACCGGTTTTGCTGCTTTTCTTCTCCAATATGGGGGGTATTATGGCGCGGCGGGCCTATTGAAGGCACAGGCGGTCCAAGGACGGTCACGATGCTGCCCGAATCGTCATAGACAGATTCGATTGGCTCTTCGACGGGGACGAGAAAGGACTAATCCTTGCAGGTGATCTTGGCTAATCCGCGCGGCTTCTGCGCGGGCGTGGTGCGCGCGATCGAAATCGTCGAGCGCGCGCTCGACCTCTACGGAGCGCCCGTCTATGTGCGCCATGAGATCGTGCATAATCGCCATGTGGTGAACAAACTGCGCGAAAAGGGCGCGATCTTCGTCGAGGAACTCAGCGAGATACCCGCTGGCGCGCGCACCGTGTTCAGCGCGCACGGCGTTGCGCGCACCGTCGAGGAAGAGGCGAAGCTGCGCGGCCTGCCTGTGCTCGATGCGACCTGTCCGCTCGTCACCAAGGTCCATATCCAGGGGCGCCGCTACGCATCGGCCGGGCGCGCGATCGTGCTGATCGGGCATGAGGGCCATGCCGAAGTCGAGGGCACGATCGGCCAGGTCGATGCGCCTGTCTATCTCGTGTCGACCGAAAGCGATGTTGCGGCGCTCGACCTGCCAGAAGACGCGCCGCTCGCTTACATCACCCAGACGACGCTCAGCGTCGACGATACGCGCGGCATCATCGCCGCGCTGTCGAAGCGGTTCAGCAACATCGTCGGCCCCAACGTATCGGACATCTGCTACGCCACGCAGAACCGGCAAACTGCGGTCCGCGATCTGTGCCGCGTCGTCGATCTGCTGCTCGTGGTCGGGGCTGAATATAGCTCCAACTCGCGCCGTCTGCGCGAAATCGGCGTCGATGAGGGATTGCCGAGCTATCTGATCGCTGACGGCGACGCGGTCGACCCCGCCTGGCTCGACGGGATTGCCACGATCGGGCTTACCGCCGGCGCGTCGGCGCCCGACGAGCTGATCGAAAGCGTGATCGCGACGCTGCGCAAAATCGGCCCCGTCACCGTCTCGCAACTGGACGGGATCGAGGAAACACTGGAATTCAGCCTGCCTTCGGAGCTAAGGAACATTCGAAAGTCCGCTGCCCCCCGTCCGGCATCGATCCCGGCCGAATAGGCCGACCTGATAGGAATGCATCAATGACCCTGCCCCTTTCCCCCCTGCTCCGCATCGGCGCCTATACCGTGCGCAAGCATATCAGCGGCGGCAAATACCCGCTCGTCCTGATGCTGGAGCCGCTGCTGCGCTGCAATCTGGCGTGCCCGGGATGCGGCAAGATCGACTATCCCGATGCGATCCTCAATCAGCGGCTGTCTTATGATCAGTGCATGGACGCGATCGACGAATGCGGCGCACCGGCGGTCTCGATCGCGGGCGGCGAGCCATTGCTCCACCGCGACATGCCCAAGATCGTCGAGGGCTATATCGCGAAGAAGAAGTTCGTGATCCTGTGCACCAACGCGCTGCTGATGAAAAAGAAGATCGACGATTACAAACCGTCGCCTTTCTTCACCTGGTCGATCCATCTCGATGGCGACAAGGGGATGCACGATCACGCGGTCGATCAGGATGGCACCTACGAGGTCGCGATCGAGGCGATCGAACTGGCCAAGGCCAAGGGTTTCCGCGTTCAGGTGAATTGCACCGTGTTCGACGGCGCGTCGCCGGAACGGCTGGCGGGTTTCTTCGACGAGATGAAGAAGCGCGATGTCGAGATCACGATTTCGCCGGGCTATTCCTATGAACGCGCCGCCGACCAGGAACATTTCCTGACCCGCGAACGCACTAAGAATTTCTTCCGTGACGTGTTCAAGCGCGGCAATGGCGGCAAGGCGTGGAGCTTTACCAATTCGCCGCTGTTCCTCGATTTCCTCGCCGGCAACCAGACATATGAATGCACGCCCTGGTCGATGCCGCTGCGCACGGTGTTCGGCTGGCAGAAACCCTGCTATCTGGTCGGCGAAGGCTATGTCGATACCTTTGCCGAGCTGATGGAAGGCACCGACTGGGATCAGTACGGCGTCGGCAAGTACGAAAAATGTTCGAACTGCATGGTCCATTGCGGTTTCGAGGGCACTGCGGCGACCGATTCGATCCGCAACCCGCTCAAGATGTTCACCGTTGGCCGCACCGGCATCCGCACCGAAGGGCCGATGGCGCCCGATATCGATCTGTCGCACGCCCGCAAGGCCGAGGATGTGCATTCGACGCATGTCGAGCGCGAGCTTGAGCGGATCAAGACAGCCGATCCTGAAGGGTATAAGCGGGTTCAGAAGGCAGCCTGAGCCTGCCGTGATCGAAGGACGCTGACATGTCGCCGGGTCATGTGCTGATGACGGTCGCGATCCTTCAGTTCACGCTGATCCCGTTGCTGGCCGATCTCAATCGCAGCCATGCGGCCAATCCCGCATGGCCGGGCCACGCTCGATTCCATGTCGTGACGCAGGTGCTGACGACGTCATCGCTTGGCGGCCTGGCGCTGTTCTTCCTGTGGAGCGATCGGGTGGCGCCATCGCTCGGCATCTGCCTTGTGATGATGCTCGCGCTTGTGGCGCTTGGCGGGTTTTTCGCCAGCGCCATCGCGACCCCGCTTTACGGTGGCACCGTCGCTGCCCCCCTTGGCCTGGCCAGTACCCGCATTGGCAGGATCGACGGCAACGTCGCCAATTTCGGCGCGTCGCTCGTCCTGCTCCTCATCGGCCGCGTCGCGCTTCTTTAACGTCCCCGATTTGGGCACCCTCGAGGCACGATGGAGATCATCGCCCCCGGCCGCCACGACTGCTATACCGACTAATCGAGCAGCGTCGCCCACACCGGCCCAAGCGCCGCGTGAACCCGCGCCAGTGACTTGAACGCCAATTCGGCACTCCGCCCGGTGCGGATCAGCGCCGGCAGCTGCCCCGGTCGCCGCGCCAGCGACGACAGCACCTTGCCCAACGCCATCGATCCGTCGGGGTTCATGCCCAGTAACGCGGCGGGCGGTAGCGTCTCGTGCGCGGTGTCGGAGATCGTGCGAATCGCGACGAAGGGCAGTCCGTGCCGCGCCGCGACCCGCGCGGCGACATGCGATTCCATATCGACAGCCAGTGCTCCCGTGGCGGCGAGGGCAGCTTTCTCGGCGGTCGTGGCGGCGATGTGATCCTGTCCGATGATGGTGCCGTGGTGAGCGCGGGGGAGGTGCTGAAGAACCCGTTCCAACAAAGCGCTTCCCCGGCGAAGGCCGGGGGCCAGCCCCGCAGCGCCAACCACAGGACCCCCGCCGTCGCCCGGGAACGGTGAGGGGTGGTGCGGGT
>JBBRMV010000054.1:0-8703 GCA_038230675.1 Sphingomonadales bacterium | reverse complement strand
GGCTGGTGCCGTCCGATGCGCCGCATCAGGGGCTTGTGGCAGAGGTCGACCCGCTCGAGGATATCTGGCTCGGCGATCTGCTCGAACAGGGCGCTGGAGACGATGCCGATCGCCAGCGGCCTTTGCTGATCCTCGATCAGGTGACCGATCCGCATAATGTCGGCGCGGTGCTGCGCTCGGCCGCCGCCTTCGACGCGCTCGGCATCATCACCCAGGACCGCCACGCCCCGCCCGAATCGGGGACCGTCGCGCGCGCCGCATCGGGTGCGCTCGAGCTGGTGCCATGGGTGCGCGTGGTGAACCTGTCGCGCGCGCTCGACGAGATTGCCGAGGCGCAATATTGGCGGATTGGATTGACTGGCGAGAGCGACACGACGCTTGCCGAGGCGATCAAGGGCGGCGGCAAGACCGCGCTCGTGCTCGGTGCCGAGGGCGAAGGCATGCGCCGCAATACCGAAGACCATTGCGACATCCTCGCCCGGTTGCCCATATCCCCGCTGGTGGAGAGTTTGAACGTGTCGAACGCGGCAGCGATTGCGCTTTATGCGGTGGCGACGCGGTAGGGGAGAGACTGCATGGAACGCTGGGTGTGCCCATTCTGCAATTTCGCGCAGATAATTGGCGATGACAGTAAGCAAACAGACACGATCGCGATAAAACTGGGTGGAGCGTTGCCATCCCAAACTGAATACCACCCGCAGGCTTATGGCTGCACTAATCCTAAGTGTCGCCGCATATCTCTGTCTCTAGATTTATACGATTTATCCGAAACGAGAGTTATTACGGACAGCAACTTTATTTGACACAGCGACTACTGCCGAGATCCAGTAGCACCCCACAACCCGATTACATCCCCTACGCTTTACGCGAGGATTATCATGAAGCCTGCGCCATCCGAGACTTGAGTCCGAAAGCTGCTGCTACACTGGTACGACGTTGGCTGCAGGGAATGATCCGCGACTTTTGCAAGATAAATGACAAGAAAACGCTGAACGATGAGATCAAGGCTCTAAAAGCGTTGGTTGATGCGGGCCGCGCACCTAGCGGCGTGACGGAAGAGAGCCTGGAAGCGATTGATCAAATCCGAGGGGTTGGAAATATCGGCGCGCACATGGAAAAGGACATCGACTTGATCGTTGATGTCGATCCGAATGAAGCGCAGGTGCTCATCGAACTTGTCGAAATGCTTTTTGACGAATGGTATGTCGCTAGGCATCGGCGCCAAGAGCGACTCGGACGGATCAAGGAGATCGCTGAGACGAAACAGGAAGCCAGGAAAGTACCTATGCTCCCTGAAGATAAAGGCGCGCCACTGCGTGACATCGCCGAAAAATGAACTTAGGCCCGGCCACGATAAAACAGCCGCGACCACTGTAAATTTAAAATCGCTTGTAAGGCAATCGTGTGCCTCCCCCCTCAATCCTCCTCAGCCACCCTTACCTTCATCCCGTCGAGCGCGTCGCTGAACGGCAGCTGGCAGGATAGCCGCGAATATTCATCGCGGCTGGCGGATGAATCGAGCAGGTCGTCCTCGTCCATGCTCATCTTTGGCAGTTTGGCCGCAAATTCCGGGTCGACATGGACGTGGCAGGTCGCGCAGCTGCAACAGCCGCCGCACAGCGCCAAAATCTCGTCGATCCCGGCATCGCGGATCACTTCCATCACCGAAAGGCCAGCCTCGCCCGTGATCGACTTTTCTTCCCCATTGCGCATCACGACGGTAAGCTGCGGCATCGATATCTCCCTGGCGCGAATTCCGTGTCCCCATGCCGCGCTCGGGCGGCGATTACAAGAAAGCCCGCGCTCCCGCGGCGATTACAAGAAAGCCGCCGTGCGAGCGCGGCGATTTCAAGGAAACACTCGATGGGCCTGACCGCCAGCCAACTGACCGAGGCGCTCGATGCGCTCAGCGCGCGCGAGCCCGCCTTTGCCGCCGCCATCGCGCGCGCGGGCTATCCCGAACCGCGCATCCGCGAGCGCGGCTATGCGACGCTGCTGCGCACGATCATCGGCCAGCAGGTGAGCGTGAAGGCGGCGGCGTCGGTGTGGAACAAGCTGGAGGGGCTGGTCGGCAGCCTCGATGATCCCGGCAACATCGCGCGCGCCAGCGACGAGACGCTGCGCGAGGCCGGCCTGTCTCGGCAAAAGGCCAGCTATGCCCGCAGCCTGGCCGAGGAAGTGACGAGCGGCCGGCTCGACCTGGAAAACCTGCCCGCCGATGACGAGGAGGCGATTGCCGCGCTCGTCGCGATCAAGGGCATCGGGCGGTGGTCGGCCGAAATCTATCTGCTGTTCGCGGAGGGGCGCACCGACATCTGGCCCGCGGGCGACCTGGCCGTGCAGATCGAGATCGGCCGCATCCTTGGCCACGAGGCGCGCCCGAGCGAGAAGCTGTGCCGCGAAGTGGCCGAGGCCTGGCGCCCGCACCGTGGCGCTGCGGCGATCTTCGCCTGGCACCATTATGCGAGTGATATGAAGGTGGTGTGAGGTGCCCTATGCACCAGAACGTTGTTGCCGTTTAGTTGAAACACTCCGACGTCCGTTCGCCCTGAGCGAAGTCGAAGGGCTGCCTTTCTTCTCGACCGTGGAAAAGAAGGCAGGGCTTCGACAAGCTCAGCCCGAACGGAGTGGTGTAAAAGTCATCACGCTCCAAGCGCCATCTCACACCAGCGCCTTGCCCATCCGGATCAGCGGGACATCGACATCGCCGACACGCGCGGCGGTCCGCTCGATCTCGACATAGCCGCACGCACGGTACAGCGGCTCGCCGCCAAGCGTCGCCATCAATTCGGCGCGGGCAAACCCCGCCGCGCGCGCCGCCGCCTCGCAATGATCGAGCACCAGCCTGCCGACGCCGCGCCGGGTGAAGGCGGGATCGGTATACATCGCCCGCACCCGCGCCGCATCGGTCGCGGGATCGAGGATCGCGGCATCGCGGCCCGCGCTATGATCGCCACCGTAGAGCGTCGCCCGCCGGCTCCACCCGCCACACCCGGCGATCGCGCCCGCTTCCTCGACGACGAAATAGGTGCCGTCGCGCACCAATTGGGTGTCGAGCCCCATCACCGCATGGCTGGCGCGCACCTGATCTGCGTCGAGAAACGCATCGAGAAGGCCAATCGAGCGCCCCATCAGCGCGGCAAGCGCGGGCACATCGGCCTCCTGCGCGGTCCGGATCGTCAATTCCCCCATCGATCGCGACCCGCTTACCTTGCCGGCTTCCACACCTGCGTCTGGCAAAAGAACGCGATGCAGCCCTTTACCTGAAGCGTGCCGTTTTCCTGCCGCTTCACATAGGATTTATATTCCTTGCCGGCTTCAGGGCTATAGATCGTGCCGCGCCAGTCGCTGCCGGCATCGGCGAAGTTCGACAGGATCTGGAGGCCCTCGATCGGGCGGTTGCGCTTGGCGGGATCGGGGTTGCGCTCATCGACGCCGCGGCCCTTGGGATTGGGTTTCAGCACCTTCGAGATGTGCCCGCACATCCCCTTGCCGCAGGGCGTAATCGTCACGATCGCCTTTTCGCCCACCGTCAGCCATTGCCCCGAAATCGGCGTCGCGGCATGAGCGGCGGCAGGCGCCATGATCAGGGCAAGGGCGGCAATCGTCAGACGCATGGGCATATCCTGTGGATGAGGGTTCGTTGAGGCGGGAGTGAAGGAATGGCGATGAACGGCGAATGGACGATCGGGATTATCGGCGGATCGGGCCTCTATGCAATAGACGGGCTGCAGGATGCCGAATGGCGCACGATCGAGACGCCGTGGGGCGCCCCTTCCGATCAGCTGTTGTTCGGGCGGATCGGCGCGGTCAGGCTCGTCTTCCTGCCCCGCCACGGGCGCGGCCACCGCATTTCGCCGAGCGAGCTGAACGCGCGCGCCAATATCGATGCGCTGAAGCGTGCCGGCTGCACCGATATCCTCGCAATCTCGTCGATCGGATCACTGCGTGAGGAGCTTGAACCCGGCAAATTCGTGGTGGTCGATCAGTTCATCGACCGCACGGTCGCGCGGCCATCGAGCTTTTTCACCACCGGCATGGTCGCGCATGTATCGATGGCGGAACCCGTCTGCCCGCGCTTGTCGGCCTTCGCGGCGGAGGCGATCACGGCGGCGGGCGGCAAGATGGCCAAGGGTGCGACCTATCTCGCGATGGAGGGCCCGCAATTTTCGAGCCGCGCCGAAAGTCTGCTCTACCGCCAATGGGGCGCCGACGTGATCGGCATGACGGCAATGCCCGAGGCCAAGCTCGCGCGCGAGGCGGAGCTTCCCTATGCGCTGATCGGCATGGTCACCGATTACGACTGCTGGCGGGAAAGCGAGGCGCATGTCGAGGTGGCGGAGATCATCGCCCAGATGAGCGCCAACGGCGCGCTCGCGCGGGCGACCGTCGCGGCATTCGTCGCGGCCCTGCCGGCGCAGCGCACCCCCTCGCCGCTCGACACCGTGCTCGATTTCGCGCTCATCACCGACCCCGCCAGCCGCGACCCGGCGTTGCTCGCAAAGCTCGATGCGGTAGCGGGGCGGGTTTTGCGGGGGTGAAGTGGAGGGGATCGGTCACAGCGCACAACGCCAGCACAGTTCAGAAAAAGATATATTGACGTACTAACGGTGAAAAATAGTTGTAGGATTGCTCAAGCTACAATTGGAATCCCTACGATATAAGAAGGATGACCATCTGGGCGATACTGAATCAAATTATCAATCGCTAACTCCCGGCGTTTGTCTGCGTCACCTCGAACATCGGAGAGCCATTTCCGAACACCATCTTCCATAGCATTCATCAAACCTGAAATAGTTACTTGAAGAGCTGCTTTCCCTTCTTTTTCTGCGGGGCGCATAAAGGCGAACTCAATATTGATTCCAGTTTTATTTGGCGGGGTGAAAATAACGCGATCAAATCCATGTTTACCGCGGGTAAACCCCGTTGACTCATGTATCATAGCGTTACGAACAATATAAACGACTGATCCATCAAAAATCACGCGACCTGCGTTGAAGTTAGGAAAAACCCACTTATCATACCATTCAATATAACGGTCTCTTGGTGTCTTATTCTGACCCCAAAATTCGATTGCTCCGCAAGCGTCTGGCATCATCAACACCGAGGAGACTACAGGATACCAAATCCCGCAGTCGAAAGTTGCTCGAATTTGATCAAGAACCTGCTCCAACTAAACAATCCCTCTGGGTTGACTAACCAGTTGTGCTTTATGAACAATTCAGCTTTCTAATGATGTTTTATAATTTTGCTTGGTCGCCCATGGATCGGCCTTCCTTTTGATCTTCAATTGAAGATCGCGTTGGCATATATGCACAACCCTGTCCGGATGTGATAAAAGCTAACCGCTTCGCCCGCAATCACCCAACCCAGATCAGCACATTCCCAAACAACACCACGGCCATCACCAGCAGCAGCGCACCCTTTGTGCGATCCGCGCCTTTTGCGATCATCCAGCCGCCGCCGATCAGGCAAACAAAGCACCCCAGCATCGCGATCGCAGGCGCGGCGTTGGCGATGGTGACGAGGTTTTCGGGCATGCGGCTCAGCCCCCCGCCAGTACGGCAGCATAGGCGGCCATGTCGACATTGCCGCCCGACAGGATGATCAGCATCCCCGGCTCGGGCGCGACCTTGCCCGCGAGCAACGCGGCAAGCGCGACCGCTCCGCCCGGCTCCACCACCAACCGCAGCCTGGCCGCTGCCCAGCGTTGCGCGGCTGCCACCTCGGCCTCGCTCACTGCAACGCCCTGCACCCCCCGCCTCGACAACACGTCGAAGGTCAGCGGCGACACCTCCAGCGTCTGAAGCGAATCGCATGCGGTCGGTGGAGGATTGGGGCCAACGGGTTCGATCCACCCCGCCTCCAGCGACCGCCGCATGTCGTCCCACCCCTCGGGCTCGACCACCGTCACCTTCGCATCGGGCAGCCCAAGCGTGATGCCCGATGCCAGCCCGCCGCCGCCGCAAGGCACCACGACGTGCGTGGGGGCGCCCATCTCCCGCCCCGCCATCTGCGCGGCGGCCTCGATTCCGGCGCTCCCCTGCCCTTCGATTACCCAGGCATCGTCGAAGCTGGGCACCAGCACCGCGCCGCGCGCGCCGGCCAGGCTCGCGGCGATCTTTTCGCGGCTTTGCGTCGCCCGGTCGTAACTGACGATCTCGGCACCGAGCGCGAGCGTCCCCTCGCGTTTCGAGGCGGGTGCATCGGCGGGCATGACGATGACGGCGGGCATCGCCAACCGCTTCGCTGCCCAGGCCACCCCCTGCGCATGATTGCCCGATGAAAAGGCGACGACCCCTTTCGGCCGCGACGCCGCTTCGATGGCAGTCAGCCGATGCCAGGCACCGCGCACCTTGAATGCGCCGACCGGCTGCAACGATTCGGCCTTGAACGCGATCGTTACCCCATGGATCTCTGTAACAAACAACGGCGTCGGCGGCAGGATCGCCGCGATCTTGGCAGCGGCATCGCGGACCCCCGCCCTAGTTGGCTGTCGCAAAATCGTCATAATTCTCTCCGGCCGCCAGAAATCTATTTACATCATCGGACAGCGACCCTATCTCGCACTTCCGCTGCCCCATGGGACTTCCAACCGCAAGGCAGCTTTTTCGTTTTGTCTCACGACATTTGGAGGTCCCTTGAGTTGCACAAGCATCATCGCGCGCGGGAGTTAGCGAGCGCCCTTCGGCCGGTTCAGCCGGTCACGCTCGTTCGTCCACATGCCGCAGCACGCGCTGCCCGGTTCTTCGCAGAGAAGTTTCCGGGTCGTTCGATCTATGCGGTAAAGGCCAATCCGTCTCCGGATCTGTTGCAGATCCTGTGGGATAGCGGAATCACGCATTACGACGTCGCCTCGATTGCCGAGGTTCGGCTCGTGGCGCGCACGTTGCCGCAAGCAACGCTGTGCTTCATGCACCCCGTCAAGGCGGTGGAGGCGATCGAGGAGGCGTATTTCACGCACGGCGTTCGCGTCTTCTCGCTCGACAGCATGGAAGAGCTGGCCAAGATCATGGCCGCGACGGGCGATGCGACCGACCTGACGCTGTGCGTGCGATTGCGCGTATCCTCGGAGCATTCGAAGCTGAGCCTCGCGTCGAAATTCGGCGCGGCACCTGGCGAAACCAAGGAATTGCTGTTCGCGGCCCGGCAGGCAGCGGATGCGCTCGGCATCTGTTTCCATGTCGGATCGCAGGCGATGACTCCCGAGGCCTATTCGCAGGCGATGGAGCGGGTCCGCGCGGCGATCGTCGAAGCCGCAGTGACGGTCGACGTCATCGATGTCGGCGGCGGTTTTCCGTCCAGCTATCCCGGCATGGAGCCACCCCCGCTCGAGCGCTATTTCGAAACGATCCACCGCGCGTTCGAAAGCCTGCCGATCTCCTATTCGGCCGAGCTTTGGGCAGAGCCCGGTCGTGCCTTGTGCGCCGAATACAGTTCGATCATCGTTCGCGTGGAAAAGCGGCGCGGATCGGAGCTTTACATCAACGACGGCGCTTATGGCGCGTTGTTCGATGCAGCGCATATCGGCTGGCGCTTCCCCGTCACGCTGTTGCGCGAACCCGAATCGAATGCGCGGGACATGGCGTTCAGCTTCTACGGCCCGACCTGCGACGATCTCGATCATATGGCCGGCCCGTTCATGCTGCCGGCCGATATCAAGGCTGGCGATTATATCGAGATCGGCATGCTCGGCGCTTATGGCGCGGCGATGCGGACCGCGTTCAACGGGTTTGGTTCGGACGAAACCCGGATCGTGACCGATGAGCCGATGGTGAGCCTGTACGTCGAGGCCGACGCCGATGAGCGCTTCGGCTCGAACGTCGTCACACTGTAACAAGCCGATATCATTCTACCCGTCACCCCGGCAAAAGCCGGGGTCTTCGTGGGGCAGGCGCAAAGCCAGCCCCATTGAGACCCCCGCCTGCGCTGGGGTGACGATTGTGCTGCTAGGAATTTTTCGATGACCGACACCGCCCTCACCAACCGTAAGGCCGAACTGCTCTCGACCAAGGTCGAGCATATCGACATCACCAGCTTCGATGCGCGGCCGATCGTCGATGCGATGGGCAAGATGAGCTTCACCAGCCGCGATCTGTCGCGCGCGACGGGCATCTACAACCAGATGCTGAACGATCCCGATTGCACGATCTGTCTGGTGATCGCCGGCTCGACCTCGGCGGGCGGCTGCATGGATTTGTACGCCGAACTCGTCCGCTCGAACATGGTCGATTGCGTGATCGCGACGGGCGCGACGATCGTCGACATGGATTTCTTCGAAGGGCTTGGCCACAATCATTATCAGGCGTTGGAAGTGCCCGATGACGATACGCTGCGCTCGCTCTACATCGACCGCATCTATGATACATACATTGATGAGGAGCAGTTGCAGGACTGCGACCATACGATCCTCGAGATTGCCAACAGCCTCGATTCGAAGCCCTATTCGAGCCGCGCCTTCATCCGCGAAATGGGCAAATATCTCGTCGAGCACGGCAAGAAGGACAACAGCCTCGTCAAGCTCGCTTATGAGCATGACGTGCCGATTTTCTGCCCGGCATTCGTCGATTCATCGGCGGGCTTCGGCCTCGTCAAGCATCAGGTCGATCGCGCGAAGGAGGGCAAGCCTTATATGTTGCTCGACGCGATCGCCGATTTCCGCGAGCTGACCGATATCAAGATCAAGGCAGGCACCACCGGGCT
>JBBRMV010000053.1:0-9621 GCA_038230675.1 Sphingomonadales bacterium | reverse complement strand
CTGAAGGTCGCTGCCGTCAAGGCGCCGGGCTTTGGCGATCGCCGCAAGGCCATGCTGGAAGACATCGCGATCCTGACCAAGGGCGAGATGATTTCCGAAGACCTCGGCATCAAGCTCGAATCGGTCACGATCGGCATGCTCGGCACCGCCAAGCGCGTCACGATCGACAAGGACAACACGACCATCGTCGATGGCGCGGGCGACCATGACGCGATCAAGGGCCGCACCGATGCGATCCGCCAGCAGATCGAGAACACCACCAGCGACTATGACAAGGAGAAGCTCCAGGAGCGCCTTGCCAAGCTCGCCGGCGGCGTTGCCGTGATCAAGGTCGGTGGTTCGACCGAGGTTGAGGTCAAGGAGCGCAAGGACCGCGTCGACGATGCGCTGCACGCAACCCGCGCAGCCGTTGAAGAAGGCATCGTCCCCGGCGGCGGCACGGCGTTGCTTTACGCAACCAAGGCGCTCGCCAACCTGAAGGGCGCGAATGACGACCAGACGCGTGGCATCGACATCGTCCGCAAGGCGCTCGAGGCTCCGCTGCGTCAGATCGCCCAGAATGCTGGTGTCGATGGCGCGGTTGTCGCTGGCAACCTGCTCCGCGAAAACGACGAGACGCGCGGTTTCAACGCACAGACCGACCAGTATGAGAACCTCGTCGAGAGCGGCGTGATCGACCCGACCAAGGTCGTGCGTACAGCGCTTCAGGACGCAGCCTCGGTCTCCGGCCTGCTGATCACCACCGAAGCGGCGGTGAGCGAGCTTCCCGAAGACAAGCCCGCCATGTCGATGGGCGGCGGCGGCGGCATGGGCGGCATGGGCGGCATGGATTTCTGATCCGTTCGCGGCCTGCGCCGGCAACGCTGGCGCAGGACTCGCATCGGATCGGCAGGCGGTGTCGCTCGACCCCGTCCGACGGCGCCGGCTTTTACCGTCGCCGATCCAGCCGACCACAAACGACCAACGACCATCAAAAAGGGGTCGGCGGAGCAATCCGCCGGCCCCTTTTCTTGTCATCCAGGCAAATCATTGAAACGCTCCCGCTCAAACGACTCGAGACAGTCGTTCAGGGACCCTTGATCAGAGCCGATCGGTCTTCGGTGCCGGGCATGGAGACATCAGATGACGATCACTCTATCCGCCTTTGCGCAATCGCCCGACCGTGGCCGGGGACTGGCGCGCGACATGGGCGTGCGTTGGGCGCTAGAGGAAACCGGGCAGCAATATGATGTGCGCCTGCTCTCCTTTGCTGCGATGAAGGAGCCGCCGCATCTGGCGCTCAACCCGTTCGGCCAGATCCCCACCTTTCAGGAAGGGGAAACGAGGCTTTTCGAATCGGGCGCGATCATCCTGCACATCGCGACGCATCATGAGGGCCTGCTTCCCGCAGATCCGCCCGCGCGCGCCCGCGCAATCTTGTGGATGTTCGCGGCACTGAGCACGATCGAGCCGCCGATCGTCGAGCGCAGCTTTGCGACCATGTTCGACCGCGACGCTCCCTGGTTCGACGAGCGCATGCGCGCGATCGAAGACCGAATTGCACAGCGGCTGGGCGTTCTCGCTCGCTATCTGGGGGACGCCGACTGGCTGGAAGACGCGTTCAGCGCTGGCGACTTGGTGATGATCACCGTGCTGCGTCGCCTGGCCGGATCGACCGTGCTGGCCGATCATCCGGCCATTGCGGCCTACATCGCGCGCGGCGAGCAACGGCCAGCGTTCGCGCGTGCCTTCGACGCTCAGCTTGCGGTCTTCAACAACGCATCGGCGACCACCCCCGACGCCTGATCGCCCGGCGAAGCAAGATCGCCCACCATGGGCGATGATTTTGGTTTTTCCTTTGCCGCTCGATCCGCTATCCGCCGGAGGTGCAAATCAGCCGAGCCTATTTTCGAGCCGTGCGGCGCCGACCATGGGCGTGATCCGCCTCGCCATCTTCGATTGCGACGGGACGCTCGTCGATAGTCAGGCGAATATTTGTCGCGCGGTGGAAGAGGCGTTTGACGGTGCCGGCATCGCGCCGCCGACCCGGCATTCTCTCCGGCGGATCGTTGGTCTGAGCCTGGTCGAGGCGATGCGCCTTTTGCTGCCGGGCGCGGACGAGGCGCAGCATCAGGCGCTTGCCGAAGATTACAAGGCGGCGTTCTTCCGGCTGCGCAGTTCGGGGGCGATGGCCGAAGAACCGCTTTACGACGGCATGATCGATGCGCTCGATGCGCTTGCCGCAACGGGTTGGCATTTCGGCGTTGCGACGGGAAAATCCGATCGCGGGCTGGCGCACGTCCTGGCGCATCACGGCATCGCCGATCGCTTCGTGACGCTGCAGACCGCCGATCGCCACCCCTCGAAGCCGCACCCGGCGATGATCGAAGCGGCGATGGCAGAGGCGGGCGCCACCGCTGACGCCACGGTGATGATCGGCGATACCAGCTATGACATGGCGATGGCGTGCGCGGCCGGCACGCGCGCGATCGGCGTCGCCTGGGGCTATCATCCGGCGGATGAGTTGGTGGCGGCGGGCGCCGAGATCGTCGTCGAACGCGTCGATGCGTTGGCGGCCACGCTGGAGGCAAAATGACCGACCCCGATCACTCGGCCGACACCGTCGCGCGCAACCGCTACTTCATGATGACGGCGGCGCGACTGGGAAGTGCTGCAGGCGCGGTGTTCGGCGTCGTGCTTGCCGGGCGCGCCGACACGCTGGCGCTGAAAATCCTGGGTGTCGCAATCGTTGCATCGGCGTTGATCGTGATGGCCACCCTGCCCCGCGCACTCGCCAGGCGGTGGCGGACACCCCCCGCACCGTGAAGCGATTCTGGACGAATGTCGGCGTGGTTGCGGGGGCAGATGGCCACGCGATCGAGCTTGACGGGCGGCCCGTGCGCACACCGGGCGGGTTGCCGCTGGCGCTCCCCAATGCGCGCCTCGCAGAGGCTGTCGCCGATGAGTGGCGCGCGGTGACTGGCGAGATCGATCCGCGCGCGATGCCGCTGACGGGGCTCGCCAATGTCGCGATCGAGCGGGTGGCCGTCGATCCGGCGGCCTTCGCAGACGGCCTTGCCGCCTATGCCGAGAGCGACCTGCTCTGCTACCGCGCCGACAGCCCGGCCGCGCTCGTCGCACGTCAGGCGGCGGCGTGGGACCCGCTGCTCGATTGGGCAAGCACCACCTACGATGTCGGCTTCGTCGTCGTCACGGGGATCATCCACTCGCCCCAACCGCCGGCCACGCTTGCCAGGTTGCGGCAGGCGGTTGGCGACTATTCGCCCATCGCGCTGGCCGGGCTGGCCCCGATCGTCACGATCAGTGGTTCGCTTGTCGCCGCCCTCGCGCTCGCCGCGCGCGCTGCCGAGCCCGAGGCGATATGGCTGGCGTCCGAGCTCGATCAGGAGTGGCAGGCGGAGCAATGGGGCGAGGACGATCTGGCGATCCCCGCCCGCCAGGCGCGCCGACGCGATTTCGAAGCAGGCGTCAGGCTGCTCGATCTGGTAGGCTGAGACAGCGCTATTCGACGCCGGGCTCGCCGAGATGCTGCGCCTTCCAGCGCATCGACATCAGGATGCGCGTGCGACCCGAAGGGTGGTCATAGAAGATGATCTCCTCAAGCGGTGACGGCTCGAGCTTGCGATATTCGCTTAGGCGAAGCGCCACCTTGGCAAAGCCGTCCGGCGCCCGCGCGGCATTGACCCCGAAATAATCCGCCTGGCTTTCGTGAAAGCGGGTGATGTTGTTGTTGAGCGGCGTGGCAAAGACACCAAGGATCGACGCGGCGATCAGCGCCGGCGCAACGATTGCCGGATCATCGCGCCCGACGATCCCCCATCGATCACCGAACCGCGCAACCAGCCACATCGTCAGTCCATCGAGGAGGAACAGGATGACGCCGACGAGCATTGTCAACGCAACCAAAAGCGAGGCGATATGGCCGAGCACATAATGGCCAAGCTCATGCCCCATCACCGCGCGCACCTCCGCCGGGCTGGTCCGTTTGAGCAAATTGTCGTTGAGCGCGACGCGCACCGTCGGCCCGATGCCGGCCACATTGGCTGAAATGCGCTTGGTCTGGCGCGAGGCATCGACCACCAGCACATTGTCCGTCGGGACGCCATTGGCATGCGCCATCTGCAAAATCTGGTCGCGCAGGGGGCTGGCCGGCATCGGCGTGTATTTGTTGAACAGCGGCTCGATGAACACCGGGGTAATCAGAATACCGACGAACAAAAAAGCGCCAGCGACCAGCGTGCCCCATGCCCACCAGCTGCGCGGGAAGCGCCGCCAAAGCCCGAAAAGCGCCAGGAAGAACAAGGGAACCAGCAACAGGCTGATCCCGAAGGCAGTTGCCCATTCGCCGAACCAGGCGCCGAAGGTCTGGTTCGACATGCCATATTGATGCTCGCGCACCCAATCCGTGTAGATCGACCAGGGAAGCGTGATAATACCCGTCAATGCGAGGAAGATCGGCAGAAAGATCAGCCCCCTCAGCGTTGGTCTGTTCGCCGTCACCCGCCCTGCCCAACCCGACAGCCGGCGCACGACGCCGAAATGCAGCGGCAGCAGGACCGACACTATGCCGACCACGGCGCCCCACAAGATCAGCCAATAGCCGCCCTCGAAATAGGCGTCCGACCGCGCCCGTGCGGCGCCGTTGACCGTGGCGAGATAGGCATTGGTTGCGGCGACCGGATCGAATGTCTGCGGGACGGCAGCCGCCGCAATCGACGGCAGGCAGATCGCCATGAGCAACAGCAGCAGACGCATTTTCCGATTTCCCCCGCGATACCAATCGACGCGGGAATGATGGGGCACGCGTACTAGATTTGCAACACACCGACCCCGGCATGGCGGCAGAACTTCACCGCATCAGTTTGCGGATGAACCCGATCAGCCCCGTCTGCCGCGATCGTTTGAGCCGCTCGGCGGCCAGCACCGTCTTTACATCGCGAAAACACTGCTCGACATCATCGTTGACGAGCACATAATCATAACCGTCCCAGTGGCTTACCTCAGCGGTCGCACGCTGCATTCGCGCGGCGATCACCTCCTCGCTGTCGGTCGCACGACGGACCAGGCGATCGTTGAGCTCTTCCATCGACGGCGGCAGGATGAAAACGCGGACGACATCGCCGCCGGCGATCTGGAAAAGCTGTTGCGCGCCCTGCCAGTCGATATCGAACAGCACGTCCTTGCCGGCGCCGAGCATCGCATCGACCTGCGCCCGCGGCGTCCCATAACGCTGGCCGAACACATGCGCCCATTCGAGAAACTCGTTGTTCGCGACCATGTCGCGGAATTTTTCGAGGCTGACGAAATGATAATCGATCCCGTCGCGCTCGCCCGGCCGGATGGGTCGAGTGGTCGCCGACACCGACATCGCCAGATCGGGCTCGTCTGCCAGCAGCTTGCGCGCGATCGTCGATTTGCCTGCACCCGAAGGCGACGACAGCACGAACAACACACCGCGGCGTTTGAACGCGTGGAGATCGTGATCGGCTTCCATGCGTGCTAGTGGCGCGGGGATGCCGTCCGCGTCAAGCCATCAGACGATCACGTGCCGGTAGAAGGCGCCTTGCCACCCTCGCCGCCAAACGCACGGTCCTTGAGTTCTGCCGCACCGCGCAACACCGCCCAGCCGACGGCATAAGTGATCGCCAGTGGCAGTACGAGCTTGAGCACATTGGCCGTGACCGCGCCGTACAGCGCGCCGTCAGCCGCGCTGTCATCGCCGCTCATCGCATCAATGGCGCCACCCACCAGCGCCCCAATCGTCGTCGCACCCATCGCTCGTTCCTTGTATTCGTTGCGCAGGCAGAGCGATTGATCGCGGAAATTGTTCCCGAGGGTTGGACGAGTTGGTTCACGCGGAGGCGCGGGGACGCAAAAATTAAGTTGGTGGGTGGCTCGCCGCGCAGCGGCAAAGTTGATCGATTTTTGCCGTTATCGCAGCGAACCAGGCCCCGGACGCCACTCCTCCGCGCCTCCGCGTGAACCCATTCAAACCATCGTTTCGGGGCGGACCAAGCGATCGAACATCTCGGCATCGACCAGACCAAGCGCCAGCCCCGCCTCCTTGAGCGTCAACCCGTTGGCATGCGCATGCTTGGCGATTTTCGCCGCATTGTCATAACCGATTTCGGGCGCGAGCGCGGTGACTAGCATCAGTGACCTGTCGAGCAGTTCCGCAATCCGCGCGCGATTAGGCTCGATCCCGTCAATGCAGCGATCGGCGAAACTCGTCATGCCGACGCTCAACAGATCGATCGAGCGGAGAATGTTGGCGGCAATCACCGGCTTGAAGACGTTGAGTTCCAGATGCCCCTGCATGCCGCCAACGGTGATCGCCTGATGATTGCCGATCACCTGGGCGGCGACCATCGACAGCATCTCGCACTGCGTCGGGTTGACCTTGCCCGGCATGATCGAGCTGCCGGGTTCGTTTTCGGGCAGGTTGAGCTCCCCAAGCCCGGATCGCGGGCCCGAGCCCAGCAGACGGATATCGTTGGCAATTTTGGTGAGTGAAACCGCCAGCGTGTTGAGCCGCCCGGAAAATTCAACGAGCGTGTCGTTCGTCGCCAATGCCTCGAACTTGTTGGGCGCAGTTTGGAAAGGCAGCCCGGTGATCGCCGCGATTTCGCCCGCGATCGCCTCGGCAAATCCAGCGGGCGCGTTCAGCCCGGTGCCGACTGCCGTGCCGCCCTGCGCCAGCCGGCAAAGTCCATGCTCGATCAACGGCGCGGTGCGCGTGCGGGACAGGCGGACCTGCGCATAATAGCCCGAAAATTCCTGGCCCAGGGTGATCGGCGTCGCGTCCTGCAAATGCGTGCGGCCGATCTTCACGATATCGCCCCAAGCGTTGACCTTGGCGAGCAACGCCGCCTCCAGTCGCGCAAGCGCGGGCATCAGCGCGTGGCTGGCAGCAAGTGCTGCCGCGATATGCATCGCGGTCGGGAAGCTGTCGTTCGACGACTGGCTCATATTGACGTGATCGTTCGGGTGCACCGGTGCCTTGCCGCCCCGCGCCCCCGTCAGCACCTCGTTGGCGCGACCCGCGATCACCTCGTTTACGTTCATGTTGGTCTGGGTGCCGCTCCCCGTCTGCCAGATGACGAGCGGGAACTGATCGTCCAACTGTCCTGCAATCACTTCCGCAGCGGCTGCCTCGATCGCATCGGCGATACTGGCGGGCAGGCCGTGCGCCCGGTTCACCCGCGCCGCCGCCTGCTTCACGATCGCCAGTGCATGGACGATCGCGATCGGCATCCGCTCGGTCGTGGCAAAAGGGAAATTGGCGATGCTGCGCTGCGTCTGCGCACCCCAATAGGCGCCGGCGGGCACATCGACAGGGCCGAGCGAATCGGATTCAGTGCGCGTAGGTTGCGTCATCGGGATGCGACTCCCAGCCTAGATTGGGCCACCGAAAATTGGTGCACGTTGCCGAAACGCTGAAATCGAGGGCGGTAAGCTGGTGCCACCATCCAATTGGGATGAACAAGGCATCGCCCGGTTCCAAGATGAGCTCGTACTGCTGGATATCGCGCAGTTTGGGATAGCGTGCCAGATCGACATCGTGCGCCATCACGTCGCGGATTTCGCTGAAGACATGATGGTCGTTATACAGCCTCGGCGTTTCACATGCCGGTGCCAATATGACGCGCTTGCGGCCGGCAAGCTGGATCAACAGATTGTTGGTGAGATCGTGATGCAGCGGTGTGAACGTGCCGGCCGGGCCGATCCAAAACATCGCCTGACGCGTGCCTTCGTCATCCAGCACCTGATCGAGCGACCCCATGTCGTCGTGCAGCGGCGCGAAGGCTGCCGCGTTTTTCGCCGAACTATACGCGGTGATATAAGCGCCGTTGCCCGGGTGAGCGATGATTGTGTCAATGAACTGATCGAACGGTATTTGCCGCAGATGCGCGTCCATGTTGCGTTCGAAATCGGCGTCAGAGGTTCGGTCGGACTGATAATCGACCACTGCGGCGCCCAACAGCGCACGCAAATAATCGGGCGTCCATTGCTGGCAGGCGGGCCATTTTCGGGCGACACCGCCCAGGAGGACGGCGCGCCCGGGCGCATAGAAATTGTCGCAGAATTGATCGGCCGAAAGATCGTCACAGCGAAAGACCCGGCTCCAAGCCGGCGAGAGCAGCATGTTGCGCGCCTGGTTTTCCAGGATCCAGGCATATTTTGCGGCCGCCCGTGCGGCGGTGGCACGAGTTTGGTCTATTGGCTGAGCCGCCGCATCTGCGTAAACGGCCGGCGGGTCATCGACGGGAAGGCCGAAAGTATCGGCTTCGGTGCGAGTGTCCATTTTGATCCTCTGTCATCTCGGAGAGAGCCGAGATCGCAGGCCGTTAGCTCGCCCCTGCGACGCGATACCCCGGCAGTCACCGGGTTGACGGCGGCTCTCACTTCTTCCGCTTGAAATCCACACTGACCACGTTCGATCCATCCTCGACGGGTGCCGCGACAGGTTCGTCGTTTTCAGCCTCGTCGTGTGGCTCGGGGCCGTCGGGGCCTTCGGCTGCCTGAAAACGGAGCTCGAAATTGACGGCGGGATCGTGGAACCCCGTGATCGCCGAATAGGGGATGACCAGCTTCGAGGGGATCTGGTTGAAGCTCAGGCCGACCGAAAAACGCTCGTCATCGACGAGCAGATCCCAGTAGCGATTCTGCATCACGATCGTCATTTCATCGGGAAATCGCTCAATCAGGCGCTGCGGAATATCGACGCCGGGCGCCTGCGTTTTGAAGGTGATGTAGAAATGATGCTCGCCGGGCAGTCCGCCATTGGTCGCGACCGAACCGAGGACACGGCCGACGACGGCGCGCAGCGCCTCCTGCACGATCTCGTCATAGGGAATCAGGCTATCGGGCAGTCCATCGGTCATGCCCTTGGACTAGCGCGGTTTGAGGCTCGGTCAAGATTGCGCGGGCAGCCATAGCCGCTATGGGAGGGCGATGCGCACCGCCACCATCAGCCGCAAGACGAGCGAAACCGCGATCGACGTGACCGTCGACCTCGACGGCAGCGGCATTTATGCGATTTCGACGGGCATCGGCTTTTTCGATCACATGCTCGAGCAGCTATCGCGCCACTCGTTGATCGATCTCGACGTGAAAACGGTGGGCGATCTGCATATCGATCAGCACCACACCGTCGAGGATACCGGGCTTGCTATCGGCGAGGCGGTGGCAAAGGCGCTGGGCGAAAAGCGCGGCATCCGGAGATATGCCGATGCACTCAGCCCGATGGACGAAACGCTGACCCGCGTTGCGCTCGACATTTCGGGGCGGCCTTTCCTGGTGTGGAAAACCGAATTCTCGCAAAAGCGGCTCGGCGAAATGGATACCGAGATGTTCGAGCATTTCTTCCACAGCTTTGCGCAAACCGCTGGCATCACGCTGCACATCGAGACGCTGTACGGGCAAAATAATCATCACATCGCCGAGGCAGCGTTCAAGGGGCTGGCGCGCGCTCTGCGCACCGCGATCGAAATCGATCCGCGTAAAAGCGGGAGCATCCCTTCGACCAAGGGCGTGCTGTAAATGGGCGCTTTTTAGATGGGCCAGCGAATCGCGCTGATTGATTACGGCGCGGGCAATCTTCATTCGGTGGCGAACGCG
>JBBRMV010000052.1:0-10033 GCA_038230675.1 Sphingomonadales bacterium | reverse complement strand
GTAGATCGTCTTGTGCGGACCATAATCCTTGGGCGCGTCCCGCCAGCGCAAGCCGTTCCTGATCACAAAGATAATGCCGCTGACGATCCGCCGATCATCAACCCTCGGTACCCCGTGCGACAACGGAAAATAGGGCTCAATACTGCGCATCTGCGCCTCCGACAACCAGATCAAATCGCTCATGGCAGCGCCTCCTTGCGCCGCCATTGAATCAATCTATCAACCGCCCCGCAAGCATTTTAATAGGTCCTGAGCCTAGTATCCTTGGTGGCTCGTAATCAGCTAACTACCTTAGGCAGAATCGAGTCCATCGCTGCTGAGACTGTCGAGCGCGCCAAATGGATCACTCGTCTCGCTTCGATCGCAAATGAAAAAAAGACTGGAGCACTCTTTAAACAATATGCAGTTTGGAAGACTAGAGTCGAGCAGATACGCGACGCATTTTGTAGGGCATCTCTTGAAATCGATCAATCATCAAATGTTATTGGAGCTACCGAACGATGGTACCCGGTTGTCGAGTTTGAAGACTGGAAGTCGATATCTATGACTGGACGCCGTCCTGGATTTACATGGCTTTTCTCTTTGTTATTCTTTATCGACGGCGAACCATTCTACAAGTTAATTGCATTTGTGAGCCGTCATCGACCTGATCCGCTGGACTTTTCCGCTGATCTAAAAGAGGTCGTGTCTCTTCAATTTACGGGTTTGGCTGCCAAAACCGAGCAAAGACCTAATTTTTCTGTCTATGACGATGCCGACATCCGAATTCGCGAAATGATGTTTTTTGAAGATGTATTACACGTCGCGTACGATGAAAAAAAAGAGCGTGTCTACTACGATAACAAAAGCACCGAGGACGTGATTCAAGATGTGTTTGAAGATGTATTCTTTGAAAAGGGGGGATTGGCGGGGTAGATGAAGACCCTTGAGATTAATTTACTCTCATCAACAACGGCGCCAAATACCGCCCCGTAAAGCTCGCCGCCACCTTCGCGACCGCTTCCGGCACACCCTCTGCCACAATCTCCCCGCCCTTCACGCCGCCCTCGGGCCCCAGGTCGATCACCCAGTCCGCCGTCTTGATGACGTCGAGGTTATGCTCGATCACCACCACGGTATTCCCCTGTTCGACCAGCGCGTGGAGCACTTCGAGCAATTTGCGGACGTCCTCGAAATGCAGGCCGGTGGTTGGCTCATCCAAAATATACAGCGTCTGCCCCGTCGCTCGGCGCGACAGTTCCTTCGCCAGTTTCACGCGCTGTGCCTCGCCGCCCGACAGCGTCGTCGCCTGCTGGCCGACCTTCACATAGCCAAGCCCGACCTCCGCCAGCATCGCCATCTTGTCGCGGATGGGGGGCACGGCCTTGAAGAATTCGACCGCGTCCTCGACCGTCATGTCGAGCACATCGGCGATGCTCAGCCCTTTGAACTTCACCTCCAGCGTCTCGCGGTTGTAGCGCGCGCCGTGGCAGACGTCGCACGTCACATAGACGTCGGGGAGGAAGTGCATTTCGATCTTGAGCAGGCCGTCGCCCTGGCACGCCTCGCACCGCCCGCCCTTGACGTTGAAGCTGAAGCGGCCGGGCTTGTAGCCGCGCGCCTGGCTTTCGGGGAGGCCGGCGAACCAGTCGCGGATCTGGGTGAAGGCACCGGTATAGGTGGCGGGGTTCGATCTCGGCGTGCGACCGATCGGCGACTGATCGATGTCGATCACCTTGTCGAGATATTGCAGGCCGGTGATCTTCTCATGTTTGCCCGCGAGCATCCGCGCGCCGTTCAGCGCGCGCGCGGCGGCGGCATAGAGCGTGTCGATCGTGAAGCTCGATTTGCCGCTGCCCGATACGCCCGTCACGCAGGTGAAGGTACCGAGCGGGATGCTCGCCGTTACGCCGCGCAGATTGTTGGCGGTGGCGCCGTGGACAGTGAGCTTCTTGCCATTGCCCTTGCGGCGCTTGGCCGGCACCTCGACCATCCGCCGGCCCGACAGATAATCGGCGGTGATGCTGCCCTTTGCCTTCAGGATTTCCTCGAACGTGCCCTGGGCGACGATCGCGCCGCCGTGGACGCCCGCGCCCGGCCCCATGTCGATCACGTAATCGGCGGTGCGGATCGCGTCCTCGTCATGTTCGACGACGAGCACGGTGTTGCCGAGATCGCGCAGGCGCCGCAGCGTTTTCAGCAGCATGTCGTTGTCGCGCTGATGCAGGCCGATGCTCGGTTCATCGAGGACGTAGAGCACGCCCGACAGGCCGCTGCCGATCTGCGAGGCGAGGCG
This sequence comes from Sphingomonadales bacterium, assembly GCA_038230675.1. GTDB lineage: Bacteria > Pseudomonadota > Alphaproteobacteria > Sphingomonadales > Sphingomonadaceae > Sphingomonas. The sequence goes on along the minus strand of JBBRMV010000052.1, from coordinate 7,758 downwards.
GATGCGCTGGCTCTCACCGCCGCTGAGCGTGCCCGAGGTGCGATCGAGGTTGAGATAATCGAGCCCGACATTGTTGAGAAAGCCGAGCCGTTCGAGGATTTCCTTCAGGATGCGCTCGGCGATTTCCTTTTGCTGGCCGGTGAGCGCCTCGGGGATCGCCTCGAACCAGGCGAGCGCATCGATGACCGACAGATGCGTGATCGACGAGATGTCGCGCATGCCGATCTTGACCGCGAGCGCCTCTGGCTTGAGGCGGGCGCCGTGGCACACCTCGCAGGGCGCGCTGCTCTGATATTTGGACAGCTCCTCGCGCATCCACGCGCTTTCGGTTTGCAGCAGGCGGCGGTTGAGGTTGCCGATCACGCCCTCGAACGGCTTCTTCACGTCATAGCTTTTGCGGCCATCGATGAAGGTGAGCGTGACGGGCTTGCCGCCGGTGCCGTGGAGGATGACGAGCTTGACCTCGCCGGGCAGCTCCGCCCACGGGGTTTCGAGCGAAAAGCCGAATTCGCGCGCCAGGCTGCCCAGCACCTGCATGTAATAAGGGGAGGGCGGCTGCGATTTCGCCCAGGGGACGACCGCGCCTTTTTTGAGGCTGAGCGCGTGGTTGGGGACGACAAGGTCCTCATCGAACAGCAGTTTTTCACCAAGCCCGTCGCATGCGGGGCAGGCACCTTGCGGGGCGTTGAAGCTGAACAGGCGCGGCTCGATTTCGGCGATCGTGAAGCCCGACACGGGGCAGGCGAATTTCTCGCTGAAGACGATGCGGTTGGCGGGGATGCCGGCGCCCTTCATTGCGCCTGCGTCGCTCGCCTCGCCCTCACGCCCGGGCACGACGCTGTCGAGCAGATCGACATAGGCGAGGCCCTCCGCGAGCTTCAACGCGGTCTCGAAACTCTCGGCGAGCCGCGTGCTCAGGCCGGGGCCGACCACCAGGCGATCGACCACCACCTCGATGTCGTGCTTGTATTTCTTGTCGAGCGCCGGCGCCGCGTCGATCTCGTAAATCTCGCCATCGATACGCACGCGGGTGAAGCCGGCCTTCTGCCACTCGAGCATCTCGCGCTTATACTCGCCCTTGCGGCCGCGCACCGCCGGTGCGAGCAGATAGAGCCGCGTGCCTTCAGGCAGCAACAACACCCGGTCGACCATCTGGCTGACCTGCTGCGCGCTGATCGGCTCGCCCGTGGTCGGCGAATAGGGAATGCCGACGCGCGCCCACAACAGCCGCATATAATCATAGATTTCGGTGACAGTGGCGACGGTGGAGCGCGGATTGCGGCTCGTCGTCTTCTGTTCGATGCTGATCGCGGGCGACAGGCCTTCGATATGATCGACATCGGGCTTCTGCATCATCTCCAGAAACTGGCGCGCGTAGGCGGACAGCGATTCGACATAGCGCCGCTGCCCCTCGGCATAGATGGTATCGAAGGCGAGGCTCGATTTGCCGCTGCCCGACAGGCCGGTGATGACGGTCAGTGTATCGCGCGGGATATCGACCGAGACATCCTTCAGATTATGCTCGCGCGCGCCGCGAACCGAGATGTGGGTCAACATGGGAAACACCAACGCTTCTTGAGAGGAGGGAATATGAAGAAGTTCTAGTTATGTTCTTGGGCGATGGCCAGTCCCAACAGATAGGCACAGGGCACGGCAGATGCCAGCGTCGACCGATCGCCGCCACCGGCGATTGCGCGCCCGGTACCGTATTGTGCGCAACCCTATCGCCCCCAACCTGCACGTTGCACTCATTTATCGCCGCTGTTAATGCGGCCGGAGACGCGGGCATCGGGCCGCCCGGCCGATAACCGGGATCGTTTTGGACGTAAGGCTCCGGGGACGTGTCGCCAGCTTGCCAAGGGGCATATCCGTTCGGCACTCCGCGACACCATGCAGTCGGCGTGGCCGAAGCGATCGGGCAGATCACGGGCGCTCTGCAAAATTGGTAATTCGCTTGGGCTTGCGCTACATGGTTCCAGCTAGCTGCCAGGCCGCCCGATCGCGGCTCGGGCAGGTGTAATAAGGGCAGGCATGGTCATAGAAGCGGAACTGCACGAAGCCGAGCCCAGGTTGCTCGCCCTGATCGATCACAGCCCGATTGCGTCCGTCATCAGCGATCCGCGCCATCCCGACAATCCGATCATCGCCTGCAACGATGCCTTTTGCGCGCTGACGGGATATCCGCGAGAGGACGTGCTGGGGCGCAATTGCCGTTTTCTCTCCGGCCCGGCGACCGAGCCATGGCTTTCCGAACAGATCAAGGTGGGGGTGCACGAACATCGCCCGGTGCTGGTCGAAATCCTGAACTACAAGCGGGACGGGACGCCGTTTCGCAACGCCGTTCTCGTGGCGCCAATCTATGACGAAGGCGATGAGCTCATCTATTTTCTCGGCAGCCAGGTCGAGATCGACAGCGGCGCGCCGACCCCGTCGAGCATGCGGCGAATGCGCGCTGCAGAACTTGTGAAAACCTTGTCGCAGCGGCAATGGCAGGTTCTTAAGCTGGCGGCGAGCGGGCTGCTGAACAAACAGATTGCGGGTGAACTCGGCCTTTCGGAAAAGACCGTGAAAATGCACAGGGCGATCCTGATGGACCGGCTCGGCACGGCGACGACGGCGGACATGATCCGGGTCGCGGTCGAAGCGGGGCTTTGAAGGCATCCGGGTACGGCCCATAGGGCGTATCGCGGCGGCGCGGACGGCGCGCTATCTCCAATGCGGGCGCTATGACGGATGGCTGACCACGCGGAGCGAGCCACTCCGGTCAGCCAAGCAAACGGCCCTTCCCTTCGCCGTACCCCGCTTCGTCATGGCGCCCAACTAGCGGATCGCGGAATTAACGACTGGACGCGATGCCGCCCTTGGTGTATTATATTGACGATACACTTGAGGATTTCATGGGCAAGAAAAGCGAACGCAAAACGGGCGGCAAGAAGGGCGATGCCGGCAAGCGGCCAAAGCTGCCCAAACGCATCGCCGGGATAAAGCTGTCAAAGGAATTGCGGCAATCGGGCGATACCCTGCTGGCGGCCGCCAATAGCACTATCGGGCGCGAGATGCTGGCATCGGGACTGATGGCAGCAATTGGCGCTGCGATCGCCCAGCGGTCACCGGCGGCGCAGCAACCGGCACCTTACCAACCGGCACCTCACCAACCGGCACCTCACCAACCTTCGCCGCCGCCGCCCGAATCGCCATCCCCGGAACCGCGTGGGACGACGATCGACCCTACCGAAGCGGGGGCTCGCGCGGCTCGGCAGATCGTCGACTTGATCGGCGGGGCGGCAACCGCAGCGCTTGCGCGCTACCGCGAGGAAAATCGCAAGGATTGAGCGACCCGGCCTGCGCTGGGGCGACGAATGAAGTGACAGGGATCGATCCTAGATCGCGCCGCTGAAGGTGTCACACTGCGCCGGATCGCCACTATCCAGCCCGTGCTTGAGCCATTTGGCCCGCTCGGCAGAGGTGCCATGGGTGAAGCTGTCGGGCACCACCCGGCCTTGCGATTCCTTTTGCAGGGTATCGTCGCCGATCGCGTTGGCGGCGGTCAGCCCTTCCTCGATATCGCCCGGGTCCAGTTTGTCGCGATTGGCGGCGCCCCAGACGCCGGCATAGCAATCCGCCTGCAATTCCAGTCGCACCGAAAGCCGGTTACCTTCGGTCCTGCTGGCGCGGGCCTGTTGTTGCTGGACCTGGTCCGAAGTGCCGAGCAAGTTCTGGATGTGATGGCCGAATTCATGCGCGATCACATAATCCTGCGCAAAATCACCCTTCGCGCCGAACCGCTGGGCAAGCTCGTCGAAAAATCCGGTGTCGAGATAGATGCCGCGGTCGGTCGGGCAATAAAACGGGCCCATCGCGGCTTGCGCGCCGCCGCAGCCCGATTGTCCTTCGCCGCCAAAAAACTGCAGTGACGGCGGTGAATAACGCTGGCCCGATTGCTGGAACAGAGTGGCCCAGGTCTTGTTTGCGGAGCTGAAAGCGTTGCACGCAGCAAGACTCGACGCATCGACCCGGCACGCTGTCGCGGCGCCGCCGCTGGCGCCGTTTCCGGCGGGCGGCGGCGTCTGGCCGATCTGGCTGACGGGCGCGCTGCCCCCGCCGGTGAGCAGCGGCAAACCGCCGCCCATGAAAAACAGCACCGCGAGCAGGATCGCTACCCCGCCACAGCCGAACCGGCTGAACACCATCGGCAACAGCCCGAGCAGCAGGCCACCACCGCCGCCGCCCCCGCCGCCAAAGCCCATGCCACCGCCGCCACGCCCGCGCTGATCGCCGACATCAATATTGGGATCGAAATCGTCGAGCCGCATCGCGAAGGGCGCCTTGATCGTTGCTGTTGCGCTATGAATGCGGAAGCGGGGTTTATGTTGCAAGCCCGCCCGACATGTCCCCGCAAGTGTCTACTGTGCGCCCGTCATCAAACTATCGTTGATTGCCCCTGCAAACAGCGTCATGGCCGATTTCATGGCCGACAACGATAGCTTAGCGAAAAAGCCGATGCGCCAAGCGCGGGCGATGCCGCTGCCCGATGCGGTCGCGCTGGTGCTGCAGGGCGGGGGCGCACTCGGCAGCTATCAGGCAGGCGTTATCGACGGCATGCAGGATGCCGGCATCGCGATCGATTGGGTCGCGGGTATTTCGATCGGCGCGATCAATGCAGCGATCGTCGCCGGCAACCCGCCCGAGCGCCGTTCCGATAGGCTGAAGGCGTTCTGGGACCAGATGACCAGTTCGCTGCCCAGTTTCCCGATTTTCCCCAATGATTTCGTTCGCGAGATGGTGCATGAATGGTCGGCGGGAATGGTGCTGGCGACGGGCGTGCCCGGCTTCTTCACGCCGCGCCTGCTGCCGCCCAGTTTTGCGCCGCCAGGCTCTGCGGGTGCGCTCAGTTACTATGACAGCGCGCCGCTGAAGGACACGCTCGACAAGCTCGTCGACTGGGATCTTGTGAATGAGGGGCCAGTGCGGCTCTCTGTCGGCGCGGTCGACGTGGTGTCGGGCAATTTTCGCTATTTCGACAGCAAGCATGAACGGCTCGATGCGCGGCACGTGATGGCATCGGGCGCGTTGCCGCCGGGACTGCCGCCGATCGAAATCGACGGGTGCCTGTGGTGGGACGGCGGGTTGGTGTCCAACACGCCGCTCAGCCATGTGCTCGATCATCAGCGCGAGGCGATGCTGGTCTTTCAGGTCGATCTGTTTTCCGCCGCGACCGAGCCGCCGCGCACCATCATGGACGTGATGGCGCGCGAAAAGGAAATCCGCTTTTCCAGCCGCACCCGGCAGGTTTCGGACCAGATCATGAAGCTCCGCCAGGAACGTGAGGCGATCCGCCGCGTGCTCGACAAATTGCCTGAGTCGATGCGGAAGGACGAGGACGTCGTCGCGCTTGCCGAGCAGGCGGCGGAACAGCCCGTCAATCTCGTCCAGCTGATCTACACCGCCAATGCCTGGGAAGGCGGATCGCGCGATTTCGAGTTCTCCGCGCGGACGATGCACGAACATTGGGATGCCGGCCTGCGCGCCATCGAACAGGCGATGAGCAATGCCCAGATCGTCACCGAAAACATCCTGACCGGGAAAAGCGCGGCCTTCGACCTGTGCCCGAAACACGGGCTCAAACATTCAGCCACCGATTGATATCACTCGAAGGAGAATTCCATGTTCCTCAAAGGCAAAAGCGCGATCATCACCGGCTCGACTTCGGGCATCGGGCTTGAATATGCCAAGGCGTTTGCCGCCGAGGGTGCCTCGGTGATGATCAACGGTTTCGGCGATGCGGTCGCGATCGAGAAGGAGCGTGCCGCGCTCGAGGCGATGACGGGCGCAAAGGCGCTTTACGACGCCGCCGACATGACCAAGCCCGACGCGATCATCGCGATGGTGAAGCGGTGCCATGACGAGCTTGGCGGCCCCGACATCATCGTCAACAATGCCGGCATCCAGCATGTCGAGGCGATCGAAACCTTCCCCGCCGACAAGTTCGAGGCGATCATCCGCATCAACATGATCTCCGCCTGGTACATGATGCATGCCGCCGTGCCCTTCATGAAGGAAAAGAAATGGGGGCGGATCATCTCGACCGCGTCGGCGCATTCGCTCGTCGCGAGCCCCAACAAGAGCGCCTATGTGATGGCCAAGCACGGTCTGGTCGGGCTGACCAAGACGGTGGCGCTCGAAGTCGCGACATTCGGGGTGACGGTCAACGCGATCAGCCCGGGCTATGTCTGGACGCCGCTCGTCGAAAGCCAGATCCCCGATACGATGAAGTCGCGCGGGATGACCAAGGAACAGGTGATCAACGACGTGCTGCTCGATGCGCAGCCGACCAAGGAATTCGTGACGTCTGAGCAGGTGGCCGCGCTCGCGCTGTATCTGTGCCGCGACGAGGCGAAATCGATCACCGGCGCCAATTTGTCGATCGATGGCGGATGGACCGCCGCCTGAGCGGCGCTTGGCAAGCCCCGCGCCGCGTGGTTAGTGGCACCCGGGAATGCTGACAAAGGGCGCGCGCCGATCATGATGCCGACGGGAAAGCTGTTGAAACTGTGCCCGATCGGCCTCGTCGTCGCGCTCGCCGGGTGCAGCGCGATCGGTGCGCGTGCCGACCCGATGGCGATCCCCAAAAAGGGCTGGCGGGCGATGGCGACGCAGCCCGATCGCGACCGGCTTCGCAACTGGCACGATGCCTGGAAAACCGCGCTGGCAAAAGCGCGCGCAACCAATGCCGCGCAGATCGACGCCGAGGGGGAATTGTTCGATCCCGACCGCGCGCTGCCCGGCTCCATCCCGCCTGCGGGCATTTACCGCTGCCGGGTGTTCAAGCTTGGCGCGAAGGGTACTGCGATGGCGGAATTCACCTCGTATGAAGTCGCCAAATGCCAGGTCGACGCGGTGGGCGACGTGTCGAGCTTTGCCAAGCTGACCGGGCTGCAGCGGCCATCGGGGCTGATCTTCAAAAACGATGCTGCGCGCGCGATCTTCCTCGGATCGATGATGCTTGGCGACGAAACCCGCGCGATGGATCATGGCCGCGACAATGGCCGCGACGTGACGGGCTATATCGAGCGGGTCGGCGACAAGCGCTGGCGGCTGGTGCTGCCCTATCCCAAATTTGAATCGATTCTGGATGTGATCGAACTGGTGCCGGCGGGCTGATCCGGCAGGCTCAAAAACCCGTCACCGCGACGGCATCGGCGGCGCTTTCGGGGCGGATATAGATTGACGACAGCATCGGCAGTGCTTGTCGCAACTCGGTTTCGAGCACCTCGATCAGCTTTTCGCCTTCGCCCATCGTCAGCGCGTCGTCGAAATCGGCGCTGATCGCGACGAACACCTTGTCGGGCGCGGTATGAAGCGTGCGGACATGGTTGACCGCCATGATCGCCGGATGCGCGACGATGATCTCCCGCACCTTTGCGATCACTGCCGGCTCCGCGCGCTCGCCGATCAACAGCGCCTTCGATTCGCGCGCAAGCACGATCGCGACTGCGCTCAAGATGATCCCGATCACGATCGACGCGACGCCGTCGATGCGCGGATCGCCGAATTGGTGGCTCGCCCAGACGCCGATGGCGGCAACGGCCAAACCGATCAGCGCGGCGACATCCTCGAACAGGATGGTGAAGCCTGCGGGATCCTTCGAATCGCGGATCGCCTGCCACCAGCCGACATTGCCCTTCGCGGCCGAAAACTCGCGCAAGGCAACGATTGCCGAAAACCCTTCGAGCAGGAACGCCACCCCAAGCTCGATGT
>JBBRMV010000051.1:0-10341 GCA_038230675.1 Sphingomonadales bacterium | reverse complement strand
TAATGCCTTCACCCTGCAGAATCGCGATGAAGCCATCGAGCTCTGCTTGCGCCTTGTTGACCAGCCATTTGGGATAACGATGTCCCGCAGCAAGCCGGTACAGCCGGGCGATCAGCGGCGGCAGATTATAGGTGACCGTGACGTGGACCGACGGCACGGTTGCGCCTTCAAGCCTGCCAACGATCACTTCCTCGAGCGGATCCCATTCATTATAGGACATCACCGGGCCAGTCATCGGCAGCGGTGCAGATGTGGCGCTGATCGGCGCGGGGGCGGTGTCGGCGTGATCAAGCACGGGCGCGCCCATTGCGGTTTGTTCGGTCGTCATTCGCTTGCATTCCCGGTGTTCGACAGAAAAATCAATCGTTTGGGCGGATAACGCCACCTTTGGCCTCGCGCCGATGATCCGATTGACCCCCAGATGCTGGTAGACCAAGGGGATTGCCGACTGCAACTATTCGGTTTCGTCCGAAGGCGCGCCGCCGTTTGAAGGTTTTTTCGCAAAAAATGAAGCGTTTCCTGATCGTCGGCACGGTGTTGGTCATTGCCGTTCTGGGGCTCGTCTATTCGGGCATCCGGCTTGGCGATATTGGCCGTGCGCTCGCGCTGGTGGGATGGGGCATCGCGCTAGCCATCATCGCGCGCTACGTCGTCACGCTGATGCTCGCTTATGCCTCATGGGTGATCATGCCGCCCGAACAGCGGCCAGCGCTGTATGAAAGCGCGCAGATCCGCATCGTTCGCGATACCGTCAACACGCTGCTGCCCACCACCCAGATCGGCGGGGATATCGTCGCCGCGCGGCTGATGGTGCTGTGCGGCATTACCGCGCCGATGGCGGCAGCCGGCGTCGTCACCGATCTGTTCATCCAGGTCGTCACTCAGTTCCTGTTTGCACTGGGCGGTACGATCTTGCTGTTGCAGCTTGGCGCCGACAGCTCCGTCATCCGCACCGTCGCGACGGGGTTGCTGATCGCCGGCCCGACGCTGATCGGCTTTTACTTCATCCAGCGTCTCGGCGTCGGGGCGCTGATCGTCGGCGCGCTGAAGAAGCTGGCGGGCGGCAAGGAATGGACGGCCTTCGCCGCGACCGATGCGTTTTACGCCAGTCTCGCGCGGATTCGCGAATCGCGGGGTGGGATGGCGATGAGCGCAGTCGTTCACCTGTCGGCCTGGCTGCTCGGCAGCGCCGAAGTCTATATCATCTTCTCGTTCATGGGATTGCCGATCACGATCGCCGAATCGCTGGTGATCGAGAGCATCGGCCAGGCGGTGCGCGGCGCCGCCTTTGCGGTGCCCGGCGCGATCGGCGTTCAGGAAGGCGCGTTCGTCATCCTGTGCGCGGGCTTCGGTATTCCTGCCGATGCAGCGCTGGCGATGTCGCTGATCAAGCGGATCGCCGATGTCGCGATCGGCGCGCCTGGCTTCTGGTTCTGGTATCGCTTCGAGGGGCGCCGCGATCGTTCATCAATCGGCAGCGCCCCGAAGGCTTCATAAGCGAGCGCTTATGCCGCCTCGGTGTTGCGGTTCTTGAGGAAGTCGAAGAACTCCACGCCCTCGCGCAGCCGGCGCTTCATCATCGTCGGGCTGGTCGCCATTTCGGCAACGATCGAGCCGATCTTCGACGGGCGGAAATAGAATTTCTTGTAGAATTCGGCGACCGCATCGAAAATCTCGTCGCTGGCGAGATGCGGATAGGTGAGCTGCGCGATCTGCCCACCGCCATCTGCCACCAGATGATCGGTGCCGTCGAACCAGCCATTTTCGATCGCCTGCTTGTACAGGAAGGTGCCCGGATAGGGTGCTGCCAGCGACACCTGGATGGTGTGCGGGTTCACTTCCTTGGCATAGGCAATCGTTTCCTGGATTGTTTCCTTCGATTCGCCCGGCAGGCCCATGATGAAGGTGCCGTGGATGGTGATGCCGAGCGCGCGGCAATCCTTGGCGAACTGCTTGGCGGTTTCGATCCGCAGGCCCTTCTTGATGTTGTGCAGGATCTGCTGGTTGCCACTTTCATAGCCGACGAGCAGCAGGCGCAGGCCGTTGTCGCGGAGCACCTTGAGCGTGTCGTAAGGCACATTGGCTTTGGCGTTGCACGACCAGGTAACGCCCAGTTTGCCAAGTTCGCGGGCGAGTTCTTCGACGCGCGGCAGGTTGTCGGTCAGCGTGTCGTCGTCGAAAAACAGCTCCTTCATCTGCGGGAACTCTTTCAGGACGTATTTCACTTCCTCGATCACATGACCGACCGAGCGGACGCGGTAATTATGCCCGCCCACCGTCTGCGGCCAGAGACAAAAGGTGCAGCGGCTCTTGCAGCCGCGCCCGGTATAGAAGCTCACATAGGGATGCTTCAGATAGCCGATGAAGTAATTTTCCATCTTCAGGTCGCGCTTGTAGATTGGCGAGACGAAGGGCAGCGAATCCATGTTCATCAGCACGTCGCGATCATCGTTATGGATCACGACGCCTTCGGAATTGCGATAGCTGATGCCCTTGATGTCGGCGAGGTTCACCCCGTCTGCGACGTCCTTGATCGTGAAATCGAACTCGTTCCGCGCGACGAAATCGACCGAATGCGCGTGCTTCATCGCCCATTCGGCATCGACGGCGACGGTCGCGCCGATCATGCCGACCTTCAGGTTCGGGTTGAGTGCCTTCATCATCTCAGCGGTCTTCACATCAGCCTTGAAGCCCGGCGTCGAGGTGTGGAGGATCATCAGATCGTGATTGGTCGCGTGATGCTTCACATCGTCGAAGCTCAGATCATGCGCCGGCGCGTCGACGAGCGTTGAATTCTCGACGAGTGCTGCGGGTTGCGCAAGCCAGGTGGGATACCAGAACGACTTGATCTCGCGCTTGGCCTGATAGCGGGAGCCCGCGCCACCGTCATAACCGTCGAACGAGGGCGCCTGGAGAAACAGCGAGCGCATCATGAAACCAAACCTTTATTGCGAATGTAATTTACCGTCGCGCGTTACCCGGAATTTGGCGCCGCGCCAATTGACTTTATCGATGAAGAAAGTGGCGCAAAAAAGCGCGAACGACAAAAGATCGCGCAGCGGCAACAAGATCAATGGGCCGGCGGCATGTTGGGCGATCGCATCCATCCGGGATTTGACGATGATCCGGGCCGCCAGCGCAGTCGCAAGGATCGCCGCTGAGACCGGCGAGAAGCCCGCCATCAGCGATCCGATCAACGCGATCGGCAAGGTGTGGACGATGAAGCTGCCGGTGAACCCTGCCGGGTCGATCCGGAAAATCGTGATCGACCAGCGAAGTTCATGCGCCAGCAACTCGCGCAAACCGGTCTCGGAACAGCCGTGCGTGACGAAAAAATCGGTGACCTTGGTCTGCAGCCCGGTCTCGCGCACCGCCCGGCCGATTTCGTAATCATCGGCAAGCACGTCGGTGAACGCCGCGAACCCGCCGATCGCTTCCAGCGTTTCGCGGCGCAGCGCATGCGTAGGCCCAAGCACGGGCTGGGCAAGGCCGGTCGCGGTGCCGACGATGACGCTCGGCATATAGCGATAGGCGATGTCCATTGCCGCAATCCGCGACCAGAAGCCTGCGTCGCCGCGCCCCCGCAACAGGCAACTGACCAGGCCGACGCCGGGCGCCGACAGGGCGCAGACGAGCCGGCGCAGCGTGTCGGGCGCCCAGGCGACATCACTATCGGCGACGACGACGATCTTGTTCTGCGCAGCCGCCATCATATTCGTCAGGTTCGACAGCTTGTTGTTGGCGCCATACCGCGCGGCATTAACGACAAAGCCGGTATCGGCGTGCGGTAAACCAGTCGCCAGGTCACGCGCGACCGCAAGTCCAGCATCGCCGTGCGCCCGTGCGCCGAAGACGATCTGCACAGGGGCTGGATAATCCTGCGCAAAAAAGGTCGCAAGATTGTCGGCTAGCGCGGGCTCGGCACCATGCAACGGCTTCAGGATCGTGACGGTTGGCCAGATATCGGGCGCGATATCTTTGCTGGAACGACGCAAGAGGAACGCTGCGGCGAGATTGAAAATCACACCGCAACAGGCAATGGCGAGAACGGCGCTCACGATCACGCTCAAAACGTTACCCTTTCTTCGCGCCCTCCCGCACCGCTTCCCATCCCCGGCGCTTGGCGTCTAGGGTGCTAGAACACTCAATCCGGAGCTACAATGTCCATCGCTTCCGATCCCATATTGGTGACCGGCGCCACCGGCTTTGTCGGATCGGCGGTGGCGCGTGCGCTCATCGCGCAAGGGGCGGCGGTGCGGCTGCTGGTGCGTGCGAACAGCGATCGCGCCAACCTCGCCGGGTTGGACGTGACGCTTCACGAGGGCGACATCCGCGACGAGGCATCGGTGCTGGCGGCGGCAAAAGGTGTGCGCTACCTTTTCCACGTCGCGGCCGATTACCGGATCTGGGCGCGCGATCCCGAAGATATCGTTCGAAATAACCGCGCGGGCACACAAGCCGTGATGAACGCCGCGAAAGCGGCAGGGGTCGAGCGGATCGTTTACACATCCAGTGTCGCGACGTTGAGGCCCGATGACCGGGGCGCTGCCGACGAGACCCGGCCCGCCACGCCCGAGCAAGCCGTTGGCGCGTACAAGCGCAGCAAGGTGGTTGCCGAGCGGCTGGTCGAGGCGATGATCGCCGACGGGTTGCCCGCAGTCATCGTCAATCCCTCGACCCCGATCGGTCCGCGCGACGTGAAGCCGACGCCGACCGGGCGCATCCTGGTCGAGGCCGCCAATGGCCGGATGCCCGCGTTCGTCGAAAGCGGGCTCAACCTGGTCCATGTCGATGATGTCGCGGCGGGGCATCTGCTCGCGCTCGAGAAGGGTCGGATCGGCGAGCGCTATGTGCTCGGCGGTCAGGATGTGACGCTGCGGGCGATGCTCGGCGAGATCGCCCGGATCGTCGGGCACAAGCCGCCGACGATCAGCATCCCGCGCTGGCCGCTGTTCCCGATGGCCTATTGCAACGAGGCGGTGGCGCGGCTGACCGGCGGCGATCCGTTTCTGACGGTCGATTCGCTGAAGATGGCGGCGCACAACATGTATTATTCGTCGGCCAAGGCGGAACGCGAGCTCGGCTACCGTGCGCGGCCGTACGCGGAGGCGCTGGCGGATGCGATCTACTGGTTTCGCGCGGCGGGGAAGATTGGGTGATTTGGGTGGCCGTTTCGCTGTTCGCGCTCGCGGTGTGGCTGGTGCTGGTGTTCGCGCGCGGCATGTTCTGGCTGACGGTGGAGCGTGACACGCGTGATTTGCCCGCAGAGCCCGCGATTTGGCCAGCGGTGACAGCGATCGTGCCTGCCCGCGACGAAGCCGCGGTCATCGCCCAATCGATCGGCAGCTTGATCGCGCAGGATTATCCCGGTGCGTTCCGCGTGATCCTGGTCGACGACAATTCGAGCGACGGGACGGCGGAGATTGCGCAGGGTTTGCCCCAGGTGTCGGGGCGGCTCGACGTGATTTCCGGGGCGCCGCTTGCCGCTGGCTGGACCGGCAAGCTGTGGGCGGTGTCGCAGGGGATTGCGGCGGCTGGCGACGCGCCCGATTATCTTTGGTTGACCGATGCCGATATCGCGCATGCCCCCGATACGCTGCGCAGCCTTGTCGCGCGCGCGGTGGGTGAGCGGCGCGTGCTGGTCTCGCTGATGGCGCGGCTCCGCTGTGAAAGCGTGGCCGAGCGCGCGCTGATCCCGGCATTCGTGTGGTTCTTCGCGATGCTCTATCCGTTTGCGCGCGTGAACAGCCGAACCGCCCCGATGGCGGCAGCGGCGGGCGGATGCATGCTTGCCGAACGCGCCGCGCTGGAACGGGCAGGCGGCATCGCGGCGGTGCGCGGCGCGCTGATCGACGATTGCGCGTTCGGGGCGCTGATGAAGCGGCAGGGGCCGATCTGGCTCGGGCTGACCGATCGATCGGTCAGCATCCGCGTCTATGATACATGGGGTTCGGTCGCGGCGATGATAGCGCGATCGGCCTATGCGCAGCTGCGCTATTCGCCGCTGTTGCTGGCGGGCACATTGCTGGGGCTTGCGACGATTTACCTCGGCCCGCCCTTGCTCGCGCTATTCGCGCGCGGCTATGCGCAGATCATGGCAGCCACCGCCTGGGGACTGATGACGATCGCTTTTCAACCGATTCTGCTTTTTTATCGCCGATCGCCTTTGTGGGGCGTGGCGCTGCCGTTGATCGCGCTGTTTTATGCCGGCTGCACCTTTGGCTCGGCATGGGCGCATTGGCGCGGGCGCGGTGGCATGTGGAAGGGCCGAGCACAGGCGGCGATCGGCGCATGACCAGCCCAGCGATCACCCCATTGGCAACCGCGAACGCCACCGAACTTGCATCTGGCAAAGGGCACAAGGACGAGAATTTCCCCGTCGCCTCGGTGCTGCTCAAGCCCGAACATCGCCCGCCGGTGATGGCCTTTTACCGCTTCGCCCGCGCGGCCGATGACGTGGCCGATAATGAGGCGGCGAGTGCCGACGAAAAGCTGGCGTTGCTCGGCGCGATGCGATCGACGCTTGCCGGGACGAGTGACGCAAATGCCGAGGCGTTGGGCCTGCGCGAGATGCTCGATCGCTATGCGCTGTCGCCGCAGCACGGCCTCGATCTGCTGACCGCGTTCGAGCGCGACTGTACGGTCGCTCGTTGCGCGACCTGGGATGATCTGATCGATTATTGCCGCGTGTCGGCGATGCCCGTCGGGCGCTATGTGCTTGACGTCCATCATGAGGATCGCGCGACCTGGGCGGCATCCGATGCGCTGTGCGCGGCGCTCCAGATAATCAATCACCTGCAGGATTGCGGCAAGGATTATCGGAGCATCGACCGCGTCTACATCCCGCTCGATATGCTTGCGGCGGCAGGCGCGCGGGTCGAGGAGCTGGGCGCTGCCAAAGCGAGCCCGGCTCTTCGATCGGTGATCGTCGCGGCGGCGCGGCGGACGCAGGATCTGCTCGCGCAATCGGCGGTCTTTTCGCGCCAGATTAAGGACAGGCGGCTCGGGGTGGAAGTCGCGATTATTCAGCGTCTCGCCGAAAGCCTGACACGGCGGCTTTTGACGCATGATCCACTCAGCGAGCGCGTCCATCACCGCAAGGTCGAGATGGCCGGGCTTGCCGCATGGGCAGCGATGCGGCGGCTGGCGGCATGAACCCCAAGACAACTCCTGCGGCGCTCCAGGCGCAGGTATCGGGCAGCAGCTTCTATGCCGGGATGCGCGTGCTGCCAAAGGCCGAGCGCGAAGCGATGTACGCCGTCTACGCCTTTTGCCGCGCGGTCGACGATATCGCCGATGATGAAGAGGGCGCGCGTGCCGAACGGGCAGCAGCGCTGGAGGTTTGGCGCGCCGATATCGATTCGCTCTATGCCGGCGGCGATCCGGGGCAGGCGATATTGGTGGCTGAGGCCGTTCGCCGGTTCGCGCTCGACAAGGCCGATTTCCACGCCGTGATCGACGGGATGGCGATGGATGTCGCCGATTATGTCCGCTGGCCCGAATTCGCGACGCTCGACCTGTATTGCGACCGGGTGGCGTCCGCCGTCGGCCGGCTGTCGGTCAGGATCTTCGGGATGGAGCATGAAACCGGGATCGCGCTTGCGCATCATCTGGGCCGCGCGCTGCAATTCACCAATATCCTGCGCGATATCGATGAAGATGCGGCGATCGGTCGCGTCTATCTTGCGCGCGAGCATCTGGAGCAGGCAGGCGTCGCCTTGACCGATCCCGCTGTGGTCGCCGCCGATCCGGGGACGGCGAAGGCGGCACGCGATCTGGCGGCACTGGCCGAGGAGCATTACCGCGCCGCCGAGGCGATCCTGCAGAGGCGCCCGGCGGGTCACCTTATTGCACCCCGGCTGATGGCTGCCGTCTACCACAAGATATTGGGGCAGATGGAGGCGATCGGCTGGGCGCCGCCGCGCACCCGGATCAAGGTCAACAAGGCGGCGCTTATCTTCACCGTCGGGAAATTGTGGCTGTTTCGGTGAAGGCGCATGTGATTGGCGCGGGGATGGCGGGGCTTTCCGCCGCGATCGAGCTTGCGCGCGGCGGCGCGTCGGTGCGCCTGTCGGATAGCGCGCCGCGCGCGGGCGGGCGGTGCCGCAGCTATCACGACAAAGCGCTCGATCAGGTAATCGACAACGGCAATCACTTTGTCTTTTCGGGCAATCAGGCGGTCAACCGCTATCTGGAAACGATCGGTACGGCGGGCCTGCTGGAAGGGCCGGATCACGCCGATTTTGCCTTTCACGATTTGCGCGACGGCACCCGGTGGACGCTGTCGGTCAATGACGGGCCGGTGCCGCTCTGGGTGTTCGACAAAGGGCGGCGGGCGCCGGGCACCAGCATCGCCGATCATCTTGCGCTCGCGCGGCTGGTGCTGGCGCGGCGTGGATCTGCGACGATCGGCGATGTCATCCGCGATCGCGGGGCTTTCTGGCACCGGGTGGTCGATCCGATGATGCTGGCAGTGTTGAACTGCGCGCCGGAAGAAGGCTCGGCATGGCTTGCCGGACGCTTCCTTATCGAGAGCTTCGCGCGGGGGGGGCAAGCGTGCCGCACGATGGTGGCGATGCCGACGCTCGACGCGGTGTTCGTCGATCCGGCACTCGACTGGTTGCGCTTGAAGGGCGCGCAGACGCATATGAGTACCCGGTTGCGATCCTTGGCGTTCGACGGGGATCGCGTCACCGGGCTCGATTTCGGCGACGGGATCGAGGCGGTGGGCAACGATCCCGTAATCCTCGCCGTGCCGCCCTGGGTGGCGTCGGAACTCGTGCCGGGGCTGACCGTGCCGACCCGCTTCTGCTCGATCCTCAACGCGCATTTCGCGGTCCCGCCGCCTGCCGGCGCGCCGCCGATTACCGCGTTGATCGGCGGGACGGCGCAGTGGGTGGTGTGTCACGGCGACCGGATTTCGGTGACGATCAGCGGGGCAGATGACGTGATCGATCAGGACCGCGAGGCGCTGGCGCGCCGCATCTGGGCCGAAATCTGTGCCACTTTGGGACTTACCGCAGAGATGCCGCGCTGGCAGGTGGTGAAAGAAAAGCGCGCGACCTTTGCCGCGACGCCCGAACAGGACGCGATGAGGCCGGGGACGACGACGCGCTGGCGCAACCTGTTTCTCGCGGGCGACTGGACGCAGACGCGGCTCCCCGCGACGATCGAGGGGGCGCTGCGCTCGGGTGCGGCGGCGGCGCGCTTGGCGGGCGGGCGAGCGTTCGTGTAAGGCGCTGGACGATGAACGACACCGCAACGATGATCGATCCCGTCGCCGCCGCGGATGCCTGCGCGACCCGCGCAGCCGAAGCGCTGTCGCGCGCGCAGCGCGACGATGGCCATTGGGTGTTCGAGCTTGAGGCCGATGCCACGATCCCGGCCGAATTCGTCCTGCTGAAGCATTATCTGGGCGAACCGCGCGATGCGCCGCTCGAGGCCAAGATCGGCACTTATCTCCGCCGCGCTCAGTCTGACGAGCATGATGGATGGCCGCTGTTCCACGGGGGGGCATTTGACACTTCAGCAAGCGTGAAAGCCTATTTCGCCCTGAAGATGATCGGTGACGATGTCGAGGCGCCGCACATGGCGCGGGCGCGCGCGGCGATCCACGCGGCGGGCGGGGCGGCGGCGGTGAATGTGTTCACGCGGATTCAGCTCGCGCTGTTCGGTGCCGGGCCTTGGCGCGTCATTCCGACGATGCCGCCCGAACTGATCCTGCTGCCGCGCTGGTTCGCGGTCCATCTGTCGAAAATGAGTTACTGGGCGCGCACGGTCATCGTGCCGCTGCTGGTGCTTGCAGCAAAGCAGCCAGTGGCGAAGAACCCGTCGGGCGTGAAGGTCGATGAGCTCTACACGCTGAAATCGGCGCCGCTCAAAAGCCAGGCCGAAGGTGCCAAGCGCAGCTGGCAGTTGTTTTTCGGCGGGCTGGACGTGGTGCTGAAACGCATCGATCCGCTCTGGCCCAAGCGACTGCGCGCAAAGGCCATGCAACGGTGCGTCGATTTCGTCACCGAACGGCTGAACGGCGAGGACGGGCTGGGCGCGATCTATCCGGCGATGGCGAACAGCGTGATGATGTTCGATTGCCTTGGCTATGCCGAGGATCACCCGGCCCGCTCGACCGCGCGCCGCTCGGTCGAGCGGCTGCTCGTGGTGAAGGACGACGAGGCCTATTGCCAGCCTTGCGTCTCGCCGGTCTGGGATACAGCACTTGCCGCGCATGCCATGCTCGAGGCTGGCGGCGAGGCGAACGAGGCGCGGGCCGCTGCCGCGCTTGCATGGCTGAAACCGCTGCAGGTGCTCGACGTGAAAGGCGATTGGGCCGAAATAAAGCCC
>JBBRMV010000050.1:0-10401 GCA_038230675.1 Sphingomonadales bacterium | reverse complement strand
TCGACAAGCAGCATGCGGCGAGCCTTGCCGGCGGCTTCCCCGGCATTCTCCACGGCAACAAGACCTATCTGCTGCAGGACGATGACGGCCAGATTACCGAGGCGCATTCGATTTCGGCCGGCCTCGATTATCCCGGCATCGGCCCCGAACATGCGTGGCTGCGCGATATCGGGCGTGTGGAATATACTTCCGCCACGGACACCGAGGCGCTCGATGCGTTCCAATTGCTCTGCCGCACCGAGGGCATCATCCCCGCGCTGGAGCCAAGCCACGCGATTGCGACGGTGACAAAGATCGCGCCGACGATGCGCGCGGATGAGATCATCCTCGTCAACCTGTGCGGACGCGGCGACAAGGACATCTTCACGGTGGCCGAGGCGCTGGGGACAAAGATTTGACCCGCCTTTCTGCCGCCTTCCCGACCGACCGCGCCGCGCTCGTGACCTTCGTGACGGCGGGTGACGGCCCTACCCCTGCCATCCTCGATGCGCTCGTCGATGGCGGGGCGGACGTGATCGAGCTGGGCATGCCGTTTACCGACCCCATGGCCGACGGCCCCGCCATTCAGGCGGCGAACCTGCGCAGCTTTGCCGCCGGCACCACCACCGCCGACATCCTGCAAATCGCGCGCGATTTCCGCGCGCGGCACGCCGATGTGCCGCTCGTGCTGATGGGCTATGCCAACCCCATGCTCCGGCGCGGCGCCGAGTGGTTCGCCAGCGCGTGCAAGGGTGCCGGTGTCGACGGCGTCATTTGCGTCGATGTCCCGCCCGAGGAAGACGATCAGCTCGGCCCCGCGCTGCGTGCCGCCGGCATCGCACCGATCCGCCTTGCCACGCCCACCACCGATATCGCCCGCCTGCCCGCCGTGCTCGATGGCGCTAGCGGCTTTCTCTACTACGTCTCGGTCGCTGGCATCACCGGCCTCCAGCAGGCGGCGCAAACTTCGATCGAAAGCGCCGTCGCGCGGCTCAAGGCATCGACCGACCTCCCCGTCGCGGTCGGCTTTGGCGTTCGCACCCCCGAACAGGCGAGCGCCATCGCGGTAGTCGCTGACGGGGTGGTCGTCGGCTCGGCAATCGTCGAGATCATCGGCGAATACGGGATAGATGCGCCCGCCCACGTCACCCGCTATGTGCGCACACTCGCCGATGCGATCGGCGCGGCAAGGAAGGTTCCGGCATGACCTGGCTCAGCAGCGTCCGCAACGCGCTCTCGTTTGTCGTACCCGCAAAGAAGGAGACGCCCGATAACCTGTGGCACAAGTGCAAGGGCTGCGGGCAGCTGATCTTCGTCAAGGAGCTTGAGGAAAATCTCCACGTCTGCCCGTTGTGCGAACATCACGAGCGGATCGGGCCGAAGCACCGTTTCGCCTATACGTTCGATGCGGGCAGCTACACCGTCCTGCCGCCACCGCGCGTGGCGGAAGACCCGCTGAAGTTTCGCGACACCAAGCGTTATGCCGATCGCATCAAGGCCGCGCGCACCGCGACGGGCGAAGGCGATGCGCTCACCAATGCGCGCGGCACGATTGGCGGGCACAAGGCGGTGGTCGGCGTACAGGATTTCGCCTTCATGGGCGGATCGATGGGACTCGCAGTCGGCGAGGCATTCGTGATGGGCGTCGAGGCCGCGATCGCCGATCAATGCCCCTATATCATCTTCACCGCGTCAGGCGGGGCGCGGATGCAGGAGGGCATCCTGTCACTGATGCAGATGCCGCGCAGCACCGTGGCGATCCAGATGCTGCATGATGCCGGGCTGCCCTATATCGTCGTGCTCACCGATCCGACATCGGGCGGGGTGATGGCGGCCTATGCGATGCTCGGCGACGTGCAGATTGCCGAACCCAAAGCGACGCTGGCATTTACCGGGCGCCGCGTCATCGAAAACACGATCCGCGAGCAATTGCCCGAGGATTTCCAGACATCGGAATATTACCTCAATCACGGCATGCTCGATATGGTGAAGGCACGGAAGGACTTGCCCGAAACACTCGCCAAGCTCGTCGATTATCTGTGCGCGAAGCAGGCGGCGTAGCGGCTTTCAGTACGCACCGGCGACTCACACATGCCTGATTTCGCCCAATCGAGCGATGCTGCGGTCCAGCGCCAGCTCGATCGGTTATGGGCGCTGTCCCCGGGTGCCGATATTCTGGGGCTGGAACGGATCACCGCACTGCTCGCGCGGCTCGGCGATCCGCATCTCGCGCTCCCACCCGTGCTGCATGTCGCTGGCACCAACGGCAAGGGATCGACCTGCGCCTTCCTGCGTGCCGCGATCGAGGCGGCGGGGCTCACCTGCCACGTCTACACATCCCCGCATCTCGTGCGCTTCAACGAGCGGATCAGGCTCGCGGGACGGCTGATCGAGGACGCGCCGCTCGCCGCGCTGCTGGCCGAAGTGCTCGACGTGGCCGGCGATATCGGCGCAAGCTTTTTCGAAGTGACGACGGCGGCGGCGTTTCTGGCGTTTTCGCGTCAGCCCGCCGATGCCTGTGTGATCGAGGTCGGTCTCGGCGGGCGGCTCGATGCGACCAACGTCATCGCGCATCCGGTCGTGACGGGGATCGCTCAGCTCGGGATCGATCATCAAAGCTTCCTGGGGAACACGATCGAGGAAATCGCCGGCGAGAAAGCCGGGATCGCCAAGCGCGACGTGCCGCTGGTGACGATGCGCTATCCCCCGTCCGTGGCGGCGCGCGTGGCGGCGGTGGCCGGGTCGGCAGGCGCACCGTTGTCCGCCCTTGGCGACGGGTGGTCGCTCCGGGTGGGCGACACGGTACGCTATGAGGACGCCAACGGGATTGTGGAGACAGGGCTGCCGCGCCTTATCGGGCCGCACCAGCCGGAAAACCTCGGCCTTGCGATCGCGATGCTGCGTCGCCAGCGCGCGCTCCTGATCCCGCCAGCCGCCTATCGCGCCGCTGCAGAATGGGCCGAATGGCCGGCGCGGATGCAGCGGCTCGCCAATGGCCCGCTCGTCGATCTGTTACCGCCGGGGAGCGAATTATGGCTCGACGGCGGTCACAATCCCGCCGCCGCCGGCTCGATCAGCGCGGCGCTGAAGGCACGGGCAGGCGAGAGGGCGGTGCATCTGATCGTGGGCATGCTCGCCAACAAGGAGCCGCGCGGCTTGATCGCGCCGTTCGCGTCGTTCACTCGCTCGCTCCAGGCCGTGCCCGTGCCGGGCCATGCGCATCACCCGCCGGCGGTACTGACGGCAATCGCCGCCCGCCTTGGCATCAACGCCGGGCCCGCCGATGGCGTTGGCGAAGCGCTTGGAAAAATCTCCCGACGTGCCGATCCTGCCAACCCACCGGTCGTGCTGATCGTCGGGACGCTCTATCTTGCCGGGATCGTACTTGTGGCAAACGGGCAAGAGCCGGTCTGAGCCGATGGCGCTATGCCGAGACTTCGGCTCCCTCGACACCGGCATCGCCGATCGCCTGATCGACGAGCCCGGTGCGCATCATCCACCAGAACAGGAACACGCCGGGCAGCGCGACCACCGTCGTCATCCAGTAAAAGGCGACATAGCCGAACTGCTCGACAAGTGCCCCGGCCGTCGTCGCGGTCAGCAGGCGCCCGACAACGCTTGAGGCGGCCGAGATCAGCGCATATTGCGCCGCAGTGTAGCGCAGATCGCACAATGCCGCGAAATAGGCGATCACGGTAACGCCGCCGATGCCGCTCGCGAAATTCTCGAATCCGATCGCGCCGGCCAGCCCCCAATTGCTGTGTCCCGCACCCGCCAAAACCGCGAAACTGGCGTTGGATACCGCCATGAGGATCAGGCTCAACAGCACCGATCGCTTCATGCCGAGCCGCGCATACATCGCGCCGCCGACGAAAATCCCGATCAGATAGGCCCAGAAACCGACGCCGACATCATAGATGGCGATCTCGTCATTGGTGAAGCCAAGATCATTGAGCAATAACCGCAGCACGATCTGCCCCAGCGTATCGCCGATCTTGTGAATCAGGATGAACAGCAACACGATGATGGCGCCGTGGCGCTGGAAAAACTCGCGAAACGGCCCCACGATAGAGCCGATCACTTCGCCGATGCCGCGCTTTTCGGATGGCGGGCGGCGGCGTTCGGGTTCGCCAAGCACCAGCCCGGTGAGCATCGCCGGCAAGGCAAACAGCGCGCAGACGAGATAAGCCCCGCTCCACCCGATCCGCGCCGCCAATACGAGCGCGAGCGCGCCGGCAAATACCGATCCGATCCGCCAGCCATATTGCGTCATGCCGGAGCCGACACCGAGCTGATAAGGCTTCAACTACTCGATACGGTACGCATCGATGACGATATCGAAGGTGGCGCCGGTAAACCCGACGAGAATCGCGGCAACCACCGTCGCGCCGATATTGGACGCCGGATCGACCAGCGCCAGATTGGCGACTGCTGCCATCACCAGCACGCCGGCGAACAGCAACCAGGATACGCGCTGACCCAGATGGCCGATCAGGGGCAACCGGATACCGTCGACCGCCCAGGCCCAGAAGGGCTTCAGATTGTAGACGAGAAACCCGAGCGTGAAGGCGGTGATCGTCTTTTTGTCGATGCCGTCCTGCGCCAGCCGACTGGTCAGCGTCGCGCCGATCATCGCATAGGGAAAGCCCGACGACACGCCGAGGAAGAACGCCGCCAGCGGGGCCTTTTCGACATAGGGGCGGATGCCCGATAGCCAGTCTTCGCCGCCAGCACTCGTTGCCATTACGCCTCTTGCTCCCGCCCCGTTTCGCGCCGACACTAACCGCAAAAGCGGAGAAGGACAGCCATGAACGTGCATGCCCCCGAGCGGATGAAACCGACGGCTGGCCAATTGGCGCTCGCCGCAATCCTTGCCAGCGGGGGTGCGCGGTCGAGCCCCGGGATCACGCATGTCGATGCGGCCGCCTATACCTCGCCCGATCGGCATGCTGCGGAGCAAGCCGATATCTTCGCCCGCCACCCGCTCGTCATCGCGCCTTCCGCGCTGTTGCCTTCCCCCAACATGGCGGTGCCGCATGACGGCTTCGGCAAGCCGCTGCTCATCACGCGCGACAAGGCGGGGGTTGCGCACGTCTTCCTCAATGTGTGCCGGCACCGCGGCACGAGGCTGGTTGAAGGCGAAGCGGCAATAACGGCGCCGCGCCTCATCTGCCCCTACCACGCCTGGAGCTACACGCTCGACGGCGCGTTGGCGGCGATGCCACGTCCGGAATGTTTCCCCGGGCTCGACAAGGCGGAATTCGGGTTGAAGGCGCTGCCGACGGTGGAATCGGGCGGCCTCATCTGGTTCGCGTTCGACGACGCCGCCGATTTCACGGAGGCACGCGCGCTGGGCGATGATTTCGAAGCGTTCGATCTGCCCGGCCAGTATCTGTTTCGCCGCAAGACGCACCGGGTCGCCGCCAACTGGAAGCTGATCATGGACGCGTTCCTGGAAAGCTATCACGTCCAGCGGCTGCATTCGGGCACTATCGGCCCGTTTTTCAAGGACGGCGTGACGAGCGGCGACATGATCGGCCCGCATCAGCGATCCGCCGTGGGTCGCGAGGCCGATCTGGTGGCGGCGGCAGGCAGCGACTGGCCGCGATTGCGCGCGGCGATCACCTATACCTATCAGATGTTTCCCGGCACCGTCCTCATCGTCAGCCCCGATTACATGAACCTGATGATCATGATGCCGCAATCCGCCGGCGAGGTGCTGGTCGAGGATTTCATGCTGATCGCGCAAGCCCCCGCAACGGACAAGGCGCGCGATCACTGGGAGCGGAGCTGGGCGCTGCTCGACGGCAAGGTATTCGCTGGCGAGGACTTCCGCGCCGCAGAACTGGGGCAGCAAGGGCTTTCATCTGGCGCCATCGACCGGGTAACGCTCGGCACGCTTGAGACCGGCGTCCGCCACTTCCATGATCAGGTCGAGGCGCGGCTAACCTAGGCCGCCGTCAGGAACAGGCGAAAGCCACCCGGCAACCGGCGCGGCTCGTCCCCACCCATCACCGCCTCGATCGCGTCTATGGCGAGCAGCAGATCGCGCTGCTGATAGGGCTTGGCGAGGCAGCCGACACAGATATCGCGCGCCGTATCGGGAAATTCACCGGTTACGAACATCACCTTGATACCGCGATCGAACGCCGCCTTTGCGACGTCGATGCCGCTGCCGTCACTGAGGCTGATATCGGCGAGCACCAGGTCGATTCCCGTGCCGCCGTTGATGAGCGCCACCGCTTCGGCCACGTTATCGACCGTCGCGATGACCTGGAAACCCGAATCGGCCAGGAAACGCTCGTTGTCGAACGCGATCAGGGGCTCATCCTCGGCGATCAACAGCCGCTCGAGCTGACGCTTCTTCCTGCCGAACATCATTTCCCTATTCCGTCCCTGCGCCATTGCGGCGTGATTGTCATAGCGCGAAGGGCGCGCCCCTCATCGCAAATATTTTGAGCAGAACGCGTAATTCAATGTATCAGCGCATCGTGCCCGCAAATAAACCGCCCGCAAACCCAGTTGAAACGCCAAAAGCGCAGCACCGGATCGCCAAACTGCTCGCCCGTGCAGGAATCGCGTCGCGTCGCGAAATCGAACGGATGATTGCCGACGGCAGGATCGCGATCGACGGTGTCGTGATCGATACGCCGGCGACAATCCTTGCATCGCTCCGCGGCGTCACCGTCGATGGCAATCCGGTGCAGGCGGCCGCGCCGGCACGGCTTTTCCTTTATCACAAGCCCGCCGGGCTGCTCGTCACCGAACGCGACCCCGCCGGACGCCCGACCATCTATGACAAGCTGCCGGACGATCTGCCCCGGCTGGTCCCCGTCGGGCGGCTCGACCTCAATACCGAGGGGCTGTTGCTGTTGACGACAGACGGCGAACTCAAGCGCCAGCTCGAGCTGCCGGCGACGGGCGTCGAGCGGGCTTATCGCGCGCGTGCTTACGGCGCGATCACGCAGGCCCAGCTTGAGGATCTGATGCACGGCATTGAGATAGAGGGCGTGCGCTACGGCGCGATCAACGCCAATCTGGAGCGGCGCACCGGCGCCAATGTCTGGATCGAAGTCATCCTGACCGAGGGCAAGAACCGAGAGGTCCGGCGCGTCCTCGAATTTTTGGGGCTCAAGGTGTCGCGGCTGATCCGCACGCGTTATGGACCATTTCTGCTCGGCGATCTGGCGCCTGGGGAAATCGGCGAAGTCCGCCAGCACGACGTGGTCGCCTTTCGCCGCGAGCCGACCCGCAACCCGGCGCCCGATCACGCAAAGGCACCGCCGTCGCGCAGCCGGCAGGAGCGCGGCGCAGCGCCGTCACGCGCCGACCGGCCAGTACCCCTGGCTCAAAAAATGCCAAAGCCCGGTCCGGACCAGGCCGAGCCGCGCAAAGCGCCGCGGTCTCCCGCTCCCATCAAGCCAAAGCGCTTTTACGACGCGAAGGACAAGGGCGGCGTCACCCCCATCAAGCCAACGCGCGCACCGACGAAAAGCGACACCAGCGCCCGCACGCGCCGCACCGCGACCGACCCGCGCCGGAAGGATGGCGAACTGGTCGAAAAGCCACGTGGCACGGCGCCTGCGGGACGTCCACCGACTCGCCCGGGCCGGCCTGCGGGCAAGCCGCGCCCGCCACGAACCCGGCGCTAGGCGATGCGGGTGATTGCGGGCAAATGGCGCGGTCGGCCCTTGGTTGCGCCGAAGGGCGACGCAACCCGCCCCACCGCCGATCGCACACGCGAGGCGTTGTTCTCGATGCTGGTCAGCCGGGTCGGCAGTTTTGAAGAACTCGCCGTCGCCGATCTGTTCGCCGGATCGGGCGCGCTTGGCATCGAGGCGCTATCGCGGGGGGCCGGCTCGTGCCTGTTCGTCGAGCAGGACCGAGCGGCGATCGATGCCCTGCGCACCAATCTGGCCAGGCTGGGCGTGCCTGGACCTGCCGCAGATGCTCAAACGGTGGACGTTCGCGCGGTATCGGTGATGTCGCTCGGCCCTGCCCCCGCGCCGCTCGACATCGTGATGATGGACCCGCCTTATGGATCGGGCGCAGGCGCCGTCGCGCTCGACAAGCTCGCCCGGCTCGGCTGGATCGGCGAGGGCAGCTGGATCAGTATCGAATCGGCGATGAACGAGGCGATCGACGTGCCGGGCTTCGCAATCGATGCCGAACGAACCCACGGCAAGGCGCGAATCACGCTGCTTCGCCGCGCCGGCTGATCGTTGGCACCCCTCAGGCCGTACCAAATCCCCTGATCGCCGACAGCATCAGCCAGAACAAGCCGCCCGATAGCGCCATCGCCACGGGCAGCGTCATGATCCACGCCAGCGCCATGTTGCGGATCGTCCGCGCCTGCAGCCCCGCCCCGCTCGCCGTCGATGCACCCGCGACGCCGCTGGAAAGGATGTGCGTCGTTGACACCGGCAAGCCATAGCGTTCGGCGAGCAGGATCGTCATCGCCGCCATCATTTCGGCCGCCGCGCCCACGCCGTAGGTCATCTCGGTCTTGCCGATCCGCTCGCCGACGGTCACGACGATGCGCTTCCAGCCGACCATCGTGCCAAGCCCGAGCGCGATTGCGACGGTGATCTTCACCCACAGGGGAATATACCGCGTGCCCTTTTCCAAGCCCGCCTGATAATCGGCGATCGGCTTCAATTCGGCCTCGGAAAAAGCCGCGTGGACGTTCTTGTCCTTGGTGATGAGCCGCGTCGTATCGAGCACCAGATACATATCGTTGCGCAGATTACGCGTCGCCGCAGCCGGCACCTTGCCCAGCGATCCGTAATTGTCGATCTGCGCGCCGATATCCTGCGACACGCTGTCCACCGCCGAAAAGACGACGGGGTCGTTGGCCGACTTGATCTTGAGGGCGCTTGCCAGCACCTCGCGCGCGGTGCCCGGCGTCACCGTCGCGCTGCCGGCATGGGCGTGAAATATCGCGGCGGCGGCGTTCGCCTGCTTCACGAACGCTGGCGTTTCGCTCTGCGGCATCGTCCGGTTGAGCGCATAGGCGGTGGGCGCGCAGCCGATCAGGATCAGCATGATCAGGCCCATGCCCTTTTGCCCATCATTGCCGCCATGCGCAAAGGACACCGCCGTGCAGGTAAAGATCAGCAACGCACGGATGCCGCGCGGCGGCGGCGTATCGCCCTCGGGTGCTGTATAAAGCTTGGGATTGCGCAGCACCCGCTTCATTACCAGCAGCAGGATGAGCGCACCGCCAAAACCGATGGCGGGGCTGAGCAACAGCCCGGTAAGGACCTTTTGTGCCTGGCTCCAATCGACGCCCGAAGTGCCGCTCGTCCCCGCCGACAGCAACTGATTGGCAAGGCCGACGCCAAGGATCGATCCGATCAACGCATGGCTCGACGAATTGGGCAGGCCGACATACCAGGTCGCCAGATTCCAGGTCACCGCCGCCAGCAGCAACGCAAAGATCATCGCAAAGCCAGCGCCGCTGCCGACATTGAGGATCAGCTCGACGGGCAGCAGCGTGACGATCGAATAGGCGACCGCGCCCGAGGACAGCAGCACGCCGAGGAAATTGAAGAAACCCGACCATATCACCGCAACCGGCGGCGACATCGAATTGGTGTAGATGACGGTCGCAACGGCATTGGCGGTGTCGTGAAACCCGTTCACGAATTCAAACCCCAGCGCGATCAGCAGCGCGAGCCCGAGGAAAAGGAACACCCCCGTCGCCAGGCTTTCACCGACTTGGTTCGTGTCGCTGAAAATGCTGACCCCGGCATAGACCAGCCCCCCGCAAAGCGCCGCAAGGAACAGCCAGCGACCGGCGGGATGGACAGACGCATCGAGCGTACGCCGTGAAGCGCCGTCGCCGGCGGTATTCGCATCGTGAAACTGGGTAGCCATCGCCTCAGTCCGTGATCGTGTTTGATGACAATCGAATGACAGGCACGCGTTTCCAGCGCCGATCAATATTGCCCGTAGCGCCCCTGCACCGAGGCGAGCAAGAGTGCAGGATCGTACCCGATGCCATCCTTGAAGACGATCTCGACATTCTCGATATCCTGGATGCGCCGCGTCGGATCACCCCGCATCACCACAAGATCGGCGTTCTTGCCGACTGCGATCGATCCGATCCGAGCCGCAACCCCCAGATAGGTGGCCCCGTTCAGCGTCGCGATCCTGATCGCCTCCAGCGGCGTGAACCCGGCATCGACGAGCAGTTCTATTTCCCGCTGATCGCCAAATCCCGGCACCACCCCGCCATTGCCCGTCGGATCGAGCCCGGCCATCAACAGTCCCCCCGCCGCAACGAATTGTCGCTCCAGCGCCTGCGCGTTGGCAAAGGCGGCAACCGCCTCTTGCGTCGATTGTGGCGTCGCAGCCGACCGGCGGTTCCGGGCATAGAGATAGGCGGTGCGTGCCTCCGCCGTCATCACCGCCATGACG
>JBBRMV010000049.1:0-11411 GCA_038230675.1 Sphingomonadales bacterium | reverse complement strand
GCTGCCGGTGCCAACGAGGATATCGTTCTGGGGGATGTCGGCTCCGGGCTACGCCCTACACCGACATCCCCCAGAACGACGGCGATAGGGTGGTATCCTTTTACGTGCCGATGCCGGTCCCCGTTGCGGAGCCGATTGACACGCTGTCCTCCCTGCTGTACATTAGTCGCAGTACCTTTGCACCCGATGGTGCCAAGCCAATCGTCGACCTGATCATTTCAACGGCGGTCGCCCGCAACCCGGCGCTGGGCCTGACCGGCGCGCTGCTGTTCACCGGCACGCATTTCGCGCAAGTGCTAGAGGGCGAGGCGGCTGCCATCGATACGCTTATGACGGCGGTGCGAAATGACCCGCGGCACGATCAGCTGCTCGTCGTCGATTATACGCCGATCATCGAACGGCGGTTCGCCAACTGGAGCATGGCCTATTTCGGGCCGTCGCAGTTCGTCTCGCGGCACGTCACGCGACTGCTGAACGATCCTTCTGCCGCCGAACAGCGCCGGGCCGCCGAGTGGCTGACCGAATTGCTGTGTGAATTTGCAGATGAACGCGGCTGACGTTGCTGCAATGCCCGCATACCGTAGGATTGCGGTACGGCTGCCAGCGGTCGCTTAAGACGTGCCGGCCTAGGACCGGTCTGGCGAAAACGCACGTTGTGTGGTTCCGGCACCGTGCATGACCGGGGGACCTGCGCCCGTCTCCGCCTCCATCGAGTTCCCCGGTCTCGTGCTGAAACGGCGGTCAATCCAACCCCCCGGCCCAGTCCCGTGTCAGACTTCGACATCGCCATCGGCCATAGGATCGTGCGGTACGGAAAAGCAGAATTCGGACCCCGTTTCGCCACTGTGCTCGAGCCAGATGCGCCCGCGATGCGCCTCCATGATCGTCCGGGAGATCGACAAGCCCAGACCCATGCCGCCCTCCTTGGCGGTATCGGACCATGAAAAGATGTTCTGCGCTGCCTCGAGCGGCACACCCGGCCCGGTATCAGTGACGCTCACGACCACATCGGCACCGCGTGTGCGTGCCGCCAGCGACACTTGCTGTACATCCGACGTGGATACGGCGTCGCAGGCATTGCGCAGCAGGTTGATGACCTGCTGCACCTGCACCCGGTCCGCCGCCATCACCATGTCGTCGGGGATTGCGCCTGTGATGGTGACGCTCGGCGGCGCGGTCGCCCGGACAAGCCTGATACATTCGTCAACCGCACCCTTCAGATCGAAGGCGGCCCGTTTGGGCTCGCGCCGTCTGGTCAGTTCGCGCAGGTTCCGGATGATTTCGGCTGCGCGTTGGGATGCTTCCTCGATGCCCTGCAGAGCTTGGACGAGGCGCTCGTCCCGTTGCCCTGCGGCGTCGATCAGGCGCCGGGCGCCGGCGGTGTAGTTGCTGATCGCGCTGAGCGGTTGGTTGAGTTCGTGCGCCAGCGTCGTCGCCATCGTGCCCATCGCGTTGACCCGTGTGACATGGATGAGTTCCGATTGCAGCGCCGCCAGCGCGTCGGCGGTGTTGCGCTGTTCCGTGAGATCATATCCCTCGACGAACAGCCCGGTGATCGCGCCCGCTCCGTCTCGGATCGGCTGACAGACGAAGTCGCAATAGCGGTTCACGATCGCGCCCGTGGTCGCATCCTTGACGGAGATCGGCATGTTGCGGCCGACATATTGCTCCCCGGTGCAGTACACGTCATTCAGTTGCCCGATGATCCCTTGCTCCACAATTTCCGGCAGCGCCTCGGCGACGGTCAAGCCGACCAGTCGGTCGCGACCGACGAATTCTCGGTAGGTGGCGTTGGCGAAGCTGAAACGATGCTCCGGCCCTTCGGTAATCGCGATGAAGCCGGGCGTGTTTTCGTACAGTGCATGGAGCGCGAGACACTGTTCCTGCGATCTATCCGCTGCGCTGTCGCGCTCGATCAACGACAGAATATTCTGGCGGATGATGCCGTCGCGATCACGCACCGGCCGCACGAAGACCGATGCGATGAACGGGGACCGATCGGCCCGTCGGCACGGCGCATCCCAAGTGTACCCGCTGCCGTCCTCGAGAGCAGCCCTGATCTGCATCGCTACTCGAGGATCGGTGACGTCGTCCAGGATCAGATTGAGCGGCTGGTCAATGATCGCCGAACGCTCAAATCCCGTCAGCGCGGTGAATGCGTCGTTGGCGAATGTGATGGGGTTGTCGCCCTTGGTGCCATCAGTGAACAGCATTGCGATGCGCGTCGTTTCGGCGGCGACGACAAAGGCGTTCAATCCATATTGGAACGGCTCGCCAAATCCTGCGGATAGGCGTTGCGGCTTCGTGACTGGCGCCTTGACCACTGCGTTGCTCCTTTTTGAGCGTTGCTTGCGCGGTTAAGCGTTTTCAACGCATCGAATTCGATGCGTGTCGCACCAAACACCCGAATGGACCAAAGATCAGCTGCCGGGCGTCGCCCCTGTCGCAGGAGGCGTCGCAGCGGGTGTTGCGGGTGTCTCTGCGTGCCGCCGCCGAAGGCCCCGTCTTGGCGATGAAATGTGCAACATCGTCAGCCGGTCGTCCTGCTGATACAAGTCCCAGCGCCAGTTGCCGCCGATCAGGAATTTTTCGGCAAAATTGGTGCGGTGGCCGGGCCAGCAGCTGATATGCGCGCGCACCTTCGCCTCGTCGGGCAAGTCGAGGCACCGATAGCCTTCCGAGACCAGTTTCTCACGCGCCGCCTGTGCCGAACTGCCGACCGGGAAGCGGTGGCGCCCCTTGTCCTGTATGGTCGCGCGGTTGGCTTCCCTGGCGATATGGCGCGCCGCAAAC
This sequence comes from Sphingomonadales bacterium, assembly GCA_038230675.1. Classification (GTDB taxonomy): domain Bacteria; phylum Pseudomonadota; class Alphaproteobacteria; order Sphingomonadales; family Sphingomonadaceae; genus Sphingomonas. The sequence goes on along the minus strand of JBBRMV010000049.1, from coordinate 8,618 downwards.
ACGCATCCCGAGATGGGCACGGCGAGCAGGACAACCACCGCGATCTTCAACTGAGCCTTCAACAGCGTTCCCCTCAATGCAGCGCCACGCCCGAAATCGTGATCCGGTGCATCAGTCGGCGATGGCCGTGATAATCGTTCATCGCCAGATGCCAAGTCGACCGGTTGTCCCACACAGCGACCGATCCCGGTTGCCAGTTCAGGCGGCAGTGGAATTCCTCGCGCATCGCCACCGAATAGAGATAGCTGAGCAGCGGCGCGCTCTCGGCACGTGTCCAGCCCTCGAAATGGAGCGTGAAGGCGGGGTTGACGTACAGGATTTTGCGGCCCGCCACCGGATGATGGATCACGGCCGGGTGGACGGCGTTGGCACGCACATCCTGCCCTTTCAGGTCGGCACCCTGATCGGTCTTCGAATAGACGCCGTCGGGGCCATAGATGTGATCGGCGGAGTGAACGGCCCGAAGTCCTTCGAGCGTCGTCTTCAAGCCTGTCGACAACGAATCATAGGCGGCGCCCAGGCTCGCGAACAGCGTATCGCCGCCGATGGGGGGAAGCTCGCGCGCGACCAGGATCGATCCCATCGCGGGCACCGGATCATAGCTGTGATCGGTGTGCCAGCCGCCGCCGATATTGACGAATTGCGTCTCGGCCTTGCGCACTTCGGCGATTTCGGGGTGGCCGCCATTGGCGGGGAAATAATTGTTGACGTCGATGTCGCCCCAGCGGCGGGCAAAAGCGATGTGATCCTCTGGTGAGAATTGCTGATCGCGCAACAGCACGACGCCGCGCTCGGCCAATGTCTGGCGGATCACCGCGAATGCGGCATCGTCGATCGAGCGCGCATCGACGCCGGTGATCTCGGCGCCGACATGCTCGGCAAGCGGCCTTATCGTCAGATCGCCCATGCTGCCCCTCCCGTTGGCAAGTGCAGCATGGGCGAAAGACGTGGCGATTACCAGATATGCACGCGCTTTTCGGGCGGCAGGTAAAGCTTGGCGTCGGGCTTGACGTTGAACGCGGCATACCAGGCGTCGACGTTGCGAACGATGCCGTTCACCCGGTAATAAGCCGGGCTGTGCGGATCGATTGCGAGCCGTTGACGCGCGGTATCCTCGCGGAACTTCGCCTGCCACGCCTGCGCATAAGCGAGGAAGAACCGTTGATCGCCGGTCAACCCGTCGATAACCGGCGCCGCGCCGTGCTTTGCCTGGTAACGGTGATAGGCGGCATAGGACGCCTCGATCCCGCCGAGATCGCCGATATTCTCGCCAAGCGTCAGCTTGCCGTTGATATGCGTGCCCGGCAACGGCTCATAGCCGTCATATTGCGCCGCCAGCGCCCCGGTGCGCGTCTTGAAAGCCTCCTTGGCGGCGGGCGTCCACCAATTCTCGAACTTGCCGGTGGGGCCGAACTGGCTGCCCTGATCGTCGAAGCCATGCCCCATTTCGTGCCCGATGATCGCGCCGATCGCCCCGTAATTCACCGCTGGATCGGCGTTCGGATCGAAATAGGGCGGCTGCAGGATTGCTGCGGGGAAGGTGATCTGGTTGGCGAGTGGATTATAATAGGCGTTCACCGTCTGCGGCGTCATTCCCCACAGGCTGCGATCGACCGGCTTGGGGAAACGCTTGAGCTCGAGGTCCTGCTCGAACTTGGCCGAGCGCTGCGCATTGCCGAGCATATCGCCGCGCACGACATTGAAGCTCGAATAATCGATGTACTTGTCGGGGTGGCCGATGCGTGGCTCGAACGCTGCCAGCTTGGCGAGTGCCGCCTTGCGGGTCGCCTCATCCATCCAGGTCGATCCCGAAATCCGTTCCTGATACGCGCCGCGCAGATTTTCGATCAGCTCGCTCATCTTGGCTTGCGCTGTCGGCGGGAAATATTTGGCGACATAAAGCGCGCCCACGGCTTCACCGAGCGAACGATTGGTCAGCTGGACCCCGCGCTTCCACCGATCGCGCTGCTGCTCAACGCCGGCGAGCTTTTTCGAGAAAAACTCGAAGCGCGCGGTGTCGAATGCCTTGGGCAGATAGGCTGCATTGTCGCTGACGAAATGGAAGGTGAGATAATCCTTCCACGTCGACAGCGGCGTCGCGACCATGATCTTGCCCATTGCCGCAATCGCCGTGTTCTGCGTCATCAGCACCTTGGGCGAGGCATCGAGCCCTGCGGTCTTCAGCATCAGCGCCCAATCGAATTCGGGCGCCTTTTTCGTCAGGCCGGCCAGGTCCTGCGGGTCGTTGAGCTTGCCGATGTCGCGGCTCTGTTCGGGTGACCATTGATCCTTGGCCATCGCGGTTTCCAGCGCCATGATCGCATCGGCCTTTGCCGCCGCCCCGCCGACGCCGGTCAACGTCAGAATTTGCTCGATATAGGCGCGATAAGCCTTTCGATAGCCGTCATATTTCTCCGCGGGGTTGAGGTAATATTCGCGCGGCATGCCAAGCCCGCCCTGGCCGGTGGCGGCGGTGTAGCGCGTCGGATCGGCAAGATCGGGAATGATCCCGAGCCCCACCGGCGATTCGTAGCCGACGGTCGCGAACACGGTCTGCAGGCCCTTGAGATCGCTCACCGCGTCGATTTTGGCGAGATAGGGCTTGAGCGGAGCAGTGCCCTTTGCCTCGATACCGGCCTCGTCCATCCAGCTTGCGTAGAAATCGCCAACCCGCTTTCCCGTTGCGCCGTATTTGCCGGGGTTCTTCGCCATGTCGTCAAGGATCAGGCGGACATTGGCCTCGGCCTAGTCGCTCAGGATATTGCTGTAACCGACCGACGTCTTGTCAGCCGCAATCGCGGTGCGCTTTGCCCAGCTACCGTTGGCGAAGGTCCAGAAATCGTCGCCGGGGGCCACCGTCTTGTCTTCGGCGGTCCGATCGATGCCGAACGTCCCATATTTGGGCGCGTCCGCGCCCGGCTTTGACCACGCCGGCGCAGCAATCGCCAGCATGGCCGTGGCGGCTGCGAGACGGGCGAGATTAGTGATACGCATTGGAACCTCCCTCTTGGTGTATTGCAACAGTGTAGCGCTCAGCCGACGCGGTTGGCAACCAGATCGTCGACGACCGCCGGGTCGGCGAGCGTGCTCGTATCGCCAAGCGCCGCGACATCGCCCTCAGCGATCTTGCGCAGGATGCGCCGCATGATCTTGCCGCTGCGGGTTTTTGGCAGGCCGGGCGCGAATTGCAGCTTGTCGGGGGTCGCTATGGGTCCGATTTCGGTGCGGACCCAGCTGCGCAATTCCGCTCGCAACGGCTCGGATGGTTCTTCTCCGGCATTGAGCGTCACATAGGCATAGATGCCTTGGCCCTTGATGTCGTGCGGCATGCCGACAACGGCGGCCTCGGCAACCTTGGGGTGCAGCACAAGCGCGCTCTCGACCTCGGCGGTGCCCATGCGGTGACCGCTGACATTGATGACATCATCGACGCGGCCCGTGATCCAGTAATAGCCGTCCACGTCGCGCCGACAGCCGTCGCCGGTAAAATATTTCCCCGGATAGGTGGTGAAATAGGTCTGGAAGAAGCGGTCGTGATCGCCCCACACACTGCGCATCTGCCCGGGCCAGCTGCGCGCGATGACGAGATTGCCCTCGGCAGCACCTTTCATCACCTGGCCGTCTGCATCGACGATTTGCGGATCAACGCCGGGCAGGGGTTTGGTCGCGCTTCCCGGTTTCAGATCGGTCGCGCCGGGCATCGGCGCGATCATCGCGCCGCCGGTTTCGGTCTGCCACCAGGTATCGATGATCGGGCAGGTACCGCCGCCGACGACATCGTGATACCAGCGCCAGGCCTCCGGGTTGATCGGTTCGCCGACGGTGCCGAGCAGTTTGAGCGAGGCGCGCGACGTCGATTTCACGAAGCCGTCGCCCTCCTTCATCAGCGCGCGGAGCGCCGTGGGGGCGGTGAAGAGGGTGTGAACCTTGTGACGGTCGACGATCTGCCAGATCCGGCTGGCATCGGGCCAGTTGGGCAGCCCCTCATACATCAATGTCGTCGCGCCATTCGCCAGCGGGCCATATAGGATGTAGCTGTGCCCCGTCACCCAGCCGATATCGGCGGCGCACCACCAGATATTGCCGGGCCGGTAATCGAAGCACAGCTCGTGCGTCAGGCTCGCCCACAACAGATACCCGCCGCTCGAATGGAGCACGCCCTTGGGCTTGCCCGTCGATCCGCTGGTGTAAAGGATGAACAGCGGGTCCTCGGCGGCCATCGGCGTTGGCGGGCAATCACCCGACACTTCGGCGGCGGCCTCGTGGTACCAGAGATCGCGGCCCGGCTGCATCGTCACGTCGCCACCGGTCGCTTTCACGACGATCACTTTTTGCAGCGCCGGCGCGTGATGCGCGGCAGCATCGACCGCGGCCTTCAACGGGATTTTCTTGCCGCCGCGCCTGCCTTCATCGGCGGTGATGACCACGCTCGATTGGCAATCGGTGATCCGCCCCGCCAGCGCTTCTGCTGAAAAACCGCCGAACACCACCGAATGGATCGCGCCAATCCGCGCACAGGCGAGCACGGCGAAGGCGGCTTCGGGGATCATCGGCATGTAGATCGTCACCCGGTCGCCTTTAGCCACGCCCTGGCCCTTCAACACATTGGCGAAGCGGCTCACCTCTGCGTGCAACTGGCGATAGGTGAAGCGGCGTGGCTCCTCGTCCGGCGCATCGGGTTCCCAGATCAGCGCGGTCTGGTCGCCGCGTTTGGCGAGATGCCGGTCGATGCAATTGGCGGCGACGTTCAGCTTGCCGTCGGCGAACCAGCTGATCCGGAAATCGGCCTTGTCGAACGACCAGTCTCCGGCGATTTCGGGGCGCTTGATCCAGTCGAGCCGTCGCGCCTGATCGAGCCAGAAGCTGCCCGGATCGGCCAGGCTCATCCCGTGAAGCCGCTCATATCCCGCCGCATTGACGCGTGCGCCCTTGGCCCAATCGGCGGGCACGGGATAGAGATGCTTATCGCTCACATGACCGCCCTTCAGAGGAAATTATTGGGCCAGATCATCGTCCGCCACATATGCGCCGTCGGCGATCCGTCGAAGCCGAGCCCTTGCGCAGGTTGCCGGAAATGGCGGCCGATGATGTCGGCGAACTGCTCGATATCGGGGTAATCGTCGGTCTCGTTGAAGAAATAAATATCGTTCAGCGTCACGATCCGCGCGCTCATGTACCAGCGGTGCGCGCGCGCAAATTCGGCGTCGCGGGCGATGTAATCGGGCGGCACGAAATCGGCGCCGAAAAAGCGGTCATAACTTTCCGGATAGGCATAGCCGACGCATTCATCGGCAAAATAGCGCAGCGCCTGATGATATTGGACGGCAAAGACGACCTCGGGATCGACATAAGGGGCGATCATCTGCGCGCCCCAATAGCCGTGATCGCCCCGGATCAGGCACGCATTCGAGATATCGTGGAGCAGGCAGGCAAGCACGATCTTCTCGTCCTGCCCATCGTCCATCGCGCGCTTGGCCGAACTCAACAGGTGGCGCTCGGTGATGCCGGTTACGCGGCAGCGAAAGAAATCCATCAGCGTCGGGGCATCGGGCATGCGCGGCAGCGCGGGGTTATCGCCCATCATCATCACCGTATCGGGGCTTAACCGGGCCAGCGCTTCATGCTCGCCGGTCGATTGGCCGGTGCCGACAATCGCCACAGGGGCGGCGATGATGATCCGCTCGCGCCCCTCCTGCGGCCAGGGACGGTTATCGGCTGATGGGGGCACGAGATGATCTGCGCACATGCCCAGCCTTGTGCAGCACGAGCGCCCCGGGCGGCAAGGCTAATCCGACGAGTTTCGCTTGGCGCTCGATCAGTTTCAATGTAAAACGGATTATTGCATATTCGGGAGGATCATATGACGGGCAATGTTCTGGTGACAGGCGGTAGCGGTTATATCGGCGGCTTCGTGATCCGGCAGCTGATCGCCGGTGGTTGGACCGTCAACACCACGATCCGATCGCTGAAGCGTGAGGCAGACGTGCGCGTCGCGCTTGGCGTTCCCGCCGAGAAGTTGCGCTTCTTCGCCGCCGATCTGCTGAACGATGCGGGTTGGGCCGATGCGGTGGCGGGCTGCAGCCACGTCGTTCATGTCGCATCCCCGCTGCCAACGGGCGCCGTCCGCCATGAGGATGATCTGATCGTGCCCGCTCGCGAAGGCGCGCTGCGGGCGCTGCGTTTTGCCCACGCCGCGGGCGTGAAGCGCGTGGTGATGACTTCATCGGTCGCAGCGATCGCTTATGGCCATGGCCGTACGATCGGCACCTATACCGAGCGCGACTGGTCCGATCTGAACGGTCCGCAAGTCCACGCCTACGCCAAATCCAAGACGATTGCCGAACGCGCCGCGCGCGACTGGATGGCGAGCAACGGCGGGGCGATGGAATATTGTTCGGTCAATCCTGCCGCCGTGCTCGGACCCGTGCTGAGCGGCGATTATTCGGCCTCGATCGAGATCATCACCCGGCTGCTATCAGGGTCATTGCCCGGCCTGCCCAATTTCGGCTTCGGCGTGGTCGATGTCCGCGATGTCGCCGATCTGCATGTTCGCGCACTCACGGCGGACGGGATGAACGGCGAACGTTTCACCGCGTCCGGCCCGTTCATGATGATGAAGGAAGTGGCGGGCGTGCTGCGCGAGCGGCTGGGGATCGAAGCGCGCAAAGTGCCGACGCGCGGCTTGCCCGATTTCGTGCTGCGCGCCGTCAGCATCTTCGATCCTACCGTGCGGATGGTGACGGGCGAACTGGGTAAGCAGCGGATCACCCCCGCCGATCATGCCCGCGAAGTCCTCGGCTGGGAACCGCGCCCGGCTGCCGATACGATCGTCGACACCGCGCGCAGCCTTATCGACCTGGGGCTGGTGAAGGTTTGATCCTGCCGCGCGGCTTGCGCTTTGTCCCGATTCGCTGAAAAGGACATCGACCGCCAAAGGATCGCCACTGGGGAGCGCGCATGGAAACGATCGTCGACCGGCTCGAAGCAAAGCGCGCTGCGGCGCGATTGGGCGGCGGCGAAAAGCGGATCGCCGCACAACACGCCAAGGGCAAGCTGACCGCGCGCGAACGGCTCAATGTGCTCCTCGATTTCGAATCGTTCGAGGAACTCGACATGTATGTCGAGCATAACTGCGTCGATTTCGGCATGGCGGATCAGATCATCCCCGGCGACGGGGTCGTCACCGGTTCCGGCACGATCAATGGCCGATTGGTGTTCGTCTTTTCGCAGGATTTCACTGTGTTCGGCGGGTCGCTTTCCGAACGCCACGCGCAGAAAATCTGCAAGGTGATGGACATGGCGATGAAGGTCGGCGCGCCCGTTATCGGCCTCAACGATTCGGGCGGTGCGCGCATTCAGGAGGGGGTGGCCAGCCTTGGCGGTTATGCCGAGGTGTTCCAGCGCAACGTGCTCGCATCGGGCGTGGTGCCGCAATTGAGCCTCATCATGGGCCCCTGCGCGGGCGGGGCGGTCTATTCGCCGGCGATGACCGACTTCATCTTCATGGTGAAGGATTCGAGCTATATGTTCGTGACCGGCCCCGATGTCGTGAAGACCGTTACCAACGAGGTGGTGACTCAAGAGGAGCTGGGCGGGGCGATCACCCACACGACCAAGACATCGGTCGCCGATCTCGCGTTCGACGATGATATCGAGGCATTGCTGGCGGCGCGCGACTTTATCGATTTCATGCCGGCATCGAACCGCGATGCGCCCCCCGAACGGCCGACAGCCGACCCGTGGGACCGGGTGGAGGAGAGCCTCGATGCGCTGATCCCGGCAAGCGCCAACCAGCCTTACGACATGCACGAACTGATCCGCAAAACCGTCGACGAGGGCGATTTTTTCGAGGTTCAGCCAGCGCATGCGGGCAATATCATCACCGGCTTCGGGCGGATCGAAGGGCGCACTGTGGGGGTCGTCGCCAACCAGCCGATGGTGCTGGCGGGTTGCCTCGATATCAATTCATCCAAAAAAGCGGCGCGGTTCGTGCGTTACTGCGATGCGTTCGATATTCCGATCGTGACGTTCGTCGATGTGCCGGGTTTCCTGCCCGGCACGAGCCAGGAGCATAACGGCATCATCAAGCACGGCGCCAAATTGCTGTTCGCTTATGCCGAGGCGACCGTGCCCAAGATCACCGTCATCACCCGCAAGGCCTATGGTGGCGCCTATGACGTGATGGCATCGAAGCATCTGCGCGGCGATTTGAACTACGCCTGGCCGACCGCCGAAATCGCAGTTATGGGCGCCAAAGGGGCGGTCGAGATCATCTTTCGAGGCAAAACGCCTGAGGAAATCGCCGAGCGCACCGCCGAATATGAAGCGCGCTTCGCCAACCCGTTCGTGGCGGCGAGCAAGGGCTTTATCGACGAGGTGATCCAGCCGCATTCGACGCGGCGACGGGTGGCGTTGGGCTTGCGCAAGCTACGCGGCAAGGTGCTTGAGAACCCCTGGAAAAAGCATGACAATATACCGCTATGACCAGAATTGATGTTGTGTCACGACACGCCGGACCAAGGGATTAACAATGATATCGACTGCCCTTTTCCTGCTTCAGGCCGCCACGGCCACGCCCGCTGCTGCGGCACCCCCCGCTGCTGCGCCTTCGGTGCCCT
>JBBRMV010000048.1:0-11830 GCA_038230675.1 Sphingomonadales bacterium | reverse complement strand
TTCCCCCCCCCCCTCGCGGGGTGGGGGGGGGGGGGGGGGGCGCGCCCCGCCAAGCAATGCTGCGCCTCGAACTGCCCCTCTCCCAACCCTCTCCCCTGAAGGGGAGAGGGCTAGCAAATTAGGCAATCTCGCCCGCACTTCGCCCATCGGCCTGCCGGGCCTCTCCGAGCCGGAAGCGGTGCGGCACTACACCCGCCTCAGCCGGCAAAACTATGCGATCGACCTGGGCTTCTTCCCGCTCGGCAGCTGCACGATGAAGCATAATCCGCGCCTTAACGAAAAGATGGCGCGGCTGCCCGGGTTTGCCGATATCCATCCGTTGCAACCGGTCGACACGGTGCAGGGCGCGCTCGGGGTGATCAACGAGCTCGCAGTGTGGCTGATCAAGCTGACGGGCATGCACGGCGTGGCGATGACGCCCAAGGCCGGCGCACACGGGGAGCTTTGCGGCATCCTCTGCATCCGCGCCGCACTCGAGGCGAGGGGTGAGGGACATCGCAAGGTCATCCTGGTGCCCGAAAGCGCGCATGGCACCAATCCAGCGACCGCAGCCTTTGCCGGCTACAGCGTCGAGGATATTCCGGCGACGGCAGCGGGCCGGGTCGATCTCGCCGCGCTCAAAGCCCGGCTGGGCCCCGATGTCGCAGGCGTGATGATCACCAACCCCAACACTTGCGGGTTGTTCGAGCGCGACATGAAGGCGATTTCGGACGCGGTGCACGCCGCTGGCGGTTATGTCTATTGCGACGGCGCGAACTTCAACGCGATCGTCGGGCGGGTGCGACCCGGCGATCTCGGCATCGATGCGATGCACATCAATCTCCACAAGACCTTTTCCACGCCGCACGGTGGCGGCGGGCCGGGATCGGGGCCGGTGGTGCTGTCCGAGGCGCTGTCGCCGTTCGGTCCGCTGCCGTTCACGGAGCGGTTCGAAGACGGCCATATCACCCTGGTCGAGGAAGAAAGTGTCGGCGACCGTCATCCGCACAGCTTTGGGCGGATGTGTGCCTTCCACGGCCAGATGGGCATGTTCACGCGCGCGCTGACCTACATATTGAGCCACGGCGCGGACGGGTTGCGACAGGTGGCGGAGGACGCGGTTCTCAACGCCAACTACATCCTGCGCAGCCTTGAGGACGTTCTCGACGCGCCGTTTGCGGCGAGCGGGCCGTGCATGCACGAGGCGCTGTTCAGCGATGACGGGATGGCGGAAGGCTTCACCACGCTCGATATCGCCAAGGGGCTGATCGACGAGGGGTTCCACCCGATGACGGTCTATTTCCCGCTCGTCGTCCACGGCGCGATGCTGATCGAGCCAACCGAGACCGAGAGCAAGGCGGGGATGGACCAGTTCATTGGCGCGCTGCGTGCCGTTGCAGAGCGTGCGCGGGCAGGCGATCCATCGCTGAAATCGGCCCCCCATTTCGCGCCGCGCGCGCGACTCGACGAGACGCTGGCGGCGCGCAAGCCAGTGCTGGTGTGGAAGGACCCGGCGCTGGCGCAGGCAGCAGAATAGCTATCTATAAGTGCTCATTCGTAAAAAGAAGAGGTGTCGACATCGACTTTGGAAACTATCGCCCCGTCGTCGGTGTAAACACCACCTAAGGTCGCGAGATATTCGTCGCTCATAGTCTCTTGGTCTTTCGATGAACCATAGACTAGTGTGACATAGACTGACGCTATTGCTTCAAAGTTGCCGGCGCTATCGATAACAACGCTCTCCGGATCAGCGTCGATCGCTTCGAAAATAGTGCTAGATGAAAGATCCGATAAACCCTGCCAAGCGTCTAGGCGATTAAGGTCATCTTCGGTCATCGCATTGATCGTATCAACGATCCGCGCAGTCTCGTCCGGTTTTTGCGAGCCGAATTTGGGAAGCGCATTCATATAATAGCTCCCAGTCCAACGCCACGCTTGGCTTGCCAAGCCGACCGCGCTCCTAAGCCGTCCAGCCCGCCCATGAGATATAGCGGATCGACACCCAGGTAGAACAGCCGCCTAAGAAAAAAGTCGCGGTCCTCTCCGGGAATATCGAATACGTGGTCTGCATCCTGGAGCGGTTCAAGCCAAGGCTGGTTTGGGCTTGGATGGGCGCTGAACAAACCGCTTTGGGATCCGATCCGGTTTGAGATGGCGCGCGGAATGACAAAGCCAATCTCTGATATTTCGAGCGGATCGCTTTCTGAATCCATGTCAACAAGATCGGAGTGCCGCACACGCGTTGCGATTACGCGACAGGGGATCATGCTCGATTGAGGCATTGCACGCGCTGGCTTCCGGCTGAGTGTAACGGCGCGCTCGCCTGGTAATGCTGATGCTGCAAAATAGGCAGCAACCAGCGGGTTGGTTGTCCAGTCAAGCAAGCGGGTCGGAACACCATGATGCTGTGCGAGAGCTAGATATTCCCAGTCGGTGAATCCGGCATCGTTGGCAAACTGAAGCGCCCTTCGCCGGAAGGACGCGAGCACCGATCGTTCTTTCGACAGAGAGTATCGAGGAATTCTCCCGATCGTCGGGACTAGCGAAAAATCGATGTCGCCCAGCCCGCGAAACGCCCATGCTGAATTGCTATGGTCATCGATCCAATCTTGAAATTGCCGCCAAGCGCGAAGCTGCCGGTTCCCCCGGATGATCGTCTTTGATTGCGCCATCCTTGTCTCCTCGCCGTTTCCAATTTAATCAGTACTATGGCACTTCTGCAAGCTAGTTAGCGCGAACAATGAGGCATTTGATATCTTGTCGGCGACCATGCCTAGCTTGACCTGGGCGGGCATCTTTCAGGCGGTGAACGCAGTCGCGCTGGTGCTCTGGCTGGTGCTGATCCTCAGCCCTCGCTGGCGGGGAGCGATCGGGCAGTTGCGGATCGCGGGCGCGGGCGGGCTCAGCCTGTTCTATGTCATTCTCGTCACGACGGCATTGACGGTCGGCTTTGGCGAAAGCGCCGGCCCCGCGCCGGATTTCTCCAGCATCGCCGGGGTTCGCGCGATCTTTGCCAGCGATGGCGGCGTGGTGACGGGCTGGACACATTATCTGGCGCTCGATCTGTTCACCGGCTTGTGGATTGCCGAGGATTCGGATCGGCGCGGGATCAGCCGGTTCGTTCAGGCGCCCGTGCTTGTACTGACTTTTCTTGCAGGACCGGCCGGGCTATTCATGCATATCCTGCTATCGCGCCTGTTCTGGCGATCGAGGGAGACGTCGCATGCCCGCTGATGCCACGCACCCGCAACAATGGATCGGCTATGTCATCGGTATCGCCATTGCCGCGTTCGTGCTGGCGGTCAGAGCACGGCGGCTGTCGAGGGCGCGACCGCTCAAGCTTGAACGGTTGTGGATTTTCCCGACGCTTTATCTCGTGCTGGCGAGCGTGATGCTGTTCGAATTTCCGCCCGTCGGCGTGCAATGGGCGCTGTGTGCGCTGGCGTTGGTCGTCGGCGGAGCGCTTGGGTGGCAGCGCGGGCGGATGATGCGGATCGAGATCGATCCGGATACGCATGCGCTCAATCAACGCGCGTCGCCGGGCGCGATCATCTTCATCGTGCTGATCATCGCGGTGCGCGCGGGCGCGCGGGAACTGGTCGGCAGCGGGGGCCCGCTTCACCTCAGCACGCTGGCGCTGACCGACATGCTGATCGTGATGGCGCTGGGCCTGTTCACCGCCCAGCGGCTGGAGATGTATTTGCGTGCGCGAAAGCTGCTCGATCAGGTGCGCACGGCGCGGGTGTGATGGCCGATCCCACGCCCTGGATTGTCGCCGAGGACAAAGGCGACACCCGCAAGCACGCCCCCGCGACGCTGCGCAACCGTGATGCGATCGCCGAAATCCTCGCCGATGTGTTGCCGGCGACCGGCCTGATCCTCGAAATCGCGAGCGGCAGTGGCGAGCATGTTGCGCATTTCGCGGGCGTGCTGGGCCGCGACTGGCAGCCAAGCGATCCTGATCCGACCGCGCTCGCATCGATTGCTGCGTGGACGCAAGGGCAAGCGAATGTCCGCGCGCCGATCGCTATCGATGCCGCGGCGCCAAATTGGCCGATCGAGCATGCGGATGCCGTCCTGTGCATCAACATGGTCCATATCAGCCCGTGGCAGGCGACGCTGGGCCTGCTCGCGGGGGCAACGCGACTGCTGCCGCATGGCGCACCGTTGATCCTCTATGGGCCGTATCGCCGCGACGGTGTGCCGACCGCGCCGAGCAACGAAGCGTTCGACCTGTCACTCCGCGAGCGTGATCGGGCATGGGGTTTGCGGACGGTCGAAAGCGTCTCGCAAGCCGCGCTTACGCAACACCTCACGCTCGATCGGTTGATCGAGATGCCCGCCAACAACCTGATGCTGGTTTATCGCAAAGCCTGATCAGGCCATTGCCCGGTCGACTTTTTCGCGCCGCAACCGGTGTTCGCGCCAGACGATATACAATCCGCTCGCGATGATGATCGGCGCACCGGCCCAGGTCGACCAACTCGGCACCGCGCCGAACAGCGCCCAGCCATAGATCGCCGCCCACACCAGCCCGGTATAATCCATCGGCACCACCGCTGCGACCGGCGCGACGCTGAGCGATGTCGTCATGAACAATTGCGCCACCCCGCCGGCAAGCCCGACACCGATCAGGATCAGCCACGTCGTCAGCGGGTGCGGGGTGGCATAGAGCGCAAAGGCGATCGCGGTCGGCGGCACCGACAATGCCGAAAACCAGAAGACTGTCGTCGGTGCGGGCTCGGTCTTGCTCAATTGGCGCAGCATGATCGACACGCCCGCGCTCATCATCGCCCCGGTCAGCCCGGTCAGGATGCCGATGCTCGCCATGTGCCCGGTGCCGGGCTGGGTGACGATCAGCACGCCGATAAACCCTGCGATCACCGCGCCCCAGCGATGCCATCCCGTCGGCTCCTTGAGCAGCACCGCGCCAAAAATCGTCGCGAAGATCGGCAGCGTGAACTGCAGCGTCGTCGCTTCGGCGAGCGGCAGGAAAAGGAAGGTCGAGAAGATGAAGCACATGCCGAGCAACCCCAGCGCCGTGCGGGAGAGGTGGGCGCCGATCCGCTTGGTCCTGATTGAGCCGAGCCCGGGGCCAATCGCGATCCAGGCGATGACGATCGGCAGGGCAAAGGTCTGGCGGAAGAACAGCAATTCGGCGAGATGCGCGCCGCCGCCCTGGGCAAGCTTGATGAGCGCGTTCATCACGGAGAACACCGCCACCGACCCCAGCCGCAGCGCCACGCCGAACAATATCCGGTCACCATTGATATCGCCTGGCCCCATGACAGGCTCATGTTCGCTCAAGCGCCGCGGATCAAGGGCGCGAAGCGATCTGTCGCGTGACGTGGGAAATTTCACGCGCTATCGGCTTTGCGCATGATCAAGCATGCTTTGTCCGTCACCCGCGACGCCGATTTCTCGGCCTGGTATCAAACCGTCATCGCCGAGGCCGATCTCGCCGAAGAATCGGGAGTGCGCGGCTGCATGGTCATCCGGCCGTGGGGATACGGCATCTGGGAGCGCATCCAGCGCCTGCTCGATGATCGCATAAAGGCGACGGGGCATGAGAATTGCTATTTCCCGCTCTTCATTCCCTTAAGCTATTTCGAGAAGGAAGCCGATCACGTCGAGGGTTTCGCCAAGGAAATGGCGATCGTCACGCACCACCGGCTGATCTCCGACGGCAAGGGCGGACTGATGCCCGATCCCGCAGCCAAGCTCGAGGAGCCGCTGATCGTGCGTCCCACGAGCGAGACAGTGATCGGCGCTGCGTTCAGCCGCTGGATCCAGTCCTGGCGCGACCTGCCCGTGCTGATCAATCAATGGGCCAACGTCGTCCGCTGGGAGATGCGCACGCGGATGTTCCTGCGCACCAGCGAGTTCCTCTGGCAGGAAGGCCATACCGCCCACGCCACCGTGGAAGAGGCGCGCGAAGAGACGCTCAAGATGCTCGAAGTCTATCGCGAGTTCGCGGAGAGTTGCATCGCGCTGCCTGTCGTCGCGGGCGAAAAGCCGGAGAATGAGCGCTTCCCCGGCGCGGTCTCGACCTATTCGATCGAAGCGATGATGCAGGACGGCAAGGCGCTTCAGGCCGCCACCAGCCACTTCCTTGGCACCACGTTCAGCAAGGCGCAGGACATCAAGTTCCAGAACAGCGCGGGCGAGCTCGAGCTGGCGCAGACGACGAGCTGGGGCATGACGACCCGGATGATCGGCGCCGCGATCATGGTGCACGGCGACGATGACGGGATGCGCGTGCCGCCGCGCGTCGCGCCCTGGCAAATCGTGATCGTGCCGATGCTGCGCGACAATGACGAGGATTCGGCGATCATCGATTATTGCAAGGGCCTCCAGGCCGATCTGATCAAGGTCTGGGCTTTCGGCGAGCCGGTGCGCGCATTGCTCGACCTAAAATTCGGCAAGGCCGCGACCAAGCGCTGGGGCTGGGTGAAGAAGGGCGCGCCGATCGTCATCGAGGTCGGCGGGCGCGATATGGCCGGTGGCAACGTGTCGGTCATCCGCCGCGACCGGCTGTACCGTGAGGATGGCAAGCTCGACAGCGCCGTGGTCGCAAAGGGCGATTTCGTCGCCAGCGCTGCCGCCATGCTTGAGGAAGTGCAAACCGGACTGTTCGCCGAAGCGAAGGCGCGGCTCGATGTCAACATCGCCCGCGACGTGACCGATTTCGCCGGGCTTGAGCGCGCCTTTGCCGACGGCGTCAAGAATCCCGGTTTCGTCGAGGTGCAATGGTCGAAGCCGACCGGTGCCGATCTCGACAAGGTCGTGGAACGGCTGAAGGCGCTGAAACTTACGCTGCGCAATGTGCCGATGGATGCTGCGCCTGCCGACGGCGCGTGCATCTTCACCGGCGCTCCCTCAGTCGAGCGCGTACTGGTCGGGCGGAGTTATTGACGAAGGTCGCACGGCCCATCCCAAACCGGCTGCTTGACCATCGCCTTCTCGAAAAGATCAGAAGAACAATGACGCGTCAGCCATTCCTGCAGTGCGGGCAGAGGCTGGCGAGAAAACCAATCCTGATCGGTTGCCGCGAATTGCCGGATGAACGGGAACAGGGCGATATCTGCGAGCATCCGGTTTGGGCCGCAAAAATTGCCGCCGTTTTGCGCCAATCGCGAGTCCAGGTCGGCCAGTATCGCCATGCCGGCCCGGCGGTCCGCCATCGGCTCGCTGGCATGACGCTGCGGGTATTTGTACCGGTCCAGGTGATGTTTGAATTCTTGGTCGTTGGCGGTGATCAGGGCCTGATCATCGCCGTCTAGCCAGCGTTCCGGGTCGTGCTGTCGCAGCGCCCAGCGCATGACCGCGATGCTCTCGTCGATCACCACGCCATCGGCAAGAACGAGAACCGGCACCGTTGCCTTGGGCGACGCTTCGATCATCGCTGCAGGTTTTGCCGAGAGCTTTATCTCGCGGGTCTCGTATTGGACGCCGCTGATCAGCAACGCCATGCGTGCCCGCATCGCATAGGGACAACGCCGGAAACTATAGAGGATCGCGGGGTCACTCACCCGAATGGTCCGGCGAGGCCTGTTTCGGTAGGGCGCCGACATGCACCTCCCCCCGCGCTGCTGCCAGTTCCACCTGCCGGTGGCGTTCGGCAAGGGCGGCGCGCTTCGCATCGTCGCGGGTGCCGTGGCAGGCGGGGCAGGCCACGCCTTCTTCGTAGAGCGGCGATGCGCGGTCCTCCACGCTTACCGGCATCCGGCACGCCCGGCACAAGTTATGGGTGCCGGGGGCGAGCCCGTGGCCCACCGCGACGCGTTCGTCGAACACGAAACATTCGCCCTGCCAGCGGCTGTCGGCGGCGGGCATTTCCTCCAGATATTTCAGAATGCCGCCTTCGAGGTGAAACACGTCGGCCACGCCTTGTGCCTTCAGGAATGCCGTCGCCTTTTCGCAGCGGATGCCGCCGGTGCAGAACATCGCGACTTTCTTGCCCGACAATTCTTCGCGGTGATCGTGAAACCAGCCGGGAAAGTCACTGAAACTGCTGGTTTTCGGATTCGTCGCACCAGCGAAGCTCCCGATCCTCACCTCATAATCATTGCGCGTGTCGATCGTGACGGTATCGGGCGCGGAGATCAGCGCGTTCCAGTCGGCGGGTGCCACATAGGTGCCGGTGCCAGCGAACGGATCGATATCGGGCTGACCCATCGTCACGATCTCGCGTTTGATGCGCACTTTCATCCGGTGGAACGGCATCGCCTCTGCGTCCGCGAATTTGGGCTGGATATCGGCGCACCCCGGCAGCGCGCGGATGTGCGCGAGCACGGCAGCGATGGCGGCTGCCTCGCCCGCAATCGTGCCATTGATGCCCTCACGCGCAAGCAACAACGTGCCTTTCACCCCGCCTGCCATGCACACGGCAAGCAACGGCGCGCGCAGCGCCGCTGGATCGTCGAAGCGGGCGAAGCGGTACAGGGCGGCGACGGTCAGCATATCAGGCGCGATAGGCGTTTCGCCACCAGGCTTCAAACGCGGTGCGTTGATCGGGGCTCAGATGCAGGCCGATCTTGCTGCGGCGGTGGAGCGCATCCTCAGGCGTGCGCGCCCATTCGCGGGCGTGCATCCAGCGTGCCTCGATCTCGGTCAGCCCGCCGCCAAGCGCTGCACCCATCGCGGCTTCATCGGTGATACCCGCCAGCATTTCCCCGAGCATCGACCCGTAAGCGCGCGCCATCCGCTCGCTGCGCGCCGCACCTAGAAAGGGCCAAGTCTTGCGCACCGTCGCCAGATAACCGGCAAAATCGCCAATGTCCCCGCCGGGAAAGGGGCGTGTGCGGGTGACGCGCTTTGCCGCAAATCCCATCGGCCGGGCGAGTTTGGCGACGGCTTCCTCGGCCAGATGCCGCGCCGTCGTGATCTTGCCACCAAAGATCGACAGGAGGGGAGGGCCGTGCGTGTCGAGCTCGAGTACGTAGTCGCGCGTCACTTCCTTCGCCTCGCTCGCCCCGTCATCATAAAGCGGGCGCACGCCGGACCAGGTCGAGCGGACATCGACGGGGCTCACCTGCTTCACGAAATGCCGGTTCACCGCCTCGCACAGATAGGCGATCTCCTCGTCATCGATCACGGCATCTTCGGGCGCATCGACGGGCACATCGGTCGTGCCGATTTCGGTGAAGCCGTTTTCATAGGGGATCGCGAAGACGATCCGGCGATCGGGCTGTTGCAGGATATAAGCCTGTGGCCCGTCGAAAAGCTGCGGGACGACGATATGGCTGCCCTTGATCAGCCGCACGCCTGACGCCGAATTGACGCCGAGCTTGGCCAGCATCTGATGCACCCAGGGCCCCGCCGCGTTGACGAGTGCGCGTGCTGCAATCTCGCGCCCGTCAGAAAGCGCCGCGCGCCATTCGCCGCCCTCTCGCCGCGCCGAAATGACGGCGGTCTGCACGGTGATCTCGGCACCATTGGCGGCCGCGTCGACGGCGTTCAGCACCGTCAGCCGCGCATCGTCTACCCAGGCGTCCGAATAGACAAAGCCGCGCTTTCCGCCCTTCAGCGGCGCGGTGTAGAGCGTGTCGCGCGTGGTCAGCCCGCGCGAGCGCGGCAGGCTCATCCGTCCGCCCAGCAGATCATAGAGCAGCAGCCCGGCCCGGACCATCCACCATGGCCGCACCGCATTTTCATGCGGCAGGACAAAGCTGAGCGGGTAGATGATGTGGGGTGCTGCGTGGATCAGCCGCTCGCGCTCGTGCAGCGCTTCGGAAACCAGCTTGAACTCGTAATATTCGAGGTAACGCAAGCCGCCATGGATCAGCTTGGTCGAGGCGGATGAGGTGGCGCCCGCCAGATCGCCCTTTTCGACGAGCATCACGCTCAGCCCATTGAGCGAAGCCTCACGCGCGATTGCCGAGCCGTTGATGCCGCCGCCGATGATGAGGAGATCATATGTCACCGCTGTCGGAATAGCGCCGAGGGGCTGCGGCGACTAGCCATTTGGTGGATTGCTGCGAACCGCGTATCGATCGGGCGATGCCGAAATTCACCCCCAAGCCGTCCACCGGCCTGCCGACCCCCAAGCAAGTCCTCGATTTCATCGCCACGTCGCCGACGGCGGCGGGCAAACGCGAGATCGCCAAGGCGTTCGGCCTCCACGGTGCCGAAAAGATCGCGCTGAAGGCGTTGCTGAAGGACATGGCGGACGAGGGGCTGATCGATCATTCGCCCGGCCGCGCCTTCCATCAGATGGGCGGCGTGCCCAAAGTGACGGTGCTGCGCATCACCGATATCGGCGATGACGGCCAGGCCTGGGCCGTGCCCGAAAGTTGGGAGGCCGACACACCCGCGCCAAAGCTGCGGGTGAGGGAGAAGGGGCGGCGGGGCGCACTCGGCGTTGGTGATCGCATCCTTGCGCGCACCGAGGAAGCCGGCAAGGGGTGGATCGCGCACCCGATGAAGCAGCTCGCGCGCGGTGAGGAACTGATGCTCGGCGTCCTCCAGGAACAGGACGGCAAGCTGTGGCTGCAGGGTGTCGAGAAAAAGGAACGGCGCGAATTCCAGGTGTCGGATGCGGGCGGGGCCTCGCCCGGCGATCTGGTGCTGGCGGAAAAGACCGGGCGTCCGCCGCGCATCACCGTGCGAGTCACTCAGGTGCTTGGCGATCCCTTCGCCCCGCGCAGCTTTTCGCTGATCGCGATCCACAAGCTCGGCATTCCCGATGTGTTCGCGCCAGAGGCGATCGCCGAGGCGGCGGAGGTGGCGAAGTTGCCACTCACCCCCATTTCCCCTCCCACCGTTGGCCCTGAGCTTGTCGAAGGGCTGCCTTCTTCTGCACCGTCGCAGAAGAAAGGCAGGGCTTCGACAGGCTCAGCCCGAACCGGGTTTGACGCTGGTTTTGCTCGCGAGGATCTGCGTCACCTGCCGATCGTCGCGATCGATCCCGAGGATGCGCGCGATCACGACGACGCGGTATGGGCGACGCCCGATGATGATCCCAAGAACGAGGGCGGGTGGAAGGCGATCGTCGCGATCGCTGATGTGAGTTTCTACGTCCGCCCCGGTTCCGAAATCGACCGCGAGGCGCGGCGACGCGGCAACAGCGTCTATTTCCCAGATCGCGTCGTGCCGATGCTGCCCGAACTGCTCTCCGCCGATGTTTGCTCGCTGAAAGAGGGGGAGGACCGCGCGGCGCTCGTCTGCCACCTGACGATCGGCAGCAATGGCGCGCTCAAGGATTGGCGCTTCACCCGCGCGGTGGTGCGATTGGCAGGGAACATCGCCTATGAGGCGGCGCAGGCGATGATCGACGCGATCCTCCCCGGCACGGGGAGGGGGACCGGCGAAGCCGGTGGAGGGGGCATGCCCCAAATGGACGGTCCGCTTGCCGAAGCCCCTCTCCACCAGCCCTTGGCTGGTTCCCCTCCCCGTTCCGGGGAGGATCTAGAATCAGCGCTCCTCTCGCTCTGGGCATGCTGGCGTGCGCTGGCCGCCGCACGGGCGCGGCGCGAACCGCTCGATCTCGATCTGCCCGAGCGGCGCGTGGTGCTCGACGAAAAGGGGCGGATCATGTCGGTGGCGCCGCGTGAACGGCTCGATGCGCACAAGTTGATCGAGGAATATATGATCGCCGCCAACGTGGCCGCCGCCAAGGCGCTGGAGAAAAAGACCGCGCCCGTGATGTACCGCGTCCACGAACCGCCCGCGCGCGAAAAGCTGGTCGCGCTCAAGGAATATCTCAAGACCTTCGGCGTCGAATTTGCGCTTGGCCAGGTGGTGAAGCCCGCCACCTTCAACCATGTGCTCGCGCGCATCGGCGACAGCGATTTCAAGCCGCAGGTGATGGAGCAGGTGCTGCGCACGCAGACGCAGGCTTAT
Organism: Sphingomonadales bacterium; assembly: GCA_038230675.1. Taxonomy (GTDB): domain Bacteria; phylum Pseudomonadota; class Alphaproteobacteria; order Sphingomonadales; family Sphingomonadaceae; genus Sphingomonas. Next base: position 7 of record JBBRMV010000048.1, on the reverse strand, counting down.
TACGCGC
>JBBRMV010000047.1:0-12570 GCA_038230675.1 Sphingomonadales bacterium | reverse complement strand
CATCAGTCGGGCGAGATCGACTATGACGGCGGCATCTCCAAGTCCGGCGACACCATGCTGCGAACGATGCTGTACGAGGCGGCGCAGGTCCTGCTGACCCAGAGCCGGCATTGGTCGTGGCTCAAGGCCTGGGGGATGAAGGTCGCGCAGCGCCGGGGCGTGCGACGCGCCATCGTCGCCGTCGCACGTCGTCTGGCAGTGGTGCTCCACCGCATGTGGACGGACGGCACCGACTTCCGCTGGGGCAGCGAACCCGGGACCGCGGCCGCGGCCGCCTGATACGATCTCAGACAGGAGCTTTCACGGTTCTGCCTCGGCAGGAAGAGGTCCTCACGGGGACGAAGGTGGCGTGAGATCGTAACGGCAGCAGCCCTGTCGCCAGCGACAAGGGCGCCCGAAAGATTGATCCACGCCGCTTTCTCTTACCCCATCATGGGGCGGCTACGTGCCGACCCCGGAGAGAAGCACGAACCCCGTGTGGCGACCTCAAGCCCCGCAGAAAAATAGTATTTCTACTTCGTCGCCTACCAATTCGTCGGACCGGCGCACTCGCGGCGGCGGAGAATGGCCTGCGCCTGTTGACTCAGGCCGCGATAGAGAAGCTGCCGTTCGAGCCGAGTGTCACAACCGTTCGGTTGTGCGCGGCGCAGGTCGCGGTCAGTCCCGCGTCAAAATCGGTCTTCGATGGTCGGCGGCCGTGGCAGTTGCGTCTTCAAATGTTCGATGAAGGCGCGCAGCTTGGGAAGAACCTGGCGTCGATCGGGGTAGTAGAGGAACACGCCTGGCGTCTCGGGCGCGAACCCTGCCAGCACTTGCCGAAGCAAACCTGCCTTGATCGGGGCGACCGCCACTGGCTCGGGAATCTGTGCAAGTCCGACGCCATCGATGGCGGCATCGATCAGCGTCGGGAAATCGCCGGCGATCAGCGGTCCTTGAACAAGAATCTCCAGCGGTTTGCCCTTGTCGATCAGACGCCAAGGCGACGACCCGCCCTCGGTGCGACGCAGCCTTAAACAGGCATGGCTTCGCAGGTCCTCAGGAATGATCGGTGTTCCGCGACGCGCGAGATAGTCCGGACTACCGACGGCAACCATGGGGAAGGGGGGCGTAAGCCTCAGCGCTGTCATATCGGCGGCGATGAATTGCCCCATGCGCATCCCGGCGTCGAAACCCTGCGACGTGATATCGACGAACCCCTCACTTGCGGCGATTTCTAGTTCGATGTCGGGATATGCGGTAGCGAATGAGGCCAACACGGGCCGGATAATCAACGGCACGACGGAACGGGGCACCGCGAGGCGTAACAGCCCGGCGGGGCGTCCCCCGAGATCGCTAGCCGCGATACCAGCAGCCGCCAGTGCCTGATAGGCGGGTTCGGCTTGGACCAAAAACCGCTCGCCTGCTTCGGTCATGCCGACGCTCCGAGTCGTTCGGACGAAAAGCGCGACGCCAAGCCTCGCCTCAAGAGCGCGTATGGTCTGCCCCGCTGCCGAGGGTGTTACACCCAGTTCGGCGGCCGCGCGGCGAAAGTTGCGGTGGCGTGCGACTGCAAAAAACATCTCGACTCCATCGAGCGCGCCACGGCGATTAGTGAAGTTGCGCTTCATGACCAATGCACATTATCGCAAATAGTCGGTGATTGGAAACGGACGTAATTGTAGCTCCAGAAAAGGAGCAGTTGCATGGCCACCATCTCGAAACCTCGCATTCTCGTGACTGGCGCGACCGGAAAGACCGGCGGCCAGGTCACAGTTCAACTGTTGGCGGCCGGTTACCCCGTGCGCGCGTATGTTCGCCGCGAGGATAGGCGCAGCGCGAGGTTGAAAGCTGCCGGGGCGGAGATCACGATCGGCGACCTTACCGACCCGCAGGCCCTGCTCGATGCGATGCGCGGCGTGCAGCGGGCCTACTTCCTGCCGCCGTTCGACCCGTACATGATCCACTGTGCCTCCGTCTTCGCGACCGCCGCCCGCGAAGCCCGGCTCGAATCGCTTGTCGTCCTGAGCCAATGGCTCGCGAACCCGCAGCATCCCGCGCTGTTGACTCGCCAGCATTGGCTGGCGGACCGGTTGTTCGCGATGTTGCCGGAGACCGCGCTAACGATCGTCAACCCCGGCTTCTTTGCCGATCTGCCCTACATGACCCTCCTCAAATACGCCGCGCACATGGGCGTGCTGCCGTTCCCGGCACATGGTGCCAGCAGCAACGCACCGCCATCGGTCGACGACATCGCCCGCGTCTCGGTCGGCGCGCTGATCCACCCCGACCGCCATGCAGGCAAAAGCTATCGGCCGACCGGTCCCGACATGCTGTCGGTGAGGGAGATGGCACAGATCATGGGCAAGGTGCTCGGGCGCACCGTGCGCCACGTGAAACTGCCATTGTGGATGTTCTACAAGGCGGCACGGATGGACGGAATCGACCAGTTCATGCTCAGCCAATTGGCTTTCTACATGCAGGACCATGATCGCGGCGCGTTCGAGATGGGCGGCCCGACCAGCCATGTCCTCGACGTCACCGGCCGGCCGCCAGAGAGTTTTGAGACGATCACCCGGCGGCATGCCGCTTTGCCGGATGCTCGACGCACGGCGGGCAACTTCATCAAGACTTTCGCGGGCTTCATGAGCGTGCCGATGCGCCCCGGCATCAATCCGAGCCGGTTCGCAGAGGAGCTTTGGATGCCTCAGCCCGAACAGCCCCAACTCAGCGCCGACTCTGCGCTGTGGCGCGAGGAACATGGCGTGGCGCGGAACGATCGTCCCCCGCTTGCGACGGCAACAGCCTTTCGCCCGACTCCGAGTGAGCGCGTCGCCCAGCCCGTCTGATCCTCACTTTTTGCAAGGACATCACCCATGACAGACATACTCGACGGGGTGCGGCAGCACTATGACGGGCCTGGCCTCGTTGACCGCATCAAGGTTGCACTCGCACCGACCGCCAGCGAAGGGGACCCGCTGACCGTCGCCCAGCTCGCGATGCTCGACCAGTTCCATACACGCGGTATCCTTGCCACCGCCGAACTGGCGGGGGCAGCCGATTTGCAGGCAGGGGACCACGTTCTCGATCTCGGCTGTGGTGTTGGCGGACCCGCTCGCTATTTGGCGACAACCTTCGGTTGCCACGTCACTGGCATCGACATCAGTCCGAGCTTCATCGAGGCGGCGGACTATCTGACGGCGCGCTGCGGGTTGAATGAACTGGTCTCGTTCCGCGTCGGTGATGCTTCACACTTACCATTCGACGACGGCAGTTTCGACAGCGTGTTCCTGCAACACGTGGCGATGAACGTCGCAGATCGCGCAACCCTCTATGCGGAGGTTCGCCGCGTACTGAGACCCGGGGGTAAGTTCGCTACGTACGATATTATCTTGAAGGAGGGCGACCTAATTTATCCCGCGCCATGGGCGCCGGACGCTTCGACCAGCTTCCTTCTCAGCGCCGAGGACACCCGTGCGGCATTGGAAACCGCGGGGTTCACACCGACACTGTGGCGCGACGATACCCAGACAGCACTCGACTGGTTTGAGGCGACCACCGCCAACCCTCCGCCCGCCGGGCCGAACTTAGGCGTCATCATGGGACCGAAGTTCGCGGCGAGCACTGGCAATCTTGGCCAAAACATCCGTGAGGGCCGCTTAGGCGTGCTGTCGGCATTACTCACCGGCGATTGAGGGACCGTAGCTTTCGCACGCTGTCGGTTGCGACTGGGCGGCAAAGCGTCGACCTTAAAGGGAGAAGGACATGTCGGGTCATGATGCAGGCAGTGACGAGATACGTTCACGACCGACACAATTATCGCGTTGGGGCAGCTTTTGGGCGAAGGTCCATGCCTTCACCGAAGCTACAGAGTTGTCGCCTGCCGAGCTGCAACAAAGGCGGATGAATGCGCTCGAAGCCGAACTCGTCAGACTCCGTGCGATCGCCGAGCCGGGTCGGCCCGGATGATTAGCTATGTGGGGTGGTGGTTGCCAATAAAGAACGTGCCGACGGGGATTGTTCCAGTGTCACAACCGGTCGGTTCTGACACTCGCGAGCGATCCATGCATTTCAGCGGGGTGACGGGTGTGGCAACCGCGTTCCGCAATGTCCGCTTCTGCCGGCGCAACACCCCAACCGCCCCGATTTAATTAGGGTGGAAGCTGACGGGCAGCATTTCCACCTAAAAGCGGACTGAGAGCGCGTGAATTTCGAATGTCAGATTTTCATCATCAGGTCGGGGGAGTTCGGTTGAGATGCGATCGCGGGTTCGCTTGCTGCCTATCACCGAATGTGATAGACTAAAGTATATATCGAGGAGTTTTTGCCATGGGTCAAACTGCCAAACTATTTCAGAATGGTAAGAGCCAGGCCGTGCGCCTTCCGCTCAGCTATCGTTTTGAGGGGAGCGAAGTGAATATCCGTCGCGATGAGCAGACCGGCGATGTGATCCTCTCGCGCAAGCCAGAGAGCCTTGACGAGTTTTTCGCCTTTGCGTGTAAACTCAACGCTGACATTCCCGACGACTTTCTCGGGAACGATGAGCGGCGGACAGCGCCCCAGGATCGCGACCCCTTCGCGGATTGGCCGTCCGAGGATAAGGACGAAGCGTGAGCTTGGCGCAAACAGGGCGCTATCTGCTCGATACCAACGCGGCCAGCGCAATCTTGCGACAGCGCGAGCCGGTATGCGCGCGCGCCGCATCTGTGCCGCTTTCAGCATTGGCAATTTCCTCAGTCACAGCCGGTGAGATGCATTACGGTCTGGCGAAGCGCCCGGAAGCGACGACACTAGCCAAGCTGGTTCGCGAGTTTTTGCGTTATGCAGATGTACTGCCCTGGAGCGACGCCATCGCGCCGCATTACGGAACTCTACGCGCGGCGCTCGAAGCCAAGGGCGTCACGATCGCTCCGCTCGATCTGATGATTGCGGCTCATGCGCTGGCGCTTGATGCCACGCTTGTTAGCGCCGATCAGGCGCTTTCAATGATCGATATCCTCAAGATCGAAGACTGGAGCGTTTGAAAGCTTCCGCCGACCAGTTCCGCCCACCGGCACGCGAAATGCTTAAGTCTCGTTTTTTCAGGTTTCAGCTGTCTTAAATCTTGAAAATTCGGACAGGTGTCCTGACGCCTTAGGCTTCCGAAGCACCGGTTCGATCGAACACAAACTGGGTGAAGGGGAGGCCTGCGGACAAGCCGTAAGGAGAGAGGGTCGGGCAACGAAATATGGACTACAATGCCGGGACCGAATAACGTCACTCGACAAGGTCAGCCGCGTCCAATTATTTGTGGGAAAGCCTTACACATGTCTTACACACTTGCACAAAACCTTACACAAAAATCCAATTTCTAAGATTTTATCGTTTAATATCAAACACTTAAGGTAGTCTCGACCTACTCAAAATCCGGTTCCGAAAGGAGTGTCGGTTCGATTCCGACCGCCCGCACCACCCTTGTTAAATTGAATCGCTTTAACTTTGGGTCGTTCCCCCGCGAAAGCGGGGGTCCAGAGCCACGAGCGATATCTGTCGTGGCTCTGGACCCCCGCTTTCGCGGGGGAACAAAGCCGGATAAACTAGATGTCATGCCGCCAGAGGTTGGACAGCGGCCAAGCCGCCCGCCCCGGCGTCAGGCTTTCCTCGGCAGCGTGATCGTCGCGTCGAGGCCACCACCATCACTGTCAGCGCCCGCGCGGTTAACCAGGCTGATGTCGCCGCCTGCATCCTGAACGATCGCGCGGGCGAGCGCGAGGCCGAGCCCGGCACCGCCGGTTTCGCGGTTGCGCGATGTTTCCAGCCGCGTGAAGGGATCAAAGACATCGGCCAGCCGGTCAGGGGGAATGCCCGGCCCCCGATCCGCGATAACGATGGCGGCGGCCGTCGGGCTGGCCACTAGCCGGACCTCGGCCGACACGCCGTATTTGATCGCGTTCTCGATGAGATTGCGGATCGCGCGCCGCATCAGCGAGGGGCGCAGGCGCAGCGTCATGCGGGGTGCCTCCTCAAAGGTCACGTCGTTGCCGATCGCCCGGAAATCCTCGACCACCGCCTCGACCAGCGCGCTCAGGTCGACCTCGGTCATCGCCTCACTCGGGCGACCGAGCCGTGCGAGCGAAAGGATATCGTCGAGCGTGCGGTTCATTTCCTCGATCGTGTCGGCCATCCGCGCGCGATCGGTTTCGTCCTCGACCGATTCGATGCGGACCCGAAGCGCCGCCAACGGGGTGCGCAGATCATGACCGATCGCACCGAGCATCCGGTCCTTCTCGTCGAGCATCGCGGTCACCCGCAGCCGCAAGGCGTTGAAGGCGGCGGTGACCGCGCGCACATCCTGCGGGCCGACCTCTTCGAGCGGTGCATCGGGGGCACCCGGGCGAAACCGGCGCGCGGCGAGCGTCAGCGCGTGCAGCGGCTTGGAAATACGGCGGGCTCCCCACAAAACGGGCAGCAGGACGACGATATACAGGATGGCGGTCTGGGCGATGAGCGGCCAGAGGAAAAACGAATCGTTCAACGGCCAGGGAGTGTTCAACACGAGCCAGCCGCCCTGCCGCCGGGCGACCGCGATCACCAGTTCACCGCCCATCCGCTGGAATAATCGCGCGCGACGCTGGCCGAACCGCGCCAGGCGCGGATCATTGGCGCGCACGGCGCGAATTTCGGTGCTTATCGCGCCAATGGTGAGGCCCGAGCCGACAAGTTCTGCCCGTAGCGCGCGCTCGATATCTTGCCGGTGCGGTGCATCGGTGTGCACGGGGTTCGACCCCGCAAGCTGGATGCGCCCGCGCGATTGCGGATCGAGCAGCCGCCCGGTGGCGATCCGTTCCTCGGCATCGATGATGCGGGTTGCGGCAGGCCCGACCACCTGTTGCAGCCTGATCTGGCGGCGGCCTTCAAACAGCAGCGCGAAGTTGATCGCCTGGGCCACGAACAACGCGAGCGCGACGAGCAGCGCCAGCTGGCCCGCCAAGCTGCGCGGCCAGATGCGCCACCGGGTCACAGACGGGTGACTTCGGCGGCAAGCGTGTAGCCGCCGCCCCAGACCGTCTTGATCAGTTCGGGGTTTTTGGGGTCCGCTTCGATCTTGCGGCGCAGGCGACTGACCTGATTGTCGATTGCGCGGTCGAAGGCGGCGGCCTCGCGCCCTTGCGTCAGATCGAGCAGCTGATCGCGGGTCAGCACCGCGCGCGGGCGCTGAACGAGCGCAAGCAACAGGCTGTATTCGCCCGTCGACAGCGCGACCGACACGCCTTCGCGATCCACCAGCGCGCGTTCGCCCGATTTCAGCACCCAGCCGGCAAAGGCATATGCCCCGCTTTCGGGCGCATGCTCGCGCGCGCCACCCGATGCCGCGCGGCGCAGCACGACCTTGGCGCGCGTTGCAAGCTCGCGCGGAGAAAACGGCTTCACGACATAATCGTCGGCGCCCATTTCGAGCCCGACAATGCGGTCGGTCTCCTCGCTGCGCGCGGTGAGCAGGATGACCGGCAGGTCGCTCGTCTCGCGGATATGGCGCGTCAGGCTCAGCCCATCCTCGCCCGGCATCATGATATCGAGGATGACGAGATCGATCGCGTAAGCCGCCAGCCGTGTCCGCGCCGCCGCCGCATCGCCGGCTTGCGTGACGCGAAAGCCTTGTTTCTGCAGGAAATGCGCAAGCGGCTCGCGGATCGAGCGCTCGTCATCGACAAGCAACAAATGGGGCAGCTCTGCCATCGGTTCGGCGCTTAGCATGAATACATCCTCCGCATGAAGCCGCGAGCGAATCGACGGCGCGGCGATGGCGACCACGGTAGGGAAATGCCGGGCGGGCGAGGGGATTGGGGGAGCCCGCCCGGCGACCGGGAAATTATTTCCCGGTATCTGGTTTCGCTGCGTCAGGGCGACCGTCGCCGTCACGCATTTGCTGAAAACGTGCCTGCATCGCTTCGCGCGCGGTCTTCATCTCGGTCTGATCGACGACGCCGTCATGGTTGGCGTCCATCCGGTCGAACGGGGCATCGAACTCGGCGCGGGTAAGCTTGCCGTCATGGTCGGCATCGAGATGCGCTACCATGCCTCCAGGGCCGCGCGGGCCGCCGGGCCCCCCTGGACCGCCAAAGCCGCCGGGGCCATCGGGCCCGCCACGGCCACGCCAGCCGCGATGCCGCCCTTCAAACCCCGGCCCGCCATCGTTGCCCGCCATCATCTTGTGATGCTGCTGGCGCCACGCCATCGCTTCGTCCTGCGTGATCTTGCCGTCGTTATTGGCGTCCTGCTTGGCAAAGCGAGCCTTGGCGGCGGTCAGCATCTCGTCGAGCGAGACCGCGCCGTCCTTGTTGGTATCAACCTTGGCGAGCATCCGCGCCCAGCCGTGCGGGGCGCGCGCATCAGCGCTCTTGTCCGCCGCCTGATCCTGCGCAACTGCCGCGCCGGCGACCAGCGACACAGCGATTGCCGATCCGATGAGAAATCTGTTCACGGTAACGTCCTTTGCAGATCCGATTGGAGCCGATCTCCAATGTCCTGCCCGGTATCGTCGTCATGTGTCGCCGCGCTTTGTCAGGCAACGACAAAACTGTCGCAAATTGTCGCAGAAGGAGGTCCCAGATTAAGCGAAGATCGCGACGCTCTGCATGCCCTCTGCGATCAATTGGCCGTCGGCGTTCCAGATCGCCATCGTCTGGCTGCTGCAACCACTGCGTGCGAACGCCGACCGTGCGGTCAGCATCCACCAGCCTTCAGTGGTGGCGGGCGTTGCGGTCAGCAGGTTGACGATCCATGTCAGCGAACTGACCGGGGGAAAGCCGCCGTCGAACAGTTTGATGACGGCGGGCGGCAGTCCGTCTGCAATCGCCATCACATGCACCATCGGATCGAGACCTTGTGGCGCGCGCAACCGAGCCCAGCGGAGCAATTCGCCTTCGCCGGCCTCTTCCCGCAGATCGAGAAATTCAAAATTGTTGATGAAGAGATTTTCGGGGCCGATGAACGTCTTGTCACCGGGGCCGGGCGGCTTGCGATCCATCGGCATCAGCCGGTCGAAATCGACCTTTGACGGCTGGTCGGCCATGAACACGAACGTGGCCCGAAAACCCAGGCCCGCATCGGAGACGATATCGGCCTGAATGAAGGCGGCGGTGCGCCCGCGCCGCAATTTGGTTGCGGTCACCGTCACATCGCCGGCGAGTGGCCCGATGAACGAGATTTGCGCCGATCGCAGCGGCGGCAGATCGGGCTCAAGATGTTGCGCCGCGTGGAGCGCCAGCGCGCTCGACAGCCCGCCATAGCTGGTGCGGCCCTGCATCCAGTCGGCGGGGATGCTGGCCTGGAACCCGCCCTCGATCGGACGCGCGGCGGCGATGATATCGGCGATTGGGGTCATGCGTCTGCCTTTGGATTGGGCGTTCTGGCGAAGGCGTCGCGCAATTCGCGTTTCAGCACCTTGCCGATCGCGCTGCGCGGCAGCTCGTCGATGATATGGAGCGCTGAAAGCCGCTGCGTCTTGCCCAGCCGTTCGTTGGTCCACGCCATGATCGCCGCAGGATCGCTATCGGCGCGTGCCGGCACGTAGAAACCGACCGGCGTCTCGCCCCATGCCTCGCTCGGCATGCCGACGACGGTGCCGTCGGCGACATCTGGATGCTGCGCCAGCACCGCCTCCAGATCTGATGGATAGATGTTGAACCCTCCCGAAATGATCAGGTCCTTCTTGCGGTCCATCAAAATCAGAAAGCCGTCGTCGTCGAAACGCCCGACATCGCCGTGGCGAATATAGCGCCGGCCCTCGGCATCGAACCATTCGGCGGCGCGCGATGCATCGGCGCGGCCGTGATAGCCGGTCATCATCGCCGGTGACCGGCCGACGACCTCGCCCATTTCGCCAGAGGCGACTTCTTGCCCGTCATCGTCGATCAGGCGGATGTCATGCCCCGGCACCGGAACACCAACGCTGTGAAGCTTGTCGGGATGCGCGTTGGCGACGAGCATCGTCGTGCCGCCGCCCTCGGTCATGCCGTAATATTCGACGAGCAGACCCGGCCAGCGTGCCACGACATCGGCCTTGAGCGCGGCGGAGAAGGGCGCGCTCGTGCACGTCTTCAGACGAAAGCTCGACAGGTCGAATTCGTCGAAATCGGGCACCGCCATGATGCGGTTATATTGGACCGGCACCAGCATCGCGTGCGTCGCGCGGTTGGCGGCGGCAAGCTCCAGAAACTGGCGGGCATCGAATTTCTTCATGATGACGGCGGTTCCGCCCCAGCCGAGCGTCGGCAGAAAGGTTACGAGCGTGGTGTTCGAATAAAGCGGCGTCGCCAGCATCGTCACCGCATCGCCAAATCCAGCGCCCAAATTGCGGTGGATATGCGCCCAGCGCATCGCATGGCTCTGGACGATGCCCTTGGGGGTGCCGGTGGTGCCGGAGGAATAGATGACGTTGAACGGGTCTTCTGGCGTGATGCGCACCGCAGCGGGTGCGGTGCCGACGGGGGCGAGCCACGCGTCGAACGCGTCGCCGTCGAGATCGACCATTGCGGCGTCTACGTCCTGCCCGTCCAGCGAGGTTCGTGCAGCCGCGTCAACGAAAACGATCGGCGTGCCGCTGTCACGGATCATCGCCGCGATCGCTTCGCCGGTTGCAGACGGGGCGAGCGGGGTGGCCGCCGCTCCTGCGCGCAGGGCACCGAGAAAAACCAGCGCATATCGGATGGAAGGCGCGCCGACGATCGCCACGCATTCCCGCGCCACGACGCCGTCGCGCTGAAGGGCGGCAGCGACACGGTCGAGCATCGCGTCGAGCGTTGCATAATCCACGTAGCCGCCATCATCGACGAGCGCGGTCTTTTTGCCCCGCTCCGCCCCGTGCGCACGGATCAGATCGGACAGCGTGGCAAATTCGCTTGCCAGCATCGTCTCGGCGGTCATCTCGTCTCCCGAACTGCGTCTCTGCGGACAGCTAGGCGAGGGGCCGGTGAAATGCCATACGCGATGTTCTAAAACGCAAAAGGGGCCGTCTTTCCATGTTGTTCTACGATGCCGCAAATCCGGCCCCCAATCCGCGCCGGGTCCGTATCTTCCTTGCCGAAAAAGACATGAAGGTGCCGATGAAGGAACTCGCGCTCGTTAGGGGCGAGCACAAGGCGCCGGAATTCCTTGCCCTGAACCCGCTCGGCCAGATCCCGGCACTGGTGCTCGACGACGGCGAGGTGATCACCGAGAGCATCGCCATCTGTCGCTTTTTCGAGGCGCTCAACCCGGATCCACCGCTGTTTGGCAAGGGCGCAAAGAACATCGCCGAAATCGATATGTGGATGCGCCGCGTCGAATTGCGGCTGGGCACGCCGCTGTCGATGGTGTGGCAACACGCGCATCCCTACACAGCCCACGTCGTCGTGCCGCAGTACAAGGATTTCGGCGAGAGCAACCGCGCCAAGGTGACCGATGCGATGCGGTTCTTCGATACGTCGCTTGCGGATCGGCCCTGGCTCGCGGGCAAGGACTATTCGATTGCCGATATCGTCTTGCTGACGATGGTCGATTTCGGGACCTTCATCGGCATGGGTATTCCAGATGATATGCCGAACCTCGCCGATTGGCAGGCGCGCGCAACTGCCCGGCCGAGCGCCGACGCATGAGCGCGCCGGTCACTACGATGAACGGCGGTGTCGCGATCGTCACCGGCGGGGGCACGGGCATCGGCGCCGCTGTCGTCCGTCAGCTTGCGGCGCGCGGGGTCCGCTGCGTGATCAATTATGCATCAAGCCGCGACGACGCCGAGGCACTCGCCGCCGAAATCGGTAACGGCTCGATCGCGGTCCAGGCCGATATCGTCGAGGATGCCGCTTGCCGGTCGCTTGCCGCTGCGGCGGTCGAAGCGTTCGGGCGGATCGATTTTCTGGTCAACAATGCCGGCCGCACCAAGTTCGCCAATCACGAGGACATGGACGCGCTTGAGGCCGATGACTTCATCGATATCTACCGGCTCAACACGATTGCCGCGTTCCAGATGATCCGTGCCTGCGCGCCGGCGATGCGCGCAGGGCCGATGAGCGCGGTCGTCAGCGTCGCCTCGGTTGCGGGCGTTTTCGGGATGGGATCGTCGGTTGCCTATGCCTGTTCCAAGGGCGCGCTGATCACGATGACCAAGAGCCTCGCCCGCGTTCTCGCGCCCGCCATCCGGGTCAATGCCGTCGCCCCCGGCTATGTCGGCACGGGCTGGTTCGAAAAGCGGCTAGGCGAGGAGGGTTTCGCCAGGCTGAACGCCCGCATCGCGGCGAGCGTGCCGATGGCGATGGCGACGATGGCGCCCGACGTCGCCGGGCCGATCGTTGCCCTGCTCGATTCGGCGATGCGCAGCGTCACGGGAGAAGTCACGCTCGTCGACGCCGGCGGGCATCTCGACGTCGCGCTGACAAGGCGGCCGGGGAAAGAGGGCTAGACTTCGGCCTTTGGCGGGACGCGGGCGAGCACTTTCCAGACGACGATCAGCAGCGACAGGCTCGCGAGCGTGCCGGCGAGCAGGAATGCCGCGCCCGGAAATCCATGTGCGACACCGCTCGCCAGCGCTTGCGTCAACATCAGCGGCGCGATGATCGCGGCGACGCTGCCCATGCT
>JBBRMV010000046.1:0-12962 GCA_038230675.1 Sphingomonadales bacterium | reverse complement strand
TTCGAGCGCCGACGGCTCGATGATATGTTGATATCCCTCATAAATCGACACGCCCGCGCCGACCGAAAAGATCAGCAGCGCAACGACGAAACTCCAGAAATAGAGTTCGCGGCCATAGCCGAACGGGTGCTCATGATCGGGCGGGCGCTTGGCGCGGGCCTGTCCGTAAAGCAGCAGCAGCTGATTGAGGCTGTCGACAACCGAGTGAACGCCCTCGGTCAGCATCGACGACGAGCCGGTAAAGGCAGCGGCAACGAATTTTGCGACCGCAATCGCCAGATTGGCGGCGAGCGCTGTGTAAATGGCGAGCTTGCCTTCGCCCTTCGGACGATCGTCACCGTGTTTTTGGCCGGTCGGGGTCATCATCATGGCTATGCCATGCGCCTGCCTGAAACGGAAATGCCCGCCGGCGACTGGCGCCAACGGGCATCCTTTCCTCCCCAGGAAACTCTCAAGGCGTCACGACATTGCGCCGCTCTCGGCGGTCCGCATAGCGGCTGGCGACCGCCCATGCGCCTTCCTTTCGACGCCCAGCCAAGTCTTGTTGTCGGCGTTACGCGCTAGTCATGTGTTTTTATGTAAACACTTGACATCAATCTCCCCGCGCCGTTGAGGCAAGATGAGGGGTAAGAGCAAATGGCCGATCGAAAGCTTTTTGCCGGCCATGCGGTACGGCGGTTGCGGCGGCAGGCGGGATTGACGCAGGCGGCGATGGCCGATGTCCTGATGATTTCACCGAGCTACCTCAACCTTGTCGAGAAAAACCAGCGGCCACTGTCGGCGTCGCTGCTCGTCAAGCTCGCCGAGAGCTATGATTTCGATCCGCGCGCGCTTGCCGCTGGCGAGCCCGGCGGCGGAGAGGCGGCGATCCGCCGGCGGCTGGCCGATCCGATGTTTGCCGATCTGGAAATCGACCGCAACGAACTTGCCGAATGGCTGGCTGGCGCGCCCGGCGGGGCAGAGGCATTCGCGCGCGCCTTCGACCGGATGGGAGATGGCGGGGCGGGCGCGCCGTCGAGCGATCCGGTAAGCGAGGTGCGCCGCGAGACCGAGCGCTGGCGTGGTCATTATGCCGATCTCGATGCGATGGCGGAAACGCTTGCCGACGAATTGCGGCTTGGGGCGGGCGATCTTTACGGCGCGATTGCCGAGCGATTGCGCGTCAAGCACCAGATCACGATCCGCGTCCTGCCCGTCGATGTGATGCCCGATATGCTGCGTCGGCTCGATCTGCACGCCCGGCAGTTGCAGATATCCGAAACGCTCGACACCGCATCGCGGACCTTTGCCGCCGCCTTCCAGCTTGCGCAGATCGAGGCGCGAGCGGAAATCGATGCGCTGGCAAAGGGTGGCGGGTTCGTCGCCAGCGTAGAGGGGCGTGCCGCCGAGCGACTGTTTCGCCGGCATCTCGCCAGTTATTTCGCCGCCGCGGTGATGATGCCCTATGCCCGTTTCCTGCGCGCATGCGAGGCGACGGGTTATGATATCGAGCTGCTCCAGCGGCGCTTTGGGGCGGGTTTTGAACAGGTCGCGCACCGGCTGACGACGCTTCAGCGCGTCGGGGCGCGCGGGTTGCCCTTTTTCATGGTGCGGGTCGACCGTGCGGGTCAGGCGTCCAAACGCTTTTCAGGGGCGAGCAATGCCCCACTTGCCGAAGCCGAGGGCCGGTGTCCATTGTGGCGATTGCACCAGGCATTCGACCGCCCGGGAGCGCTGGCGGTGCAGCTGGTCGAGCTTGAAGACGGTGCGCGTTGGCTGACACTCGCGCGCACGGTGACGCCGCAGGGGCGACGTTACGGCGCCGTGCCGGCCGAATTCGTCGTCGGGATTGGTGTTCAGGCCGCGCATGCGGGCACGCTGGCGGTGGCGCGCGGGATCGATCTGAGCGGTGATGCGACACCGATCGGGCTCGGCTGCCGGGCGTGCATGCGTGCCACCTGCCCGCAACGATCGCTGCCACCCCTCGGCCGCACGCTCGTGATGAACGAGCGCGAGCGCGGGCTGAGCGCGTTTCAGTTCGGCGGTGATTGAACGTAACGCATTCGATATGACTCTCGTTCTTGCTACGCGTTCGTGCGTGTGGCGACAGGATTGAAGAGGGGGACGCAAAAAATGGACAGCGTCACGAACATCGACTTGCTCTTGCGCGGTACCGCCACGGGTGCCCAGCTAGGCCTGGGAATCGCGCTTGCCCGCAGCGCCAATAATCGGTCGCTCCGCATTGCCACCTTGTTGTTCATCATCGCCAATGCCGCCTTTACGCTCAACGGGTCGGCCGCAGTGCAGCAGATTTTTGGCCCGCTGCAGCCTGGCCTGTGGTTTTTGCAAATCGGCAGCGCGGGATTGTTCTGGTTGTTCGTCGTCACGCTGTTCGAGGATCAACCACTGACGCCACTCAACCTGTCCCCGTCAGCTTCCCTTATTATTCTGGGCCTGGTCGGCCAATTCGGGCCTCACGCAATCCGGCCCGCCATCTGGACAGCGCATAATCTGATTGGACTGGGGTTGGCGCTCTATGCGATATTGGTCATTGTCCGATCGGGGGCGAGCGATCTCATCGAGGCGCGGCGGCGGTTGCGGGTTCCTTTTTTGGGGCTGCTCGCGGCATATTCGGCGCTGTTGAGCGCGGCGCAGATCGGCGAAATCATCGGTGTGACGGCGAGCTGGTATCAGCCCGCCAATGCCCTGGCACAGGCAATGCTGGGCGTGGCGGGCGTGGGTGCGTTGCTGGAGGGCCGCCGAGCATTGTTCGGTTCGGCCCGCAGCGACGATCCAAATTCGGCTGCTGTTCCCGCCGCCGATGTCGATGGAATGTGGCTCGAAAGGCTCAGCCGGGCGATGGACGAAGACGCGCTTTGGCGTCAGGAAGGACTGACTATTGGTGACCTTGCCGAAAAGGTTGGGTTGCCCGAGCACCGCTTGCGGCGGCTGATCAACGACCGGCTCGGTCATCGCAACTTCCCCGCCTTCATCAACCAGAAGCGGATCGAGACAGCAGCGAGCGTCCTGGCCGATCCTGCCCGGGCGTCCCGAACGGTTGCAAGCATCGCCTTCGATCTCGGTTTTGGCTCACTCGGCCCGTTCAACCGTGCTTTCCGCGATGTGATGGGGGTGACGCCTACCGAATTTCGCCGCCGCGCTTTTGCCAAATCCTCGCCGATTTCCGGAATGCCTCGCTGATTACAAAATCAGCGAGTGTTTGGAGACATTGGCGAGACCCGATGCCCACTATCGACGATCAGCCCGCCGTCACGTCAACGGCAAAAAAAAGGGCTCGATCATGTTGCCACCCTATCTCTCTTCGCTCGGCATGCACTGGGTGCTGCTCACGCTGGGCGATGTTATCCGCTATGTTGTCTTTGCCACGGGCATGTGGTTGCTCTTGTGGTTTGCGCTCGATCGATGGCTGACGGGCCGGCGCATTCGCGCCCAACGACCGCCCGGGCGACAGTTGCGCCGCGAATTCGCCTATTCAATCCGTTCGATCATGGTCTTTTCGACCATTTCGCTCGTGCCATCGATCGCCCACGATCTAGGCTGGTTCAACGGCGCCCAAATCGCCCGCGGCTGGGGCGCAGGCTGGTACTGGGCCAGCCTGGTCATCATGATCGTTGCCCACGACGCCTATTTCTACTGGGCGCACCGGCTGGCGCATCATCGCGGCCTGTTCCGGTGGGTCCACCGGCGCCACCATCTCAGCAACAATCCTACGCCTTTTACCGCCTATAGTTTCGATATTGCCGAGGCCGCCCTGATGGGAAGCTTCGTGCCGCTGTGGGTGCTGATTGTGCCCACCTCTTGGGATGTGGTCGACCTTTTCGTTCTTCATCAGATCGTTCGCAACACATTGCTCCACTGCGGCATCGAAGTGATGCCGGCACGACGCGACGGGCGCCCAATGTTCGATTGGTTGACGACGACGACGCATCACGACCTGCATCACGGCAGGGTCGGCTGGAATTTTGGGCTCTACTTCACCTGGTGGGATCGCTGGATGGGCACTGAGCATCCCGATTATCACCGCCACTTTGCCACCGCTGTCCGTCGGCCACCGGCGTCCGTGCGCGCCGGACTGCTCGGCTGAAGTTCCGATTTTCCTCCACGAGACACCAATCGAAAGGATTCAAGTCATGACATTCAAATCAATCACCGCTGTTGCTGCCATTGCCCTATTCGCGACTACCGCGCATGCTAATCCACCGTCGCCGCTGATCGGCTTGTGGCTGGAAATCAATGGGCCCGGCGTCGCCGTTATCGGCCCGTGCCCCAATGGCGCTGATCGGCTCTGCGCCATGGGCATGAAGCCCCGCAACGGCGTTCCCAGAACCGAAACCGGGCTTGTGCTGACCAATGTCACCGCCAGTGGCAGCAACCGCTGGAGCGGCAACTATCGTGACGGCAAGCGCGAGTTGCCTGCAACGCTGAAATTTGTGACGCGCGACGTGGTTGAGATGAAGGTGTGCATCTTCATCCTCTGCCAAACGGCGCGTTATACCCGCTCCAATTGAGGGCGAGAGCGCAGGGCGCGACCGGGTCAATCCTCGGTCGTGTCGCGCTTGCGGTTCTGTCAATAGTTTACATCTGTACATATAAGGAGCGCTTGGATTGACAGAAATACTCTGATTTCTTGACGAAAACGGCTTTTGTTTCGGTAAATTGCGATACGGCCCAACCATTGAGAGATACCACAGGAAATTGCCGCTATGACCTACCAAGCTGACATCGCTTCGACCGCCCAGTTAATCCACAGCCACAACGGCAGCTGGGACGGCATTTCAGCGGAATCGGTCGCGCGGATGCGCGCGCAGAACCGCTTTCATACCGGCCTCGATATCGCGCGCTACACCGCCGCGATCATGCGCCGCGACATGGCGGCCTATGATGCCGATCCGGCGAACTACACGCAGTCGCTGGGATGTTGGCACGGCTTTATCGGCCAGCAGAAGATGATCAGCATCAAGAAGCATTTCGGATCGACCAAGCGGCGGTATCTGTATCTTTCGGGCTGGATGGTGGCCGCGCTTCGCTCCGATTTCGGGCCGCTGCCCGATCAGTCGATGCACGAAAAGACGAGCGTTCCGGCGCTGATCGAGGAGCTCTACACCTTCCTCCGCCAAGCCGATGCGCGTGAGCTCGGCATGATGTTTCGCGATCTCGACAAGGCGCGCGGTGCGGGCAACGAGGTCGAGGAACAGCGGCTGCTCAACGCGATCGACGGGTATGAAACGCATGTCGTGCCGATCATCGCCGATATCGACGCAGGCTTCGGCAATGCCGAGGCGACCTATCTGCTCGCCAAGAAGATGATCGAGGCGGGCGCCTGCGCGCTCCAGATCGAAAACCAGGTGTCCGACGAAAAGCAATGCGGGCACCAGGACGGCAAGGTCACGGTGCCGCACGAGGATTTCCTCGCGAAGGTCCGCGCCTGCCGATACGCGTTCCTCGAACTCGGGGTCGAGGACGGCATCATCGTCACCCGCACAGATTCGCTGGGGGCGGGCCTGACCAAGCAGATCGCGGTGTCGAAGGAGCCGGGCGATCTGGGGGATCAATATAACAGCTTCCTCGACTGCGAGGAGATCGACCCAAGCACCGCACGCAATGGCGACGTGATCCTCAACCGCGACGGCAAGCTGTTGCGGCCAAAGCGCCTGCCGTCGAACCTGTTCCAGTTCCGGGCGGGCTCGGGTGAGGATCGCTGCGTGCTCGATTGCATTACCAGCCTGCAGAACGGCGCCGATCTGTTGTGGATCGAGACCGAGAAGCCCCACATCGCGCAGATCGCCGGCATGGTCGATCGCATCCGTGAGGTGATTCCCA
Organism: Sphingomonadales bacterium; assembly: GCA_038230675.1. Classification (GTDB taxonomy): domain Bacteria; phylum Pseudomonadota; class Alphaproteobacteria; order Sphingomonadales; family Sphingomonadaceae; genus Sphingomonas. Next base: position 7,142 of record JBBRMV010000046.1, on the reverse strand, counting down.
ATGCCAAGCTGGTCTACAACAACTCCCCGTCGTTCAACTGGACACTCAATTTCCGCCAGCAGGTGTTCGATGCCTGGGCGGGCGAGGCCAGGGACCTGACCGCCTATGACCGGGCGCGGCTGATGTCGGTCGAATATGACGGGACGCCGCTCGGCGATGAAGCCGATGAGCGCATCCGCACCTTCCAGAAGGATGCGGCGGCGCGTGCGGGCATCTTCCATCACCTGATCACACTGCCGACCTATCACACGGCTGCGCTCAGCACCGATAATCTCGCCAGGGAATATTTCGGCGAAGCGGGCATGCTCGGCTATGTAAAGGGCGTCCAGCGCAAGGAAATCCGCGAGGGTATCGCCTGCGTGAAGCACCAGAACATGTCCGGGTCCGACATTGGTGACGATCACAAGGAATATTTCGCCGGCGAGGCCGCGCTGAAGGCCGGCGGCGCTCATAATACGATGAACCAGTTCGCGGCCTGACGACGGCGCACCGCGAGATTGCGGCCCGGGAATCCGCTTCCCGGGCCGCTTATTCGTTGGCGGCGTGAAGCCAAGCTGCTCGCTTCCCAAGCAAACAGCATTGGACTTTGCCGGTCGCCGGCGCTTGAAGGGCGGCGAATTTGTCAAAAAAACAGGATGTGTGATGCAATCGAGCGTTGAAAAGGTTTTGAGTGTCCACCGTTGGAATGACGGGCTTTTCTCCTTCTCGATCACGCGGCCGTCCAGTTTTCGATTTCTCAGCGGCCAATTCGTGATGTTGGGCTTGATGGTTGGGGAAAAGCCCCTGATGCGCGCTTATTCGATGGCGTCGCAGCATTATGCCGAAGAGCTGGAATTCCTGAGCATCATCGTGCCCGATGGCCCGCTGACGTCGCGGCTGCAGCATATCGTGCCGGGCGACGAGATCATGCTGGCGGCAAAGCCTGTGGGCAGTCTCGTGCTCGATGCCGTGCTGCCGGGCAAGCGGCTGCATCTGATCGGCACCGGCACAGGGCTCGCGCCCTGGATGAGCCTGATCCGTGACCCGGAAGTTTACGATCGCTTCGATACTGTGACGGTGCAGCACACCGTCCGCAACCTTGAGGATCTCGCCTATCGCGAGTTGCTCGATCACCGGCTAGCGGAGGACCCGCTTGTCGCAGAGGAAGCGGCCACCAAGCTACATTATGATTGGGTCGCAACCCGTGTGCCGGCGTCAGCGACGGGCGATCACCGCCGGATCACAGACCGAATTCGCGATGGCAGCTATCCGCTCGATCCTGAGACCGACCGGGTGATGCTGTGCGGATCGATGGCGATGATCAAGGAAACGGCGGCGCTGCTCGACGCCCGGGGCTTTGTCGAGGGCACTTTGTCGCACCCCGGCAGCTACGTTCTCGAACGCGCCTTCGTCGGCTGAGGCGGCAGTCGCGCGGTAACGGTCGTCCTGGCGAGGCGTTCTCGCAGGACGGGCCGTCGTTCGCTCAGCGTGCGCTAACCTGCACCTTGTCGAGCCGGCGCAGCGCGGCACTCGCCAGCGCGTGTGACCCGGTGAACCGGTCATCGCCCAGGTCCATTTCCTGATTGGGACGGCTGAGGATCGTCTGATAAAGCACCCGTGCCTCAACAAGGCGATTGGTGTGGATATAGACCGTCGCCATATTGAGCATCAGGTCGGGGTCGGTCGGGTCGATCCGGAACCCTGCGCTGATGACCCGCTCTGCGGCGACATAGTCGCCCCGCATGATCTGCTGATAGCCATTATGTTCGTCGGCTGCCGCCAAGGCAGGCATGCTTGCGCCGAGCGCGACTGCGACAATCAGTGCGCGATAGGTGATGCGCATTGTCCCTTCTCCTCTTCAACCACACTTCCAGAATTGGAAGGTTTCAGTTTTGTGACATTAACGTGTCACTAATATGAAACATTGGCAAGAGGCGTATTTTGAAGGGGCCGAACAGGCGTTCTCCCCCTCCAAAGCGGGGGTTCAGAGCTACTCAGGCTACCGCTTTTGGCGTTGGACCCGCCTTCGCGGCGGAAGAATCTGAATGAGCGCGCTCAGGCGCCCGCGACGGTCAGCCGGTCGAGTTGATCTCTGGTCAGATGAAGCGCCATTGATCCAAGAAGTTCTTCGATCTGCGCAACGCTGGTCGCGCTGGCGAGCGGCGCGGTGACGCCTGGCTGAGCAGCCACCCAGGCCAGGGCGATCTGGGCAAGCGTCGCGCCGGTTTCTGCGGCCACCCCATCCATCTCCGCCAGCATCGTTGCGCCCTTGCCCTCCAGCAGCGCGGTCATCCTGCCGCCGCGGATGCTCTTTCCCAGATCTGCACTCGTGCGGTATTTGCCGGTGAGAAAGCCCGATGCGAGCCCATAATAAGGCACCACGCCGATATTGTGCTCGACGCACAAATCCTGCAGCTCGCCCTCGAATTTGTGCCGGCTGACAAGGTTATATTCGGGCTGCAGCGCGCGGTAATGCGGCAAATGATGGTCGCGCGCGATGTCGAGTGCCGATTTCAGTCGACCGGCGTGAAAATTGGACGCGCCGATCACCCGGACCTTGCCGGCCTCGACCAGCCGCTGAAAGGCCTCGAGCGTTGCTTCCTGCGGCACCGCATCGTCATCCTGGTGCGCGAAATAGAGATCGATCGCCTCAACGCCGAGCCGCTTGAGCGACGCCTCGCATGCTGCCGCGATCCGCGCGGGGGCAAGCTTCTCGCCGCCCTCACCGGGCAACATGCCGACCTTCGTTGCAATCAGCACGTCGCTGCGGTTGCCCCGTGCGCGCAGCCATTCGCCGATGGCGCTTTCGGATTCGCCGCCCACATGCCCGGGTGCCCATGCCGAATAGACGTCTGCGGTATCGATCATCGTGCCGCCGCCGGCGACAAAGGCATCCAGCACAGCAAAGCTTGTGCTTTTGTCCGCCGTCCAGCCGAACACGTTGCCGCCAAGGATCAGCGGCGCGATCTTCAGGTCTGTGCTGCCGATGCGGCGCAAGTTGCTCACTGCTCGCGCCCTTCGGCTTCGTTTGCGCTCATCGCGTTGGTCGACACGCTGTCGTCGTCGAGCATCGCAGCTGCCTCGTTGAGCTGGCGCGCCTCGCTCGCGGTGGCGCCGGTCGCATCGGTGTCGCGGCTGCCGCAGGCGGTGAGGACGAGCAGGACGGAAAAGACCGCAGCGCGCATCATTCCTCGATGGCGTTGCCGGCGTCCTTCAACGCGGCACCGGCCTGTTTGCGGGTGGCTTCGCTCGCGCCGTCGATCGTGTTGCCGGCATCGTCGATCGCATTCTCCGCCGATCCGAAGGCGCGATCACTGGCGGCATCGATATCTCTCTCGGCCTCGCCCATTGTCGCATTGGCGTCAGCCGCGACGGCATCGGCGGCTTCCGCCGTCTCATTCTGGGCCTTGGGACTGCAGGCGGCGAGGCTGATCAAGGCGAGTGCTGCAAGGGCGATGACTGTAGGTGTCTTCATGTCGATCATTTTCCCTCATGAAAATTGGTGCGAGCGGGCAACGCGCGAACGCTAGACAAGGGTCCGGCACGGCGCAATGCGCGACAGAGCACCATCGACCTGTCGAGATCGATTGACGTCATATAAAGATATCTTTATATCGCTATCTGATGAATTTGGCTCTTAACATCTTTCGCGCGCTTGCCGATGCGACCCGCCTGCGGATCATGGCGTTGTTGCAGACGATGGAGCTGTCCGTCGGTGAACTGGCGCAGGTGCTGGGGCAAAGCCAGCCGCGCGTTTCGCGCCATGTGAAGATCCTGTGCGACGCGGGACTTGCCGAGCGGCGCAAGGAGGGCAGCTGGGTGTTCGTGGCGCTTGGCGAGGCGGAGCTGGTGCAACCGGTCATCGCAGCACTTGGCGGTTGGCACGCCCGCGATTCTGATCATTGGGCGGTGGCGGACGCGGCCCGGCTGGCGGCGGTGCGCGCGGACCGCGCGGCGGCAGCGGGTGCCTGGTTCGAGGCGAATGCCGGGCAGTGGGATGCGATCCGCTCGCTCCACGTCGCCGAAAGCGAAGTCGAAGCGGCCATCCGCCGAACGCTCGGCCTTGATGGAGACCATGCTGCGCCGATCGGGCAGTTGATCGATATCGGCACCGGCACGGGGCGGATGCTCGAACTGTTCGCGCCGCAGGCGAAGGAGGCAATGGGCATCGATCGCAGCTCGGAAATGCTGCGTCTTGCCCGGGCAAAGCTCGCCGAGCGCGGGCTCGACCGCGCCGAATTGCGACAGGCCGATCTTTATGCGCTGCCGATGGCGGACGGCGCCGCCGATCTGGCGATCCTGCATCACGTGCTGCATTTCGCGCAACAACCGGGTGCCGCGATTGCCGAGGCAGCGCGCGTGCTGCACCCCGGCGGGCGGCTGCTGATCGCCGATTTCGCGCCGCACGAGCGCGAGGAATTGCGCGCCCGCGATGCCCATACCCGGCTCGGCTTTTCGGACGATCAAGTGATCGGCTGGTTCGAGGCGGCGGGGCTTTCGCCCGCGCGCATCGAAACGCTCGAGGGTGGAGAACTCACGGTGAAATTATGGCTCGGGCGCAAGCTCGGCGGTACGATCGAAGAGGTAAGAGCAGCATGACGATGTCGGTGGCCCAATTGGAAGAGGCTCGCCGGGCGCTCTCCGCGCCGTTGTTCGCCAATCTGGCGGGTGATGCGGCGGTGAGCTTCGAATTCTTCCCGCCCAAGACCGAGAAGATGGAAGACCAGCTGTGGGATGCGATCAAGACGCTGGAGCCGCTTGGCCCGCGTTTCGTCTCGGTCACTTATGGTGCGGGCGGGTCGACGCGCGAGCGCACCCACGCGACGGTCGCGCGGATTCAGCGCGAAACCGGGATGAATGCCGCCGCGCATCTGACGTGCGTCGAGGCGACAAAGACCGAAATCGATGCGGTGGCGAATGCCTATTGGGAAGCCGGCGTGCGACATATCGTCGCGCTGCGCGGCGATTCGCCGCGAGCGGGGGAGGCGTATCAGACTTATCCCGGTGGCTATGAGAATGCCGCCGATCTTGTTGCTGGCCTGTCGCGCCTGCACCCCTTCGAGATATCGGTCGCCGCCTATCCTGAGAGCCACCCCGATTCCCCCGATGTCGCCGCCGATCTCGATAATCTGAAGCGCAAGCTCGATAATGGGGCGACGCGCGCGATCACGCAGTTCTTCCACGAGGCGGAGACGTTCTTTCGTTACCGCGATGCTGTCGCAGCGGCGGGCATCAATGCGGAAATCGTGCCGGGGATCATGCCGGTGATGAACTTCGCCAGCGTCCAGCGGATGTCGGCGATGTGCGGTACGGCGGTGCCGGCGTGGATGGGCACCTTGTTCGAGGGGCTCGATGATCACCCCGCCGCGCGCCAGCTGGTCGCCGCGACGATTGCCGCCGAGCTAAGCCGCCGTCTCTATGCCGGCGGGGTGCGGCACTTCCATTTCTACACGCTCAACCGCGCCGAACTGGCGTTTGCGATCTGCCATCTGCTCGGCCACCGGGTGACGGTGCCGCAGGCGGTGGCGGCATGACCGCGCGCCAATCCCTGCTCGCCCAGGCGGCCCAGCGCATTCTCATCACCGATGGCGCATTCGGCACCGAAATCCAGAACTGGAAGCTTGGGGAGGCCGATTATGCCGGTGACCTGAAGCTGGCGAAGGACCAGAAGGGCAATAACGACATCCTCGCGCTGACCAAGCCCGAAGTGCCGGAGACGATCACCCGCGCCTATCTGGAAGCCGGTTCGGACATCGTCTCGACCAACACGTTCAGCGCCAACATCATCAGCCAGGCCGATTATGCGGCCGAACATCTGGTGCGCGACATCAACATCGCCTCCGCCCGGATCGCGCGCCGGCTGGCCGATGAATTCGCGGCAAAAGATGGGCGCCCGCGCTTCGTGGCGGGCGCCATCGGGCCGACCAACAAGACGCTGTCGCTCAGCCCCGATGTCAACGATCCGGGCTATCGCGAGATCGATTTCGACTATCTGAAGGACGTGTATCTCGAACAGGCGCTGGCGCTGGTCGAAGGCGGTGTCGATTTCATCCTGATCGAGACGGTGTTCGATACGCTCAATGCCAAGGCGGGCATCATGGCGGTGATCGAGGCTGGCGAGCAGCTTGGCCGCGATCTGCCGGTGATGCTGTCGATGACGCTGACCGATCTGTCGGGGCGCAACCTGTCGGGGCATACCGTCGAGGCGTTCTGGCACGCGGTTCGCCATGCAAAGCCAGTGACGATCGGGCTCAACTGTTCGTTCGGCGCGCAGCAATTGCGCCCGCATGTGAAGACTCTGGCGGGCATCGCCGACACGCTGATCATGGTCTATCCCAATGCCGGCCTGCCCAACGAACTCGGCGAATATGACGAACTGCCGCATGAGACGGCGGCGCTGGTGAAGGAATGGGCGGAGGCCGGACAGGTCAACATCCTCGGCGGCTGCTGCGGCTCGACGCCGGCGCATATCAGGGCGATGGCGGATGCGGTTGCCGGGTTGCCCGCACGGGTGCTGCCGACGCCGCCGGTGGTGACGCGGCTGGCCGGGCTGGAGCCGATGACGATGGCGGCATGAGCCGAAAACTCCTCCCCGGCACGGGGAGGGGGACCAGCGAAGCTGGTGGAGGGGGCTCTCCACCAGCGAATTGTTTTGAGGAGAGCCCCCTCCACCGCTCTGCGAGCGGTCCCCCTCCCCGTGCCGGGGAGGAATGAGGGCAAAAATGACCACCCCTTCCACCGCCCAATTCGTCAATATCGGCGAGCGCACTAACGTCACGGGATCGGCGCGTTTCAAGAAGCTGATCATGGCGGACGATTATGCCGCCGCGGTCGAAGTCGCGCGCCAGCAGGTGGAGAGCGGCGCGCAGGTGCTCGACGTCAACATGGACGAGGGGCTGCTCGACGCCGAACGCGCGATGACGACCTTCCTGAAACTGATCGCCGCGGAACCCGATATCGCGCGCAGTCCGTTCATGATCGATTCGTCGAAGTGGTCGGTGATCGAGGCCGGGCTGAAATGCGTTTCGGGCAAGCCGATCGTCAATTCGATCAGCATGAAGGAAGGCGAGGCCGGATTTCTGGATCAGGCGAGGAAAGTGATGGCGTATGGCGCCGCCGTCGTCGTCATGGCGTTCGACGAGACGGGGCAGGCGGACACCAAG
>JBBRMV010000045.1:0-16406 GCA_038230675.1 Sphingomonadales bacterium | reverse complement strand
TCGCCACGCTCGCGCGGTGCTTGGCGCCCTCGTCGATCGCGAGCGCGGCGACGGTTTCGCCGGCGATGATGCCGGGAAAGAAGCGTTGAGCGTGCGGCGTGCCCTTCAAAGCCGCGACCGCAGCGACCGCAGTGGCGAGGACGGGCGAGGGGGACAGGTTACGGCCGATCTCCTCGAGCACGACGCCCGCCTCGACATGGCCAAGGCCAAGCCCACCATCCTCTTCACCGATCAGGATGCCGGTCAGGCCGAGCTCGGCGAACTGCTTCCACAGGTCGCGGCTGAAACCCGTCTGGTCATTGGCGTCCCGCAAGGACCGCATATGTTTGACCGGGGCATGCTCGGCGATGAACCCGCGCGCGGTGTCCTGCAGCTGAATTTGCTCGTCGTTGAGGTAGAGGGGCATGGGTAAATCCTGTTCGTCACCCCGGACTTGTTCCGGGGTCCACCGCGCCTCTTGAGCAAAGCGCTGGTGGAGAAGTGGACCCCGGCACAAGGCCGGGGTGACGGTGTGTGGCTTGTTAGGCCGACGGCAATTCCAAGATCCGCTTGGCAACGATATTGAGCTGCACTTCGCTCGTGCCGCCCTCGATCGAATTGGCTTTGGTGCGCAGCCAGGCACGGGCGCCGCTGCCGCCACTCGACGCCTCGCTCTCCCATTCGAGCGCGTTGGAGCCGCCCGCCGCCATCATCAATTCGTGTCGGCTTTTGTTCAGCTCGGTGCCGTAATATTTCATCATGCTCGGCTGCGCGGGGTGCGCCCTGCCGGCCTTCAACTCGTCGATGAAGCGTTCTGACATCATCCCGAATGCCTTTGATCGCACCTCAAACTGCGCAATCGCTGCACGCAGCAAGGGATCGGCGAGCCGCCCCTCATGATCGAGCCCGACCGTCGCAATCGCCCCCTCGATCAGCGGATTGCCGCCCGTCGAGCCAAGCCCCATGCCGCTGATCATCTCGCGCTCATGCCCCAACAGATATTTTGCGACGTCCCAGCCCTTGTTCTCGTCATGGACGCGGTTCGCCTTGGGCACGCGCACATTGTCGAAAAATGTTTCGCAGAATGGCGAATAGCCGCTGATTAGCAGGATCGGCTTGGTCGATACGCCGGGCGAGGCCATGTCGAACAGCACGAACGAAATGCCGCCCTGCTTGTTGGTCTTGTCGGTGCGCACGAGGCAGAAAATCCAGTCGGCCTTGTCGGCATAGCTGGTCCAAACCTTCTGTCCGTTGACGATATAATGATCGCCGGCATCCTCCGCCGATGTTGCAAGGCTGGCGAGGTCTGAACCGGCGTTGGGTTCCGAATAGCCCTGGCACCAGCGGATTTCACCGCGCGCAATCTTGGGCAGATGCTCCAGCTTCTGCTCTTCGGTGCCATATTTGAGAAGTGCCGGCCCGAGCATCGAAATGCCGAAGGAATTGAGCGGATTGCGGCACTTCATCGCCGCCATTTCTTCGCGGAGAATTTTCGCTTCGGCAGGCGAGAGGCCACCGCCGCCATATTGCGTCGGCCAATCGGGCACGGTCCACCCGCGCGATGCCATGGCGTCCATCCATTCTTTCTGGCCGGGCTGGAAATCCGGATTGCGACCGCCCCAATTGGCGTCCTTTTCGGTCCGCACCGGCTCGCGCATCTCGGGCGGGCAATTCGCCTCAAGCCAGGCGCGGGTTTCGGTGCGAAAGGTGTCGAGGTCAGTCATTTTGCGGTCCTGTTGATTGGCTCACACAAAGGCGCGAAGGCACCAAAGGAAGGAGTTTTGGTTCACGCCGAGGCGCGGAGACGCGAAGGGCGATCGCCTATTGGCGCCCTCGCCGCGAAGCGGCAGTCAGCTGCTGGGTGACAAGCGAATGATCTGCCGCTGTCGCGGCGAAGTTCTTCTCCGCGCCTCCGCGCCTCCGCGCGAAACACCTTTTTTGCGCCTTCGTGCCTTTGTGTGAGCATCATTTGAACCGCCCGCCGCTCTCGGCATTGGACTTCAGCAGTTCAGCCACCTTGAAGCCGTGCTTTTCCAGCCCCTCGACGATCTTCTTCGCGCCCTCGGTATCGGCCCAGAACATCGGCCCGCCGCGATAGACGGGCCAGCCATAGCCATAGATCCACACCACATCGATGTCGGATGCGCGCTGTGCCATTTTCTCCTCGAGGATCAGCGCGCCTTCATTGACCATCGTATAAAGCGTGCGCTCGATGATCTCCTGATCGGTAATTTCGCGCTTCGGCAGGTTCGATTTCGACCGGAAATCCTCGATGATCTCGGCGACGCGGGGGCTGGGGGAGGGGTTTCGCTTCTCGTCATAATCGTAAAAGCCCGCCGATTTCTTCTGCCCCCAGCGCCCTTCGGCGGCGAGCGCGTCGCGGATGCTTTCGATCCGCGTCGGGTCGCGGTGCCAGCCGATATCGACCCCGGCGAGGTCGCTCATCTGGAACGGCCCCATCGGCATGCCGAATTCGACATGAACGCGGTCGATCTGTTCGGGCGTCGCGCCTTCCATCAGCAGCTTGTTGGCCTCGACCTGGCGCGGCGTGAGCATGCGGTTGCCGATGAACCCCGGGCACACGCCCGATACCACCGCGACCTTCTTGATCGTCTTTGCCAGCCCCATCACCGTTGCCAGCACATCGTCGGCGGTCTTGGCGCCGCGCACCACTTCGAGCAGCTTCATCACATTGGCGGGCGAGAAAAAGTGCATGCCGACCACGTCTTCGGGCCGCGATGTGCTCGCGGCGATTTCGTCGACGTTGAGGTAGCTGGTGTTGGAAGCGAGGATTGCGCCGTGCTTGACGATCTTGTCGAGCTTGCCGAACAATTCCTTCTTCACGTCCATATTCTCGTACACCGCCTCGATCACGAGATCGCAATCGGCGAGATCATCGAGGCTGAGCGAGGGGGTGAGCGCGCCCATTGCCATCGCCACCTGTTCGGGCTTCAACCGGCCCTTGGCGGCGGATGCCTCGTAATTCTTGCGGATCGTGCCGGCGCCGCGATCGAGCGCGTCCTGCTGCATCTCGACGATCGTGACGGGAATGCCGGCGCTCAGGAAATTCATCGAGATGCCGCCGCCCATCGTGCCTGCGCCGATCACGCCGACCTTCCTGATCGGGCGGAGCGCGATCTTGGGATCGATGCCGTCGATCTTGGCTGCCTGACGCTCGGCGAAGAACAAATGGCGTTGGGCGGCGGATTGCGTACCCATCATCAGCTTCATGAATTCCTGGCGCTCGAACGCGATGCCATCGGCAAAGCTCGATCCGTCGGCGGCCTTTTCCACACAAGCGATGTTGGCAGCGGGCGCGTCGAAGCCGCGGAAACGTTTGGCGTTGTCATGTCTGAACGCAGCGACTGCATCGGGATCGGCGGTCGCGGTCTTTTCGCTCGCGCGGGGCAGGGGGCGGGCATCGGCGATCTGGTTGGCAAAGGCGATGGCGTCGGCAACGAGCGTTTCCTCGCCGGCGAGCGCATCGATCAACCCGGCATCGAGCGCGGCGCGCGCCGAAATCGGATCGCCCTTCGCCGTCATCTCAAGCGCCAGCTTCACGCCAGCAACACGCGGAATGCGCTGCGTGCCGCCAGCGCCGGGCAGCAGACCAAGCTTCACCTCGGGCGTGCCGATCTTGGCCGAGGGCACGGCGATCCGGTAATGACAGCCAAGCGTCACTTCGCAACCGCCGCCCAGCGCGGTGCCGTGGATTGCTGCCACGACAGGCTTTTCCGATGCCTCGATCATGTCGACGACGGTCGGTAATCCGGGCTCCTGCATCGCTCCCCCGAATTCGGTGATGTCGGCGCCCGCAAACCAGGTGCGGCCATCACAGCGGATGACAATCGCCTTTACCGAAGGATCGGCGGCGCCTTCCTTCAGCCCGGCCTCAAGCCCTTGCCGCACCGCCGCGCCCAGCGCATTTACGGGCGGATTGTTTGAAATGATGACGAGGATGTCGCCGTGGCGTTCGGTCGTGATTGGGCCGGTCATTTTCTTTTCTCCTTGTTCCTTCCCCGCCGCAGGCCGGGGCCCAGCTGAGAGACGGTCGTGATCGGCGTCGCGCGATGTGATCCTTTGGCGCGCAACTGGTCCCCGGCCTGCGCCGGGGAAGTGAGAAGTAGTTACGTCAACGCACTGTAGATCAGCGTCTTCAGCTCGCGGCGGATGGGATAGGCGCTCGACGGGCGCAGCTGCGTCATGAACACCATGCTGATCCGCTCGACGGGATCGATGAAGAAGGCGGTCGAGAACATGCCGCCCCAATAATATTCGCCAACCGAACCGGGGATCATCGACCGGGCAACGTCGATATTGACGGCGAAGCCAAGGCCAAAGCCGGTGCCCGCATTCGCCGCTTCGCTGAACAGCGATTTCGACATGCCCGCCAGATCGCCGCCGCCGGGGAGGTGGTTTTTCGTCATCAGCTCGATCGTCTTGCGCCCGACGATGCGCGCACCGTCCAGCGTGCCGCCGTTGAGGCACATCGTGCAGAAACGGTGATAATCGAGTGCGGTCGAGACGAGCCCACCGCCGCCCGACAGAAATTTGGGTTTGCGGCTCCACGCGCTGGCCTGTCCGCGGTCGAACATCACGGGCTTGCTGCCGGGCACGAAGTCATAGCAATCGGTCAGCCGGTCGATCTTGTCCGCGGGCACGTTGAAGAAGGTGTCGTGCATGCCGAGCGGCTCGAAGATGCGCGTGCGATAAAACTCATCGAGCGCCATGCCCGATAGCCGCTGGATCACCGCACCCAGAACATCGGTCGCTACCGAATAATTCCACGCTTCGCCGGGCGAAAACTCGAGCGGCAGCTTGCCGAGCGCCGCGACGAACCCGTCAAGATCGTGGTTGCCGTGCCAGTTCTCCAGCTTCCCCTCGCGGTATGCCGCATCGACGTTCGACCGGTTCTGAAAGCCGTAGGTCAGGCCAGATGTGTGCCGGAGCAGATCGACCATCCGCATCGGCTCTGCAGTCGGTTTGGTCATGAAGGGCATGCCGGCGCCGCCCCCATTATAAACGCCCATCCCCTTGAATTCGGGCAAGACATGATGGACCGGCGTATCGACCGCGACCTTGCCCTCCTCGACCAGCATCATGAAGGCGATCGAGGTGATCGGCTTGGTCATGCTGGCGATGCGGAACAGGCTCGTTTCGTCGATCGGCTTGCCGCCGCCCTCCGAATCATCGGCGCGCGATGCGCCGTGACTGGTAAGGTGGACGACCTCACCCTCGCGCGCGATCAGGATCTGGGCATTGGGCAGCTTGCCGCTGTCGACGTAGCGCTCTTTCAGCAGCACATCGATCCGCGCGAGGCGAAGCGCGTCGAAGCCGAGCGATTCAGGTCTGGCGATGGTCATGTGCGTCTCCATACCCCTGCTTCGAAAGCGTCGCCACCCTATTGCCTTGAGCGGCGCGCGAATCAACACTAACCTTGGCGCAAACGGCAGATAAGCCAAACCCGATATTCAAGACTGGAGAGATGCCGTGACCGATCCTGCGCTCAATGAGCCGCTCATCGCCCTTGATCCGGCCTGGCCGAAAATGCCGATGGCGCAGGTCGATGCGATCCTGACCGCACCTGGCGCCCGTTTCGAGATGGAGACCGTCGATATTGGCGGTGTCCCGACCCGCACTTGGAAAAACGCGCCGCCCAATCTGGCGATGTTGGTGCAGATGGCGCGCGGCCACGGGATGCGCGAATTCACCATCCATGAGGATGAGCGCGTTACCTATGAAGCGCATTTCCGCGCCGTCGCCACGCTGGCGACACGGCTACAGGCAATGGGCGTGGCGAAGGGCGACCGGGTCGCGCTTGCCATGCGCAACATGCCCGAGTGGCCAGTGGTGTTCTTCGCCGTCGTCAGCATCGGCGCGATCATGGTGCCGCTCAACGCCTGGTGGACGGCAGGCGAGCTTGAATATGGCATCAATGATTCGGGCGCAAAACTGCTGATCCTGGACGATGAGCGCCATCAGCGTATGGCCGAACATTATGATGCGCTGCACGGGGTTGAAACCATCCTGGTCGCGCGCACCACCGCCCCGGTCGGCGGCAGGGTCGCAACCCTCGAATCGGTGATCGGCACGCCGCATGATTGGGCGCGGTTGCCGGATGTCGCCCTGCCGCAGGTGGCAATTGCGCCGGATGACGATGCGACGATTTTCTACACCAGCGGCACCACGGGCAATCCAAAGGGCGCGCTTGGCACGCACCGTAACCTGATCACCAACATCTTCTCAAGCGCCTTCGGGGCCGCCCGCACGCTGATGCGACGTGGGGAGGAGATTCCCCCGCCCAGCCCAAAGACATTGCTCACTGTCATTCCGCTGTTCCACGTCACTGCGTGCAGTGCCGCGCTGATGGGGGTGCTGGCGGCGGGCAGCACGATGATCTTCATGCGCAAATGGGATGTGGTGCGTGCAATGGAGATCATCGAGCGGGAGCGGGTCCACGCGACCGGCGGCGTGCCAACGGTTGCCTGGCAGCTGCTCGAACACCCCGATCGCCCGAAGTACGATCTGTCGTCGCTTGAGGCGATTTCGTACGGCGGCGCGCCGTCTGCGCCCGAACTCGTCAAGCGCATCTACACCGAATTCGGCGCGCTGCCCGGCAATGGCTGGGGCATGACCGAAACGATGGCGACGGTGACTGGCCATAGCGCGGAGGATTACCTCAACCGCCCGACCAGTGCCGGCCCGCCGGTTGCGGTGGCTGATTTGAAGATCATGGACGAGAATGGCGAGAACGAGCTGCCTGTCGGCGAAGTCGGCGAGCTGTGGGCGCGCGGGCCGATGGTCGTGAAGGGGTATTGGCATAAACCCGAGGCGACGGCGGCGACCTTCGTCGACGGCTGGGTGCGCACCGGCGATCTCGCCCGGCTGGATGACGAGGGCTTCGTCTACATCGTCGATCGCGCCAAGGACATGATCATCCGGGGCGGGGAGAATATCTATTCGAGCGAGGTCGAAAATGTCCTCTATGCGCACCCCGCCGTCACCGATTGTGCGCTGATCGGCATCCCCCACCGCACGCTTGGCGAAGAACCCGCCGCTGTCGTCCATCTCGCTGCCGGCATGGAGGCCACCGAGGCTGAGCTACAGGCGTGGGTGAAGGAACGCCTAGCCATCTTCAAGACGCCGGTGGCGATCCGCTTCGTCAAGGAAACGCTGCCCCGCAATGCCAATGGCAAAATCCTGAAAAAGGATTTGAAGGTGCTGTTCGAGGATCGCGTCGGGGTGGCTGCTTGAGCGCCGCCACCCCGCCTGATCTCAGCCTTCGATAAACGCCAGCAGATCGGGGTTGATCACATCGGCGTGCGTTGTGCACATGCCGTGCGGAAAGCCCGGATAGACCTTCAGCGTGGCGTTCGGCAGCAGTTTAGCCGATTTCAGGCCTGAGATCGCGATCGGCACGATCTGGTCGTCGTCGCCGTGCATCACCATCGCGGGGATTTCGATCTTCTTCAGATCTTCGGTGAAATCGGTTTCCGAAAACGCCTTGATGCATTCGTAATGCGCGTTGGCGGCGCCCATCATGCCTTGGCGCCACCAATTGTCGACGATCGCCTCGATCGCCGGCGTGCCCTCGCGGTTGAAATTATAGAAGGGCATCGGCACGTCGCGATATAATTGCGCGCGGTTGGCGGCGAGCGCGGCGCGAAAGCCGTCGAACGCTTCCATGGGGGCGCCATCGGGGTTGGTTGCCGATTTGACGAGGATCGGTGGCACCGCGCTGATCAGCACCGCCTTTACCGCGCGCGCGGTGCCGTGCCGGCCAAGGTAGCGCGCCACTTCGCCGCCGCCGGTCGAGTGGCCGATATGGACGACCTCGTGCAGATCGAGCGCGTTGACGATCGCGGCGACATCGTCGGCGTAGCGATCCATATCGTGGCCGCCGCTGGTCTGCGCCGATCGGCCATGCCCGCGCCGGTCATGCGCGATGACGCGGTAGCCGCGATGCTGAAAGAACAGCATCTGCGCATCCCAATCGTCGGCGCTGAGCGGCCAACCATGATGGAACATGATCGGCTGACCCGTGCCCCAGTCCTTGTAGAAAATTTCGGTGCCGTCGTCGGTGGTGATAAAGGGCATGGCTCATCTCCTCTTCGTGCAACGATCGCTCAAACAGATGACAGGATGATGGCGTTCAGCCGGGCCGGGCGTCGGCCACGACCGATGCGACTGCGCTTGCCCACCCTGCCAGCCGGGTCTGTCGGGACTGATCGGCCAGCTTGGTGGTAAACGTCTCTACCGTCCCGCGCATCACGCTTGCCTGTTCAAGCCCGTCGAACAGTCCGCAGCCGACGCCCGCCAACATCGCGGCGCCAAGCGCGGTCGTCTCGGCAAAGGCGGGGCGCTCGACGGTCAGGCCGAGGATATCGGCCATGTCCTGCGCCATCCAATCGTTGGCGACCATGCCGCCGTCGATGCGAAGCGTCGCCCAATCGACGCCGTCCGCTGCGAACGCCGTCTTCAGATCATGCGCCTGGTGCGCCATCGCCTCCAACGCCGCGCGGACGATGTGCGCGCGGGTGTTGGCGAAGCTGAGCCCCGAAATGGCCGCGCGCGCATCGGGCCGCCACCACGGCGCGCCGAGCCCGGACAGGGCAGGAACGAGGTACACGCCGCCATTGTCGGCCACGCTGCGTGCCAGCGCCTCGGTCTCGGCGGCAGTCCCGATCAGGCCGATCGAATCGCGCAGCCATTTGATCAGGCTGCCGGCGACGAATACCGAGCCTTCAAGCGCATAGGCGCGCTTGCCGCCCAGCTGCCAGGCGATCGTCGAGAGGAGGCGGTTGCGCGATACTGGCGGCGTGCTGCCTGCCTGCGAAAGGATGAACGCGCCGGTGCCGAAAGTCGCCTTGGTCTCGCCCGGATTGAGGCATGACTGGCCGATCATCGCCGCCTGTTGGTCGCCTGCGATGCCGCAGATCGGGATGGCGGCGCCGAACAAGCGGGTCTCGCCGAAATTTCCCGCGCAATCGACGATCTCGGGCAGCGCACGGGCGGGCACGCCGAACAGATCGATCAACCCGTCGTCCCAATGCCCGCTGCCGATCGCCATCAAGGCCGTCCGGCTCGCATTGGTCGCGTCGGTAAGGTGTGCGCCCGCGCGCCCCTCGCCCGCGGTCAGCTTCCATATCAGCCAGCTTTCGACCGTGCCCACCGCCAGCCGGTCGCCGGCCTCGGCAAGCCGTGGCCAGTGCTGCATCGCCCAGCCGATCTTGCTGCCCGAAAAATACGGGTCGAGCAGCAACCCCGTTTTGGCCTGCACCAGAGGCTCGTGCCCTGCCTCCTTCAACGCATTGCAGATGCTTGCGGTGCGCCGATCCTGCCAGACGATTGCCGGCGCCAGCGGTTCGCCCGTCGCCTTGTCCCAGAACACGACCGTCTCACGCTGATTGGTGATGCCGATCGCGGCGATCCGATCCGCGCCACCGGCTTTTTCGATCATCGCGCGCGTCACGTCCAGCGTGCGCGCCCAGATTTCGGCGGCGTCATGCTCCACCCAGCCAGCCTGCGGATAATGCTGGGTCAATTCGGCGGCTTGGGTCGCCTCGCAGCGGCCATCGGGCCGAAACAGCATCGCGCGGGTCGAGGTGGTGCCCTCGTCGATCACCAGGATAAGGTCGCTCATCGGCATCACGCTAGCCGGGATTACAAGCGAGTGGAATGCGGCTAGAAGGAAAGTATCACGCTTCGGGGCAACACCGTGGAAGACGCCGCAAGACCGATCGAACAACCCCATGCCGAGCCGCCCCAGGGCGGCTCCGCCGCCATGCCCGCCGCCGCGCCACCGCCCGCGCCGCCGGTCAGCCGCGTGGTCGAAACGCCCGAGGATGTTCGCCGCCGAGACCGCCTGCTGGCAGCGCTCACGCTTATTGCCGGGATCGGACTGGCGATGGCGGTCCCATTTGCGCTGAAGGCCGGAGCCGAGTTTTTCCTCCCCGTCACTGCGGCACTCGTCATCGCCATTGCACTCGTGCCCGTGCTCGAATGGCTCGAGCGGCGCAGCGTGCCCGCGCCGCTCGCGTCGTTGCTCTGCGTCATCATTTTTCTCGGTGCCGCGAACATTGCGCTTGCCGCGATCATCGTGCCCGCCACCCAATTCTTCCGCCTGCTGCCGGAGCGGATCGGGCGTATCCGGATGAACATCGCGCCGCTGCTCGATCTCTATTCGAGCCTGGAGAAATATGTCGACAACACAGCGATGCGGCTGGCCGCGGGATCTGCCCAAAAAATGGCGAGCGTTGCCCAGGCCACAACGGTGCCGCCGCGATCGCTCGTCGAACTGATCGCGACATCGGCGCCGACAGTCTTCATCCAGGTCTTTTTCGGGACGCTGGTGGTCTATTTCTTCCTGTCGGGCTGGACCCGGCTCAGGCGGCGGACGATCACCAGCCGGTCGAGCTTCGATGGCGCGATGGCGACCGCACGGGTGATCCAGGATGTCGTCGATGACACTTCCTCGTATCTGGGCACGATCACGCTCATCAACCTGTCGCTTGGCCTGTTCATTTCGCTGATGCTGTGGCTGATCGGGATGCCGGTGCCGCTGATGTGGGGCGGGATCGTCGCGTTGCTGAATTACGTGCCGTATTTCGGGCCGATCGTGGCCGCGCTGCTGCTGGCGCTGGGCGGGTTGATGATCTTTCCCGATCTGTGGGTGGCGCTGGTGCCGGCGGCGATCATGATCGGTTCGCACTTGCTGGAGGCGAACGCGATCACCCCCTTCGTGGTTGGCCACCGGCTCACCATAAACCCGATCATGATCTTGATTTCGTTGAGTTTCTGGGGGTGGGTATGGGGTACGCCGGGCGCATTGCTCGCGGTGCCGCTGCTGATCATCATGCAGACCGTGCTGGGCGCGGCGGGCAAGCCTGACATTGCCGGCTTCCTGTTTGAACACGGGACGCTCGATCATCAGACGCGGCGCCAGCAGACCGGATCGCCGCCGTCGCCGGGTTGACGGGCAACGCGGGTGGGTTCGGCTGTTGACAGCCCCCGGCACCTAAACTAGGTGCCGCGCCTCACGCTATCCACGCGGGTGTAGCTCAGTTGGTTAGAGCGCCGGCCTGTCACGCCGGAGGTCGCGGGTTCGAGCCCCGTCACTCGCGCCATTTTTCACAGTTTCGATGCGGAGCTGACAGGGATGGCGGCACCAAAGAACATCGGCTGGGAGCGATCGGCGGCGGCGTGGATCGCATCGCAGGGTGCGCACGGCGATTTCACGCGGCAATATGTGCTCGATCCGGTGATGACGGCGCGGATTGCCGGGCGCGGTTTTGTCACCGCACTCGATATCGGCTGCGGCGAGGGCCGCTTTGTCCGGATGATGGCGCAGCACGGGATCGCGGCAATCGGCATCGATCCGACGCCCGGGCTGATCGAAGAGGCCAGGCGCCGCGACCCCACCGGGGATTACCGTATCGGTCATGCAGAGGCACTCGATATCGCTGAAGCGAGCGTCGATCTCGTCGTCAGCTATCTATCGTTGATCGATATCGAGCAGATGCAGGCTGCCATCGCCGAAATGGCGCGCGTGCTGAAACCCGGGGGGACTCTACTGATCGCCAATCTCAATGGGTTTAACACAGCCGGCGCCGATCGCGGCTGGATCCGCAACTGGCTGGGCCAACGGGTATATTATCCGCTCGATCGCTATCTTGAAGTGCGCGGCAATCCGGTAAGCTGGAAGGGGATCGCCATCGTCAATTGGCATCGACCGATGAGCAGCTACATGAAGGCGCTGCTCGGCAACGGGCTAAGGCTCGTCTTTTTCGATGAACCGGCGCCGGTCGGCGGCGATGCGGAAAAGGCGGAAGTCTATCGCCGTGCGCCCTACGCCCATGTGATGGAATGGTACAAACCCTGAGCGCACGCGATTACCAGCTGCCGGTTTCCATCCATTTGAGCATCCGTCGCGCGGGCAATATCCACAGCCAGATGACGCCGGTAGCCAGATAGAAGATCAGCTGAAGCGCCCAGTGCCAGCCACCGACGATGCCCGAAAAGCTCGCCACCAGCACCACCCATGCGAGGATGGCGGCCAGCAACGCGAGCATGCCGACAGGTTTGCGCCAGCTTGGGATCATGCGTTTGTCTCCGCAAAGGTCCAGCCCAGTTCGGTGATCACCCCGTGGAGCGGCACGTCCCAGTGATCGATCGGAAGGGCGTCGACGCGCTGGATGGACCAGGCCACCCCGATCCTCAATACCGCCGAAAGGGCAGCGAAAGCACGGTCATAATAGCCGGCGCCCTGGCCGAGCCGGTTGAGCGCGCGGTCGAACGCGACCAGCGGCGTAAGAATGATATCGGGGGTCAGTTCGGGGCAGCCAGCGCGCGGCTGTTGTAGGTTGAAGGGACCTTGTTCCAGGTCGTTACCTGCAGACCATGCCAGGAAACGCATCGGGTGGTCGGAACCAGTGACGTGCGGCATGGCCACCCGCAGACCATGCTCGACTGCTGCAGCGATGAGCAATGCCGGATCAGCCTCTCCGGCCATCGGCAGATAGCCGGCGATTGTCGTGCCTGGGACCAGTCGATCGAGGAACGCGGGGGGCGGGATGATCGGCGCAGCGCTGGTTGCAAAAGTCAGCCGCTCGGCGCGCATCCGTGCCCTTATCGCCTGCTTGGTATCGGTGGCCGCGTCCATCGCGGTCCATGTCGCCGCTCGCGCCGGCGAACACAAGCTGCGCGCCGATGATGGGGTGGCGGCGATTGTGTGGCGATGATGGGGTGGCGGGACCACCATGGCCGTTTGCCTGAATATCCTCTGACGCCTGTTAACGTCAGGTGGGGACCATATTCTCAGACCAGGATCTGCGAAGGGACAGCCCCCAAGGATGATGAATCGCCTCAGGGATGTTCGCACGCTCGTACCGGGCAGTACCCGCCACTCGCCAATTTAAGCGTTCGGCGGCACTTGTTCAAGCGTTCTGGCCAACGCCTCCAGCCGATCGGCGGTGCGGGCGAGTTGGGCGTCATCGGTTGCGGCGGCGGCGGGGGGGCTTGCGGCAGGGTTTGAGTTGGTCGGGGCCTGGCCGGATTGCGCTTCGTCGAGCGCATCGGCGAGCATGAGCGCGACGAACAGCATCGACCGTTCGGCGTTGTTGCCACCCGAAGCTCGGTTGGCGGCGGTCCAGCGGCGATCGATCATCGCGCCCATCCGCCGGACCTGATCCTCCGATCCGGCAGCGCACGCGATCCGGTGCTGGCGATCGCCGATCGAAAGGATGACTTCGGCCATCAGCCGTCCTTGGCACGGTCGAGAATATCGTCGAGCGCGGCCAGTGCCTCTGCCGTGCGCTTCTTGAGCGCAGCGTGGCGTCGGGCAAGGTCCCCGGTACTGCGCCCGTCGAGCGCCGCTTCGATTCGGGTGAGCGCGCGATCGATGCGGTCCGTCGCGGAGAGGGAAGAATTGTCCTCCATCGGCACGGGATAGCACGTCATAGCGAGACGACAAGACGCGATGCGGCTGGTGCGGCCGGCGTACCGGGCATTCAGGGCGGTTGACGCAAGCGCCACGCCACCGCAAAGACGCGGCCAATCATCGACTCGCCGGATTTAGCTGCTCGATCTGCGCTGAACCGGGCCACCCGGGGAATCCAATGTCAGCCGCACCCGCCGATCATGCCGCCGATCTTGCCCCCGGCCTGGCGAACGCCATCCGTGCGCTTTCGATGGACGCGGTTGAGGCCGCCAATTCGGGACACCCCGGCATGCCGATGGGGATGGCTGATGTGGCGACGGTGTTGTTCACAGATTATCTGAAGTTCGATCCCGCCGATCCGAAATGGCCCGATCGCGATCGCTTCATCCTGTCGGCAGGGCACGGATCGATGCTGATCTATTCGTTGCTCTATCTCACCGGATATGCGGCGCCGACGATCGACGACATCCGCAATTTCCGGCAACTGGGCAGCCCATGCGCCGGGCACCCGGAAAATTTCGAGCTGGCAGGCATCGAATGCACCACCGGGCCGCTGGGGCAGGGGCTGGCGATGGCGGTCGGCATGGCGATTGCCGAGCGGCATTTGAACGCCGAATTCGGTGACGATCTCGTCGATCATCACAGCTGGGTCATTGCCGGCGACGGCTGCCTGATGGAGGGCATCAACCACGAGGCGATCGGGCTTGCCGGGCATCTGGGGCTCGGGCGACTGAACGTGCTGTGGGATGACAACAAGATCACCATCGACGGTGCGGTGAGCCTGTCGTCGAGCGAGGACATCCCTGCACGCTACCGCGCGACGGGCTGGCATGTTGCGGAGTGCGACGGGCACGATCCCGTCGACATCGCGCGCGCGCTCGATGAAGCGATCGCCGATCAGAGGCCGTCGCTCGTCCGCTGCCGCACCGTCATCGGCAAGGGCGCGCCCAACAAGCAGGGCACGTCGAAAACGCATGGCAGTCCGCTCGGCAAGGACGAGGTCGCCGCCGCGCGCGAGACTTTGGGCTGGACGAGCGCACCGTTCGAGGTGCCGCAGCCCATTCTCGACAGCTGGCGCGCGGCGGGGCGGCGCTCGGCAGGCGAACATGCCGCATGGCGCGACCGGCTGGCGGCAAGCGCGCATCGGGCCGAATTCGAGCGGCGGCTGGCGGGCAAGGTCGATACCGGCGCCATCAAGACGCATATCGACAAGCTGCTTGCCGAACCCAAAGCCGTCGCCACTCGCAAATCGTCAGAAATGGCGCTCGATGTCCTCACCGCCGCCTGCCCCGAAATGCTCGGCGGATCGGCCGATCTCACCGGCTCGAACCTAACCGTTACCAAATCGACGGGGCCGCTGACGCGCGAGAATTATGGCGGGCGCTATGTCAGCTACGGCATCCGCGAATTCGGTATGGCCGCCGCGATGAACGGGATGGCGCTCCACGGTGGCGTGGTGCCTTATGGCGGCACGTTCCTGGTGTTTTCCGATTATTCGCGCCCCGCGATCCGGCTCGGCGCGCTTCAGCGGGCGCGGGTCGTGCATGTGATGACGCATGATTCGATCGGCGTCGGCGAGGATGGCCCGACGCATCAGCCGATCGAGCAGGTGATGAGCCTGCGGATGATCCCCGATCTCCACGTCTATCGCCCCTGCGATTCGGTCGAGACGGCGGAATGCTGGCAGCTTGCGCTCGAACGCAGCGATGGGCCGTCGCTGTTGGCGCTCAGCCGCCAGAATGTGCCGCAACTGCGCACCGAGGCCACGGAAAACCGCTCGGCGCGCGGTGCCTATCGCCTGCGCGCAGCGACGGCGGCTCGGCGGGTGGTGATGATGGCGACGGGCACCGAAGTGTCGCTCGCAGTGGCGGTCGCCGATCTGCTCGAAGGACAGGGTATCGGGGCCGACGTGGTTTCGATGCCGAGCTGGGAACGCTTTGCCGCGCAGGATGCCGGCTACCGCGCCGATCTGTTGCCCGCCGACGCTCTGCGCGTCTCGATCGAGGCGGGGACGACGTTCGGCTGGGAACGCCACACCGGCGTCGACGGCCTGCGTTTCGGGATCGACGGTTTCGGCGCGTCGGGGCCGGGCGAGGCGGTCTATCGCCATTTCGGGATGACGGCGGATGCCATCGCGCCGAAGATCATGGCAGCATTGCAGAAGTGACGGAATTGCAGAAGTGATGGGGAATTTTCGATGACGGTCAAGGTTGCGATCAACGGGTTCGGGCGCATCGGTCGGCTGGTGGCTCGAGCGATGCTCGAACAGGGCGATACAGGCCTCGAACTCGTCGCGATCAACGATCTGGCGGATGCCAAGGCCAATGCCTGGCTGTTTTCGCGCGACAGCGTGCATGGCCGTTATCCCGGCACCGTCGCCGCCGACGGCAATGATCTGGTGATCGACGGCAAGCGCATCCGGGTGACTGCCGAGCGTGATCCGGCCAAGCTGCCGCACAAGGAACTCGGCATCGATCTCGTGCTCGAATGCACCGGTTTCTTTGCCGATCGCGACGGCGGGCAGAAGCATCTCGATGCTGGTGCCAAAAAAGTGCTGATTTCCGCACCCGCAAAGGGCGCAGACCTGACCGTCGTGTTCGGCGTCAATCATGACAAGCTCACTGCCGATCATGTCATCGTCTCGAATGCGTCGTGCACCACGAATTGCCTCGCGCCGGTCGCGAAGGTGCTGAACGATGCGATCGGCATCGAGCGCGGGCTGATGACGACGGTTCATGCCTATACCAACGATCAGAAGATCCTCGATCAGGTGCACAGCGATCCCCGCCGCGCGCGGGCTGCCGCGATGTCGATCATCCCGACGACGACGGGCGCCGCGCGCGCCGTTGGCGAAGTGCTGCCCGAGTTGAAGGGCAAGCTCGACGGCTCGGCGATCCGCGTGCCGGTGCCCGATGTCAGCCTGGTCGATCTCACCTTCACGCCAAAGCGCGACACGACCAAGGATGAGGTCAACGCGATCCTGAAGGCG
>JBBRMV010000044.1:0-16903 GCA_038230675.1 Sphingomonadales bacterium | reverse complement strand
GTGTCCGTCGTCAGAACATTTGGCGCAGGTCGCGGCGTAAATTAGCGGAGCGTGGGCCTCGTCTGGGGGTTGATGTTAAGCGGCGAGCTTGCGGTGTTGCAAGCGCCGATGCTCAATGGTCTGTCGCTTGATCCTTTCGCGTTGTTTGATGATGGCTGACGCTCTGCCGAAGTAGGCGTCGGCAGGTGTCACGTTGTTCAGGCTCTCGTGGTAACGCTGGTGATTGTAATGCTCGACGAACGCCTCGATCTGGGCCTCGAGGTCACCGGGCAGGAAGTAGTTTTCGAGCAGGATGCGGTTCTTCAGGGTCTGGTGCCAGCGCTCGATCTTGCCCTGTGTTTGCGGATGCATTGGGGCGCCGCGCACGTGGCTCATCTTCCGGTCCTCGATGTATTCCGCCAGTTCGCCGGCGATGTAGCTGGGGCCATTATCGCTGAGCAGCCTGGGCTTGTGCAGCACCTTGGCGCTGTCGCAGCCGGAAGCCGCGAGCGCGAGGTCCAGCGTGTCGGTCACGTCCTCGGCCCGCATGTTGGTGCACAGCTTCCAGGCGATGATGTAGCGCGAGAAGTCGTCGAGTACCGTCGACAGGTACATCCAGCCCCAGCCGATGATCTTGAAGTAGGTAAAGTCGGTCTGCCACATCTCGTTCACCCGGGTGGTCTTGGTGTGGAACTGGTCGGCGGCCTTGATCACCATATAAGCCGGGCTGGTAATCAGATCATGGGCCTTGAGCAGGCGGTAAACCGTGGCCTCGGACACGAAGTAGCGCTTCTCGTCGGTGAACCGCACGGCCAGCTCCCGTGGTGACAGCTCCGACTGTTCCAGCGCCAGCTCGATGATCTGGTCATGGATATGGGACGGGATACGGTTCCACACCCGGCTTGGCGCCGATGGCCGATCCGCCAGCGCCTCTGGTCCGCCTTCAAGATAGCGGTCATACCAACGGTAGAAAGTCCGGCGGGCGACGCCGAGCTGGTCCAGCGTGCGCTTGGCGGGCAGGTGCGACTGCTCGACGATCCGGATGATCTCGAGCTTCTCGGTGGCAGGGTACCTCATTCGTCGTCGCCCCCATCCGCGATCATGCTTTTTTTAAGCAGACGGTTCTCGAGCGTCAGATCCGCAACACACTCCTTCAGCGCGCTGGCTTCGCGGCGCAGATCCTTGACCTCATCGGTGGTCGCAGCACGAGCTGTGTCGCCCGCCAGGCGGCGCTTGCCCGCTTCCATGAACTCCTTCGACCACACGTAGTAGAGGCTCTGGGCGATGCCCTCGCGGCGGCACAGCTCGGCAATGCTGTCCTCGCCGCGCAGGCCATCCAGAACGATGCGGATCTTGTCTTCTGCCGAGAAATGCCGCCGGGTCTGCCGCCGGATGTCCTTCACTACCCGCTCAGCGGGGGCCTTGACCGGCAATTTTTTCAAGGAGGGTTGGGTCTTCATCTTCGTTCCTTCGTCACTGCGACGAAGACCCAACCCTCCTTAAATCACAACCTCAAATCTGTGCCATGGGTGCTGACGGGGAACACGTGGGAAGAAAAGAATACGCATAATACATTTTGCGATAATCGTAAATATAGGCGAGTATCGGACGGAAGACGAATACCAGTCCATGAAAAAGAAAATAGAATGTAGCCGGATGAAAAGCCGACGCCGCCGGCTGACGCAGATAATATATCAGCAGCGCGAGCCACAAGATTAACCCAAAAATGAGAATAATTTCATACATCACGGATCAACGATCTCTTTTTTCTATAACAGGTCGTTGACCCGCCCTGGGTGCAAGCCGTGATCTGTCGGTCGTAGCTGGAAATAGCTGGACGCCATCGATCCAGCGACGTGCCGGCGTTTCAAACAAATCGAGCGACATTCTGGAGGCGATCCCGATGATGACATAGGTTACCAGCATCACCACGGCGATGCCGGGCATGCCGATACCCAGTATCTTGTCCGCAAGTCCGTTGACGATCACAAGTATCGCCAGACCGTGCAACATGTAGATGGAGTAAGTGAGCCGCCCATAAGGGGCTAGCCACAAGATAGCCTTTCCAGGTGGCGCACCCAACTCGGCCGCGATTGCAAAAACGGGGAGGGCGTAGGCAAACGGCAGGATTGCAGGCGTGGGCCAAATCAGCAGGCTGCCGATGACCATGATGGCGGCCGCCCCAACCATCAGAAGCGCCGCATGGGGCACGATCAGCCTCAGCCTCACCGAATATAGAAACATGCCGAAGATGAAGGCAGGTATCGCGCGTCCGAGATTGAGGTGGCCTTGCCAGTCGCCAATCCCGCCAAATGACCATGCAACGGCAAGAAACGCGGCAAGCGCCAGCACGGCGATCTGCCAGGGCCTGCGAGCAACCATCAGCAGCGCTGGGAACAGCAGGTACATCATCATTTCGGCGCTGATCGACCAGCTGACACCGTTCAGCGGAAGGCCGCCGCAATTATAAACCGAGTGCGCCAGCAGCACCGTCGATATCAGGCAGTCTGCTTGAAAAGACGGTGTATGCACCATGCTCATTCCGGCTGCTTTGACGGCAAGTGCAATCACGGCGGCGATCAGGAAGGTCGCGATATGGAGCGGATAAAGGCGCCCGACCCGGCGCTTGATGAAATTTGCGTAATCGGCAGCGCTATGGATTCGGTCGCTGTAAACAGCACTGATCACGTATCCGGAGATGACGAAGAACACATCGACGAAGAGCGATAACCCGCTGCTGCGCGCGTGCGCGATCTGTCTCAATTCGGGAGGATAGACAAACTCGAACGAATGACAGAGCACGATTCCACACGCAGAAATCAGCCGAAGCACGTCGAGATGCAACATCTCCTGGCTCTCGGCCACGAGCGGAGGCAGATTCAAACGCTGTATCAAGCCCTTGAAAGCCAAGCCGCCTTGCCCCCTTCGCCCCCCGCGGGAAGTGCCATTTTGTGCATAGCACAATTTGCCGTTTCCACCAGCCTCAAAGACGTCTGATGCTTGCGACGCTAAGCTTTGTCTAAGGTGGGTTTGCGAATAATCGAGCGGTCTGCAACGCATTTTGCCGGCGGCGTCCATTGGCCGTTTTGCCCACTGATCGGCGAAATCTTCGTCGGCGCTGTGTCGTTTCGGGGATTGCCGGGACTTGCTTTGTGACGATGATGCCTGGTATCAGCCCTTGGACTGCCGCGCGCGGTAATCGCTAGGCGACTCGCCAAAGGTGTCGCGGAAGCAACGACTAAAGTGCGCCGCGTCGGCAAATCCAAATCGCGCGGCGATCACGCTGATGCGTTCGATATTGCCTGGCTTATCAAGCGCGAGTTGCGCTGCAATCAGCCGAGTCTCACGGATATAGGCCTGCGGGCCGCCCTCTGCCTCGAACAGGCGGTATAAGGTCGCTCGCGATATGTTGAGGCGGCGGCAAAGGCCGGCGATGGTGAGCGACGCCGATCCCAGATTGTCGCGAATATCGTTGCGGGCGCGGACAGCCAGCGTTTCCGCGAGCGCACGCGGTGCCGATGCCGCTGCCCGCCCCGTCGAATTC
Organism: Sphingomonadales bacterium; assembly: GCA_038230675.1. Classification (GTDB taxonomy): domain Bacteria; phylum Pseudomonadota; class Alphaproteobacteria; order Sphingomonadales; family Sphingomonadaceae; genus Sphingomonas. The sequence continues at coordinate 13,380 of JBBRMV010000044.1, read as the reverse complement.
GCCGCGAGCACCAGGATGTCAACGATCGTGCGCGCCGCCCGCTCCGCTTCGGCCGCCATCAGGAACGGCAAGGTCTGGCGCAGATATAGCAGATGCGATTTGAGGATCGCCGTTGCGGATGCTGACAGCGTGAGGCCGTGCAGTTCGCTGACCTCCAATCCCGCTCCCATGGCCATTTCGCGCGGAACATCGAGCTGTATCGACAGGCCGGATGTCACTTCATGACGCGATGCCTGGCTCAAATCGCCGAATACGGCTTGTCCAGGTTGCTGGGTGAAGGCGCGTTCCCCGGCCCGGCCATCGGTCCTGACGTCGATGCTGATGCTGACCAGCAACTATTCATTCTGATGTTTTCGCAGCAGATCGTAACAGCGGGTCCAGGCTTGGCCCGACAGGTTGGTGAAACCAAGCCCAAGCCCGCCAAGATCCATGGATTCGGTTTTTACGTCGAATGCCGACTACGGTTTGGTATGGAAGAGCGGCGCAAAATCCCACCAGCTGCGATGGAGCCATTGCTCATATCTCGCCGCCAGCTCGATATCCGCAAGCGAATAGTTCCTGACCGAAATTGGCGAGATATCGGCTATTTCGGCCCCCATATGACCCCCGCGCTGCCAAAACACGGGCACTCAATTTTCGCAGTTGTCGCGATCATATGCGCGGGTCCGAGCAAACGCTTTTGCCGGATGGCGCTGTCACATTTTGGGCAATGGTAACGCTTTGGGTATGGCGGCCTGTGCCGAAGGGCGCCGCGGGAATGGCAATCTGGTGACCCCTACGAGAATCGAACTCGTGTTTTCGCCGTGAGAGGGCGACGTCCTAACCGCTAGACGAAGGGGCCGTGAGAGGCCGAGGCGGGCATCTAGGGCGAGGGCGGTTGCGCGTCAAGCCGCCGCCCGGCGGCGCTCGGTCATCTCCACATTGAGCATTTCGGCGAGCAGGAAAGCGAGTTCCAGGCTCTGCCCGGCGTTGAGGCGCGGGTCGCAGTGGGTGTGGTAACGATCGGCCAGATCCATCTGCGTTACGTCCATCGCCCCGCCGGTGCATTCGGTGACGTTCTGGCCGGTCATCTCGACATGCACACCGCCGGCGATCGACCCTTCGGCGCGGTGGACGGCGAAGAAGCCGCGCACCTCGGCGAGGATGCGGTCGAACGGCCGCGTCTTGTAGCCATTGTTGGTCTTGATGACATTGCCATGCATCGGGTCGCAACTCCACACGACCGGATGCCCCTCGCGCTGCACCGCTCGGACCAGCCGGGGCAGGCCACCCTCGATATTGTCATGCCCATAGCGCGTGATGAGCGTCATCCGTCCAGCCACCCGCGCCGGATTGAGCGTATCGAGCAGCCGCAGTAGCGCGTCAGGCTCAAGGCTCGGCCCGCATTTCATGCCGATCGGGTTGCCGACGCCGCGCAGGAACTCGACATGCGCCGACCCCTCGAAACGCGTCCGGTCGCCAATCCACAGCATGTGGGCCGACGTGTCATACCAGTCGCCGGTCAGCGAATCCTGCCGCGTCATCGCCTGCTCATAGGGGAGCAGCAGCGCCTCGTGGCTGGTGTAGAATGGGGTGCCCTTCAATTGCGGCACCGTCTCCGGGTTGATGCCGCATGCTTCCATGAATTCGAGCGCCTCGCCGATCCGGTCGGCGACATCGGCGAATTTCTTCGCCCAGGGGCTGCGGCCCATGAAGTCATGCGTCCAGCGGTGGACCTGATGCAGGTTCGCATAGCCGCCGCTGGCAAAAGCGCGGAGCAGATTGAGCGTGGCGGCACTTTGCGAATAGCCCTGGATCATCCGCTTCGGATCGGGCGCGCGGCCTTCCGGCGTGAAGGCGATATCGTTGACATTGTCGCCCCGGTAGCTGGGCAGCTCGACGCCGTCCTGCACCTCGGTCTCGGTGGAGCGCGGCTTGGCGAACTGCCCTGCCATCCGCCCCAGCTTCACCGTCGGCAGCTTGGACGCAAAGGTGAGCACCACCGCCATCTGCAACAGCACGCGAAAGGTGTCGCGGATGTTGTTGGGATGGAATTCGGCAAAGCTTTCCGCGCAGTCGCCGCCCTGAAGCAGAAACGCCTTGCCCTGCGCGACGCGGCCGAGATCGGCGGTCAGGTCACGCGCCTCGCCGGCAAAAACCAGCGGCGGATACGAGCGCAGCGTATCGGTGGCAGCCGTCAGCGCATCGGCATCGGGATAATGCGGCAACTGGCGCGCCTCATGCGCGGTCCAGCTGTCGGGGGCCCAGTTTGCGGGCATGGGTCAGGGTCCAGTCGTTCACAAAATCGGCTGGTTTCCATGCGCCGAAATGCGGCGTCGCGCAATCCGCAACGTTGCTGGCCAGCGCACCGACGACCGCGCCGTTCGCACCCCGCGCGCTGCATCCGAAACGATCGCCGCTTCGTAGCTCTGGCCGTGAAAGGGAGAATTGTGATGACACTCAACCGCCGGACCTTCATTGCCTCGTCGACCGCCGGAATCGTCGCGGCGGGCATCGCCCCTTTGGCGGCAGTCGCTGCTCCCCAGGGTCGTTATGAAATCACGCTGACCGACGCCGAATGGAAAAAGCGGCTGACCCGCACGCAATATGCCACGCTGCGCCAGGATGCGACCGACACGCCGTTCAAAAGCCCTTTTCTCAACGAGCACCGCGCCGGCATCTTCTCCTGCGCTGGCTGTAACTTGCCGATTTTTTCGTCGAAGACCAAGTTTGACAGCGGCACGGGATGGCCAAGCTTTTTCGATCCCTTGCCCAACGCAATCCGGACCGAAAGCGACACCACATTGGGCTTTGAACGGGTCGAGGTGCATTGCCGACGCTGCGGCGGGCATCTTGGCCATGTGTTCGATGACGGCCCGGCACCGACCGGCAAGCGCTATTGCATGAATGGAACAGCGTTCAAGTTCACCGCTGGAAAGGGGTGATATCGCGGCCTCGCCGAAGGCTCATCCGGGCGGTGAATCTGCGTCACGAAGGAAGTTGGCGTAGCGCGTTGCCATCTGCTCAATAGCCAGCGTCGAGATCCACGACGTTGACCATTGGCTCGCCGGCCAAGAATGCGGCCAGGTTCTGGAGAAACAGGGCCGCGGCGCGCTGGAACATCCGGGTCTGACTGCGGCCCGATAGATGCATCGTGTGGATGGCGTTGGGTGCCGACCACAAGGGGTGTTCGGTCGGCAATGGCTCGGGCGTCACGACATCGAGGAAGGCGCCGGCGATCCGGCGCGCCTTCAGCGCATCGATCAGCGCGTCCTGATCGACCATGTCGCCGCGAGCGATGTTGATCAGCCATGCGCTGCTTTTCATCGCAGCGAGTTCACCCGCGCCGATCATCGCCCTGGTGAGATCGGTCGAGGGCGCAGCAAGGATTATCCAGTCGAATTCGCCAATCCGCGCCGGCCATGCACCGGGCGTCAGCGTGCCGTCGCGCCCCGATCGTGTCACGCCCGTGACCGACACACCGAATGCCCTGAGCCGCTCGGCGATCAACTTGCCGATCGCGCCCATCCCGACGATCAACGCCGATGTTTCGTACAGTTCGACCTGACCGGGCGCGGTGATCGTCCATTCGCGGGTGTCGGCGATCCGGACTACCTCGTCGAACCGCTTGGCCGCGACCAGCACGCCCATCACCGCATATTCGGCGACGGCGACCGCATTGATGCCGACGCCGTTGGTGAGCACCGTGCCGCGCTCTTTCAACAACGGCAACGGAAACGCATCGAGCCCGGCATAGATGGTGCTCACCCATTTCAACCTTGCCCCCGCCGCAACCGCATCCCCGGTCCATTTCGGGCGCTGCATGTCGACCCAGGCGATATCGGCATCGACGACCGCAGCGAGCGCGTCCTCGTGATTGGTGAACCAGACGACGTCGAGTGCCGAAGGCAGCAGCGGTTCGAGCAGTGGTCGAGCAAGGGCGGGCAGGACCGCCTTCACCGATGCGCGGCCAATGCAGCGACTTCGGTCTGGATCACCACAGCTTCCATGCCGCCTTACCCGAACTCCACAGCTCCTCGAGATGGTTCTTGTCGCGCAGCGTATCCATCGGCTGCCAGAAGCCGTCATGGACATACGCGTGAAGCTCGCCCGCCTTGGCGAGCGCTTCCATCGGCTCGCCTTCCCATGTCGTCGCATCGCCCTCGATATGGTCGATGACCGCCGGGTTCAGGACGAAAAAGCCGCCATTGATGAGCCCGCCATCGCCGCGCGGCTTTTCCGCAAAGCCCAGTACCTGATCACCTTCCATCTGCAGCGCGCCATAACGACCTGGTGGCTTGACCGCCGTCACCGAAGCAAGGCCACCATGTGCCTTGTGAAACGCGACGAGCTTGCCGATGTCGATATCCGATACGCCGTCACCATAAGTGAAGCAGAAGGCTTCGTCTTCATCCAGATAATCGCGCACCCGGCGAAGTCTGCCGCCGGTCATGCTGTCTTCGCCGGTATCGACCAGCGTGATACGCCAGGGCTCGGCCTTGTGATTGTGATAGGTGACGCCGTTATTTCCCAGATCGACCGTCACATCCGACATATGCAGGAAGTAGTTGGAAAAATACTCCTTGATCATATATCCCCTGTACCCAAGGCAGATAATGAAATCATTGATGCCGTAATGCGAGTAAATCTTCATCACGTGCCAAATAATCGGGCGCCCGCCGATTTCGATCATCGGCTTGGGCTTGAGATGCGATTCTTCCGATATACGGGTGCCGAGCCCGCCGGCGAGGATAACAGCTTTCAAAACAAATTCCTGTCCGCGTTTTGTTATTGAATCGTGGCGGTGTGATTTGCCGACGCGATCGAGGGATTGGTGCGCGACGCCTTTTTACAAGCGCCGATTCTGGCGGGCAAGCCCGGCGGTTATCAGCTTCCCAGGCGCCACTGCCAGCCAATCGCTTCGCCGTCCATCACCTCGATCCCGGCGGCGGCCAGATCGTGGCGAATGGCGTCCGATCGCGCAAAGTCCTTCGCGGCGCGGGCGGTGCGACGTTCGGTGAGCGCGGCCTCGACATCGGCCTCTTCGATCGCCGCATCGATCGGCCTGATCCGCAAGTCGTGGGCGGCGAGCGTCGTCAACTGGAGACCCAGCACCGCATCGAATGCGCCAAGCCCGCCAAGGCGGTCAGCGGGCGAAAGCTTCTTGTCGGCAATCATCTCCTCCAGCACCGGCAGGGCGCGGGGCGTGTTCAGATCGTCCGACACCGCCGCATCGAGCCGCGCCAGATAATCGGAGGGATCTCCCTTCGAGCTGCCATCGTCGCGTCCGCGCAGGGCCTCGAGTGCAATCACCAGTCGTCGCAGCCGGGTGAGCGCAGCGGCGAGATTGTCCCAGCTGAATTCGAGCTCGCTGCGGTAATGCGCCTGCAGGCACATCATCCGGTAGGCGAGCGGATGGTAACCGCGATCGACCAGCGCCTGCAACGTCAGGAAATCACCCGACGATTTGCTCATCTTCCCAGCGCGATCGACGAGAAAGTTGTTGTGCATCCACAGCCGCGCGCCGCTGTCCTCGCAGGCACAATAGGCCTGGTTCTGCGCGATTTCGTTGGGATGGTGGATTTCGCGATGATCGATGCCGCCGGTATGGATATCGAAGGGGTGGCCGAGATGCTTCAGGCTCATCACCGAACATTCCAGGTGCCACCCCGGCGCGCCCTTGCCCCAGGGTGAGTCCCATTCCATCTGCCGCTGCTCGCCGGGCGGGGAGGCGCGCCAGATCGCGAAATCTGCCGCGTGGCGCTTGCCGGACACCGGATCGATCCGACTCTCGCCCGCATCGGTTGAGGCGCGTGCAAGGCTCCCATAGTTGGGCACCTTCGAGGTATCGAAATACAGGCCGCCCTCGATCAGATAGCAGTCGCCTTCGATCTTTTGGGCAAATGCGATCATCTCGGCGATGTGATCGGTGGCGACGGTCCATTCGGCGGGCGGTTCGATGTTCAGCCGCGCCACGTCGCGTTTGAAGGCGGCGGTATAATGCGCGGCGATATCCCAGATCGATTTCGATTGAGCGGCGGCGGCACGCTCCATCTTGTCGTCGCCCGCATCGGCGTCGGACGTCAGATGACCGACATCGGTAATGTTGATGATATGCTTGGTCGCATACCCCTTCCACCGCAGCACGCGCCCGAGCGTGTCGGCGAACAGGAAGGCGCGCATGTTGCCGATATGCTGGTAGTTATAGACCGTCGGCCCGCAGGTGTAGAGGCGCACCAAATTCGGGTCGATCGGCACGAATGGCTCGGTCGATCGGGTGAGGCTGTTGTGGAGCATGAGCGGTGCGGCGGGCATGGCGATGCCATAGCCAAGCCGGGCCAGCGTGCAAATGGCCGGCTGCGCGGGCATTTCGCTTGAAACCGTGCGGCGGCGCTGTTAGGGGCTGCCCGATGCGGCGCGGACGAAGGTCTGCGACGACCATGATCTATTTATACGATCTATCGATTCGGAGACCGGCAAGTTTATGCAAATCATCGTTCGCGACAATAACGTCGATCAGGCGCTGCGCGCCCTGAAGAAGAAGCTGCAGCGCGAGGGCGTTTATCGCGAGATGAAGCTGCGCCGGCATTATGAAAAGCCATCGGAAAAGCGTGCTCGTGAGCGTGCTGCTGCCGTCCGCCGGGCCCGCAAGCTCGAGCGCAAGCGGCTGGAGCGCGACGGCGCCCGGTAAGTATTGCCGGGTGGCTATCGCTGCCGCTCGCGCTTTTCTCAAATAGCTGGATACCCCCATGTCGATCACCGCCGTGCCGATTCCGCCGACCAAGCGCGGCGTGCTGACGATGTTGTGGGCGGGAATCGCGCTGGCGGTCGTTATCGCAGTGGCGCTGGCGTGGAACGGGACGGCGGGCGCGGTCGCCGAAAAGGGCAGCAACGAGCAATTCCTGGCCTACAACAAGGGCCGCGCCGGGGTGATCCAGACGGCATCCGGGCTGCAATATCAGGTGCTGAAAAAAGGCACCGGCGATCTTCAGCCGACCGATTCCGATGTCACGTTGATCCAATATACCGGCAAGCTGCGCGACGGATCGGTTTTTGATGCCTCCAAGCAGCCGACGCCGCTGCCCGTGACCGGAGTCGTACCCGGGTTCGGCGAAGCGTTGAAGGTGATGCACAAGGGCGGAAAGATTCGCGCCTGGATCAAGCCCGAGCTTGGTTATGGCGCCAATTCGCCCGATCCCGCAAAGCTCCCCGCCAATTCGCTGCTGATCTTCGACATCGAACTGATCGATTTTCTGCCTGAAGCAGTGCTGCGCCAGGCGCAGATGCAGCAGCAAATGCAGCAACAGATGCAGCAACAAGGAGGCGCGCCGGGCGCGCCGCCGCCGGGGGCACTGCCGCCTGGTGCGGGCACTGTACCGGGCGCGCCTCCAAGGCCCTGATTAGCGCCGCGATTTCCGATGATCCGCGAGCTTGCTGATGGAATAACCTAATTACTTGTGCTCCTGCGAAGGCAAGTGCGGGGTCGGATTGTCCCCCCGGACAATCCTCGCGCATGCGGGGCATGCGCGACCCCGCACTCCCAGACTGTATCCCTGCCTTCGCAGGGACACAACGCGGCACAGAAATTGCCGGGCGGCTTTGCACTGCCGCGTGCTTAATCCCGGATGCACAGCGCGCACTTGCCGCATCGCGCCATAAAGCCCACATGATCCGCGAAGAGGTAGCGTCGTCATGTTCGAGGGCTTCGATCCAATCGTTCTTGCCCGAATCCAATTCGGGTTCACCGTCAGCTTCCACTTCATTTTTCCGTCCTTTTCGATCGGGCTCGCCAGCTATCTCGCGGTGCTCGAGGGGCTGTGGCTGCGGACTAAGGATCAGGTCTATCTCGATCTGTTCCGCTTCTGGGTAAAGATATTCGCGGTCGCCTTTGCGATGGGCGTCGTCTCGGGCATCGTGCTCTCCTATCAATTCGGCACCAACTGGGCGGTATTTTCGGACAAGACCGGGCCGGTGATCGGGCCGCTCATGGCCTATGAGGTGCTCACCGCCTTTTTCCTTGAGGCGGGTTTCCTGGGCGTCATGCTGTTCGGGATGAAGAAGGTGGGGCCCGGGCTGCATTTCGCCGCCACCTGCTGCGTCGCGCTCGGCACGTTCATCTCGGCTTTCTGGATCCTGTCCGCCAACAGCTGGATGCAGACCCCGGTCGGCTATGCGATCAACGCGCAGGGGCAATTCATCAATGCCGGCTCCTGGGCGACGATCATCTTCAACCCCAGCTTTCCCTATCGCCTCGTCCACACCGTCACCGGCGCTTACCTGACGACGGCCTTGGCGGTGGGCGGGGTCGGTGCATGGCATTTGTTGCGCGACAAGAGCGACAAACATGCGCGCGTGATGTTCAGCATGGCGATGTGGATGGCAGCGCTTGTCGCGCCGGTGCAGATCGCCGCGGGCGATACGCAGGGGCTCAACACGCTCGAGCATCAGCCGGCCAAGATCATGGCCATGGAGGGCGATTATGACAGCCATCCGAACGGCGCGCCGCTGATCCTGTTCGGCATCCCCAATGCCAAGGAAAAGCGGATCGATCACGCGATCGAGATACCGAAGATGGGCTCGCTGATCCTCAAACACGACATGAATGCGCCGTTTCCCGGGCTCGACACGATCCCCGATGACAAGGAACCGCCCGTCGCGATCCTGTTCTGGTCGTTCCGGGTCATGGTGGGCCTCGGTTTTGCGATGCTGGGGCTGGGGATGTGGAGCCTGCTCGCAAGGTTTCGCGGCAAGCTTTATGATTGGCCGTGGCTCCACCGCGCCGGCGTGCTGATGGGACCGGCGGGGTTTGTCGCGGTGATCGCCGGCTGGATCACGACCGAGGTCGGGCGTCAGCCCTACACCGTCTACGGCCTGTTGCTGACCGCAAAGAGCGCGTCGCCGCTTGCCGCACCGGCGGTGGGCGCATCGCTGATCGCCTTCGTGCTTGTCTATTTCGCGGTGTTCGGGGTCGGCACCTGGTATATCCTGAAGCTGATGGCAACGGGCGTCGATACCGGCGAAAGCGAGCTTGGCGACGGCCCCATTCGCACCGGCGGCATCGGCAACACCGATCCGAGCCAGAATATGGCGGGGCAGGCGACATGATCGATTATGATCTGGCGACGGTGTGGGCGTTCATCATCGCCTTTGCCGTTTTTGCTTATGTGGTAATGGACGGGTTCGATCTTGGCATCGGTATCCTTTTCCCGGCGTTCGGCGTCGGCGAAGAGCGCGATCAGGCGATGAACGCTATCGCGCCGGTGTGGGACGGCAACGAAACCTGGCTCGTGCTCGGCGGCGGCGGATTATTCGCGGCGTTTCCGCTGGCTTATTCGATCATCATGCCGGCGCTCTACCCGCCGATCATTGCGATGCTGCTTGGTCTGGTGTTTCGCGGCGTTGCATTCGAGTTCCGATGGCGCGATCCGGCGCACCGCGCGTTCTGGGATTTCGCCTTCACCGCCGGCTCTGTGACCGCAGCGTTTGCGCAAGGCGTTGCGCTTGGCGCATTGCTGCAGGGTATAAAGGTCGGCGGGCGCGCCTATGCCGGCGGCTGGCTCGATTGGCTGACGCCGTTTTCGATGCTTACCGGGATGAGCGTGATTGCGGGCTATGCGCTGCTCGGCAGCACCTGGCTGATCTATCGGACCGAAGGCGGGGCGCAACGCCACGCTTACCGGCTCGCGCGCTGGTCTGGCGTGCTGACCGCGGCGGCGGTGGTTGCGGTGAGCGCGGCGACGCCGTTCCTGAGCAATGACTATTACAGCCGCTGGTTCGCGTGGCCGGGAATCGCGGTCGCGGCGCCCGTTCCGCTGCTGGTATCGTTGCTGAGCGTGTTGTTCTGGCGCGCCATCGCCCGCGAACAGCAACTGGCGCCGTTCCTGCTGACGCTGGGCATCTATCTGCTCAGCTTCATGGGGCTCGGGATCAGTTTCTATCCCTATATCATCCCGACGAGTGTGACGATCTGGGATGCGGCCGCGCCCGCCAACAGCCAGATTTTCATGCTGATCGGCGTCGGCATCATGCTGCCGATCATCATCGGCTACACGGCTTGGGCCTATTGGGTGTTTCGCGGCAAGGTCGGCGAGGGATATCATTGATGCCTGCCGATGCCGGCCCGTTATGGAAGCGGCTTGTGTGGATGGCTGTGATTTGGGCGGCGAGCGTCGTAGCGCTCGGCATCGTCGCGATGCTGTTGCGGCTATGGATCCGCGCCTGATCGGTTCCCCTTACGTCGACAGGAACCACCGCTCACTGCCCTCCAGCCCGATCGCCGTCAGGTGTCCGGTCGCATAGGCGCCCGTGTCGATGCCGATCCGATTGGAGCGCAGGTCGACCTCGCCGGTAACCGAATGTCCGTGGACGATGATCTTGGTGTGCGGCGCCGAATGATTGAGGAACGGCTCGCGAATCCAGCGCAGGTTGCTCGGCTGCTGGACCTCGAGCGGGACGCCGGGCTGAATGCCGGCATGGACAAAGGCATAGTCGCCCGCAACCACCATATCCTCAAAGCCCCGCAGAAACGCCACATGCCGCGGGGGCACGCTCCTGACCAGCCGAGCCAGCAAATCCCCGGCATCGAGCTGGGCGAAATCGCGCTCGCTGATGCCATAGCTCAGAATCGTCTCGCGACCGCCGATCCGGCAGAAAAACGGGAGCGCATTGATGTCGCCGTCGAGCAGCTGGAGAAACACCTCCTCGTGATTGCCCAGCAACAGGCGGGTCGAGGGCAGTTCGACCGCCAATTGGCTTGCGCGCTCGACGACGCCCGCCGAATCCGGGCCCCGATCGATGAGATCGCCGAGGAAGATCAGCTGTGGCGTGGCTTCGCCGCGGCCTGCGTCATCGGCATCGATCTGGTCGAGCAGCTTGTCGAGCAGATCGAGCCGGCCGTGGACATCGCCGATCGCATAGAGCCGCAACCCTTCCGGCACCGAGGCTTTCGGCGTCTGCGCGCGCAGTGGGTTGCGAATTCTTTTCAGCATCCGCTCAGTCTATCACTGCGGCGATCAACGGTAAAAGTCGCGATACCAGTTCACGAAATTGGCCATGCCCTCACCGATCGATACCTGTGGGGCATAGCCCGTCAGCGCGGACAGCGCGCTGACATCGGCATAGGTCGCGGTGACATCACCGGGCGGGCGGGGCTTCATGATCGTTATCGCCCGCGCGCCGGTCGCTGCCTCGAGCGCATCGACCATCGCCAGCACGGTCTCAGGATGGCTGTTGCCGATGTTGAGCACGCGGTGTTCGCCGCGCGGTGGCGGATGATCGAGCGCGCCGATGATGCCCGTCACGATATCGTCGATATAGGTGAAATCGCGCGCGAGCTTGCCCTCACCGAACAGTTCGATCGGCGTGCCCGCCAGGATTTTCTGCGTGAAGAAGAAATAGGCCATGTCGGGCCGGCCCCACGGGCCATAGACGGTGAAGAAGCGCAGGCCCGTTTGCGGGAAACCGAAAAGCGCGGCGTAGCTGTGGCTCATCAGTTCGCATGATCGCTTGGTCGCGGCGTAGAGCGACACCGGGCTGACGGTGGGATCGGTTTCGCGAAACCCCGCGCCCTCCAGCGGGCGGTCGCCATAGACCGAGCTTGAAGACGCATAGACGAGATGGACGAGCCCCGGTGCGTGCCGACAAGCCTCGAGTACGCGCAGATGCCCTTCGAGATTGGACCGCTGATAGGCGAAGGGATCATCGATGCTGTAGCGCACCCCGGCTTGTGCAGCGAGATGGACAACCCGGTCCGCGCCGCTATCCGCAAGCGCGCTGGCGACGACGCCGGGGTCGGCAATGTCGGCCTGGATGAACGAGAACCCGGCGTGCGGCGTAAGCGTCGCCAGCCGCGCCTGCTTCAGCGACGGATCATAATAATCGTTGAGATTGTCGAGGCCGATCACGGTTTCGCCGCGCGCGATCAGACGATGCGAAACGGCATGGCCGATGAAACCGGCGGCCCCGGTGACGAGAACAGGCATAGCGGTTTTAATGCCGCGTCGCTGGTGCGGGTGCAATCACGATGCCAGCCGCAGGCCAGTCGGGGCGACGGCAGGCGCGGGCTGATCGGGCCAGATGCCGCGCGTATCATAAACCGCCTTGTCGGCGCGTTCGTCGAGCGGCACCGATTTGAACACCTCATGATCGACGAGAACGATCATCACGCCGCACGTCTCGATCGCGGCATCGATGTCGATGAGGCGGGCAGGCGTGCCGTCGAACGCCTTGGGTAGAGCCTCTGCATAGGGCTCGACGATGCGGATGCGGTCGCCGAAACGGTGCGCGAGATCGGCAGCGACCTTCAGCGCCGGGCTTTCGCGAAAATCATCGATATTGGCCTTGAAGGCGAGGCCGAGGCACGCGACGGGCACGCCGGGGAATTGCTCGATCAGCGCGGCGGCGCGCTCGATCGTGTGCGCCACCTTGCCGTCGTTCACTTCGCGGGCGGTGCGGATCAGTGGAGTTTGCTCGGGGGCTGCGCTCACGAGGAACCACGGGTCGACGGCGATGCAATGCCCGCCGACGCCGGGGCCGGGCGACAGGATGTTGACGCGCGGGTGGCGATTGGCGAGGCGGATCACCTCCCACACATCGACCCCCATCGTGTCGGCGATGAGGCTCAGTTCGTTGGCAAAGGCGATGTTGACGTCGCGAAAGGCGTTTTCGGTGAGCTTGGTCATTTCCGCCGCCCGCGCGGTTGTCGTGACGCAGGCGCCGCGCACGAAGCGGCGATAAAAGGCCAGGGCTTTCCGCGCACAGCGCGGCGTAATGCCGCCGATCACCCGGTCATTGTCGATCAGTTCGACCAGGATGCGCCCGGGAAGCACGCGCTCGGGGCAATAAGCGATGGCGATATCCGCGCTTTCGCCAGTCTTGCCGGGCACCTTGAGGTCGGGACGGAGCGCCGCCAGCAGGTCGCGGACCTTTTCGGTCGTGCCGACCGGCGAAGTCGATTCGAGGATGACGACATCGCCAGCCTTCAGCACCGCGGCAACGGTAGTGGCCGCTTGCAATACATAACCGATATTGGGCGCGTGATTGTCGCCGAACGGGGTGGGGACCGCGATGACGAAAACGTCCGCCGGCTCGATCAGCGTCGCCGCGCGCAGATTGCCGCGTGCGACCACGCCGGACACGAGGCCGTCCAGATCGACTTCCTCGATATGCACCTTGCCCGAATTGACCGTGTCGACGACGCGTTCGGACACGTCGATGCCGAGCACCTGAACGCCCGTCCGCGCGATGACCGCCGCTGTCGGCAGCCCGATATAGCCAAGCCCGAGGACGACGACTTTGAGATCAGAGTCCGAAACCATCCGCGACGACCTTTGCAATCCGAGCCGATGCGTGGCCGTCGCCGAACGGATTGTGCGCGCGCGCCATCGCTTGATGGGCGGCATT
>JBBRMV010000043.1:0-17060 GCA_038230675.1 Sphingomonadales bacterium | reverse complement strand
ACGCACGTAATTCGCCCAGCCATGATCGGCGGGGGTGAAATCGCGGGTGAGGGGCCATCGGTCGTGTTCGCCGCCGAAATCCGCCGCCACGCTGTGGAGCAAGCCATCCGATGCCGCCCCCCCCGCCACCACGGTGTCCAGGTCGATCGCGCAAGGCAGGACGAAGCCGTCATTATAGTCGGTGTGTTCGCCGATCAGGTTGACGCGACCGGGCGCGCGCGCGAGCAGCGCCGGCGCTTCGCCGAAGTGCCGCTGATAGGCCGCGCGGGCGCGATCGGCATTGTCGTTCATTCTGCCGTCGCCAGATAATGGACGTCGCTGACCGCGCGGAGCCGGGCGGCGGCCTGTTCGGGGGTCAGGTCGCGCTGCGCCTCGGCGAGCATCTCATAGCCGACCATGAACTTGCGCACCGTCGCCGATCGCAGCAGCGGCGGATAGAAATGGGCATGGAGCTGCCAGCCGTCCGCTGCCCGCCCATCGAATGGCGCGCCGTGCCAGCCCATCGAATAGGGAAAGCTGGTCTGGAACAGATTGTCATATCGGATCGTCAATGCCTGGACGATGGCGGCCAGCGATGTACGCGCGGCATCGTCGAGCTCGGGCAGCCGTGCCACCGCAAAGCGCGGCAGCAGCAGGGTTTCGAACGGCCAGCTCGCCCAGAACGGTACGATCGCGATCCAGTCGGCATTCGCCACCACCAACCGCTCGCCCGATGTCGCCTCGCGTTCGGCGACCTCGACCAGCATCGAACGACCCGTCTGCGCAAACCAGGCGCGCTGGCGCACATCCTCGGCCAAGGCTTCGTCGGGCAGATAGCTCGTTGCCCAGACCTGACCGTGGGGATGCGGATTGGAACAACCCATCATCGCGCCCTTGTTCTCGAACAACTGTACCCAGGGATAGTCCAGCCCGAGCGCCGCCGTCTGATCGCACCACGCGTCGACCACCGCGCGCATCTGCGCCGGCGGCAATTGTGGCAGGGTAGCGCTGTGATCGGGCGAGAAGCAGATGACGCGGGCGATGCCGCTTGCGGGCGACATCTGGAACAAGGCGTCTGCGGTCGCCGGGGGGGCAGGCGTATTTGGCGTCACGGCGGCAAAATCATTGTCGAAGACGAAGACGCCGGAATAATCGGGATTGATCGTGCCGTCGGCCCGCCGGTTGCCCGCACATAGGTAGCAATCGGGATCATGCGCCTGGCGGATCCGCGTCTCCGGCGCTTCCTGCGCCCCCGGCCAGGGCCGCTGCGCCCGGTGCGGCGATACCAGCACGTGCCGGCCCGACAGGGGATCGAAGCGGCGGTGGGGATGCTCGGTGGGGTTGAACGAAACTGCCATCGCCTGCCCTTACAGCGTCCGAGCAGAGGGTTGCGAATTTTTCGGGAGGCGGCGCGCGGTCGACGGGGCTAAGCCGGTCGCATGACGAAGGCATCGATTCGAGTCGGCATCGGCGGATGGACCTATGAGCCATGGCGCGGGGTCTTCTACCCGGAAAAATGGCCGCAGAAGCGCGAGCTTGAATATGCCGCCTCAAAACTGACTGCGATCGAGGTGAACGGCACCTATTATAGCGGTTTCAAACCTGCGACCTTCGCGGGATGGGCCGCTGCCGTGCCAGACAGCTTTGTTTTCTCGCTCAAGGCATCGCGCTTTTGCACCAATCGCAAGATATTGGCGGAGGCCGGCGAATCGATCGCGCGGTTCGTCGGACAGGGGATCGTCGAGCTCGGCGACAAGCTCGGGCCGATCCTGTGGCAATTCATGGCGACCAAAAAATTCGACGCCGATGATTTCGGCGCGTTCCTGAAATTGCTGCCAGGGTCGCACGACGGGGTCGCGCTTCGCCACGCGGTCCAGGTCCGCCATGAAAGTTTCGCAGTCCCCGAATTCGTTGCGATGGCGCGCGCAGCGGGGGTGGCGATCGTGTTCGCCGATTCGGCCGATTATCCCTCCATCGCCGATGTGACGGGTGATTTCGTCTATGCCCGGCTTGAAAATGCGCAGGAGGCGGTGGCGACCGGCTATGATGCGCCAGCGCTCGATCGCTGGGCAGACGCCGCCCGGCTGTGGGCCGCGGGAGGCGCGCCGGATGGCCTGCCTTACGCGGCGGCTGATGTGAAGCCGGCGCCACGCCCGCGAGATACCTTCATCTTTTTCATCAACGGGGCAAAGGTGCGGGCGCCGGCGGGGGCGATGGCGCTGATCGAGCGACTGGCAAGCTGAGCGTCCTCAGCCGATATTGCTGCCGCCCATGATCGCCACGGTTTCGATGACGTCGAGCGCACGGTGCGCTTCGACATAGCGGGCAGCTGCCGTTGACCAGCGCTGCGCCTGCGATGCGCCGGGCAACCGGGCGACCTCGGCCATTGCCGCCTCCACCTGTCTCGCATCGAGCAGGCGCCTGATCCGCGCCAGCCGGTCCGCAGGACGCGGAGAGGGCGTGCCGTCGTGGCGAATGACGATCAGCGTCGATGCTTCGCGGCGCAGGCTCGTCAGCCAGCCGTCGGCACTCGCACCGGTGGTCAGGTCGGGCGCGATCGTATCGAGCCCAAGCCGCAAATCCTCAATCGTCACCGGCTCGCGGGCAGCCCGCAAGATGGCGGCGACCGCGCTTGGCTGGGTCGCGCCGAAGCGGCTGCGCAACTGCCCCTCGAGATAGCCAAGGCCAAGGCCGCGATCGATCGCGCGGCGTGCGGCAAAGGCGATCAACAGGCCTTCGGCGCGCCCCGCGTTGCTGGCGGCTCCCCGCGCCGCCTGGTCAATCGCCGTCGCTCGCGCCTCAAGCGTGGCGAGTTGGGCCGCGAGCGCGGTCTGGCGTGCGCTGAGCGTTTCCGAATCGATCGACCGACCCGCGCTGCCGGCTTCGGGCGGCGGCACAAAAGCGGTGGCGGGCGCCGATCCCGATGCAGGCGGATCGAGCATCGCCTGAGTGGCGGCCGGCAGCCAGCGGCGATATTGCTGGATCACGATCGCGGTCAAGGCAATGCCGACGCCAAAAGCGAGCAGCGCGAGTAGCAAGGCGCTTCGCCAGGCCAGTTGCGGCCGGCGGGCCGACGTGAAGGGCGTGTCCTCGTCGCTCATGCGCCCTTATCCCCGCGCCGGGGCAGGCGGTCAATCGGCGAGCAGCGCCGCCGCCGTTTCCAGCATCGCCCGGTCGTTCGGCGCGGGGGCAATCGCAATTTCGGCCCATCCTGCGCCGCTCGCCTGCGCAACTTGCGTACTGATCGTGACGAGCGTGATCGTGCGGCGGTTGATGCTGGCCGCATCGACGAGCGTAGCGAGCGTCTCCACGGCGCGCGCCGAATGGACGAGGGCGACGCTGCCAGCGAGCATGGCAAGCGCCGCTGGGTCAACGGGCCTGGCGATGCTGGCGTAGACTGCGATCGATCGTCGAACGATTCCGCCCACGGCAATCGTCGTGTCGCGCCCCCCGAGGTGGAGAAGCCGGGCGAAGCCGCGGTCCGCCGCCTGCTCTATGAGCGCGCTTGCGCCAAGCACGCCGGTGATCGCAGGTTCCATCCCGGCGACGTGCGCAGCGGCAGCGGTGGCTTCGCCGACGGCGAGCAATGGCAATTGGGCAACGCGCCGAAGCCCGCCGCCTGCCAGCCGCGCGGCATTGGCACTAGTCAGCAACAAGGCATCGTGATCGGCAGGGTCGGGTGGTGACCAGGGCAGCGCCACGACCTCGAACAGCGGCAACGAAATCGTATCGAACCCTAAAGCCACCGCCCGCGCGCACGTTGCCGCATTACCCGGCTCGGGTCGCAGCACCGCGACCCGACGATTCATTCGGCCAGCCTCATTTGCCGAACAGCGCACGTACCGCAACAGGCGCGCGGTCGAGCAGGTCGGCGGCGAGCGCGGTGATCGCGTCCTGGTCGCCGATCGCGCCGCGGGTTTCGCCACTCACATTCTCGCTGCCATCCTCGGCATAAAGCTCGGCCCTGATCCACAAGCCGCCGTCGTCGATCACCGCAAGCGCCGCCATCGGCGAGTGACAATCGCCGCTGATCGCGGCAAGCAGCGCGCGTTCGGCAAGCACGCACGCCATCGTGGGCGCGTCGGTGATTGCAGCGACCAGCGCCGTCGTTGCAGCATCGCCGGCGCGCGTCTCGATGCCGACGGCACCTTGCGCCGGTGCCGGCAGCATGACGTCGATCGGGATCCCTGCGCCGACATCGGGCCGCCCCAGGCGGTCAAGGCCAGCGGCGGCGAGCAGCGTTGCGTCGATTTCGCCCGATGCTACCTTGGCCAGCCGCGTGTCGACATTGCCGCGCAGCAGGACGATCTGCACATCGGGGCGCAGCCGCCGCAATTGCGCGGACCGGCGCGGCGAACTTGTCCCGATCACGGCTCCGGGCTTCAGCGCATCGAGGCTGGCCGGTCCGATCAGCCGGTCGCGGACATCGGCGCGGGGCAGCATCGCTGCAATCACGATCGCCTCGGGCCGCACCGTCTCGACGTCCTTCATCGAATGGACCGCAAGGTCGATATCGCCGCAGAGCATCGCCCGGTCGAGTTCCTTGGTCCACAACGCCTTGCCACCGATTTCGGCCAGCGCACGGTCCTGCACCTGGTCGCCCGTCGTCTTGATCACGACGATCTCGATATCGCTTTCGGCAAGGCAATGCGCCGTCATCAACGCGGCGCGCACCATGCGGGCCTGGGTAAGGGCGAGCGGCGATCCACGGGTGCCGAGGAGGAGCTTGGTCATCGCCTTGGTGCTAGCGCCGCTTGCCGCTAGAGGGAAGCCGTTAGAGGGAAGAGATGGCGCTGATCCTGGGTATCGAATCGAGTTGTGACGAAACCGCCGCCGCGCTGGTGACGAGCGACCGGGTGATTCTGGCGCACCGGCTGGCGGGGCAGGAGGCGGCGCACCGGCCGTTCGGCGGCGTCGTTCCCGAAATCGCGGCGCGCGCGCATGTCGAGATATTGGCGCCGCTGGTGGAGGCGGCGCTGGCCGATGCGGGTGTGACGCTTGCCGATGTCGATGCGGTGGCGGCAACCGCCGGGCCGGGGCTGATCGGTGGGGTGATGGTCGGGCTCGTGACGGGGAAGGCACTGGCACATGCGGCGGGCAAACCGCTGATCGGCGTCAACCATCTGGAGGGTCATGCGCTGTCGGCGCGGCTTGCCGATGCCAGTCTCGAATTCCCCTATCTGCTGCTGCTGGTGTCGGGCGGACACTGCCAGTTGCTGCTGGTTGCCGGCGTCGGGCATTATCACCGGCTGGCGACGACGATCGACGATGCGGCGGGCGAGGCGTTCGACAAGACCGCCAAGTTGCTCGGTCTGGGCTTTCCGGGTGGCCCAGCGGTCGAAAAGGCCGCCGCGATGGGTGACGCCATGGCGGTGCCGCTGCCGCGCCCGCTCAAGGGATCGCCTGAGCCGCATTTCTCCTTCGCTGGCCTGAAAAGCGCGGTTGCGCGGGCGCGCGATGAGGATCGATACACGACTGAGGACATCGCTGCGTCGTTCCAGGCGGCTGTCGTCGACTGTCTGCTCGATCGCACCGCTCGGGCAATTGCTGTTAGTGGTGATGCGACTGCGCTGGTCGTCGCAGGCGGGGTTGCCGCCAATGGCGCGGTACGCAGTGCGCTCGAGGCGCTGGCGGCGGCGCACGGGCTGCGATTCATGGTACCCCCCTTGTGGCTTTGTACCGATAACGCCGCGATGATCGCTTGGGCAGGCGCTGAGCGGTTTGCAGCGGGACTGACCGACCCGCTCGATATGCCCGCCCGTCCGCGCTGGCCGCTCGACCCGGCGGCAGACGCGGTGCGCGGGGCCGGCGTCAAGGCATGAGGTCAATCCGATGAGACTGGGTGTGATCGGCGGCGGCGCATGGGGAACCGCGCTTGCGCAGGTCGTCGCGCGTGATGCGCCGGTGCTGCTGTGGGCGCGCGAGCCGGGCGTCCTTACGGCGATCAACACGACCCACGAAAACGCGCTGTTCCTGCCCGGCGTCCCGCTCAACCCGCTGGTACGCGCGACGGGCAGCCTGGGCGAACTGGCGGGGTGTGAGGCGCTGCTGGTGGTGGTGCCCGCGCAACATGTTCGCGCCGTGCTGTCCGAGGCGACGGTTGGTCACACGCCGCTGGTCCTGTGCACGAAGGGGATCGAGGCGGGGACCCGGCTGCTGATGAGCGAGGTGGCCGCCGAGCTCCATCCCCGCGCGCCGATCGCGGTGCTTTCGGGGCCGACCTTTGCCCATGAAGTCGCCGCCGGAATGCCGACGGCGGTAACATTGGCGTGCAGCGATGCAGCGATCAGCGGCGCGCTGGTCGATCGCCTCGCCGGAACTGCCCTTCGCCCCTATGCGAGCAGCGACGTGATCGGCGCTGAGATTGGCGGCGCGGTGAAGAACGTGCTCGCCATCGCGTGCGGGGTGGTTGAAGGCGCAGGGCTCGGCCAAAATGCGCGCGCGGCGCTGATCGCGCGCGGTTTTGCCGAGATGACGCGCTTTGGGCTCGCGCGTGGCGCGCAGGCGGAAACGCTCACCGGGCTGTCGGGGCTTGGCGACCTGGTGCTCACCTGTTCGTCGACCAGCTCGCGCAATTTTTCGTTCGGGGTCGGGCTCGGCCAGGGGCGCCGCGCGGCGGATTTGCTCGCCGATCGACGATCGGTCGCCGAAGGCGCCTTCACCGCCCCGGTGCTGCGCGAAGCAGCGATCGAAGCCGGGGTCGATATGCCGGTGACCGAGGCGGTATGCGCGTTAATGCGTGGTGCGCCGGTGGGCGAGGTGATTGCCGCGCTCCTATCCCGCCCGCTTCGAACGGAGGATTAGCAAGGGATTTTGTTAACGCGGAGGCGGGAATGCGCGGAGAAGAATAGAGCGCTTCAACGCTCATTTGGAAACTGCCACCGTTTTTCCAATCGTCTTCCGGTCGCAACCCTTTCCTGAACTCTTCGCCTCTGCGCCGCTGCGCGAACCAATAACCCTCCACCAACCCACGCTCAAAAATCGATCGCGATGCCCTTCAGCTCCCAGTCGCCGTAGCGCACTGGATTGAGGCCGAGCGGGTCTTCGCTAGCCGCGACGGGCTTTACCGGCTCTGGCGCTGGCACTGGTGGGCTTTTGGAAAGATGAGCGGGTGGCTTCACATGCGGCGGGCGCTGGCCCATGGCGGTTCTCCGAAAATCTTTGCCCCGCTAAGGTCGGGACACTCAGGAGCCGTTGCAAGTGCGCCCACCCCAATCCACCGCCGATCGAGAGGCCGATGCGCCCGGCGTACCCGTGCGGCGGGCGGCGTTGCGCGTCCTCGATGCGGTGACGCGGTGGGGCACCCCGCTCGAACAGGCGCTCGGGCCTGCCTCGCGCGAGATAACGCGGCCAGATGACCGCGCGCTCGTCCATGCGATCGCCGCCGAGACGCTGCGCCGGATGGGTGATCTCGATGTGCTCATCGACTCGACCACGCTGCGCCCACTGCCCGACGACGCCAAGGCGCGGATGGCGCTTAGGATCGCGCTCGTGCAGGCGCTGGCGCTCGGCACGCCGCCGCATGCGGCGATATCGACGGTGCTGCCTTTGGTCGATGGCGGCCCGCGAAAGCTGGTCCACGGGGTGTTCGGCACGCTGATGCGCGAGGAGGCGGCGCTGCCGGAATTTCCATCGCTGCCGATGCCCGTCGCTTTGCGGTGGCAGGCGGCGTGGGGCGATGAAGTCGTGCTGGCGGCGGAACGCGCGCTTGCCGCGCCGCCCGCCCTCGATATTTCGCTTGCCGATGCCGGGGAAACCGAGGCGCTCGCCGAACGATTGGGCGGCACCAGCCTGATGCCGGGCCATCTCCGCCTTACGGAGCATCCCGCCATCCCCGATATCGAGGGATTCGGCGAGGGCAGCTGGTGGGTACAGGACATTGCCGCCTCGTTGCCGGCGCGGTTGATAGGGGCAGCGAGTGGCAGCGCCATCGATGTGTGCGCGGCGCCGGGCGGCAAGACTTTGCAACTCGCCGCTGCCGGATGGAAGGTGACGGCCGTCGACAACAATGAAAGTCGTCTCGCGCGACTTCGCGACAATCTGGAGCGCACGCGGCTCCAGGCCAATATCGTGACGGCAGATGCGCTGAAATGGCAGCCGTCGGCACCCGCCGATGCGGTGCTGCTCGATGCGCCGTGCAGCGCCACGGGCATTTTCCGGCGTCACCCCGATGTGCTCCACCGCGTGCGCCCCTCGCAGATTGCCGAGATGGCGAGCCTCCAAGCGCAATTGCTGGCCCGCGCAGCCGATTGGGTGCGGCCCGGCGGCGTGCTGATTTATGCGACCTGTTCGCTCGAACCCGCTGAAGGCGAAGTGCAGATCGAGGCCCTGCTTGCCGCGCGCGCGGATTATGCGCTCGACCCCGTCGCTCCCGCAGAATTGCCCCGGAGCCTGACCGCAACCGACGCTGGCTGGCTTCGGACTTTGCCGGGCAGCCTTGCCAATGATGGCGGCTGCGACGGTTTCTTCATTGCAAGGCTAAGGCGCCACTGAGCCAAAGCGGGGCGCGAGTTGCTTGCGGGGCGCGGCGTGCATGCTACATGCCCTTCATGCAGCAACCGCTCCGGATCGCCCCTTCCATCCTGTCCGCCGATTTCGCCTGTCTGGGGGAGGAAATCCGCGCGATCGATGCAGCCGGTGCGGACTGGATCCATGTCGATGTCATGGACGGCCATTTCGTGCCCAACATCACCATCGGCCCCGCGGTCATCAAGGCGCTGCGCCCGCACACCGCCAAGCCCTTCGACGTCCATCTGATGATTTCCCCCGTCGATGCCTATCTCGACGCGTTTGCCGAAGCCGGCGCGGATACGATCACCGTCCATCCCGAGGCCGGCCCGCATCTTCACCGCACGATTCAACGGATCAAGGCGCTGGGGAGGCGTGCCGGCGTCGTGCTCAACCCGGCGACACCCGCCAAGATGCTCGATTACGTGATCGATGAGGTCGATCTGGTGCTGGTGATGAGCGTCAATCCCGGTTTCGGGGGGCAGAGCTTCATCGCCTCGCAGCTGCGCAAGATCGCGGCCATTCGCAAGATGATCGATGCGACGGGCAAGACGATCGATCTGGAGGTCGATGGCGGGGTCGATCCGGCAATCGCCCGCCAATGCGTTGAGGCGGGCGCCGATGCGCTGGTCGCGGGGACCGCGGCATTTCGCGGTGGGCGCGATCATTATGCCACCAATATCGCGGCGTTGCGGGGCGCGTGAGCCGGGTGGGTGACCGTGATACCGCCGCTCCCGGTGATGCTCCTTCTTCGACCCCCGGCGGGGAACCGATCGAAGAGGGTCGGCGGCTCATCCGGATCGGTGGCGACAAGGGCCTGTCGCTGGCCGAGCGCGTTTCGGATCGGCTCAATCGCCTCAGCTGGCGCACGCCAATCCACGGCTTCAGGCTGAAGGGTCGGTATCCGTTGAAGCTGATCGCGGTGCCCGATGATCCCTTCCTTGGCGATGTGCGCCGCGGCAACGCGCTGCTCGACGGCAAGCTGATGTTTCGCGGAAAAGCGCGGCAGGTCGATGCCCTTGGATTGGCCAAGCCCGAATTCTCTGCGGACTATGCCGAATATCTCCACTCATTCGCCTGGCTGCGCGATCTGTCCACCGTCGCCACGCGCGCGCAGGCGGCACCGATTGCCGAGGCGATCATGCGCGAATGGCTGGCGACGCATGCCGAAACCGTCGCCGAGCCGGCCTGGCGTGCCGATCTGTGGGGCCGGCGGATCATGTTCTGGACAGCGCATGCGCCGCTGATCCTGTCGAGCGCCGATCTCGTCTATCGCTCGCTCGTCCTCAACACGCTGGCGCGCGGCGCACGGCATCTCGATCGAAGTGCTGAAAAAATGGCACCGGGCACGGCGCGCGTCGCCGCCTGGTGCGGGGTGGTGACGGCGGGGCTGATGATCCCGGCGGGCGAGGGCCGCCAGCGCGCGGGCGAGGCCGGACTTGCGCGCGCGCTTGCCGCTTCGCTGTTCGGCGATGGCGGCACGGTGCAGCGCGCGCCGATGGCACAGCTCGATATCGTCATGCTGCTCACCAGCCTGCGCGCCGCTTATGCCGCACGCCGGATCGATCCGCCGGCGCTGATCGCCGACACGCTGGCGACGACGGTGCCGGTGTTGCTCGGCGTTTGCCACGGCGATCATGGGCTTTCGAGCTGGCAAGGGGGCGGTCCCTTGCCCGGCGCGGTGATCGATCAGGTGATCGAGGCGACGGGCGTGCGCGCGCGGCCGCTGCGACAGGCACGCGAATGGGGGTATCAGCGGCTCGCCGCCGGTCCGGTCGTGCTGATCATCGATGCCGCCCCCCCGCCGGTCGCCCGGCTGATCGAGGGCGGGTGCGGCTCCACGCTGGCGATCGAATTTTCCGATGGCCCCCACCGCGTGATCGTCAATTGTGGCGGTGCACGGCATGCGCTGGCGCAGGTGCCGCAGGCTTTGACCGAAGGATTGCGGACCACCGCGGCGCACTCGACGTTGGTGGTCAGGGACAGCAATTCGACCGCGATCCACAGCGACGGCACCTTGGGGCGCGGCGTCGCCGAGGTCGAGCTGAGCCGGCAGGAAAGCGACGATTCGAGCCGGCTGGATGCAAGCCATGACGGCTATGCGCGGCGCTTCGGCTTTCTCCACCGGCGTCAGCTCGTGCTGTCAAGCGACGGTCGCGATCTGCGCGGAGAGGATATGCTGCTGCCCACGGGCAAGAAACGCAAGCTGGCCGAAACGCCGTTTGCGGTGCGCTTTCATCTCGGAGTCGGGGTCGAGGCGTCGCCGACCGCCGATGGGCAGGCGGCGTTGCTGCGGTTGCCCGGCGGGGTGATATGGCAGTTCCGGTGCCGGGGCGGCGCGCTCGCGATTGAGGACAGCCTTTGGATCGACGGCGATGGCCGTCCCCAGCCGACCCAGCAGCTCGTCGTTGCCGGCGAGGCACCCGCCGGCGGGGCGAATGTCAGCTGGGCCTTGAAGCGCGCGACCTGAGCGGGCAGGGACCGCCCCGGAGGCCACCAATGACGACCTTAAAGATCACCAGTGCCCTGCTGTCGGTATCGGACAAGACCGGGATCGTCGATCTCGCTTGTGCGCTTGCCGACCAAGGCGTTGAGCTCGTGTCGACCGGCGGCACGGCCAAGGCGCTCCGCGATGCAGGACTCCAGGTGCGTGATATCAGCGACCTGACGGGCTTTCCCGAAATGATGGACGGCCGCGTCAAGACGCTCCATCCCAAGGTGCATGGCGGCTTGCTCGCGGTGCGCGACGAGCCCGCGCATATCGCGTCGATGGCCGAGCATGCGATCGCGCCGATCGATCTCGTCGTCGTCAATCTCTACCCTTTCCTGCAAACGGTGATGAAGGGCGCGGACAGGCCCGAGATCATCGAGAATATCGATATAGGCGGTCCATCGATGGTGCGGTCGGCGGCGAAGAACCACGCCTCGGTCGCGATCGTCACCGATCCTGCCGATTATGCGGTCGTCGCCAAGGGCGAGACGACGCTGGATGAGCGCAAGCTGCTCGCCGCAAAGGCCTTTGCGGCCACCGCGACCTATGACGCCATGATCGCGAGCTGGTTCGGTTTTGCCGATCAGCAACAAACATTCCCGGCAACACTGCCCTTCATATTGGAGGCACCAACGCCGCTTCGCTACGGCGAAAATCCGCACCAGCAGGCGGCCTTTTACCGCCACGCAGGCCCCAGCGGCGGCGGCATCGGCCAGGCGCGCCAGCTTCAGGGCAAGGAGCTGAGCTATAACAATTACAACGACGCCGACGCGGCGCTCGAGTTGATCAGCGAATTTCGGGGTGCCCCGCCGACCGTCGTCATCGTCAAGCACGCCAATCCTTGCGGCGTCGCCACGGCGGAAACGCTGGGCGCCGCCTATGAAGCCGCGCTTGCCTGCGACAGCGTGTCGGCATTTGGCGGGATCATCGCCGTCAATCGCCCGCTCGACGCAGCCACCGCATCGGCGATCACCGGCATCTTCACCGAAGTCGTCGTCGCGCCCGATGCCGACGACGCGGCGATCGCGATCTTTGCGGCAAAGAAGAACCTGCGACTGCTGCTGACAGGGACGCTCCCCGATCCCCAGCGTGGCGGGCTGACGGCAAAGGCGATCATCGGCGGTTGGCTTGTTCAGAGCCGCGACAATGGCGCGCTCGACGATGACGATCTGCGCGTGGTGACGAAGCGCGCACCGACCGCGCAGGAGCTGGCCGATTGCCGCTTCGCCTGGATCGTCGCCAAGCACGTCAAGTCGAACGCGATCGTCTATGCCAAGGACGGTGCGATTGCCGGCATCGGTGCGGGCCAGATGAACCGGCTCGAATCGGCGCGGATCGCGGCGTGGAAAGCGCGCGACGCGGCGGAAAAAGCCGGCTGGCCGGAACCGCGCACGATCGGTTCGGCGGTTGCCTCGGATGCGTTCTTCCCGTTCGCCGATGGCTTGATGGCCGCAATCGAAGCGGGCGCTACCGCGGTGATCCAGCCCGGCGGGTCGATTCGCGACGCAGAAGTGATCGCCGCTGCCGACGCGGCTGGTCTGGTAATGATCTTTACCGGCATGCGCCATTTCCGGCACTGACGCTGCTCAGCGCGCGGCAGGCACCCGCTGGAACAGCGCGCGATCCTCCGGCCCGAAGGCCCAGAACCACAGCACGGCGGCATAGCTGATCGCGATTGCCGGCAAGCCGAAAACGAGTTCAGCCCATTCGAGCCGGTGCGGCAGCGAGGTAAAGGCAGTGCCGACCGCAATCGCGGTCACCGCGGCCCAGACAAGCGGCCAGCGCCAGCCCGACACCGGCGCGCGAAGGATATGCGAGAGGAGCCGCGTCTTCAGGATCGAGGTGATCCCCAGCGACACCATCAGCGCGATCGCCGGGCCGGCGGCCTGATAATTGGGCGGCCAGCCGAGCCGCCGCATGACGAAGATCAGTGCCAGGCTGAGCACGACCTGAAACGCCAGCATCACAGCGGAGATCAGCAGGTTGCGATGCCGCGCCACATAGACCAGCGCGCTTTCCGAAACCGCCGCCATCGACGCGAGCACCTCTGCTGTCAAAAGAAACGCAAGCGCCGCCGTCCCCGCCACGAATTGCGGGCCGATCGTGCCCATGACTGCCTCACCGGGGATCGAGCCCATCAGCGCGAGGCCACCTTGCACCGCCATGATCCAGAACCCCACCTGCCGAACCTGGCTGGCCACTGCACCCAGATCTTCGCGCGCGAGGCTCGTCGCGATCACCGGGCCAAGGATCGGATCGAAGCTCGTTTTCAGCCGCCCGGGCAACGAGGCGATCTGCTGCGCCATGTAATAGATGCCGACGATCGACGGCGCGAATAACTGCCCCAGGATGAAGCGATCGACATTGCGGGTCGCCCATTCGATCGCGTCGGCGCCGGCGAGCGGCACGTTGCGCCCCGCCAAAGCCCAGATCGTCCCGAGCCGGGGTTTCCACCCCACTGGCACGCCATAACTGCGCAGGAACGGGATGATCGAGGCGACGAGCGCCGCCACCATCGAAAACATATAGGCAATTTCGAGCCCGTCGTCGGGCGATGCGAACCACAGCAAGGGGGCCGCGATCGAGATCGTCCAGGGCTCGACGACGGCGCGTGCCTTGACGGTCGCTGCGACGTCATGGCGATAGGCAAGTGCTGCAAGGCTGAGATCGGACCATGCGACCGCGACCACGATCGCCGGCAGGAAGCGCGCGACGCCGCCCGGCGCGCCATCGGGAAACATGATCAGCGGGAACGCAAACAGCAGTGCACTCGCCGCGATCGAGGCGAATAATGCCACGGCAAGCGCATCCCAGGCAATATGGGCGTGGGGCCGGTCGGTGTCGGAAAATGCCTGGGCGAGGCCGCGCTTCATCCCCAACGTCGCCAATAAAGCGGCGAGCTCGATCGTCACCACCGCCAGCGCGAACCGGCCCACAGTCGCCGCGCCGTAAAGCCGTCCCGCGATGAACAGGAAGGGCACGCGGGCTGCCAGGCGCAATATGAAGCCGAAGATGTTGGTCTGCCCGCCCTTGGCCAGCGCGGCGATATCGTCGGGCGCGCGCGCCGCATCGGTCAATGCGCGGCTCCCCAACTCTTGCCGGTGCCGATTTCGACCCCCAGCGGCACCGATAACACAACGGCAGGCTCGGCAGCCGTCGCCATCACGCGCTCGATGACAGGGCTTGCCGCCGCGACATCGCCTTCGGGAAGTTCGAACACCAGTTCGTCATGCACCTGCAACAGCATCCGCACATCGGGCAGCCCGGCTTCGGCGAGCGCGGGCCCCATCCGCACCATCGCGCGCTTGATGATATCGGCGCTGGTGCCCTGGATGGGGGCGTTGATCGCGGCGCGCTCGGCCCCCTGCCGCTCATGCTGGACCGCCGATTTGATCCGGGGAAACCAGCATTTCCGGCCGAACAGCGTCTCTGTATAGCCGCGCTCGCGCACCATCGTCACGGTGTCGGCGATGTAGCGGTTGATGCCGGGGAACCGCTCGAAATAGCGGTCGATCATCGCCTGTGCCTCATCGGGTGTCACGTCGAGGCGACCTGCCAGCCCCCAGCGGCTGATGCCGTAAAGGATCGCGAAGTTGATCGTCTTGGCGCGGCCGCGGGTGTCGCGGTTGACCTCGCCGAACAGCTCCTGCGCGGTCAGCGAGTGGATGTCGGCGCCGTCGGCAAAGGCCTGTTTCAGCGCCGGTACATCGGCCATGTGCGCGGCAAGCCGCAATTCGATCTGGCTGTAATCGGCGGCGAGCAGGACATTGCCGGGCTCGGCAACGAACGCATCGCGGATTTGCCGGCCGACTTCGGTGCGGATCGGGATGTTCTGCAAATTGGGGTCGGTCGATGAAAGCCGGCCGGTCTGCGCGCCCGTCAGGCTGTAGCTGGTGTGGACGCGCCCCGTCGCCGGGTTGATCTGCGCCTGCAGGGCATCGGTATAGGTCGATTTCAGCTTGGACAGCTGCCGCCAGTCGAGCACCCGCGCTGCGATCACCTTGCCCGGCGAATCCTTGTCGGCGGCGATCTTTTCCAGTTCGGTCACATCGGTCGAATAGACGCCCGATTTGCCCTTGCGGCCGCCCTTGATACCCATCCGGTCGAACAGCACGTCGCCCAGTTGCTTGGGGCTGCCGATCGTGAAGGGGCCGCCGGCGAGGCCGTGAATCTCGGTTTCCAGCGTCGCCATCTGCGCGGCGAACTCCCCGGAAAGCTGCGACAGGCGCTCGCGATCCACCTTGATGCCATGCCGTTCCATCGCCGCGATGACGGGTGCCAGCGGTCGATCGACCATCTCATAGACGCGCGTCGCGCCCTCTGCCGGCAGTCGCGGCTTGAAGCGCCGCCATAGCCGTAGCGTCACATCGGCATCCTCGGCGGCATAATGCGTCGCGGTCTTCAGATCGATTTCGGCAAAGCCGCGCTGGTTCTTGCCGGTGCCGACGACATCCTTGAAGGCGATGCAGCTGTGCGACAGGTGAGTCGCGGCGAGCTCGTCCATGCCGTGGCCGTGAAGCCCGGCGTCGAGATCGAAGCTCATCAGGATCGTGTCGTCGAACGGCGCCACCGCGACCCCGCCCAGCTTTTCGCAGGCGCGGTCGAGAATGATCATGTCGTATTTCAGGTTATGGCCGATCTTCAGGACGCCCGGGTCCTCGAACAGCGGCTTGAGCTTGGCCAGCGCCACATCGCGGTCGAGCTGCACGGGTTTTTCGGCAAACATATCGGTGCCGCCATGGGCGAGCGGAATGTAGCAGGCGAGATTGGGGTGGAGCGCCATGCTGATCCCGACGAGATCGGCCCGTGTCGCATCGAGGCCCGTCGTCTCGGTATCGATCGCGACCCAGCCCTG
The DNA here is from genome assembly GCA_038230675.1 of Sphingomonadales bacterium. Classification (GTDB taxonomy): domain Bacteria; phylum Pseudomonadota; class Alphaproteobacteria; order Sphingomonadales; family Sphingomonadaceae; genus Sphingomonas. The sequence goes on along the minus strand of JBBRMV010000043.1, from coordinate 1,227 downwards.
ATGCCGCGCGACGGTGATCCAGCGGTCCAGTGCTGTCTCATCGACGACGGTTTCGTAATCGTCATGCTTGCACGGCGGGTCTGCTTCAACCGGCATGCCTTTGGGGGCGGCAACCGGCGCGTCGGCGACGGCGGACAGCTTGGCGAGCAGCGATTTGAAGCCGTGATGCTCGAGGAACGCGCGCAGCGGCGCATCCGGAATGCCCTTCAGCTCGAGCGCGTCGAGGGGATCGGGCAGTGGCTCGTCGCATTTCAGGGTGACGAGTATCTTGGACAAGCGCGCATTGTCGGCCTGTTCGATCAGATTGTCGCGCAGCTTGCCCGGCTTCATCGCGGGCGCGGCCGCCAGGACGCCCTCCAGATCGCCATGCTCCTGGATGAGCTTTGCCGCCGTCTTGGGGCCGACGCCGGTGACCCCGGGGACATTGTCGACGCTGTCCCCCATCAACGCCAGCACATCGCCGAGCCGGGCGGGCTCGACGCCGAATTTTTCCAGCACATGCTCGGGGCCCAGCCGGCGGTTGTTCATCGTGTCGTACAAATCGAGCCCGGGCTCGATCAGCTGCATCAGGTCTTTGTCGCTCGAAACGATCGTCACCAGCCACCCTTGCGCGAGTGCCGCCTTGGCATAGCAGGCGATGATATCGTCGGCCTCAAGGCCCTCGGTCTCGATGCAGGGCAGCGAAAAGGCGCGCGTCGCATCGCGGATCATCGGAAACTGCGGGATCAGGTCCTCGGGCGCTGGAGGGCGGTGCGCCTTGTACTGATCGTACAGCTCGTTGCGGAAGGTGTGGCTCGATTTGTCGAGGATGACGGCCATGTGCGTCGGGCCATCCGCCTTGTGGAGCTCGTCGGCGAGCTTCCACAACATCGTCGTATAGCCATAGACCGCCCCGACCGGCTCGCCATGCTTGTTCGTCAGCGGCGGCAGGCGGTGATAGGCGCGAAAGATATAGCCCGAGCCGTCGACAAGGTAGAGATGAGGCATCGGCGGGGGATAGCCCAGGAAGGCGGCGGTGACAAAGGGCGAGTGGCGTCGTGGTGGTTCGAGATTTACAGCCGCATTGCGAGGCTGAGCGTGCGCGACCTAGGCTCAGGACTCATTGATCACAACCAGAAGAGCACGGTTGCGGCGATGCAGATGGCGGACATGAAGGTGTGTGCGCATCGGTCGTAGCGGGTGTGGATGCGGCGCCAGTCCTTGAGTTTGCCGAACATGTTTTCGATT
>JBBRMV010000042.1:0-17455 GCA_038230675.1 Sphingomonadales bacterium | reverse complement strand
TGACGGGGCCGAACCAGGATCGACGTGTGTTGAAAGGCGCTGTTTTTGCCCGGGCTGAGTAACCCGTAAAAGGCTCAAAACCACAAGTGCTAACGATAACGAAGCACTCGCGATTGCCGCGTAACTGACGGCCTAACGGCCTAAGTTACGACGCATAAACGCGGTTCGGGCCACACCGGGCAACAGAAGTGGATTCCAGCGGTACGGGGGGCACCGGGCAACAGAAGCCCCCCACTAGTCGCGGTCCGCCGCATATGGCTGCCAGCTTGACGTTGCGCGGTAAAAGGCGCAACGGCAATGGGCTCGTCCGGCGGCATCGCCCCGGACCGGCCCAGCCGCCTGTTGCGGCCTACCCAATTGGACGTCCATGCCCTTTACCGCTCTCCCCCCGCTTCTGTCGGAAGCGCTCACCGCCCGTGGCTATGAAGCCCCAACGCCGGTTCAGGCGCAGGTTATCGAACCCGAAGCGCTCGGTCGCGATCTGATCGTCTCGGCGCAGACCGGCTCCGGCAAGACCGTCGCGTTCGGCCTCGCCATGTCGGGCCAGCTGCTCGATGAAAAGGGTGCGCTGCCCTTCATCCGCGAACCGCTTGCCCTTGTCATCGCGCCGACGCGCGAACTCGCGCTGCAGGTGAGCCGCGAGCTGACCTGGCTTTACGGCAAGCTCGGTGCGCGCATCGCCACCTGTGTCGGCGGGATGGATGCCGCCAAGGAGCGCCGCAATCTCAGCCAGGGCGCACATATCGTCGTCGGCACGCCGGGGCGGCTGCGCGATCACTTGGAGCGTGGCTCGCTCGATCTGCGCGCGCTGAAGGTTGCCGTGCTCGATGAGGCCGACGAGATGCTCGACATGGGCTTTCGCGAAGATCTCGAGCAGATCCTCGACGCGACCCCCAACGAACGCCGGACGCTGCTGTTTTCGGCCACCATCCCCAAGCCGATCATCGCGCTTGCCAGGCGTTACCAGAAGGATGCGCTGCGCATCTCGACGGTCGGCGAGGATCGGGGCCACGGCGACATCAGCTATCAGGCGGTGACCGTCGCGCCTGCCGATATCGAGAATGTCGTCGTCAACCTGCTGCGCTTCCACGAGGCGGATACCGCGATGCTGTTCTGCGCGACGCGCGACAATGTCCGCCATCTCCATGCCGGGCTGACCGAGCGTGGCTTTGGCGCGGTCGCGCTGTCGGGCGAACATAGCCAGAATGAGCGCAACGCCGCCCTCCAGGCGCTGCGTGACCAGCGCGCGCGGGTGTGCGTGGCGACCGACGTCGCGGCGCGCGGTATCGATCTGCCGACGCTCAGCCTCGTCATCCACGTCGAATTGCCGCGCGACGCCGAGGCGCTTCAGCATCGTTCGGGGCGCACAGGGCGCGCGGGCAAAAAGGGCACCGCGATCCTGATCGTCCCCTATCCGCGCCGTCGGATGGTCGAGCGGATGCTGACGGGTGCAAAGATCGAGGCCGATTGGATCAACCCGCCATCGAGCGAGGATATCCGCAAGAATGATCGCGAGCGGTTGATCACGCAGCTGCTCGAACCCGTCGAGATCGACGAGGACGACCGCGAACTCGCGACGCGCCTGCTCGCCGAGAAGAGCCCCGAGGAAATCGCCGCCGCGCTCGTCCGCGCCTTCCGCGCCAAGATGCCCGCGCCCGAGGAGCTGATCGATCGCGACAAGCAGCCGATGGGCAGTGCCGACGGCCACCGCGCGGGATTTGAGGATACCGTCTGGTTCAAGATGGGGATCGGGCGCCGCCAGAACGCCGATCCGCGCTGGATTTTGCCGCTCATCTGCCGTCGCGGCCACATCACCAAGAACGAGATCGGCGCGATCCGCATTGGTGCGAACGAAACCTTCTTCCAGATACCGCGCGCCGCCGCTGCCAAGTTCAAGGACGCGCTGAAACGCACGGCCGGCGGCAGCGAGGATGACGGCGGCGTCGAGATCGAGGCATCGGCAACCGGCCCCGCCTCCGAAGGCGGCAATGACCGCCACAAGCGCGGTGGTCCGCCCGTCAAGCGCTATGATGCGAAGCCATCGGGCGGCAGGCCGGGTGGCCCTCCGGGTGCACGCTCCGGCGGGCGTCCCGGTGGCCCGCCCGGCGCGCGCCCAGGTGGCGCCTCGGGCCCGCACTCGGCTGGACCGGGTGGAGCAGGTGGCCGGCTGAAGCCGTCGTTTCGCCCGAAATAGGCGGGTTTCACAAGTGAACGGCCCACTCAAATCCGTTCGCCCTGAGCGAAGTCGAAGGGCTGCCTTTCTTCTCGACCGCAGAAAAGAAAAGGCAGGGCTTCGACACGCTCAGCCCGAACGGAAATTGGGGTTAGCTTGAGCACGCCCACAATGATCCGCATCCTCGTCGATGCCGATGCCTGCCCAGTGAAGGACGAAATCTACCGCGTCGCCGAACGCCACGGCGTTGCCGTCTCGATCGTCGCCAACAGCGCGTTTCGCGTGCCCGTCAGCCCGATGGTCGAGCGGGTGATGGTGAGCGACGGCTTCGACGCGGCGGACGACTGGATCGCCGAACGGGCTGGGCCAGCGACGATCGTGATCACCGCCGATATATTGCTCGCCGACCGGTGCGTGAAATCGGGCGCGGTCGTGCTGTCACCCACCGGTAAGCCCTTCACCGCAAGCTCGATCGGCAGCGCCGTTGCGACCCGAGCGATCATGGCCGACCTGCGCGCCGGCGGGGACGTGATTGGCGGGCCAGCGCCGTTTGCGAAAACGGATCGCTCGCGGTTCTTGCAGGCGCTGGATGCGGCGATCGTGAAGTTGAAGAGGTTGGGGTGATACGCGCCGCGATGACTGCAATTGGGGGAAACCTGACGTTCCTAGCTGAGTAGGTTGACGAGATATAAGGCGACCGTGATCGCCAGTACGACCGGGATGACCCGCGATCCGCGTGTGAACATGTTAGCCACACTCAGAAGTTCAAAAATCGCGAACTGCACGAGTATCGATGTTTGGTTTAGGACCGGCCAACCCTTGATCGCGAAGAAGACGAAAAATTGAACAACGTTTGCTGCGGCTATTATGCCGAACACCGGTCGTCGAGCCCATAGATAATGAGTATCAAGACTTTCTCCGTCTATAAGGCTTTGCGGAAACACGAGGTAGGCACCCACATAATAAGCACCGGCGAAAGCCGTAGCACCTAGCATGGATGGGAAAGAAATGTTGATTTGATCTCGGATCAGCCACGCGGACGCCCAGAACGAGACGATGTCCATGAGGACGACGAGTGCCAGCATGGGCGTGAGCCAACCGAGACGCGCTGATCTTCGCGCGTCTACTGAACGAGCGAAGCCCCCGAGGACTTCAGCAAGAGACAGTCCTAGAAGTAGGCTGAATAAGGAGAAGGCAAATTCAAATGGGCTCATATCTGTCTCCCCCAAACTCCATATTGGCAGTCGTGGTCATCACCAGCAAGGGATGAACGCGACTCCTCTCTCATCCCGGCGGTCGGAGCCAGTCGTTGCTGCAAAGGCTGCTTTTGGGCGTTGCCGTCAGCGCCTCGAATGTCGACAAATGAAGCCTAAACTCCCACCAGCCAAATCGGACGCCCACCACACAAATAACAAAACCCGCCGCCCCCGGTAAATGGAGCAGCGGGCACCGCAGCGAAAGCCAAGGTCCTGCACCCCCGCGCGTAGCGGGGGCACAGGTCCGGGGGAGGGAGCGTTAGATCTTTGCGGCCGAGATGATCGCGCCGCCCTTGCCCTTCTGGACGAGGATCGCGGTCTGCAGGCCGGCGGGCGCTGCTGGCAGCGTGAAGCTCGCCGATTTGCCCGTCCAGCTGCCGACATTCACCAGCTGCTTTACGACATTGCGGTGCGGGATCGTGCGGCCGCCATTTTCGCCGGCGCGGATCGCGACGTTGATCGTGCGGGGATCATAACGCACCACCCACACCGTCGCGCTGCCGCTGCCGGCGCCGACCGTCACCTGGTTGCCCGCGGCGGTGATCGCCGGGCCGTCCTTGACGGCGTTGCGCGCAATCGCCTGGTTCAGTTCGCCTTCGCGGCTGCCGAGCACGGGCTCACGGCCGTTGACGATCACCTGCGGCGTGGCGACGTTGCCACGGCCGGCGGCGCGGGCATAATCCCATTGGCGCGCGGTGAAGGCGGGGCTGCCGAAAATGTCTTTCCAGCCAAGATCATCCCAATAGGTGACGGCAAAGCTCAGCGCGATCACGTCCTTGCGATCGGCGAACTTGTTGACGACGGCGTCTGCCGGCGGGCACGAAGAACAGCCCTGGCTCTGGTAAAGCTCGATGACGGTCGGGTGCGCCGGGTTGCCGGTCGCGGCGGTCTGCGTGGTTCCGGATGCAGCGACGGCTGTCGTCGCGCTCGGCGTGGCCACCGCGCCCGAACAGGCGGCGAGGAAAAGGGCGGTCGTGGTGGCGAGTAAGGTACGCATGTCGAGGTTCCTTCACTAAACTGTTGGAGGAAGCTTCCAGGCCGCCTCATGCCACTTATTCGGGGCGTCGCAGGCGCCGGTTACAGTCGCTGCGTTTTATTCGTCACCAGCGCAGCAGCCGCGGGCCGACCAGCGCGCCCATTGCCGCCGATACGATCATGCCAAGGCTGTACCAGGTGATGACGAAGGTCGCCGACACTTCGGGGCAGTGCAGGCCATAGACAGTGGCAGCACATGCACCCGCCGCCAGGCCGGCAGCCGCCCCCGCCATGCCGAGCCGCGCCGGCGCGAGCCTGCGGAAGGCCCAGAGCAGCCCGACGAATACCGGCAGCGACAGCTCGACGACGCGCATCGAGCATTGCCGCCAACTGCTGCCGAGCCACATCGGCATCCAATGCTCGCTCGGGGTGCGGATCAGCTCGCCCGCCGACAACACCGCGAGCAGGACGACGGGGATCGCCAGCGCCCACAGCCAGCGCAGCCGCCCGGCATCGGGGCGCGCGACGTGCAAGGTCACGCCAATCGCCAGCAGTGCGAGCGACGCGGTGTAGGTCCATTTCATCCAGAACGAGAAGTTCATGAACGCGCCGGGGAAATCGGGGCGAAATCCCATCGTCAGGATCATCAGCGCCACCGCCGCTGCTGCACCGCCCAAAAGGCCGGTCAGCACGCGCTGCTCGACCGCATGGGGAGAGACGGGCCGGGTATCGCTGCTCAGCGACTGGATAAGGTCTTCGGTACGCATCACTTGCCCTTCAGTCGTTCCGCGAGCGCCTTGAGCCCGCGATGGACGGAAACCTTGACGTCGGCCTCGCTGATGCCCGCGCTCTCGGCGGCTTCGGCGACGCTCAATCCGTCGATTTTTGTCTGGCGGATGGCGCGGGCCTGTTTCGGGGAAATCCCCTCGAGCAGCGCATCGACATCCATCTTTGCCGAGGCGGCTTCCTGAAAACCCTCGGCCACCAAAATTTCCTCAAGTCCTTCAAACGACACATGATTCCGGTTGCGCCGGAAATGATCGATCATCTTGTACCGCGCGACCGCATAGGCCCATGCGGTGAAGGGCCGATCACGATCGTAACTGGCCCGCCGCGTGTGGATGGCAATCAGCGTTTCCTGCACCAGATCCTCGATATCATCGCCGGCACCGCGAAGGCGGCGCCCGAAAAAGGATCGCATCAACGGCGCGAGCGCGGTGAGAAGACGGTTCTGGGCGGCCGCGTCGCCATCCAGGCCGCGCACCATCCAGCCTTTCAGCTGTTCCTCGCTCGCCCTTCCATGCACTCCCGATAACGCCATACGGATCGCCCAGATAAATCGTTACAGTCGGGCGAAAACTTTGTCCGGCCCGACTGATTTCCGCCGCTTGTAACGATTCAGAGTGCCGCCGCGAAGTATCCAATGTGACCCGCCCAAAAGGCCTCCCTGGTCACCGGGCGGCGGGATTGTTCTTCGATCCCGCCGCTCGATATCGCGCTGACGTTGCTGGCGCCGGTTGCCTCTCTGCACGGACACGCCCCAGACCATTCACACGCTGATCACCGTCGACAAGGCGGATTCGATGCGTCATGCGCTGGCGAAACTATAAACGTCGGTTCGGAAGAGGAATTGCCATGCGTGAAGCCGCCATCGTCGCCACCGCCCGCACGCCGATCGGCAAGGCCTATCGCGGCGCCTACAACATCACCGAAGCGCCGGCGCTCGCCGGCCATGTGATGAACGCGGCGATCGAGCGTGCGGGCATCGACCCCGCTCGGATCGACGAGATTTTCTGGGGTGTCGGCAATCAATGGGGCACGCAGGGGGGCAATGCCGGACGCATGGCGGTGTTTGCCGCACAATTGCCGCAGAGCGTGCCCGCCTTCACGCTCGACCGGAAATGCGGATCGGGCCTGACGGCGGTGGCGCTCGCCGCGCGCACGATCATCTGCGACGAAGCCGATGTGGCGCTTGCCGGCGGGATGGAATCGGTGAGCATGACGGTGACGAAGGACGCGCCGCGCTACGTCAACAAATCGGTCACCGCGCATGAGCCCGCCGCCTATATCCCGATGATCGAGACGGCAGAGATCGTCGCCGACCGTTATGGCATCACCCGCGAGGCGCAGGACGCATACGGCGCGATGAGCCAGCAGCGCGCCGCCCGAGGGCTCGAGACGGGCGCCTTTGTCGAGGAAATCGCACCGATCACCGTCGAGCGGGCGTTGTACGACAAGGAAGGCAAGCAAAGCGGCACCGAGACGATCACCGTGTCGCAGGACGAGGGCATCCGCCCCGGCACCACGTTGGAGGCACTGCGCGGGCTGAAGACGGTGTGGCCCGGCGGCGAATTCACCGGGTCCGGCACCAATGTGACCGCCGGCAATGCCAGCCAGCTTTCGGATGGCGCATCCGCCCAGATCGTCATGGACCGCGCCACCGCGGCGGCAGAGGGCAAGGAAATCCTCGGCATCTATCGCGGTTTCCAATCAGCCGGTTGCGCGCCCGACGAAATGGGCATCGGCCCCGTCTTCGCGATCCCCAAGCTGCTCGATCGTGCCGGATTGTCGGTCGCGGATATCGGCCTGTGGGAGCTGAACGAGGCGTTTGCCTCGCAGTGTCTTTATTGCCGCGATACGCTCGGCATCGATCCGGAAAAATACAACGTCAATGGCGGTGCGATCGCGGTTGGGCACCCGTTCGGGATGACCGGGAGCCGGCTGGTCGGCCACGCGCTGATCGAGGGGCGCAAGCGCGGCGTGCGGTATGTCGTGGTGTCGATGTGCACGGCGGGCGGCATGGGCGCGGCGGGGCTTTTCGAAATCGTGTGACGAAATGCGACGAAGGACGTTGGGGCCTTCGCGCCGCCGCAAATACTGGCTAGGGGGTCGCGGCGCGTTGGCGCTTCGTGGACAAGTAGCCAATGCGTTCGGCGTATCGACATCAGACTGAAAGCGATCGCCCGGCTCCGCTCAGCCGGCGGGCGATCGGCGCTATTCTTGCGATTGCGATCGAGGCGCTGATCATCGTGCTGCTGATATTTTCGGGGCAACGTGTGTTCGTGGCTGGTCCGCAACAGACTGGCCTGAAGACTTTCACCGTTGGCTCCAAACCCGATGTGACGCCGTCGACGCAGACCGAAAAGAAGAAAAAGCGCACCGTCACCAAACCCAAGACGCCGCCACCGCCTGCGGCCCGGCCGCTCGTCCCGCCTACGCCGCTCGGGCCCATTCCCGGGATGCTGACGCTTAGCCGCAAGGATTATGCGAAATCCGATATCGGCAAGATCGAATCGAAAGCGGATCAGGTCGCGGAACAAGGCGACAGCGCCAGCGGCGATTCGGATGACAGCGTGGCGATGGGATCGGCCCCCAATGGCGAGCCGCTCTACAATGCCGAATGGTATCGCGAGCCGACCGATGCCGAGCTCGCCTTTTATATCCCGAAGAACCTGCATTCGGGGGCCGCGCTGATCGCGTGCAAGACGGCGGCGCGCTACCGCGTCGAAGATTGCGTGGTGCTTGGCGATGCGCCGCCCGGGACGGGGCTCGCGCGCGGCATTCGTGAGGCGGCCTGGCAATTCCGCGTCCGTCCGCCGCGCAAGGGCGGCAAGGACCTGATCGGCGCGTGGGTCCAGATCAGGTTCGACCTGATCGAGCGGCGGCGGTGAGGCGAGCGCGACTGGCCGGCCCGTCGCTCAGCGCTTGGTCTTTCCCTTGTGTCGTCGAACGGCCATGCCGAGCACCTCGAAGTGAGCGCCGCGCACCAGAGTGCTGGTTCCGATAAACGCACGCGCCGGAAAGCCCTGGTTGAAATACGACCGATAGACGGTGTTGAAAACATCGTAGAGCGCCAGGTCGGTGCAAAAAACCTGCATCGAAACGACGTCGTCCATCGTCAGTCCTGCGGCCTCGACGGTTTTCTTCACGGCATCCATGACGAGCTTGGCTTCGATCTTGGCATCCGTTGCGGCTTTGCCGGTAGCGGGATCGGTGCCGATGTGACCAGCGATATAGAGTGTGTCTCCGACGAGTACCCCATTGCTGAACGGCGCGGCGGTGGGTGACGGATCGATAACGATGTGGCGCCGATCATCGGCCTGCGCCATCGCCGGCAGGCTGGCCAACGTAAATCCAGCGACGGCGGCAATCTTGAGCAACATCATCCATCACCCCAAACGATACCAGCTTACGAATAGCGCCGTTGCCGCGCGGCGCAATGTCGTTGCCGGCGCGGCTTCAGACCAGCGATGTCTTGATCACCGGGTGGCTCTCCAGCGTGCGGTGGACGGGGCATTTGTCGGCAATCGCCAGCAACCGTGCGCGCTGTGCGTCGGTCAGGTCGCCCACGAGCGAAATCTTGCGGGTGATCACCTCGATTTTGGGCTTGCCCTCGCCGGTCGCTTCGCAATCCGCCGAATGACAGCGATCATGGCTGACAGCGACCGATACGCCGGTCAGTGGTATCCCCTCGCGATCGGCGACGAGCTTCACCGTCATCGAGGTGCAGGTGCCGAGCCCCGACAGCAGCAGATCATAGGGCGTCGGTCCCAAATCCAAGCCGCCCACACTCAATGGCTCGTCGGCGAGAAAGCTGTGCCCCGATGAATCGACGATCGTCACGAACTTCGCGTCGGTCGACGTGACGCGGACATGGCCCTCCTCTGGCGCATCGCGCGCGTGCATCGGCGCGAGGTAAGGCTCCACCCACGCCGCGATGATCGACGCGGCATAGCTCGCAGGTGCGGGTTGGGTCAGCAGATGATCCGCGCCGTCCAATGAAACGAAGCTTTTGGGATGCTTGGACGCACCGAAAATCTCGCCGGCATTTTCGATGCCGACCGTCGCATCGGTCGGCGCGTGGAGGACGAGCAGCGCGCGCTTGAGCCGGGCCAGCCTTCCCGCCTGATCCTGCCCCTCGACCGCGTCTAGAAAGGCGTCGCTGACGTTGAATGGGCGGCCGCCGATCGTCACCTCGGCACGACCCTCTGCGCGGACGCGCTGCACCTGATCGCCAAGTTGGTGCAGCACATGCGCGGGATCGAATGGCGCGCCGATCGTGACAACGGCGGTTACTTCATCGATCTCGCCAGCAGCCGCAATCACCGCCGCCCCGCCGAGCGAATGCCCGACCAGGATCGACGGCGCGCCAACGGTGTCGCGCAGATGCGCCGCCGCCGCTACCAGATCCCCCACATTGGCCATGAAATGACTGTCGGCGAAATCGCCCTCGCTCTTGCCGAGTCCCGTAAAATCGAAGGCGAGCGTGGCGATGCCGTGTTCGGCAAGCGCGACGCTGATCCGGCGGGCGCCGTGGCTGTTGGCGGTGCAGGTGAAGCAGTGCGCGAACAGTGCGACAGCGCGGATACGTCCTGCCGGCATCTCCAAACGCCCCGACAGCGTGACGCCGCTGCCATTGGTGAATTGCACTTCTCTCCGCATCGCGCTTCTCCTGTTCATCCCCTATACGCGGCAGCGCGGCATTTAGTAACGGCGACGCCACTCGTGACGGCCACGCCGGCAATTGCGTCAGGCGACGATGCGCAGCCACAAGGCCGTCGCATCGTCGGATCGCTTGAAGCGGGGGAAGCGCATGCAATCGGCATCCTCATGCTCGATCTCACGCAGCTTTCCGATGAGCGGGGCAAGGCCGGTATCGCCGATCGCCGTCATCATGACCTCGGCGGATAGCGCGGCATAGTCGCCAATCAGCGCCGAAAAGCCGTCGGACATCAGCAGCACTTCATCGCCGGGGAGGGCGGGTACCGTCGCGATGGCGATGTGGTCCGCCATTGCCGGCTCGATGCCCAGCACGAAGCGATCGGCCCGCTCGCGCCGTTCGCGCAGGCTGTCGATGATCGGCGCGGTTCGCGCCACATCGCCAAGCCCATGCTCGGCGAGGCCAGCCGCGTGGTCACGCTCGACATCCTTCATCGCGTCGAGCGGACCGATGTGCTCCACCGTGTCGCCGCGCCTGATCAGGATGGCGCAATCGCCGAGCCAGCCGATTTCCAGCCCCTGGGCGGCGACACGCGCGACCAGAAACGCAGCGCTTGGCAATTCCCAGCGCGAGGCCGGGTCGCGGGTGCGCACCGCGTCAAACCGCCGCGCAAGCCGCACGAAAACCGCGTCGCAAATCGACCGGACATCGCCCTCGTCAGCAGCGGCAAAGGCAGCGTCGGCCTCCATCGCGATCCACGCCGCGCCGCCGCGCGAGCCGACCAATCCCGGCGCGCCAAGATCAGTCGCACCGTCGATCACCCAGGCAAGCGCATCGCCGCAACCGCAGCGATCGTCATTGGCCTTTGCCGCATCCCCGGCAATGCTGATCGACTGGAGGAGATCGAAGCGCATGTCCCACACATATCGCGATATCGTGGCGACTGGGTAGCGATGATTGTGATGTCGAACCAATCCGGAGGATCAATACGATTAAAATATCTCATCATTACAGATATATGCAAACCACATTCAAAGAGCTATCGCGCCGACAGCGTCTAGTGGGACAGCGGAGATTTGGCCGTGCGGACAATGATTTTAATATCCGTTTCAGCAACGGTCTTGCTGGCTGCCTGCTCGGGCTCCTCCGGTTCATCGAGTTCGGGTGTGGTACCAGTGCCTTCGCCAGCCCCAACTCCCACGCCCACGCCCACGCCCACGCCCACGCCCACGCCCACGCCCACCCCAAGCCCGACCCCGATTCCGGCCCCAACTCCAACCCCAACCCCGGTGAGCGGCGCAACACTAATAAATCTGAGTGTCAGCCAGTCATTTTTGACCACCGCGTCCACCGTCCAGTCACCACTCAACCGCACTGGCCGGTTCAGCGGCTCAACGAACTTGACCGGCCCGGCTTCTGGCACTTTCTTCAGCTACAACGCGGCCACGCGGGGCTATACTTATGATGTCCGCAACCCAGTGATGGGGTCCGATTTCACCGCAAATTTCCTGCCGTCTGATGTCGCGGCGGGCAGTTCGAATGCGCGCACGACCTTTTACGATGCACCGGCGGATCGCACGAGCACCACCTTGAACAACACGTCGCGGATACGGCTGACTCTGTTCAATCCAGGGGTCGGCAACGATCAGCTTGCGCTTACCTATTCCAGCTTCGGCCTTTTCGACTACCAATTCGGAACGGGCGAGTTTTTGGCAGAGGATTATCGGGCATTTGCCTATTATGCCCAGACGACGCCCGACGCAGCGGTGCCGCGCGCGGGAACATCGACCTATACCGGCAGGATTATCGGTGAGGGCAATCCAGCACTCACCGACGCATCACCCCGCTACGCCGTTACCGGCACGATCGTGATCACCGTCGATTGGGCCGCGCGGACGTTCGTTGCGACCATTACGGCAGTAGGGGACGATGGTGTCCGCAGCGGCGTCAGTCTGGGGACGATCCTGGCGTCGCAGAATATCATGCCAGCATCTCCTGGTCAGTTCAGCGGCGCAATTCAGGGCCAGGCGGCGCCCAACGGATTATCGGCGCAGTTGGCAGGCCCGGCGGGAGAGGAACTTGCCGGCAGCATGACCTTCCGGATATTTGCTCCGACGGGTGGATCACCGGCGATCGATGTGGTCGCAAGCTTTGGCAGCCGCCGCTGACGCCTGATCAAGCTCAGCCGATCGCCTCGATCACGGCCGCGCGCAAGTCAGCGATGCCGAAGCCTGTCTCGCTCGACGTCTGCAGGATATCGGGGTGCGCCGCGGGGCGTTTGCGCACCACGTCCGCCGTCGCCTCGGTCACGGTCGCGAGCTCGGTCGGCTTGATCTTGTCGGCCTTGGTCAGCACGATCCGGTAGCTGACGGCGGCCTTGTCGAGCATTTCCAAGATCTCGTGATCGACGTCCTTCAGCCCGTGGCGCGAATCGATCAGCACGAGCACGCGCTTCAGCACCTGCCGCCCGCGCAGGAAATCGTTGATCAGGAAGCGCCATTTCTTGACCATGTCCTTGGGCGCCTTGGCAAAGCCATAGCCGGGCATATCGACGAGGCGGAAGGCAAGCGGCGCGCCGACATCGAAGAAATTCAGCTCCTGCGTGCGCCCCGGCGTGTTGGACGTCCGCGCCAGCGCATTGCGCCCGGTAAGCGCGTTGAGCAGCGACGATTTGCCGACATTTGACCGGCCCGCAAAGGCGATCTCGGGCACTGACGGATCGGGCAGGAACTCGAGTGTCGGCGCCGATTTCAGGAACGATATCTGCCCGGCAAAAGTCTTGCGCGCGTGTTCGATCGCGTCTTCGTCGAATTCAGCCATGCGCCGTCATTTCGCGCCCGCCTTTTTGGGTCCAGTTTTAGGGGTTGGCTGCATCAGATCGGGGTGGCGCGCATAGAGCAGGCGCTGCTGCAGGATCGTCAGCGTGTTCGAGGTGATCCAGTAAATCTGCAAGCCGACCGCGAACGGCGCCATCACGAACATCATCATCCACGGCATGATCGCGAAAACCTGTTTCTGGGCCTCGTCCATCGGCGCTGGGTTGAGCTTGAACTGGAAATACATCGATATGCCCAGAATGATCGGGATGATGCCGATCGCGATGAATTGCGGCGGGGTGAACGCGAGCAGCCCGAACAGGTTGAGCGGGGTAAGCGGATCGGGCGCGGACAGATCGCGAATCCACAGCACGAACGGCTGGTGCCGCATTTCGGTTGCGAGCAGCAGCACCTTGTAAAGCGCATACATGATCGGAATCTGGAGCAATGTCGGCCCGCAGCCGGCGAGCGGATTGACGCCCTCGGTCTTGTAGAGCGCCATCACTTCTTGTTGCTGGCGCGCCTTGTCATCCTTGAAGCGCTCCTGGATCGCCTTCATCTTGGGCTGCACCGCCTTCATCTTCGCCATCGAGGCGAACTGGCGCTGGGCGATAGGGAACAACAGGCCCCGGATCGTGATCGTCAGCAGGATGATCGCGACGCCGAAGTTGCCGATCATCCGGAACAGCCAGTCGAGATAATAGAAGATCGGCTTTTCGACGATGCGGAACCAGCCCCAGTCGATCGCCTTGTCGAAATTGGCGATGCCGCCCACCGCACCGCTGCCGTCCTGATAACGATCGAGCAGCCGCACTTCCTTTGAACCGGCAAAGAAGCGCGTCGTCTGGCTGGCCTGCTTGCCCGGTGCGACGATGACCGGTTGGGTCGTGAAATCGGCCTGGAACAGATCGCCAGGCGAGCCGCGGAAGCCGGCATGGACCTGAGCTTTTTGGTCGGGGACGAGCGCCGCCAGCCAACAATTGTCGCCGAAGCCGAGCCAGCCGCCCTGATGATCGAAATAATTGGCACCAGGCTTGGCGGTCGTGCCGAAGATTTTGGCGAAAAAACCGGGCTCATCGCCGCGCAGATTGGGATAGCCGATATCGTAATTGGCGCCGGTGCCGAACACGCCGATCGGCCCGACATGGTTGGTCCAGGTATCGATTTCCTTGGGCGCACCGGTGCGCGAGATCAGCCCGTAGGTCTGCGCTGTGACAGGGGCGGTGCCGGCATTGCCGACCGACTGGGTAACTGTGAACATGTAATCGGGATCGACCGCGATCCTGATCCGGAAACGCTGGCCCTGCTGATTGTCCCACGCCAGCGTTACCGGGCGGCCCGGCGTCAGCACCGGCGCGTCGGCAGTCCACACGCTATCCTTGTTCGGCGCGGTGATGCCGTTGCCCGCCCAGCCGAAGCTCGCGAAATAGCTCAGCGGCGCGCCCGAAGGGGAGAGCAAGCGGACCGGCGGTGAATTCTTCGCGATCGTCTCGCGGTGCTTAAGCAGGACGAGATCGTCGATCCGCGCGCCCTTCAGGTTGATCGAGCCCTTGAGCGACGGCGTATCGATGGCGACGCGTGGCGATTCGGCGAGGACGACACGGCGGTCACGCATGGCTTTCGGGCCGTCGGCGGCGGGATCGGCGGCGGCGCTCGTCACCACCTTGGTCTGGCCAGCTTCGATTTTCGTCACGGGCGGGCGTGCGGTTGGCAGGATGCGCCCAGCGATCAGCGGCCAGCCGATCAGGATGAGCGCCGCAATCACCGCGAACAGGACGATATTCTTGTTATCTTCGCTCAATTCTTCGACCCCGATCGGTGGCTGTCGTCATGGCGGTGGCCGCCCGGATCGGGCACGGGATCATATCCGTGTCCGCCCCAGGGATTGCACCGCGCGATCCGTTTGGCGGCCAGCCATCCGCCCTTCAGCGCGCCATAGCGGCGAAGCGCCTCGATTGCATAGGCCGAACAGCTTGGCGCGTACCGGCAACTCGGCGGCAGGATGACTGACGGCCCCAACTGCCACGCGCGCGCGACGAGAATGAGGAGCCGCGCAATCATCGCGCCACCTTGGCGAGCGCCTTGCGCAATTCGGCGGAGAGCAGGGCGAAATCACGTTCGATGCCACCCGCACGGCCGATCAGCACATGATCGGCACCCGGCACGCCTGCATCAGGCAAAATATCACGAGCCAACGCGCGAAGGCGCCGCTTCATGCGATTGCGCACCACCGCGTTGCCGATTTTCTTGGTGACGGTGTAGCCGATCCGCATTGCGGCGGTGCCATCGTTCCGCGCTTTGACGAGCAAAACGAAACCCGGCATCGGCGCCCGCTTCCCCGCATTCGCCGCCAGAAAATCGCGACGAATGCGAAGGGTGGTTATGCCGACAGCTTCTTGCGACCGCGAGCGCGGCGGGCGCGCAGGACGTTGCGGCCGCCCACCGTCGCCATCCGCGCGCGGAAGCCGTGGCGGCGTGCACGCACCAGATTGCTCGGCTGAAAGGTCCGCTTCATCACTCATTCCCTGATCATCGAAAATGGAAAAAGCCGCCAAAAGCGGCGGCCATGTTACGGCGGGCAATAAGCGAGGGGCGGGCCCAAGTCAACATTCCGATCGCCTAGCTACTGCGCCCACGCAGCGAATCGCGGATCGACGCCCACAGCACCGCGCGGCGCGACAGTTTGCGTCCATCGGCGCCAATCGGTCGATCGCGTTCAAAGCGCCTGAGCGCGCTTGCCCGTCTCAACCCCAGATCGGCATAGTGCCCCAGCTTGGGCCAGCGCCGCTTCAGGCGGACGAACTGGCGTTTGGCCATGGCTGAATTCTGGAGCACCAGCGCCAGGCCGCCTGCAAAAACGAAGACGCCGCCGGGCCCCGGGATCGCCCCTATGATCGGCGAGATCGCGATGATCAACAGGCCGACCAGGGTCAGCCCGGTGCGCACGGCGGGGCTGCGCGATCGTAAGGGGTGGGCCTGTGTCATCTCCGGCGATGTGGGGTCGGTGTATTGGTTTGGCAAGACGGTCTCCACGAGGTTCCCTCGCTTGTCGAAACGTCTATGAACGGGGGATTATCCGGGCGCGGGGGCAATATGGTCGCGATCGTATCGACAGTGGCGTATCTCGGCCTCGAAGCGCGCGCGGTCGAGGTGCAGGTGCAGCTTGCGCCCGGTCTGCCCGCGTTCAACGTCGTCGGGCTGGCGGACAAGGCCGTCGGCGAGAGCCGCGAGCGCGTCCGCGCGGCCATTGCAGCATTGGGTCTGGCGTTGCCGCCCAAGCGGATCACCGTAAACCTGTCGCCCGCCGATCTGCCCAAGGAGGGGTCGCATTATGATCTGCCGATTGCGCTCGGGCTGCTGGGGGCAATGGGGGTGATCGATGCCGAGACGCTCGCCGATTATGTCGTTGTCGGCGAACTTGGGCTGGACGCGCGGATCGCGACTTCGCCCGGCGTGCTGCTGGCGGCGCTCCATGCTTCTGAGAACGCGAAGGGGCTGGTGTGCCCGGCCTCGCAAGGATCGGAAGCGGCGTGGGCCGAATCGATCGAGGTGATCGCCGCGCCCGATCTCCTGTCGTTGCTCAATCACTTCAAGGGGCACGGCCTGCTCGCCACCCCCGTCCCGGGCGAGGCCGAAGCGCCCGATCACGGCCCCGATCTGCGCCAGGTGAAGGGCCAGGAAGCCGCCAAGCGCGCGCTGGAGATTGCCGCGGCGGGCGGGCATAATCTGCTCATGGTCGGGCCTCCCGGATCGGGCAAGTCGCTGATGGCGTCGTGCTTGCCGGGCATCCTGCCGCCGCTCGATTCGGCCGAGGCGCTCGAAGTGTCGATGGTCGCGAGCGTCGCGGGCACGCTGCAGGGTGGGCGGCTGACGCGGACGCGGCCTTACCGGAGCCCGCATCATTCGGCGTCGATGGCGGCGCTCGTCGGCGGTGGGCTGAAGGTGAAGCCCGGTGAGGTGAGCCTCGCGCATCTTGGCGTGCTGTTCCTTGACGAATTGCCCGAATTTCAACGCGCCGTGCTCGATTCGCTGCGGCAACCGCTGGAAACCGGCAATGTCAGCGTCGCGCGCGCCAACGCGCATGTCACCTTTCCGGCGCGCGTCCAGTTGATCGCGGCGATGAACCCATGCCGCTGCGGGCATCTGGGCGATGCAGCGCTTGCCTGTTCGCGCGCGCCGCGCTGTGCCGCCGATTATCAGGCGAAGGTGTCGGGACCGCTGCTCGACCGGATTGATCTGCACGTCGAAGTGCCGGCGGTGAGCGCCGCCGATCTCGTCCTGCCGCCGCCTGCCGAAGGGTCGGCGGAGGTTGGCGCGCGGGTGGCGGCGGCGCGTGCCATCCAGCGCGAGCGCTATGCGGACCAGTCGATCCGCACCAATGCCGAGGCCGATGGCGCACTGCTGGAGGCGAACGCGACGCCTGATGAGGCGGGCCGCAAGCTGCTGGCACAAGCGGCGGAGGCGATGCGGCTATCGGCGCGCGGCTACACCCGTATCCTGCGCGTGGCGCGCACGATCGCCGATCTTGCCGGCAGTGACGACGTCACCCGCATCCACATCGCCGAAGCGCTCAGCTATCGACGGCAGGCGCCGCGCAATTAGCGGCGCGCGGGATATTGCCGAGCGGCCAAGCCTCGGCTAGGCAGCGCGTCCAGTGCGGGCGTGGTGGAACTGGTAGACGCGCCGGACTCAAAATCGCCTTTAGCCTAAAAAACTAAGCCAAAAACCCTGTAAAACCAATGGTTTAAGCAAGGTCGAGACTCCAAAAAAGACTTACACATGTCTTACACAATTT
>JBBRMV010000041.1:0-17779 GCA_038230675.1 Sphingomonadales bacterium | reverse complement strand
GCGACAAGGCGGGCCTGCCCGGTATCTCACCCCACAGCCTCAAGCATACCGCGATCACATGGGCGATACAACGCGGGCTGACTGTGGAGGACGCCGCCGACTATTTCGACACATCGGCTGAGACGATCCGGTCCACCTATTATCACCACAGCCCGCACTACCAGCAACGCGCGCTGTCCGTGCTGAATGCGAAACTGTGACTGTCCACAGATTGAACCCTATCGAAACCCATTCAACCGTGAATAAAGTGAGGGAAAACCATGAATAATCCACGAACATACACCACTGGAAAGCCCTCCGAAGGCAGAGGCCACTGGTTCGAATCCAGTCGGGTGCACCAGTTTTTTCGCTCTCTTGCCGCTCTCAGCGGCCCCGCTTGACGGACCCCCGTCTGCCGCGCGACGACGGTGCCATGCAGACCAAGAGCGAGCGCTGGTGGGATGGGCCGTGGCCGTGGCTGATCTACCTTGGTTTTTATGCGATGCCGTGGCTGTGGCGGGCGCCGACGCGGTTTCAGCTGATCGCGTCGCTGATCGGCATCGCCGTGTTCCTACCGATCTATTTCATCAGCCACCGGCTGCACGGAATGCGATTGCTGGGCGCGGTGGCGGCGATTTTTGCGATCGGCATTCTCCTCGCCCCGCTTGGCGGCAGCTGGACGGTGTTTGCCATCTATGCGGGGTCTGCGGTGGGTCGATTGCGCCCTGCGCGGCACGCGATGCTCACGATTGCGGTGATCGCGCTGGTGACGGCGGCGGTGGGCGCGGCCTGGGAACAGCCCATCCTGTGGTGGTTTCCCGGCGTGTTGCTGGTGGTGATGACCGGCGGGGCAACGATATCGCGCGAGGCCTTTTACGCACGCACTCAGGCGCTGCTGGCGACGCAGGAAGAAGTCCGCCGGCTGGCGGGCACCGCCGAGCGCGAGCGGATCACGCGCGATTTGCACGACGTCGTCGGCCGCACGCTGACGCTGGTCGCGCTGAAGGCAGATCTGGCGCGGCGACTGGCACCGAGCGATGCCGCAGCGACGCAGGCCGAGTGCCAGGCGATTGCGATGCTGGCGCGCGAGGGCTTGGCAGAGGTGCGCGCCGCCCTTGCCGGGCAGACGGGCGGCAGCCTGGCGCATGAGGCGGCGGCATCGAGCGCGGCGCTAGAGGCGGCGTCGGTCGCCCCGCACATCACTGGCGATTTCGGCGCGATCCCGGCGGACGCCGGCGCGGTGCTGGCGATGACCCTGCGCGAGGCGGTGACCAACGTGATCCGCCACGCCGAAGCGCAGCGCTGCACGATCGACCTTTCGGTGACGGGGCGGGAGGCACGTCTTGCGGTGTGCGACGACGGGCATGGCGGCCGTTTCATCGAGGGGCGCGGCCTGACCGGCATGCGCCAGCGACTTCAGGCCGCCGGCGGGTCGCTGGCGATCGACCCCGGAGCAGGCGCCGGCGGCATGCGGCTGATCGCGACGGTCCCGACATGATCCGCATCGTTCTGGCGGAGGATCAGGCGATGGTGCTCGGCGCGATTGCTGCCTTGCTCGATATGGAGCCCGATCTGACGATCGTCGGGCGCGCCACCGATGGGGTTGCTGCCCTCGATATGGTGCGCGCATTGGCGCCGGACATCTTGCTGACCGATATCGAAATGCCGCAGCTGAGCGGGCTCGACGTAGCGCTCGCTCTTTGCGAAGCGCGGCTGGCGACGCGTACCCTGATCGTCACGACCTTTGCGCGCCCCGGGTATCTGGCGCGTGCACGTGCAGCCGGCGTGCGCGGATACCTGTTGAAGGACACACCGGTCGAACAACTTGCCGCCGCGATCCGCGTCGTCGCGGCAGGGGGCACTTTTATTCCGGCCGAATTGGCGGCGTCCGCATGGGAGGCAGGGGCGGACCCGCTGACCCCGCGCGAACGCGACACGCTGCGGCTGGCGGAGGAGGGGCTGTCCAACAAGGAGATCGCCCGCCGTCTCGATCTGTCGCCAGGAACGGTGCGCAACTATCTGTCGGATGCGGCGGGCAAGCTTGGCGCTGGCAACCGCATCGAGGCAGGCCGCATCGCGCGCGCAAACGGCTGGCTCTGACGCATCGGCAAGCGGGCAATTGGCCGGAGCCCGCCGCGTCGTGCCCGGAATTTTCAGTGTCAGGGGTAACGGGTGACAGATGTCACTTCGCCACCGCAAACGCGCGCGATAATGCTTCATCAGTCCAAGGCCAATCGGCAAATCTGGGAGTTCGTTACGATGCGACTTAACCGCACAGTCTGCCTGCTTTCATGCCTGCTCGCCGCGCCGGCATTCGGCCAGACGACCCCCGCCCCGGCCCCGGCCCCCGCCACCCTGATCCAGAATGTGGCGGTTTTCGACGGCGTTAAAAAACAGGGCCGCCGATCGGTGCTGATCGACGGCGGCAAAATTGCCGACGCCGATTACCGGGGCAAGGTGCTGCCCAATTTCCGGGTCGTCGACGGGCGCGGAAAGACGCTGCTGCCAGGGCTGATCGACAGCCATGTTCACGCTTATGCCGGGCAGGACGACGCGCTGTTGTTTGGCGTCACCACGCAACTGGACATGTTCAGCCCGCCCGATTTGACGCGTGCGGTCCGCGCCCGCATGGCACGTGGCGAAAACGCGGCAATGTCCGACGTCTTCACCGCCGGATTTCTCGCAACCGTGCCCAAGGGCCATGGCACCGAATATGGCCTGCCGGTTCCCACGCTGACCAGGCCCGAAGAAGCCGATGCATGGGTCGCCGCACGGATCGCCGAAGGATCGGATTATATCAAGATCGTCGATGAACCGGGGACGATCATCGGTCGGGCGGTCCCGACACTCGACGTGGCGACGATCCATGCGCTGGTCGTGGCGGCGCACAAACGGGGCAAGCTCGCGGTCGTGCATGCCCAGACGCTGGCGACCTCGACCGAATCGATCAATGCGGGTGCAGACGGTCTGGTGCACCTGTTTGCCGATCGGGACGGCGGCGATGCCTTTGCAAAACTGGCGAAGGAGAAGGGGGTTTTCATCGTGCCCACCTATGCCGTGCTTGAGGTTTTCAGCGGCAGATCGGGGTCGGCAACGCTGCTCAACCATCCGGCGCTCTCCGGATTTCTGCCCAAGCAGGCGGTCGATACGGTGCGCCAGACAATCGGGACAGACCGTTCGGCCAAACTCGATGCCACCGAAGCCGCCAACCTTGCCGCCCTGGTCAAGGCGGGCGTGCCGATCCTTGCGGGGACCGATGCCGGCAACCCCGGGACCTGGTATGGGATGAGCCTGCACCGCGAGCTGGATTTGCTGGTCAAAGGCGGCCTGACACCGGCACAGGCGTTGTCGGCGGCTACCGCAGCGCCAGCCAAGGCGTTCCGGCTTACCGATCGCGGGCGGATTGCCAAGGGCCTGAAGGCCGACCTGCTGCTCGTCGACGGCGATCCCACCAGCATGATTGCCGCCGTCCACAATATCGCCGAGATCTGGAAGGATGGCGCGGCGGTCGGCCCTTTGCGGGCCGCACGTCGAACAGCGGTTACCAGCCAGTCCGCCGCGGTCGCGCCGCCCCCCGTCATCCTACCCGCCGATGGCCGGATCGCGTTGGTCAGCGCCGCCGACGGCAAGGCCGTGATCAAATCGCCTTTTGGCGCGGGCTGGAGCGAATCGACCGATTCGATCGCTGGCGGCGCCTCTACCCTGGCGATTGCCAACGGCGGCGCGGCCCCCAATGGTCAGCCGGCGCTGGTCCTCACCGGCGAGATCAAGCCGGGCTTTATCGCGCCCTGGGCGGGCATTGCCTTTTACCCCGCTGACCAGCAATTCCGGCCCGCCAACCTCGGCAAGGCAAAGGCGCTGCGCTTCTGGGCGCGGGGTGAGGGCAAAAGCTTTGCCGTGATGGGGTTTTCGCCGGTCGGCGGACAGCGACCAAGCACAATGCCGATTGTCGTCGGAAAGGATTGGGCCGAAGTGACGCTGCGCTTTTCCCAACTGGCCAATTTCGATCCGACCAACGCGCAGATGCTGCTGATCGGCGCGGCCCAGCAGAACGGGCCATTCCGCCTCGAACTCGCCGATATACGATTGGTCGATGAATGATGCCCTGACCCCCAAGACCGAAGCTCCGGCACTCACAGGCGGCTGCGACCCGCCCTTATTCAGGCATCCGTCAATAAATACCCGACGCCATTGAACGATCGCTGCAGATTGATATCACGCGCGAAGCAGGGGCCGGTCATCGGCCGGCAGCTTGTCCGAAAAGGTCGCAATCGCGCGTGAATGCATTGAATAAAATGGGGTGGGCAAGCGTGCTCGCGGCGACCCTGGGGCTTGTCTTGATCGCGGCGGTGATCGTGGCCCCGTTTCTCAAAGGGTCACCGTCGGTGCGTCGCGACGGGCAGCCGGCGACCGCTCGCCTCGTGGTCGCACCGACTTCCGATGCCGGACCATCGGCGGTGAATTATGGCCGCCTTGAGCAGCGTATCGCCAGCCTGATGCGCGATCCCGATATGGTGGGATTGGCGGTTGGCACCGTCGAGCATGGCCATGTCCGTTTCCTGCGCGGCTTTGGATCGACGCTCGCGGGCTCGGGGGAGCCGGTGACGCCCGACACCGTGTTTCGCTGGGCATCGCTTTCCAAGGGCGTCGCGACCGCGGTTGTGGTGGGGCTCGCGGCGGAAGGCAAACTCCGGCTGGATACGCCGGTGGCGCGTTTGGGCACCACGCTCACGCTTCCCGGGGATGCCCGGCGGGTGACGGTGGCCGACATCATGTCTCACCGCACCGGGCTTGTCCGTAATGCCTGGGATGAGCGGCTGGAGGCGGGGGATGATCCCAAGATGCTTCGCGCCGCGCTCGGAACGCTCAAGCCGGAATGCGCGCCGGTCACCTGCTATGCTTATCAGAACATCGCCTTCGACACGGTGTCTGAGATCATCGAGCGCGTGACCGGAGAGCCCTACGCAAGCGTCGCGCAGACGCGGCTATTGGCACCCCTGGGCATGGCCAATGCAAGCATCGGCGCGGCCGGTCTGGAGGGCGCCGCGAGCTGGGCACGTCCGCACCATAGCGGCGGCGTGCCGACGACGGTGCGCGACAGCTATTACCGGATACCAGCGGCGGGCGGCGTGAATTCTTCGATCCGCGATCTCACCCGGTGGATGCTCGCGCAGATGGGTGAAGCGCCGCGCATCTTGTCGCCCGCGATGCTCGACACGATGCACCGTCCCAGAGTCTCGACCCCGCCGCACGGGCGGCGCGGACCAATGGACCGGGCGCTGAAGGGGGCCTCCTATGGGCTCGGCTGGCGCAGCTTCACCTATGCGGGCCATTTTCTGGTCGGGCACCGTGGATCGGTGGACGGCTATGGATCGCTGATCCTGTTCGATCCTGCCGAAAAGAGCGGCATCGTCATGCTTTGGAACAGCTATCTGAGCAAACCGGCACGGCTGCAGCTCGAATTCTTCGACATGCTTTACGGCTTGCCGCCTACCGACTGGCTCGAACTCGATGCGAAGCCGGAGGCGCCGGAATCGGTTGGCGACGAGGCGACTGCGCGGCAGCGTCCGGCGGCCAGATCAACGGATCGGGGCGCATTGCCCTAAGTGCGTGTGACCTTCGCGATCGCGTCGAGCAGGCCGTTGACGAAGCCGGCCTCGCGCTTGTCGTAAAAGGCGTGGGCGACATCGACATATTCGGTGATGACGGCCGCTGTCGGCACGTCGGCGCGGGCGATGAGTTCATAGCTGCCGGCACGCAAAATCGCCTTCATTGGCTTGTCGAGCCGGTCGAGTGTCCACCCGCTGGCGAGCTTGGCGGCAATCGCCGCATCGATTTCACCTGATCGCGCCAGCACGCCCTTCACCACATCGTCGAAGAAATCGACATCGGCCTCGGCATATTGAGCGTCCTCGATCTCTGCACCGAGCCGGTGATTGTGAAATTCGTGAAGCAGATTGGCGAGCGCGGTCTGTTCCATGTCATGCTGGTACAGTGCCTGTACGGCGGCGAGGCGCGACGCGGCACGCGCCTTTGAGCGAGGAGCGGTGCGGGTCATTGATTTTCCTGTCGGCCATCGAGGCGCAAAGCCACCGAGCGGGCATGGGCGGGCAACCCCTCCGCCGTCGCCAGCGCAACGGCGGCGGGGCCGATCGCGGCAAGCGAGGCAGGGTCAAGCTGCAGAAAGCTCGTCCGTTTCATGAAATCGAGCACCGAAAGGCCGCTTGAGAAGCGCGCGCGGCGTCCGGTGGGGAGTACGTGATTGGGGCCGGCAACATAATCGCCGACCGCCTCCGGAGTATGCCGTCCCAGAAACACCGAGCCCGCGTGGCGGACCTTGTCGAACAGGGCCTGGGGTTCGCTGATCGCGAGTTCGAGATGTTCGGGTGCGAGGCGATCGACGAGCGGCATCGCCTGGACAAGCGTCGGCACCAGGATGATCGCGCCGTTCGCACTCCACGCCGCGCGCGCAACCTGTTCGGTCGCAAGGGTGGCGAGTTGTGCATCCACGCGTGCCGCGACGCGATCAGCAAAATTCACATCGTCGGTGAACAGGATCGACTGGCTCGTTGGATCATGTTCCGATTGGCTGAGCAGATCGGCGGCGATCCAGTCGGCATCGTTCGCTGCGTCGGCGACGACGACGATCTCGCTTGGTCCGGCGACCATGTCGATGCCGACCACGCCGTAAAGCTGGCGCTTGGCCTCGGCGACCCAGGCATTGCCGGGACCCGTGATGACATCGACCGGCGCGATGCGTTGCGTGCCAAAGGCGAGTGCGGCAACCGCCTGAGCACCGCCGATGCGCCATACTTCATCGACGCCGGCAATGTGCGCGGCGGCCAGCACGAGCGGGTTGATCTCGCCCCGTGGCGTCGGCGTCACCATCACCAGCCGATCGACGCCCGCCACTTTGGCCGGGATGGCGTTCATCAACACCGACGAGGGGTAAGCCGCACGACCGCCGGGCACATACACCCCCGCCGCCTCGACAGCCGACCAGCGCGCGCCCAGCCGGACGCCCGCCGCATCGGTCATGTCACTGTCGGCAGGGCGCTGGGCCTGATGGTAGGTCTTGATCCTCTCAGCCGCGAGATCGAGTGCCGCGCGAAGATCGGGCGCCAGCGCCTCATACGCCGCGCGACAATCGGCGAGGTCGATCTGCCAACCCGAATGCTCCAGATCATGGCCATCGAACTGGCGGGTGAGCGCAGCCACCGCCTGATCCCCCTCGGCGCGCACGCGCACGATAATCGCTGCGACATCCTTCGCGACATCGGCATCGGCTTCGCGCCGGGCATCGACAAGCGCTGAAAAAGCAGTCTCGAAACCGGCATCGGCTGCGTTCAGGCGGATCATTCAAGCCACCGCCCGGCGAAACGCATCGACCAAAGGCACCACTTCGGCCCGCGTCTTGAAGGCGGCGCGGTTGACGATCAACCGTGAGGTGACCTCCGCGATCACCTCGACCTCGACCAACCCGTTTTCCATGAGCGTGCGCCCCGATGACACCAAATCGACGATCCGCGGCGCCAGGCCAAGCGTCGGCGCCAGTTCCATCGCGCCGTTCAGCTTGACGCATTCCGCCTGCACGCCGCGCGCATCGAAATGAGTTTTGGTCACGTGCGGATATTTGGTGGCGATGCGCACATGGCTCCACCCGCGCGGATCGTCGGTCTCGGCCATCTCGGCGGGTTCTGCGACCGAGAGGCGGCAATGGCCGATCCCCAGATCGACGGGCGCATAAAGCTCCGAATAATCGAATTCCATCAAAACGTCCGACCCGACGATGCCGAGCTGTGCGGCACCGTGCGCCACAAAGGTCGCGACATCAAAGGCGCGCACACGGATCAGGTCGATCCCCGGCTGGTTCGTCGAAAAACGCAATGCCCGGCTCGACTCGTCGGCAAAGGCGGGTTCCGGCTCGATCCCGGCGCGCGCGAGCAACGGCAGCGCCTCTTCGAGGATTCGCCCCTTGGGCACGGCGATGATGATCGGGGACTGGTCCATTGGCGTCGGGCTTTACGAGGGGTGTCGCGGCGGTGCAACAAGCGCTGCGGAAACAAGGACGGAGCAGGGCATGACGGATGAGGCAGGCGTTCGGAATGCGTTTCTGATCCAGAAGCATTATTGCGATACCAACGGCGCGCCGATCTATGGCCGCATGTGCGCCGCCGTCGCCGGCGGACTGACCAGAGCGACGGCGGTGGGTGCGCGGATTCTGGACTGGCCGGGTGAACCGACCCGCGACGCGCTGCCGCTGCGCTTCTTTGCCGGGCTGCATGCGCTGGTGCTGGCGGGGGCCGATGATGGCCTTGCGCGCATCTACTCGGGTGAAGAAACCGACCCGACGGCGATTGCGGGCATCATCGAAGCGGCGATGCAGCGGCACGATGATGCGCTGGTACCCTGGCTCGATGGCCCACCGCAGACCAACGAGCCCGGCCGTTCGGCGGCGCTCATCTTCGGCTTGATGGAGATAGCCCGGCGGCATGGGCCGAAGGTCGAATTGCTGGAGATCGGATCGAGCGCGGGGCTCAACCTGCTGATCGACCGGTATCGGTTCGATCTCGGCGGGACGCTCGTTGGGCCGTCGGGCTCCCCGGTCGTCATCCGTCCCGAATGGCGCGGCGAACCGCCCGTCGGCGCGTCCATCGAGTTCGTGTCGGTGCGCGGTTGCGACATCGCGCCGATGGACGCGACCGATCCTGCCGTCGAAGCACGCCTTGCGGCCTATGTGTGGCCTGAGACGCCTGAGCGGCTGGCTCGGGTTAGGCTGGCGGCGCAAATGATGCGCGAGCGCGGCGTTTCTCTGGTGCAGGCCGATGCTGCCGACTGGATCGAGGCACGCCTGGCCGAGCCGCAAGCTTCAGGCGTCACTCGCGTGCTGATGCATTCGGTGGTTTGGCAATATCTCCCCGAGCCGACGGCCGAGCGCATCCGCGTGGCGATGGCAGCAGCGGGCGCGCGCGCAACCGCCGATCGGCCGCTCGGCTGGGTAGCGATGGAACCCGACCGTAAAATCGGCGAGCAGATCATATCGGTCAGGAGCTGGCCCGGTGACGCAATCCGGCAGGTCATCGGCACCGCGCAGGCGCACGCCGCCTGGGTGCGGCTCGGAGCACCCTTGCGCGATGGACCGCGCAGCCCACTGGCCGACAGCGATTTGCGGGTGAGGCTCTAATTCAGCGATATGCTGGCTTGTCGAACCAATCGTCGACGAGCGGCCACGCCTCGCTCACGCGGTCGCTGAAAACCGCATCGCGCTTCTGGAGGAACGATGTCACGCCCTCCTTCGCGTCGGCGCTCCCGCCACGCAGCCAGACGCCGCGACTGTCGATCCGGTGCGCGTCCATCGGGTGCTGCGCGCCGAGCATCGTCCACAGCATACGCCGCGTGAGCGCGACCGACACGGGCGCGCTATGCGCCGTCAAGTGATGGGCGAACGCGCGGGCGGCGGGGAGCAGGTCATCGGCGGCATGGACACTACGCACCAGCCCGCCCTTCAACGCTTCCTCGGCGCCGAACACGCGCCCCGAATAGCACCAGTCGAGCGCCTGCCCGATGCCGACGAGGCGCGGCAGGAACCAGCTCGATGCGGCCTCCGGCACGATCCCGCGCTGGGCAAAGACGAAACCGAAGCGCGCGGTGTCGCTCGCGAGGCGAAAATCCATTGGCAGTTGCATCGTCGCGCCGATGCCGACCGCAGGACCGTTGATCGCGCCGATCACGGGTTTGAGCGACTCGAAGATGCGGAGCGTCAGCCGGCCGCCGCTGTCGCGCACCCCTTCATGGCCCCAGTCGACCGATCCATCCGAGCCGATGGGAGAGGAGCCGCCGCCCTTCCCGCCGCGCTTCGCATAATCGAAGGTCGCATCACCAGCGGACAGATCGGCGCCGGCGCAAAAGCCCCGCCCCGCGCCCGTCACGATCACGGCGCGGACTTCATCGTCAGCATCGGTCGCATCGAACGCGGCGATCAGATCGGCCATCATCTGCCCAGTAAAAGCGTTGAGCTTTTCGGGGCGGTTGAGGGTGATCGTCGCGATCCCCTCGTCCACTGCCAACATGATCGTCTCGAAAACCGCCGTCACCGCCTGCGGCCTATGCCGGGCATTTGGCGCCGCTCTCAACCCACGCCTTGGTCAGCGCCCCGAATTGCGCCTGTGTGCCGGGTGCAGGCGTGCGGCCCTTGCCCGGCTTCCAGCCCCAGCCGACCAGCGGATCGCTGCCGTTATGGGTGATCAGCGCGGCGAGCGTCTTGCCGCCGTTGCGCGCCGGATCCTTGATCTGCGCGCAAATCTGGGCGAGCGACTTCCCCTCCCAGGCCATCGACAGCGGCGCCAGATGCCATAATGGCGCGCCGGGGATGCTGCCCTCGCCATTGGCAAAGGCGACATTTCTTGCCGAATGGCAGGTCGCGCATTCCAGACCCGACGCCCCGTGGCCATCAGGCCCCCGCACGACCGGCGGCATGTGCGCCGCCATCTCGTCTCCCTGAAGCGGGCGATCGGTGCGGGGATGACAGTTCACGCAGCGCGGGCTCTGGATGACCTTGCCCATTTCGGTGAAGATCGCCGCCGACCGTGCCGATCGATCAGCAATCGAGGCGAAGGCGGTCGGGGCCTTCAGGCCATTGTCAGGCCGGGCAAGCACCGCGACCGGCAGCGCGCAGGCGGCAAGCGCCATCGCGGCAATACCATAGGTCATCCGCATCATGCATTCTCCTGATGCGCAAAGGGCAATCGCCTGACCGATTTGCCCGTCAGCTTGCGCCACGCATTGGCAGTGGCGGGCGCGATGCAGGGGACGCCAGGCTCGCCGACGCCGGTCGGATTTTCGCCCGATTTGATGATGCTGACCTCGACCGCGGGCATTTCACCGATCCGCAGCGAACGATAGGTGTCGAAATTCCCCTGCGCGATCCGTCCGCCCTCGCCGAGAACGACTTCGGCATAAAGCGCGTGGCCAAGGCCGTATCCGATGCCGCCCTCCATCTGCGCGCGGATGACGTTGGGGTTGATGGCGATCCCGCAATCGACCGCGCACCATACATGGTGGACCTTGGGCAGGCCGTCTGCGCCCTTCGATACCTCGGCAACCTGCGCGACATAGCTGTTGAAGCTTTTGTGGACGGCAATCCCGAGGGAACGGTCGCCGGCACGGCCGTTGCCCCACCCCGCCATCTCGGCGACGCGGGCAAGGACGGCCTTTGCGCGCGCCTCTTTCAACAGCGCCATCCGCCCCTCGACGGCATCCTGCCCGCCCATCTCGAGGAGTTCGTCGATGAACGTCTCGGTCGCATAGGCGGTGTGCGTGTGCCCGACCGAGCGCCACCAAAGCGTCGGCACGCCGTTCTCCATCCGCACGCTCGCGAGCCGGGCGTTGGGAAAGGCATAATCGTCGGTGCCCGCGCCTTCATACATGTTGGTATCGAGACCCGTCGGCGCCGCGAGCTTTTCCATTGGCGTGCCGAGCACGAAGGACTGGACCGCCACCGTCTGATCCCACGCGACGATCTTGCCCGTCGCATCAATGCCGCCCTTCAGCGCGTGCACCGCGAGCGGGCGATAGCGGCCGCCGCGGATATCATTCTCGCGGCTCCACACATGCTTGACCGGCGCCGACGGGCCAAATGCCTTGGCAACCCAGCCGGCTTCGACCGCGAAGCCCGCATCGGGCTGGGCCCGCCTGCCAAAGCTGCCGCCAGCATATTGTTCATGGAGGGTCATGTTCTCGAATGGAATGCCGAGCACCTGCGCAATCGCGCCGGTCTCACCGACCTGGAACTGGCTGCCCATCCAGATATCGCATTTGTTACCCTTCACCTCGATGACGGCATCGAGCGGCTCCATCGGCGCATGCGCCAGGAACGGGAATTGATAGGTCGCCTCGATCGTCTTTGCAGCGCCCTTCAGCGCGGCGGCGACATCGCCCTTCTGCTCGGCAACGACGCCCGGGCCTTTTGCCGCCTCGGCATAGGTGCGCAGCATCGCGTCGCTCGATCGCGTCTCGGCGTTGCTGAATTCCCAGGTGACGTCGAGCGCAGCGCGCCCCTTCATCGCTGCATAGCTATCCCTGGCATAGACAACGACGCCCTGCTTGATCGCCCGCACCGCCACGACACCGGGCACCCGAAGCGCGTTCTTTTCATCGAGCACGTCCACCGTCGCACCAAAGGCCGGCGGGTGGAGGATGACGCTGTGGACCATGCCGGGGCGTGCGATGTCCATCGTGAACATGGCCGCACCCGTCGATTTGGCGATACTATCGACCTTTGGCAGATCGGTGCCGATCAAGGTGAACTGATCGGGCGTTTTCAGCACCGGCTTTTCAGGGACCGGCATCATCGCCGCATCTGCCGCCAATTCACCAAACGTCGCCTTGTGGCCGGCATGGCTGACGACACCCTTGGATACCTTGATATCGGCCGCCGCCACGCCCCAGCGTTTCGCCGCCGCCTGCACCAGCATCGTCCGGGCCGAAGCCCCGGCGATCCGCATCTGCATCCAGCTGTTCGCCATCGCGGTCGAGCCGCCGGTGCCCATCGTGCCGAAGTATAAATTCTTGTAGAGCGGATCATTGGCCGGCGCGAAGGCGATCCGCATCTGCGCCCAATCGGCATCGAGCTCGTCAGCGATGATCGTCGTCAGCCCGGTCGCGGGCCCCTGGCCGAACTCGACATGCTTGATGACGACGGTCACACTGTTATCGGCGGCGATGCGGACAAAGGCGTTGGGTTGAAAGGGTTTGGCGCCGGCGGTCGCGGCCGCTGCCTTGCCCATCGTCAGCGACAGGCCAAGGACAAGGCCCGAACTGCCCAGAAATTCGCGGCGATTGGTGGGGAGCGCGGTCATGCCTTTGCCTCCACGGCGTGGGCCGCATCCTTGATCGCCTGACGCACCCGAACATAGGTCGCACAGCGGCAGATATTGCCCGCCATCGCGTGATCGATATCCTCGTCACTCGGCTTGGGTTTGGCAACGAGCAGCCCGATTGCCGACATCACCTGGCCAGACTGGCAAAAGCCGCATTGAGGCACATCGATCGCGATCCATGCCGCCTTTACCGCGTCCGCAACCTTGCCCTTGGCGCCCTCGATCGTGGTCACGCTGCGCCCGGCGATGCTGCCGACAGGCGTCACGCAGGAGCGGCGGTTCTTGCCGTCGAGATGGACCGTGCAGGCGCCGCATTGGGCGATGCCGCAGCCATATTTGGTGCCGGTCTGATGCAGATGATCGCGCAGGACCCACAGGAGCGGCGTCTCCGGATCGCCGTCGAAGCGCGTCTTCGCTCCGTTCAGGAGGAATTCGGTCGCCATGTCATTCTCCCTGTCGTCCCAACCCTTTATAAGGGGCATGGCGCGCACGATCCAGCCCCGCACGTCCAACTTTTCTGTCGCGTAACGGCTTTTTAGGCACCGCTCGGGTAGCGTTGCGGCCTTGACGTGAGCGAGCAGCAGAACCGATGACCGATTTTCCCCTGATCGCGCCCCAGCCACCGCGGCTCAGCGAGCAAGCCGATGCGCTTCGGCGGATCGAGCAGTCGGGCGTTTTCAGCAACAATGGCCCTGAAGTGCGCGCCTTTGAACGCGATGTGACCGCGCAATTGTTCAACGGTTGCGGCGCGAGCCTTGCCGTCGCCAACGCAACGCTCGGCCTGATGATCGCGATTCGCCATGCCGCTGGCCGCCGCCATGTGCCGGGTGCGCTGGCGTTGATGCCCGCGCTCACCTTTGCCGCGACCGCACAGGCCGCGATCTGGGCGGGCCTCACACCGCTGATCTGCGATGTCGATCCCGATGACTGGGCGGCAAATGCTCGTGCCGAGGCAAGCCTGATCGAGCGCTTTGGCGAGCGGATTGCCGTCGCGGTGCCCTATGCGACCTTCGGTAACGCGATCGATCTCGATCATTATGCACGGATGCACCGCGACCACGGTATCGGCATCGTCGTCGACGCCGCCGCGTCGCTTGGTACGGTCGATGATCGTGGCAGGGGATTTGGCGCTGACTTCCCCTTCGCGACAGTCTTTTCGATGCACGCGACCAAGACCTTCGCGGTAGCCGAAGGCGGCCTGATCCACAGCGCCGACCCCGCCCTGATCGACACGCTGCGCGCGATGACCAATTTCGGTTTCGAGGCCGGTCGCAGCGCCACCCTGTCCGGCATCAACGCCAAGCTGCCCGAAGTGATCGCGTTGATGGCGCGGCTGAAGCTTGAGGACATCGAACGGGTTTGCGATGCGCGCGCAGCAGTCGAGGCCGCCTATCGCGACGCACTCCCCGATTACACGACGCAGCGGGCCTATGGCCGTCGCCGCGCATCGCAATTCATGCCGGTGCTGCTGCCACAAGCGATGGCGCCCCGGCGTGCCGCGATCGTCGCCGCGCTGGCCGAAGCGGGGATCGGCGCCGGCCAGTATTTCAGCCCGCATCTCGGCGAGCAGCCCTATTTCCAATCGAGCGCGCTGATCGATCCGACGCCGGTCGCCGATGATCTGGCCGCGCGGCTGATATCGCTGCCGATCACCGACGCGATGACGCCTGCAGATGCCCGCATCGTCGCCAAGCGCTTTGCCGCGATCTGCGAGCGCGAAGCCGGAGCGATCGTCTCCGTCCCCAAAAAAGCTGCGGCATCGCGTCGTCCTGCAATCGCCTCGGTCGTGCTGATTGGCGGCGGACCTGCCGGAACGGCGATGCTGACGGCGGCAACCAAGCGCGGGCTGCTGCCAAAACTCGCGGCTTCCGGGCTGGTGATCGTCGAACGCGATACAGCGATCGGCGGCGGACTGCTGGGCCATTATGCGATCACGTCCGACAGCACAGCGACGACATTCCTTACCGCGGTGAAAGGCAATATCCACGCGAGCGTGGCCGCACTTGCCGATCACCCGGCCGGCCAGTCGGTAAAACGGCACGGCGATCAGGTCGGTGTGCCGCTGGTCGACGCCGGTCTTCTGCTCCGCGCAACGGGCGACCGGCTCGCGGAAATCGTGAATGAGAATGGCGGCACGATCCTGACCGGGCACGAGGTGATTTCCGCAAGGCGCGGGCATGACGGCCTGTGGACTGTCACCATGCGCCGCCGCGCCGATGGCGAAATCATCGAACAACGCACCGAAGCGATCGTGATCGCAACGGGAGGCCATCAGCCGATCGACCGGCTGGCGGTGCAGCGCGTTGCCGGAATTCCGCTGGCCGCGACGCTTGGCGAGCGGTTGATGCAATCGGACAGCGTGCTGTCGCTGGGCGGCATGGCGCGGGTGACCGATCTGCTCGCGGGCAAGCGCGCGCCGCGCGTCGCCGTCATCGGCGGCTCGACCAGCGCGCTGGCGACGCTGGGGCTGTTGCTCAAGGCCAATCTGGCGCTGCCGTTCGGCGCGGGGGCGATCACACTGCTCCATCGGCGCCCACTCAGGCCCTTTTACCCCTCAGTCGAGGCGGCCCATACCGAGGGGTTTACCGATTTCGGACCTGATGACATCTGCCCGGTCAGCGGCTTTGTCTACCGGCTTGGCGGATTCCGGCTCGATGCGCGCGATCTGGTGCTGCGGATGCTGCGGGTCGACGGGCGGGTGCCCGATCCACGGATCGCGCTCCACCAGATCACCGGGGACGACGATAGTGATGCCCGGGCGATCCTGACCGAAGCCGATCTTGTGATTGCAGCGCTCGGCTATCGCCCGCATGCGGCCTTGCTCAACGATGCCGACGGCCAGCGGATCGCGCTCGCCGCAGATGGCGGCGCACCGATGGTGGACAGGCATTGCCGTGTACTCGGCGCCGATGGTGATCCGCTGCCCGGGGTCTATGGCATTGGGCTGGCGGCCGGGTTCGTGCCCTGGGGTCCACTCGGCGGCGAGCCGAGCTTTCGCGGGCAGGCGAACGGATTGTGGCAGTGGCAAAACGATGTCGGCCTGATGATCGTCGATCAGTTGCTTGGCGAAACCGCGCGCGCGGTGGCATGATCGCGTCCGGCCCCGGCCCCGGCCCCGTCGTCAGCGTGGTGATGGCGGCATATAACGGCGCCGCGTTGATCGGGGAGACGATCGCCAGTCTCCAGGCGCAGACGTTCGACGATTTCGAATGCGTCATCGTCGACGATTGCTCGACCGATGATACGCGCGCGGTGCTTCGCTCGTTCGGTGATCCTCGCTTTGTCGTCATCGAATCTGCGGCGAATGAAGGGCCGGTCAAGGCGCGCAATCGGGCGTTCGCGGTCGCGCGCGGAAAATACGTCGCCGGGCTCGATCAGGACGATCTTTGCGCGCCTGAACGCTTTGCCAGGCAGGTCGCTTATCTCGATGCGAACCCCGACACCGTGCTGGTCGCTAGCGCCGCGTCGTTGCTCGAAGGCGGGTCGATCCGTCATGCACGTCTCCCGCCCGTCACCTCGCCGCGCCTGATCGAGTGGATGCTGTGGGTGCTCAACCCGATCGTCTGGTCATCGGTGATGATCCGCGCCGACGCGGCGCGCCGGCTGAGCCCGTTCACGCGACCCGAACGCCGATATGCCGAGGACTTCGATCTTTATCACCGGCTCGCGCCCTTCGGGCGGATCGCGCGGATCGATGCGCCGTTGCTGATCTATCGCAGCCATGGCGGTGGTGCCTCGCAGCGTTATACCGAAACGATGCATGCCAGTGCTGGCGCAGTCCTTGCCGAGCGTCACGCCGTGCTTTTCGGCGACGATGCGACAACCCGCGCTGCACTGCTCGTCGCGCACGTGATGGCACAGCAACCGGTGCCGGATCGCGCAACGCTCTCGTCGCTCGGGGACACACTCGCTGCGCTGCAAAACCATTTTCTCGCCGCCCATGCCGTCACTGCTGAAGACATCCGCCTGATCCGTTGGGAAACCGCCCGGTTGTGGGCGCGCATCCACCGGGCCGGCCTGCGCGCCGGCACATTGGCGATCAGCGACGCCGTCGCGGTGCGGCCCGACCATATGGGTCTTGGCTATGCCGGCATCAACGATCTTGTCCTGTCCCGGCTGATTGGCAGCGCGCGTTCAGCGCGTCGCCGATACGGCTGAAATCGGCACAGACGCAAAAAAGCCCGCTGACCAAAGGGCCAAGCGGGCGGGACATATCATGTTGGTTGCGGGGACAGGATTTGAACCTGTGACCTTCAGGTTATGAGCCTGACGAGCTACCGGGCTGCTCCACCCCGCGCCAACGATGCGATCCACCCGGCAGAGCCCGACAGATCGAAAACGAAACCCGCCAGAGACGCAAACGCCTCCGACAAAGCGGAGGCGAATACGCCCTCGCGGGCTAAGATATGTGAATGGGCTTTGTCAAAATCGTATCTTCGCACAGCACGAGCTGCAATGCCTGGCGACGTCCTACTCTTCCACTGCTTAAGCAGTAGTACCATCGGCGCTGTTTGGTTTCACGGCCGAGTTCGGGATGGGATCGGGTGGTTCACAAACGCTATAGCCACCAGGCAATGAAGCCCGTGCTGTACGAAATACGGTTCTGTTAAGATCGTGCACCGCTTCGGTTACGTACCGAAGCGTAATTAATCAGGCGTTACGATGATCATGCCACCGATCGAACGACTGCTGATGAGCAAAAGCCCAGAGCTGTCATTGATGGCGGGACTCTCAAGCGCGAATAGGACAATTAGTATCGGTTAGCTCCATGGATTACTCCACTTCCACATCCGATCTATCAAGGTCGTGGTCTCCGACCGTCCTATGAAATCTTATCTCGAGGGAGGCTTCCCGCTTAGATGCTTTCAGCGGTTATCCCGTCCATACATAGCTACCCTGCTGCGCTTCTGGCGAAACGACAG
>JBBRMV010000040.1:0-18738 GCA_038230675.1 Sphingomonadales bacterium | reverse complement strand
TCGTGATCCCCTCGATAATGTCAAAGGCGACATCGTCCTTCAGCGCAGCATCGCGCATCTCGGAAACCTTGGCATCGACGCCGGGGCCGGGCGGGGGAGCGGCGCGCTGGGCGCTGGCCGGGAGGGCCAAGGTGCTGGACAGGGCGCTAACGAGGAGCGCTGCGGCGATGTGTGTTTTTCTCATGGATAGCAGGCGTATCGTTGCCGCATGCGTTTGCCAATCCACCACCGGCTCGCTACATGCCCGCTTCGAATTTCCCCGCAGTCTTTCCCACGGAGTCCGTCGGCCATGGCCGTGCAATATAGCTATGTGATGAAGGGCCTGACCAAGACCTTTCCGGGCGCCGCCAAGCCCGTGCTCAACAACATCCATCTGCAATTCATCCCGACAGCGAAGATCGCGATCATCGGGCCGAACGGTTCGGGCAAATCGACGTTGATGAAGATCATGGGCGGGATCGACACCGATTTCGTTGGGGAGGCATGGGCGGCCGAGGGGATCAAGGTCGGCTATCTGCCGCAGGAGCCCCAGCTCGACCCGACCCGCACCGTGCTGGAAAACGTCAAGCTCGGCGCTGGCCCGGTCGCGGCGATGGTCGAGCGGTTCAACGCGATTTCGGCCGAGATGGGCGACCCGCAGGACGACACCGATTTCGACGCGCTGATGGAGGAGATGGGCGATCTCCAGACGAAGATCGACGCCGCCGATGGCTGGGCGCTCGACAGCCAGCTCGAACAGGCGATGGAAGCGCTGCGTTGCCCGCCAAGCGACTCGCCCGTCACCAATCTGTCGGGCGGTGAGAAGCGCCGCGTGGCACTGTGCAAGTTATTGCTCGAAAAGCCCGATATCCTGCTGCTCGACGAGCCGACCAACCATCTCGACGCCGAAAGCGTCCAGTGGCTGGAAAATTTCCTGAAGGAATATACCGGCAACGTCATCCTCGTGACGCACGATCGCTATTTCCTCGACAACGTCGTCAACTGGGTGCTCGAGCTCGATCGTGGGCGCTATTACACCTATGAGAGCAATTATTCGGGCTATCTCGAAAAGAAGTCCAAGCGGCTCGAACAGGAAGAGCGCGAGGAGCAGGGCAAGCAAAAGGCGATCCAGGACGAACTCGCCTGGATCCGCCAGACGCCAAAGGCCCGCCAGACCAAATCGAAGGCCCGTATTCGCGCGTTCGACGAACTGGTCGCGGCGCAGGAAAACCGCACCGTCGGCAAGGCGGCGATCCTCATTCAGATGCCCGAGCGGCTGGGTAACAACGTCATCGAGGCCAAGGGCCTGACCAAGGCTTATGGCGACAAGCTGTTGTTCGATAATCTCGATTTCAACCTGCCGCCGGGCGGGATCGTCGGAGTCATCGGGCCGAACGGTGCGGGCAAATCGACGCTTTTCAAGCTGATCACCGGCCAGGAATCGCCCGATGAGGGCGAGATCAATGTCGGCCAGACGGTGAAGCTCGGCTATGTCGACCAGAGCCGCGATCACCTCGATCCCGACAAGACGGTGTGGCAGGAAGTTTCCGATGGTTCCGACGTGTTCCGCTTCGGCAAGCAGGAAATCGGCACGCGTGCCTATGTCGGCGCGTTCAATTTCAAAGGCCAGGACCAGCAGAAAAAGGTCGGCCAGCTATCGGGCGGTGAGCGCAACCGGGTGCATCTGGCCAAGATGCTGAAGGAAGGCGGCAACGTGTTGCTGCTCGACGAGCCGACCAACGATCTCGATGTGGAAACGCTGCGCGCGCTCGAGGAGGCGCTGGAGAGCTTTGCTGGCTGCGCGGTGGTGATCAGCCACGACCGCTTTTTCCTCGACCGGCTCGCGACGCACATCCTGGCATTCGAGGGCAACAGCCATGTCGAATGGTTCGAGGGCAATTTCGAGAGCTATGAGGAAGACAAAAGGCGCCGGCTGGGCGATGCGGCGGATAGGCCGACGCGGTTGGCGTACAAGAAGCTGACGCGGTGAGACAATCGTCTGGATTGTGAATTTACGGTGGCAGTCGGCACCGCCTTAATCGTTAGCGTCGGTCCACGCTGATCAGCTGATCGGTTGGGTGTCGATCGTCAGCCCATCGATGGTCGCCGCCGCGATAGATGCGCCAAATGCTATTTCACGCCGTTCCGCATAGGACTCGCCTGCCGGCGCCCACATCTGGTGGATCACGGAAAGGTTGACGTCCACCACCCAATATTCGGGAACGCGCGCGCTCGCGTAAATGCGTTGTTTGCGGCCAAGATCGTTTTTTACCGTCGCATCTGCCACCTCGATCACCAATGCCAGTGACGCGAGCGGGATCAGCCCCTTGCCTTCGGGCTCTGCGGTGAGTGCGATGTCGGGTTCCGGCACATTGTGCGGCGGCATCGCGATCGACCCTTCGACCAGCGCTTCGAGGTTGCTGCCCAGCCGATCCAGTTCGTCTGCGATCAACCTGAACAACCGCGATTTAATTCGGGCATGCGGGCGATGCTGCGCGTTCATATAGACCACTTCCCCGTCGATCAGCTCGGTCTTGCCATAGGCGTCGAACGCACCAAGCTCGTCGAGCGTCAAATAGTCCTCGACTCGCAATTTCACGCGGAGCGGCTCAATCGTCAGGGGAACGATCTCGGTCATGTCGGTTATTTATCACAAAATGCCAGGCTTGCCACTCAAGCCGTAAACCGCTTCGTGAACCCCTTGGGCATGCGTTCATCCGCCGCCACCGCCTCGACATGATCGACGCGGGCGAGCGGTGGGCCTTCGCGGCAGGCTTCGATCAGGCTACCGGCGGCTTCGTCGTCACCAGCGATCAGCAACTCGACGCGGCCGTCCTTCAGATTGCGGACCCAGCCGCACACGCGCAGCGCCTGCGCGCGGCGGATCACCCAGTCGCGATAGCCGCAATTTTGCACCTTGCCGGTGACAAACACCCGCCGCATCACACTCATTACATTACTCGTTTTACACGAAGCTGATGCCCCGAGCGCATCTTTAGCACATCGGGTGGCCCTGGTCGCGCCGCCGCCCGAGTGTCCCGTCGTAATTGGCGCAGGCCCGGTCGCGAAGCCGATCGGCGGATGGTCGTCACGATGGCTTTCGCGCGGCGATGCTTTGTGGCAGCCTCCCGCTCAAGACACAGGATTTCGGGGGCAAATATGCGCAAATCGATCGGGCTGGCGGCGAACCTGGCAATGGTGCTGGCGATATCCTTTCCCAGTTGCGGCGCATTGGCCCAGGCCGACCGCAAGGGCGACGCAAAGGAAGCGCCCGCCGCCGCCGATCCTGCAATTCCGCCGCCGGTCGTCTCGGTCACGCGCCACAGCGGCACTTTCGGCGGGGTCAGCGTCGCCTACAAGGCGACGGCTGGCGAAACCTATCTGAAGGACAAGGACGGCAAGCCGACCGCATCCATTTTCTCGACCGCTTATGTGAAGGAAGGCGTCAGCGATCCGACGACGCGGCCGATCACTTTCCTGTTCAACGGCGGGCCGGGTTCAGGTTCGGTATGGCTGCACATGGGGGCGTTCGGGCCGAAGCGCGTCGTCATTCCCTCCGACGCGAAGGACGATGGCGCGCCGCCCTATCCGATCATCGATAACGCATCGAGCCTGCTCGACGTGACCGATATCGTCTTCATCGATCCGGTCGGCACCGGCTTCAGCAAGGCGCTCGGCAAGACCGATCCGAAGGATTTCTACGGCATCAGCAAGGATGCCAAATCGATCAACCAGTTCATCCGTATCTGGCTTTCGGAAAATGGCCGCTGGAACAGCCCGAAATTCCTGGGGGGCGAAAGCTATGGCACGACGCGCTCCGCTGCGGTGCTCAATGAGCTTGAGGGCCAGTATAACGACGTTTCGCTCGACGGCGTGATCCTTATTTCGACAATCCTCGATTTCAGCATGCGATCCGAAACGCAGGGCAACGAAATGGGCTTTATCGTCACTCTGCCGTCGATGGCGGCGGCGGCGCAGTTCCACGGCAAGGTGCCCGATGCGCCCGATGTCGCGACCTTCGTCGAACAAGCACGGCAATTCGCGATCGGCCCTTATGCGTCGGCGTTGCTCAAGGGCAACAAGCTCAGCGCTGACGAGCGGACGAGCATCCGTCGCCAGCTCGCGCACTTCACCGGGCTGAGCGAGACGTTTCTCGACAATGCCGATCTGCGGGTGTCGTCGGGCCGCTTCTACAAGGAACTGCTGCGCGATCGCGGGCTGACGATCGGGCGGCTCGATTCGCGCTACACCGGCAAGGATTACGACCGGGCGGGCGAGGAGCCCGATAATGATCCGAGCTTCTATGCGATCGATGGTGCCTACACCGCCGCTATCAACAGCTATGCCCGCGATGTGCTGAAATTCTCTCCCGAGCGGCAATATGTGACGATCGGGCAGGTCGGGCCGTGGGATTACAAGCTCGACGGCACCGGGCGCGACGGCGAACTGTACGTCAACGTCGCACCCTATATCGGCAAGGCGTTACGCGAAAATTCAGGGCTGCGGATTTTCGTGGGCCAGGGCTATTATGATTTCGCAACGCCCTTTTTCGGCGCGGAATTGTCACTCAGCCGCACCGGCATTCCGGCTGACCGCGTTCAATTCCATTATTATGGCGCGGGCCACATGATGTATGTGCGCGACCAGGACCTCGCCAAACTGTCGAACGATATCCGCGCCTTCATCAAGGCGCGGTGACGGGGGGTGAGGGCGCTGGGTCGGGATAGCTGATCGATAGTATCTCGTAATGCTTTTCGCCAACGGGCAGGGTGACGCGGCGGACATCACCCACCCCGGCGCCGCGCAGGGCCCGCGCGACGGGCGCGCTCCAGCCGATCCTGCCATCGCCCGCCTCGGCCTCGTCGTCGCCGACAAGCGTCAGGGTGCGGTGGTTGTCGTCATCATCGGCGATCGTGACCGTCGCGCCGAAATAGACGCGGCTGCGGTCGGGCTGGGCAGTGGGGTCGATCACCTTGGCGGCCTTCATCCGCTTCGCCAGCCAGCCGAGCCGCCGGTCGATCTCGCGCAGGCGCTTGCGACCATAGATGTAATCGCCATTTTCGGAACGGTCGCCATTGCCCGCCGCCCAGCTGACGACATCGACGACTCGCGGTCGCTCCTCGCCGAGTAGCTGGCGATATTCGGCGCTGAGGGCGGAGTAGCCCGCTGGGCTGATATAGTTCTGTTCCACACAGTCAGCCTAGCGCGGCCAATGCCATCCTCAAGCCTCAGGCGTTGGGATTGCGCCCCAGATACCAGCTGAGCCGGGCGTCGCCGCGCGACCGCGACTTTTCTGGATTGAGCAGATCATAAACGACGGCGTTTTCCATCACGCGCTGAACGTAATTGCGCGTTTCGGAGATCGGGATCGCCTCGATCCAGTCGATCATATCGGCAGTGCCGGTGCGCGGATCGCCATTCGCCGCGAGCCATTTGTTCACATTGCCGGGGCCGGCATTGTACGCCGCGACCGCCATCGGATAGCTGCCATAAAGATTGAACAGCTTCTGAAAATAGCTTGAGCCGAGCTGGATATTGTAATCGGTGTCGGTCGTCAGCGCGCCGTTGTTGTAGGAAAGGCCGAGTTTACCCGCAACCTCACGCGCCGTACCGGGCATCAACTGCATCAGCCCACGCGCACCGGCATGGCTGATCGCGGCCCGGTCGAACTGGCTTTCCTGTCGCGCAATTGCGTGGATCATCGTCCAGGCGCTTTCCTGGTCATCGGGCACTCTGACGCGCGGAAAGCCTGTAGCGGCATAATCGGGCAGGCCGTTCTGCAACGCGCTACGCCCGACCATCACCCCGAGATCGGGCCGGCCGATGGTGCGCGACAATTCGGTCGCCAGCACATGATCGTTATCGGTTTTGGCGTCGATCGCGATCTGGCGGACGAACGCGGTCTGATCCTCATGGGCGCCGATCGTGCCGAGATAGCGCGCGGCCCGGACCTTCTCGCTCGAATAAAAGGCGTCGCGGGTGGCAGGATCGACCGGGCGAAGCACGACATCGGGCGGCGCGAGCAGCGGACGGTGCAGCTTTTCATTGGCGAGCTGACCATAGAATTGATCGCGGTAACCGGCGGCCCGCTCGTAATAAGC
This sequence comes from Sphingomonadales bacterium, assembly GCA_038230675.1. Classification (GTDB taxonomy): domain Bacteria; phylum Pseudomonadota; class Alphaproteobacteria; order Sphingomonadales; family Sphingomonadaceae; genus Sphingomonas. Next base: position 12,658 of record JBBRMV010000040.1, on the reverse strand, counting down.
CGTGGCCTCTGCCGCCCGGCCAGCGGCCTGGGCCGCCCGGGCCGCCCAATAATATCCCTTCGCGCGCGTTTGCGGCGTCTGTGATCCGCCCGCGTAACGGGCGAACATCGTCACCGCATCGCCGGCGCGACCAAGCTGCTTGAGCGCGGTCTGCCCGGCAAGCCAGGCCAGGCTCGTATATTCGTCGCGCTCGCCATAAGGCCGCGTGCTGACATCGGTGCCGGCGGGATAGGCATCGTCCAGCTGCCTGGCGATGTCGAAGGCGGTGCTGTATTGCCCGTCGGCGGCGGCGCTGCGCGCGTTTGAGAGCAGCAGTTCGTACCAGCGCTCGACATCGGCGGGTCGCGTGGCGAGTTGATGCGCGCGCGCGAGCGAGGACCGCGCGGTGTTCCAGTCGTTGCGATTTTTCAGCCAGACGGCGCGATCGGCAAGGTAGCCGGCATCATTGGCGTAGCGATCTTGCGTTGCAGCGGATCGATCCGAAGCGTCGGCGGCGCCGGTGCGGAACGCCAGCCGTGCCTCGAACAGATCGAGCTTTGCGGCGCTGACGAACGACAATTGACGCTGCGCCGAACTCGTCGCGCCGGCCCAAAGCAGCGCGTCCATCCGGGCATCGTGATCGGCAGGTGTGAAGGCGCTGGCAAATCCCCCGAGAATCTTGGCCTCGTCGGCTGGCGGCAGTGTCCCTTGCGTCCAGGCAGCGCGCGCGGCGGTGCGAGCCTCATCGTTGAGCCCGACTGCGGAAAGTGCCTCGGCAAAGCGGACGAACCCGGTGCCGGTCAGCGGCGGGAACCGCCGGAAATAGCTGACCGCGACACCCGGAGACCAGTTGCCGGTGTCCATCGATCGCTCGGCTGCGCGTCGCCTCGACGTCTCACCCGGCCAACCGGGATGCGCGAGCAGGAAGCGCGAATAGGTGTCGAACGAATAGCTGTCGGATTGCTGGAGCTGCTTCCATTCGGCGATCGAGGCGGCGAGCGCGTTGGTCGACTCTGCCGATGAGGGGGCGCGCTGAAGCTGTGCCCGGTATGCATCGAGCTGATCCTGCGGGACGCCCGACGCGACCGCCAGACCTGAAACGCCACCGAGCAAGAGCACCGATTTGAGGATGGAAGCCAGCATATGGACACGTTACGTGATTCGACCCTATCTGTCGCGTCCGAAAATGAGAAAAACCGGACAATGGAGCCCGTTCAAAGCCATGTTTTCCGGATCGATTCCCGCGCTCGTCACTCCTTTTGCCGATGACGGCAGCGTTGACGAGACCGCCTTTCGCGCGCTGATCGACTGGCAGATCGCCGAGGGGTCGACCGCGCTGGTGCCGTGCGGGACCACTGGTGAGGCAGCGACGCTCAGCGCGTCCGAACATTTCGATGCGGTCAGCATCTGCGTCGATCAGGCGGCGGGGCGCGTGCCTGTCATTGCGGGGGCTGGATCGAACGACACCCGTGTCGCCTGCGACAATATCCGCGCCGCGCAAGAAGCGGGCGCCGATGCAGCGCTGATGGTGCCGCCATATTATAATCGCCCGAGCCAGGACGGCATTTTTCAGCATTTCGAGGCGGTTGCGACCTCATCCTCACTTCCGATCATCCTTTACAATGTACCGGGCAGGACCGTCACCGACATTGCGGTCGAGACGATGGGCAGGCTCGCGACGCATTTTTCAAGCATCGTTGGTGTGAAGGACGCGACCGGCATCCTTCAGCGGGTGACGGCGCAGCGTGCGGCATGCGGCACGCGCTTTTGCCAGCTGTCGGGTAATGACGAGACAGCGCTGGCATTCAACGCGATGGGCGGGGTGGGCTGTATCTCGGTTGCGGCCAATGTTGCCCCACGCCTGTGCGCGGATTTCCAGGCGGCATGCGCGGCGGGAGATTATGCGGCGGCGCGGGTGCTGCAGGACCGGCTGTTTCCGCTTTATGTGGCGTTGTTTAGCGATGCGTCCCCCGGGCCGGTCAAATATGCGATGAGCCGGGTGCGCCCTGATTTCCCTCGCGCGCTCCGCCTGCCGATGACCTGGCCGAACGAGGCGAGCCGGCAAGCGGTGGATGCAGCGCTCGCCCATGCCGGGCTCGCCTGACGCGGACTGTCGCACGCGGGGAACGGATCACCCGAGATGTCCCGCCTATCGCCAATTATTACAGTGATTAGCGAATGATAGCCTTGATTCTCGGCTGAAAGCTTGCGATCCGAAATTTCGTTATCATAGGTGGGCATCATGGGTGCGCACCGCTGCACGCAGCCGGTTGCGGTTCGTCGATCCGACAGTCATGGTGGAATTTATGGCCTTCAATAAAAATGCGCGGCTGGCGCGGCTGATGCTTTTGCCGCTGCTCGGCGGATCGCTTGCGCTGGCCGGCTGTAGTGGTGGGTCGGGCGGATCTTCCGGGAGCCCGGTCGTGACGCCAGCCCCCACACCGACTCCGACGCCGACCCCCACACCAACCCCGACGCCGACGGCGGTCACATCGGTCACCTCGTCAGCGGTGGCGACCTTCACGACCCCCTGGGCGTTCACCTTTCTTCCCGACAGCAGGATCATCGTGACAGAACGATCGCTCCCCGGGCGGATGTCGCTGGTGACAGAGGCAGGATCGGTGGCGGCGATATCGGGCTTGCCGGCCAATGTCGGCATTCTCGATGTGGTCACCGATCCGCGATTTTCGACCAATCGGCAATTGTTGTTCACCTTCATGGAAGAGGACCGCACGGCGCCGCGTTTCGGCCGCAACAGCGCTGATTTGACGACTCAACCACAGGGCATCGCGCTGGCGCGGGCCACGCTGACGATCGATTCGAACAATGTCGGGCAGCTGAGTTCGGTCCAAGTGATCTGGCGTCAGATGCCAAAGGTCGTCTCGTTCCCCGGATCGGGTGAGCCGGGCGGGCGCATCGCCTTTTCCCCCGACAATGCGTATATTTTCGTGACGGCGGGCGACCGCCAGGAATTCGAGCCCGTTCAGGAATTGAACAATACGCTGGGCAAGATCATCAGGCTGTTCCCCGATGGCAGTATTCCGCCCGACAATCCGTTTGTAACGACGCCTGCCGCACGACCGGAAATCTGGACGCTCGGCCACCGCAACCAATATGGCCTCGCGTTCGATGCGTTCGGCAGGCTGTGGTCGAACGAACATGGTCCGGCGGGTGGAGACGAGCTCAATCTCGTCACCCGTGGCGGCAATTACGGTTGGCCGAACGTGTCCTTCGGCAGCGCCTATACAGGCGAGAAATATCCCAACCCGGCGCCGGGCGACGGCTTTGTGATACCGTCGGTCGATTGGACGCCGGCAATCGCGCCGTCGGGAATGATCTTTTACAGCGGCGCCGAATTCAGCCCCTGGCGTGGTGATGCCCTTGTCGGCGGCTTGCAATCGAGGGGTCTGGTTCGTGTCCGCGTGTCGGGCAACCCGATCGCCGAGGTGCAGCGGATCCCGCTCAACGCGCGGATTCGGGATATCCGACAGTCACCGGACGGCGGCATCTGGGTGCTCGAAGACGCGCCGACAGGGCGGCTTTTGCGCCTGCGCCCGGTCTTCTGATCGATTTCTGCTGATACTTTCAGGAGAATAGGGGTCAGGCGGCGCGCCGTTCGCTTGTGTCGTCCTTCATCAGCCAATGCTCGGCCTCTGTGATGCTGTCGAACATCCGGATGTCAGGCCGTTGCACGACGCGTTTCGCCTGCAACCGGGCAAGCGCTCCGCGCACCACCATCGCGCATTTCCGCGATCGGAAAAGCGAATTGCCGATCGCCCGCTGAAGCGCGTCGGCGACTTCAGGGGTAGACAGCTGGCATTCGGCGACATCGCAAAGCGTCAGATGCTGGTTGAACCCGCACTGCAGTCTGCCGATCGCTGATTGGCGCTCACGATCGAAGTTGCGGACATCGTCCAGCGTGAAAAAGCCCGAAAGCCGCATCCTGATAAGGCGCTGCGACGGCTCGATCGCAATCTGGCAGTTGCTCGACATGATGATCGTTTAGCCGGCGAAACTTTCCAGCGTGCTAACGGCCCGATGTCCCATCGACATACAATTTCCAGTGTCGGCTTCCACTGACAATGTGAAGCGCCTACATGCCGCACGCTTATGGCCCGTCCCAAACCCCCGGTTTTCGAGAAAACCAAGATCGTTGCCGAAAACCGGCGCGCGAAGTTCGATTATGCGATCGAGACGGTGTTCGAGGCGGGCATCGCGCTTACCGGCACCGAGGTGAAGTCGCTTCGGTCGGGCACTGGCTCGATCGCCGAAAGCTATGCGGAGGTCAGGGACGGGCAGGTTTGGCTCGTTAATTCCAACGTCCCCGAATTCAGTCACGGCAACCGTTTCAATCACGAGCCGAAGCGCGCACGCAAACTGCTGCTCCACGAACGCGAGATCAACAAGATGCACGGCGCCGTCGCCCGCGAAGGGATGACGCTGGTGCCGCTGATGATCTATTTCAATTCCAAGGGGCGCGCCAAGGTGGAACTCGCGCTCGCCAAGGGCAAGAAGGCGCACGACAAGCGCGAGACGATCAAGGAACGCGACTGGAAGCGCGAACAGGGCCGGATCATGCGCGATCGCGGTTGATGAGGCGCTGAAAAATCGTCAACAACGGCACCGGATCAGCCGTTTGACTAGCCATGGCATTGAAGTAAACCACGCCAAGCCCTGCGCTGCCTGCGTTGGAAAAAAGCACCAATCAGAGGATATCTTGATGCGGCAATCGATCGTCACCCTTTCGCTGCTCGCCACCGTCGCCACCGCCGGCCTTGTCGTTGCGCGCGCCGGCGCGGAGCCGCCTGTTGGCAAGCCAAAGGTGACTGCCGCCACGACCGCCAATGCAGGCCCCGAAATCGGCGCCTTTGGTCTCGATCTGACGGGTATGGACATCAATGTCGCGCCGGGGGACGATTTTGCGAGCTATGCCGGCGGCACCTGGGTGAAGAACACCGAAATTCCGGCAGATCGTACGCGATATGGGATGTTCGATCGGCTCAACGAGCGATCGCTGACGCAGACGCGCGTGCTGCTCGACCAGGCAATGAAGCGGCCCGGTGGCAAATCGGGTGATCTCTACGCCAGCTTCATGGATGAATCGACGATCAAGCAGAAGGGCGCCGATCCGATCAAGCCGTTGCTGACCGCAATCAAGCTGACCAAGGACCGTGCAGGCGTTGCCGTCGAGATGGCCAAGCTGCAGCGGATGGGCGCGGGTGGCCTGTTTCGTTTCGCCGTGGGGCAGGACGACAAGATGCCCGAAAACTACATCGTCAATATCAATCAGTCGGGGCTCGGGCTGCCCGATCGCGATTATTATCTGAAGGACGATGCCAAGATCGCGGCTACCCGCGCGGCGTATCAGAAATATCTCGCGCAGATGCTGGGACTAGCCGGCGAGGCGGGCGCGGAGGCGCGCGCAGCGGCAGTGTTCGAGTTTGAAAAGGCGCTCGCCAAGGGTCACTGGAACCGGATCGACACGCGCGATGCCGACAAGACCTACAACAAATGGGGCCGCGCCGATTTCGACGCGAAGGCGCCGGGCTTCCCGTGGGCCGAAGTGCGCCAGGCGCTGGGTGTCAGCGGCGAGCAGACCTTCCTGGTCGGCGAGCCAAGCGCTGTCGCTGCAGAGGCAAAGCTGTTCTCGGAAACCCCCGTCACCGTCCTTCAGGATTTCGTTATCCTGAAGCTGTTGCACCGGGCCGCGCCCTATCTCTCCAAATCGTTCGACGACGCAGATTTTGCCTTTTATGGCACCGTGTTGTCGGGGCAGCCGGAGCAGCGCGCTCGCTGGAAACGCGGGGTCGCACTCGTCAGCGCCGCGCTCGGCGAGGATGTCGGCAAGGATTATGTCGCGCGCTATTTCCCGCCGGCATCGAAAGCGGCAGCCGATTCGTTGGTCAAGAACATCATCGGAGCGATGGGCGAGCGGATCGACCAGCTCGAGTGGATGGCGCCCGAAACCAAGTTAAAGGCGCGCGCCAAGCTCGCCGCCTTCAAGCCAAAGATCGGCTATCCGAGCAAATGGCGTGATTACTCGGCGCTGAAGGTGTCGCGGCGTGATCTGATGGGCAATGTCTTTGCAGCGGCGGTGTTCGATTATGACCGCAATCTGGGCAAATTGGGCAAGCCGCTCGATCGCGCCGAATGGTTCATGACGCCGATGACGATCAACGCCTATGCCAATCCGACGATGAACGAGATCGTCTTTCCAGCGGCGATCCTGCAGCCGCCATTTTTCGACCCCAAGGCCGATGCAGCGGTCAATTACGGCGGGATCGGTGCGGTGATCGGGCATGAGATCAGCCATCATTTTGACGATCACGGGCGCAAATATGATCTCACCGGCAAGCTGACCGATTGGTGGACCGACGAGGACGTGAAGCGCTTCACCGTCTTCACCGATCGCCTGGTGAAGCAATATGACGCCTATGAGCCGATCCCGGGCCAGCATGTTCAAGGCGGGCTGACACTGGGTGAGAATATCGCCGATCTCGCCGGGCTGACGGTGGCGCTCGATGCGTATCATCGCTCGCTTGGCGGCAAGCCGGCGCCGGTGATCGGCGGGCTGACCGGCGATCAGCGTTTCTACCTCGGCTGGGCGCAGGTTTGGCGCGCCAAATCGCGCGAGGCATCGCTTCGCCAGCGGCTGCTCACCGATCCGCATTCCCCCGAACCGCAGCGCGCGGCGATGGTGCGCAACTTCGACGCCTGGTACGCGGCTTTCGACGCAAAGCCTGGCCAGAAACTCTACCTCAAGCCGGAGGACCGGGTGCGCATCTGGTAGCCGCTTGACGGGCCGGCAGGCGCGGCCAAAGAGGGGATGATGGCAAGCATTCCCTCCCCGCCGCCGGCCTTCCTGACGCCGGCACGAGCAGCCGCTTTGGCCGCGATCGGCTGCGGGATCGTCGCCGGGCTGATCATTCTCGCTTTGCTCGGCAATCTGGCGATTGCGGCCGGGTTCGTGGCGGCGGCGGTCATCAGGGCGGGCGGGCTCGTTGCCTATCGACTGTTGTTTCCGCCGCCCGCCCCCGAGGAGGCGGCAGTCGATTGGTCGATCGCTCGGGCGATTGCGGAGGCGAGCAGCGAGGCGCTTGCGGTCACCGATCGCGCCGGGCGGTTGGTCTGCGCAAACGACGCCTACAAGGCGCTGTTCGGCGGCTACCCGACGCCGCCCAACCTGCCGTTCGGCGAGCAGGGGGTGACCGCGCTTGCCGGCGCCGGACGTGCGGCATGGCGCGATGGCACCGCCACTGTCGATCGGATTGCGCTCAACGGCAACGATATCGCCGCCGCCGTCGAGCGCGCCGGACAGGCGGACGATCTGCTGATCTGGCGCTTTCGCGGTGCGGAGGGAATGGCGCTCGCCGATTCCATCGAGACGATGATCGGCGGCGCGATCGGCAATCGGCTGGCAGCCGCTGGCATCATGGCGGTGCTGATGACCAAGGACGGGCGGGTCCGCAGCGCCAACCGCGTTTTTCGCGAGCGCGCGATGGGGCATGAGGAGGGCGCGATTGCGGGCCGCGATTTTGCCAATTTCCTGATTACCGACGGTGCCGGAATGGTCCGCTTCGAACGCGAGGGACTTGGCGGGACGCCGCTCCGCCTGCTCCAGATTCCTTTTCTGGAGGCAGAAGGCGCGCCGATCCTGGTCGCGCTGCTCGATGAGGAACAGGGCGCCGGGCCCGCCATTGGCGCCGGGGCCTCGGCCCATGTGAAGACGCTCGTCTCGTTGATGCCGTTCGGGATTGCGCTGGTCGATCGTGAAGGCCGCTTCGTGCAGATGAACGACGCCTTTGTTCGCGCAGCCGATGTCGATCCCGAAGCGCCACCGCTCTACCCCGGCGATCTGGTCGTGCGAGAGGACAAGGGTGCGGTGGCCGACGCGGTGCGGCGCTTTGCCGGCGGGGCGACGCACAAGGCCGATATGACGGTGCGATTGCGCAACAATCCCGATGAGCCCGTTGCGTTGTCGATCGCTGGAGCGCGCGGCATGGGTGAGGCGGCGGTGTTGCTGAGCCTGAAGGACAATGGCGAGGAAACCCGGCTGAAACGCGAAGTGGCGCAGGCGACCAAGATGCAGGCGGTGGGTCAGCTCGCCGGCGGTGTCGCGCATGATTTCAACAACATCCTGACCGCAATCATCGGCCACTGCGACCTGATGCTGATGCGCCATTCGCCGGGCGACAGCGATTATGACGATATCCAGCAGATCCGCCTCAATTCCAACCGCGCCGCCGGGCTGACCCGCCAGTTGCTCGCCTTCTCGCGCCAGCAGACGCTGCGCCCTCAGATATTGCAGCTGCCCGACATTATTTCGGAAGTATCCAATCTTCTCAAGCGCCTGTTGGGCGAAACGGTGATCCTGACGGTGAAGCATGGCCGCAACCTGGGGCCGATCCGCGCCGATCCGGGGCAGCTTGAGCAGGTGGTGATGAACCTCGCGGTCAATGCGCGCGATGCGATGCTGGCCAAGGACCCGCGTGGCGGCGGCACGCTGGCGATAGAGACGCTGACGGTGAGCGCAGCGGATGTGCGCAAGATGGGCTCCGATATCCTGCCCGTTGCCGATTACACCGCGCTGCGCATCACCGATACCGGTGCCGGCATTCCCGCTGAAATACTGCCGAAGATATTCGAGCCCTTCTTCACGACGAAGGAAGTCGGCAAGGGGACGGGGCTCGGCTTGTCGACCGTCTACGGCATCGTCAAGCAATCGGGCGGGTATATTTTTGCCGATTCCAAGCCGGGCAAGGGCGCGACGTTCAGCATATACCTGCCCGTGCACACCGCCGCCGAAACCGCAAAGACGCTGCCCGTCGCCAAGCCCAAGCAGAGTGAAACCTGGGGCAGCGGGACGATCCTGCTCGTCGAGGATGAGGATATGGTGAGGGCTGTCGCCGAGCGTGCGCTGACGCGGCAGGGCTACACCGTGCTGACCGCCGAAAATGGGGAGGCAGCGCTTGAACTGCTCGAACAACATCCCCGCCCCGATCTGCTCATTTCGGATGTGGTGATGCCGATGATGGACGGGCCGACGATGGTCCGCCATGCCCGCGCGCAATATCCCGATCTGCCGATCCTGTTCATGTCGGGCTATGCAGAGGAGCAATTGCGCAAGTCGATCGACCTCGACAACGTCGCCTTTCTTGCCAAACCCTTTTCCGTTCAGCAGCTTGCCGAGGCCGCGCGCGATGTGCTGGCGGCGAAATGAGCTTGGCGGCGCGCGGTTTGCCGCTTAAGCGCGCGACATGGCTCTGATAAACATCCTGATTGTCGAGGACGAACCGCTGATTGCGATGATGCTCGAGGATTTTCTGGAGATGCTTGGCAAGGCACCCGTCGGGCCTGCCGACAATGTCGCCGAAGCCCTGTCATTGATCGGCAAGGGCGGGGTGGATGCAGCGATCCTCGACGTCAATCTGCGCGGCGGGGAAATGAGCTGGGCGATCGCCGATGCGCTAGCGGATGCCGGGCTGCCCTTCGTGTTCGCCAGTGGCGGATCGGGCGATACCATCATCGACCGGTTTCGTGACCGCCCGATCCTGCCCAAGCCCTTCACGATGACGGGTGTGGAGGCAGCGCTCGCCGCGTTGGAATAGCGGTCACGGTCGATTATAAGGACGAGCCCTAAATTTGACCGACTTTCCGTTTGCACTGAGCTTGTCGAAGGGCTGCTTTTCTTGGCCCGAAGAAGGAAGAAAGGCAGTGCCTTCGACAAGCTCAGCACGAACGGCTCTGATTAAAGGCTCTTAACTCAGGCGGTGCGCTCGGGCACGGCGGCAGCGTCCTCGGCGAGCGTCGATGCGGGCGCGACGGCTTCCCACGGAAACACGAACCAGTCCTTGGTGACAGCCCGGTCGATCGTGCGTGCGCGGTAATCAACGCGCTGCGCGGAGCGGCTGTTGTCGATCAACGTGGCAAATCGGATCGCCCCTTCGACCGCGCCTTCTTCGGCAAGCGTCGTCCGCAATTGCCCGATCGTGCCGCCGGTATCGTTGATGTCATCGACGAACAGCAGCCGGTCGCCACTTCGCGTCCGCGCGGCAAGTTTTCCCAGCGCGGCGCCGGCGAATTCCTCGACCCGGCTCGAATAATCGACCGACAGCATCGCGAGCCCGCACGCGTGACTGAGGAACACCGCCGGCACCAGCCCGCCGCGTCCGACCCCGATCAGATAGGTCGGCGTCCAGCCATCTTCCCCGATCTGCGCCGCAAGCACCGCAATCGCCTCCAGAAACTCCTGATGCGGGATCGGCGTGAATACCGGCATCACTGCGCCTCCGCTACATAGGCATCGAGCCGGGCGAGATGCGCCGCCACTGCATCGTCGGGCAGGAACGAGCCGAGAAAGCTGTTGCGCGCCAGCATCACCAGGTCGTCGCGGCTCAGCGCTCTGCCAGCCGCTGCCGCGCGGTAATTATCGGCAACATAGCCACCGAAATAGGCGGGATCGTCCGAATTGATCGTCGCGCGCAAGCCGGCGCGCAACATCGCATCGATCGGGTGCGCGGCCATGTCGGGCACCACGCACAGCTTCAGGTTGGAGAGCGGGCAGACCGTCAGCGTCATGCCCGTGCGCGCGAGCCGCGCCGTCAACGCCGCATCCTCTAGGGCGCGGTTGCCATGATCGAGCCGGTCGATTTGGAGCACATCGAGCGCCTGCCGGACATAATCGGGCGGCCCCTCCTCTCCAGCATGGGCAACACGCTTCAGCCCCAACGCGCCGGCGGCGGCGAAAACGCGCGCGAACTTCTCCGGCGGATGCCCGACCTCGGACGAATCGAGCCCGACCCCGGCGATCCGGTCAAGCCATCGTTCGGCTGCGTGAAGCGTCGCGAAGGCGGCATCTTCATCAAGGTGACGCAGGAAGCACAGGATCAGTTTCGATGTCAGCCCGTGGTCGGCCTCGGCCGCTGCCATCCCGCTCAACAGCCCGCGTGCGACCACCTCGAACGGAATGCCGCGATCGGTGTGCGTCTGCGGATCGAAGAAGATCTCGGCATGCACCACCCCGTCTGCGGCCGCGCGATCGAAATAGGCGCGCGCGAGATCGTGAAAATCCTCCTCGGTGCGCAACACGTCGGCACCGGCATAATAAATGTCGAGGAAATCCTGCAGCCGCGTGAAATCATAGGCGGCGCGCACGTCCTCGACGCTCGCGAACGGGATTGCCACGCGGTTGCGCCTGGCGAGCGCCACCATCATCTCGGGCTCCAGGCTGCCCTCGATATGGAGGTGCAGTTCGGCCTTTGGCAATCCGGTGATGAAGGCATCTGAAACAGGGGCGGCAGGGTGCATGGCCCATCATCGCGGAAGCACCGTGCAGGGGCAAGCGTTAGCACGACGCGGCGTTAGCGAAAAAATATCCGTTCCCTACTTGTTCGCATGGAACATTATGTGTACATCTCCAACATGCATTGCCCGTCGGGCATGTTCGGTCTAGCGAAAGGATCTTCCAATGGCGGCTCAATTGAAGGTCATCGACAGCAAAATGGCGGTATCCACGGACAAGGCGGCATCCGAACGCCAGAAGGCGCTCGACGCAGCACTGGCGCAGATCGATCGTGCTTTCGGTAAAGGGTCGGCGATGAAGCTCGGCTCGAAGGAGACGATGCAGGTCGAGACGATTTCGACGGGCTCGCTCGGGCTCGATATCGCGCTTGGCGTCGGCGGGCTGCCGCGGGGACGGGTGATCGAGATTTACGGGCCGGAAAGCTCGGGCAAGACGACGCTGGCGCTGCACGTGATTGCCGAAGCGCAAAAGAATGGCGGTACTGCCGCATTCGTCGATGCCGAACATGCGCTCGACCCGGTCTATGCCAAAAAGCTTGGGGTCAATATCGACGAGCTGATCGTCTCGCAGCCCGATACCGGCGAGCAGGCGCTCGAGATCGTCGATACACTGGTGCGCTCGAATGCGATTGACGTGCTGGTGATCGATTCGGTTGCAGCGCTCGTGCCGCGCGCCGAAATCGAGGGCGAGATGGGCGACAGCCATGTCGGGCTTCAGGCGCGGCTGATGTCGCAGTCACTGCGCAAGCTCACCGGTTCGATCAGCCGATCGCGCTGCATGGTGATCTTCATCAACCAGCTGCGCATGAAAATTGGCGTCATGTACGGCAACCCGGAAACGACGACGGGCGGCAATGCGCTGAAATTCTACGCGAGCGTCAGGCTCGATATCCGCCGCACCGGCCAGATCAAGGATCGTGAGGATATCGTCGGCAACACGACGCGGGTGAAGGTCGTCAAGAACAAGGTCGCACCACCCTTCAAGCAGGTCGAATTCGACATCATGTACGGCCAGGGCATCTCCAAGATCGGCGAGATCCTCGATCTCGGCGTGAAGGCCGGGCTGGTCGAGAAATCGGGCGCGTGGTTCTCCTATGATAGCGTCCGGATCGGTCAGGGCCGCGAGAATGCGAAGACCTATCTTACCGACAATACCGAAATGGCCGAGCGTCTCGAAAAGGCGATCAGGGGCCGTACCGACAAGGTCGCCGAAGAGATGATGGCTGGCCCGGAGCCCGACGCGGACGATAACGACGACATGTAAGCTTCTCCCGCGGCGTTAGCCCCCGAGCCCCGGCGCTGCAGCAACCGGAAAGGCCCGCCCATGTCGGCGGGCCTTTCATATTGCCGCCCATTTCGACCGCAATATCGAAATGCC
>JBBRMV010000039.1:0-20041 GCA_038230675.1 Sphingomonadales bacterium | reverse complement strand
GCGAAATCGGTGCCGTGATCAAGGTTGAAGCCGCGCAGGAAATATTGGTTGGCCTTGCCGGTGCCCGAATGCTGGGTCGCGATGACGCCCGGCACATTTTCGACGAGTTCGCCGACCCGGCTGACGGGCTTGTTCTCGAAATCGGCATAGCCGACCGTTCCTTGCGACCCTGATTGCGCAATCCCGATCTGCTGAATGGCGCGGCCATAGACGAGGATGTCGCGGGGCGCCGGGTCGCTGCGACTTTCAGGCTCGGTTTGGGCGGTGTCAGTCGGCGATGTCGCGGTCTGCGCCGCGACCGGCACGGGTAATATCAGCAGCCCAGCAAGCGATGCCAGCCGGAGCCGCAATTTAGGCGATACCATTGCCGTCCCCGTATGCCGTAAGTCCTGATTACCTTACGAACCCGGTGGCGCGGCGGATGCCGGGGGCCCTCCTTTTTTTGGTCGCCGACGTGACGCCGCCTTGCAATTCACAAAAAAAGCCCCGCGGCGCCTGGTCGGCGGCCGCGGGGCTTTTTCCCCCTTCGTAACTTTCAAATTCAGGCGACGGCGGCGATGACCTCGTCGGGTTCGCGCAGCACGTAGCCGCGGCCCCAGACCGTCTCGATATAATTCTCGCCTTCGCATGCCATGCTGAGCTTTTTGCGCAGTTTGCAGATGAAGACGTCGATGATCTTGAGTTCGGGCTCGTCCATCCCGCCATAAAGGTGGTTGAGGAACATTTCCTTGGTCAGCGTGGTGCCCTTGCGCAGCGAAAGCAGCTCGAGCATCGCATATTCCTTGCCCGTCAGGTGGACGCGGGCGCTGTCGACTTCGACGGTCTTGGCATCGAGGTTGACCGCAAGCTTGCCGGTGCGGATCACGCTTTGCGAATGGCCCTTGGACCGGCGGACGACCGCGTGGATGCGGGCGGTGAGTTCTTCGCGGTGGAACGGCTTGGTGACGTAATCGTCAGCGCCGAAGCCGAACGAGCGGACCTTGGAGTCCATCTCGTTGATGCCCGAAAGGATCAGGACGGGCGTCTGCACCCGGGCGACGCGAAGCTTTTTCAGCACGTCGTACCCGTGCATGTCGGGCAGGTTCAGGTCGAGCAGGATGATGTCGTAATCATAGAGCTTGCCGAGATCGAGGCCCTCTTCGCCAAGATCGGTGGTGTAGACGTTGAAACCCTCGGCCGAGAGCATAAGCTCGATTGCCTTGGCCGTGGTGGGCTCGTCCTCGATCAGCAGCACGCGCATGTGGCACTTCCCCTGTCGCTCGCGTCGCTGATGCCCCCTGTGGACCAGCGTTCGTGATACAGCATTAACCAAACGACATCTGAAGGACAAAGGTTAATTTGAGATTAATCGGCCTGACTCCGCGAGTCGCGGGTAATCGAGGCGCTGTTGCTCGACAAAACATAATTGTCTGAATCGGTTCGTCAGGAAATCGATCAGCGCTTCGACGCGGGCGGGGCGCAGCATGCCGGGGGGCGTCATCAGGTGAAGGGCTGCAGGCGCGCGGTGCCAATCGGGCAGGATCGCCTCAAGCGTTCCGCGCGCGACATCGTCGCCGATGATGAAATCGGGCAGCGGCGCGATGCCGAGCCCGGCGCGCAACGCCGGCAACAACGCATCGCCGCTATTGGCCTTGATCGGCCCGCGCGGTCGCACCACTGCTTCTGCGCCGTCCGGCCCGAAGAAATGCCAGGGCTCGGGCGCGTTGGTGTAGCCGAGCAGCGCATGTTCGCCGAGTTGGGCGGCGTGGGTGGGCCGGCCGTGGCGATCGAGATAGGCGGGCGACGCGACGATCTGCGCGCCGATCGGCCCGAGACGCCGGGCACGCAGCGAGCTGTCGGGCAACGTGCCGATGCGGAGTGCCACGTCGAAACCCTGGGCGACGATATCGACGACGGCGTCGGACAGATCGAGATCGATCTCGATGGCGGGATGGAGCCCGGCGAAATCGGCGATTGCGGGCGCGACGTGAAGCAGCCCGAAGCTCATCGGCGCGCTGATCCGCACCCGCCCGGCAAGCGTCGCGGCGCCGTCATGTGCGGCCTCTTCCGCTGCCCGCGCTTCTGCGAGGATACGGTGCGCATGATCGGCCAGCCCGCGACCGCTATCGGTCAGCGTCAGGCGCCGTGAGGTGCGGTGGAACAGGCTGGTGCCGAGCTGGGTTTCGAGCCTGGTGACCGCTTTTGAAACCGTCGCCTTGGACAAGCCGATCGCGTCTGCCGCCCCACTGAACGAACGATGCTCAACGACGCTGGCGAAAATTGCCCAGGCTTCAAAATCGGGGAGGCGCACCATGGTCTCCTGTGAATCGGCGGGAAGTTGTGAGTTCGTGTTTGGAAACGATAAGTTTCCATCGTTTCGATTTACGCGGCGATCCTAACCATTATCTAGGGCGCAACAAAGGAGTTTCGCCATGTTGACCAAAAGCAAAATCGACCGTCGGCGCTTTGAGACATTGGGTGCTGCCAATCATGGCTGGCTCGATGCCCGCCATCATTTTTCGTTCGCCAATTATTACGAACCGGACCGGATGGGCTGGGGCGCGATCCGCGTGTGGAATGATGACGAGATCGCCGCCAATTCGGGTTTCCCGCCGCACCCGCACCGCGACATGGAGATCATCACCTATGTTCGCTCGGGCGCGGTCACGCACCAGGATTCCATTGGCAATACCGGCCGCACCGTAGCGGGCGATGTCCAGGTGATGAGTGCCGGCACCGGCGTTCGCCATTCGGAATATAATCTGGAGAGCGAGCCGACCACGCTATTCCAGATCTGGATCGAGCCGAAGCGGCTTGGCGGTAGCCCGAGCTGGGGCGCGAAGCCCTTTCCCAAGGACGACCGATCGGGCCGGTTCGTCACGCTCGCCAGCGGATTCGACGATGACGTCGCGGCGGGCGCGCTGCCGATCCGCGCCGATGCCCGGCTGCTTGCTGCAACGGTGAATGCCGGAGAGGCGATCACCCATGAACTTGCCGATGGTCGCCATGCCTATCTGGTGCCGGCAACCGGCGCGATCGAGATCGACGGCGAGCGGATCGAGGCACGCGACGGCGTCGCGCTGAAAGGCCCGATGACCATCGCCATCACCGCGATCGAGGAAGCCGAGATCGTTCTCGTCGATAGCGAATAACGCTTCACCCCTCCCGCTTGCGGGAGGGGTCGGGGAAGGGCCTGTTCGGTCGTCACCCCGCTCCTATCCCTAACCCCTCCCGCAAGCGGGAGGGGGCCTAAGAAAAGGTACCATCATGACCAAGGTCCTCGTCCTTTATTACTCGTCTTACGGCCATATCGAACGGATGGCCGACGCCGTTGCCGAGGGTGCGCGCGGTGCCGGTGCCGAAGTCGATATCCGCCGCGTCCCCGAAACCGCCCCGCAGGCGGTGGTCGAAGCCGCGCATTTCAAAACCGATACCGCGCATCCGGTGATCGGCGCCGTCGATGAACTTGCGAATTACGATGCGATCATCATCGGCGCGCCGACACGCTTTGGCAGGATGCCGGGTCAGATGGCGAGCTTCCTCGATCAGGCGGGCGGCTTGTGGATGCGCGGCGCCCTCAACGGCAAGATCGGTGGCGCCTTCACCTCGACCGCGACTCAGCATGGCGGCCAGGAAACGACCTTGTTCTCGATCATCACCAACATGCTGCATTTCGGCATGACGATCATCGGGCTCGATTACGGTTTCCAGGTGCAGATGGGTGTCGACGAAGTGAAGGGTGGATCACCCTATGGCGCCACGACGATCGCCGACGGCAATGGCAGCCGCCAGCCGAGCGCGGCCGAACTCGACGGTGCACGCTATCAGGGCAGGCGGATCGCCGAGACGGCGGCCAAGCTGGCCGGCTGAGGCACCTCAGCGATCGGGCGGCGGCGCCTCGATCTTCGGGGGTGCCGCCAGCATCGGCAGTGCGGGCGCGCGGGACGCGGCATCGATCGGTGTCGGGCTTGCCGGGAAATCGGTCCGGGCGCGACGGAAAGTGTCGCGCGCGGCGGCGGCACCCGGCGCCGCAGCATCGGTGCCGATCCAGCGCCAATGCCAGGGTTCGTAAGTTACGCCCTGTGCATTGCCCGCCGGAAAGGACAGCTCAAAGCCATAATCAGCGGCATGCGCGATCAGCCATTTCCCGGCGGGTGTGGCAGCGAAACACGCGGTGACGTCGCGGCAGCCGGGCGAGGGACGGCTCCCGAAATCGATCGCATAGCCGGTTGCGTGCTCGCTATATCCCGGCGGGCCGACAAAACGCGCGCGATCTGCCGGGTCCTTGTCGCGCAGACGTGGGCCGATACCGCCGCAAAACACCGCGCGCTGATGCCCGACGGTGCGAAAACACGAAACCGCGCGCAGCCGCCCCCGAACCGAAGCAACGGCATCGGCCGCAACGAGCATCCGGCCGATATCGCCAGCCGCCTCGCGCCTGAGCTGGCACGGCGCACCGATCGCAAAGCCCGGGGGTGCGCTGACGAGATCGCTCGCCTTTACCTGCGCATAGGGGACATGGCCGAGCATCCGGCCATCGGCCATCGCGCTCACGGTGCGGCCCGGGCACAGTTCCTCAGCGCTCACCACCGCTGGCGCCCAGGCGGCGAGCGCCAGCGTGACTATAATCGACCGGTGCATGGGATCCCCCGTGGGCAACGCGCTTTTTCTGGCACGCAGGCCGCGCCGGTGGCAAGGGGGATGGATGATTACCGACCATGTTCTGTTCATCGACGGCGAGGCGATCGTTATCGACAAGCCTGCGGGCCTGCCCGTCGATCCCCCGCGCGACGGGGCGCTGAGCCTCGAAAACCATTTGAGCCTGCTGACTTTTGGCTTTGTGCGCTGGCCGCAAGCGGTGCACCGGCTCGACCGCGATACCAGTGGCTGCCTGCTGCTGTCGCGCAATCCCAAGGCGCATAAACGGTTCCAGCGCGTGTTCGAGGAGGGGCGCGTGAGCAAGCGCTATCTCGCGGTGCTCGACGGCGTGCCCGAAGGCGAAAACGGCACGATCGATCTGGCGCTCAGCAAGATCAGCAGCGAGGCCGAGGGCTGGCGGATGATCGGTGACCCCAAGGGCCGCCCTTCGCGCACGCACTGGCGGGTATTGCGGGTGACGGGGACGCAGTCGCTGGTCGAATTTACGCCCGAAACCGGGCGCACGCATCAGATCAGGGTTCACGCCGCAGAAGGGATTGGCGCGGCCGTAGCGGGCGACCCGGTTTACGGACGAAAAGGCGCACACGGGATGCTGCTGCACGCGGCCGGGCTTGTCGTCCCGCGTGAGGGGAAGCCCGATATCGCCGCCGAAGCGCCGCTGCCCGATCGATTCGTCGCGGCAGGCTTTGGTCCGGAACTGCTCGCGGGTTCTGCGCTCGAGCCGAGCCATGGCTGACTATGCGCTGCCCGAAAGCGCGATCGAGGAAGAGCGCTTTCTCGCTGCATCGGGTCCGGGCGGGCAGAATGTCAACAAGGTGGCGACTGCGGTGCAGTTGCGCGTGTCGGTGTTCAAGCTCGGTCTGGCGCCCGATGTCTATCAGCGGCTGCGAGTGCTGGCGGGATCGAAGCTCAACGCCGTCGGCGAACTCGTCATCACCGCGCGCAAATTCCGGACGCAGGATGCCAACCGCGTCGATGCCCGCGCGCGCCTGTCCGAAATGATCGGCAAGGCGCATGAGCGACCGGCGCGTCGGGTCAAGACAAAGCCGAGCAAGGCCGCCAAGGCAAAGCGGATCGATGCAAAGACCAGCCGAGGTGCGATCAAGGCCGGACGCGGCAAGGTGCAGATGGATTAGGGAGCGGCGCTATGTTCGATTTCGATGTCTCGAGCGACGACAAGGCCGCGCTCTACCGCGATCTGGGCGTCGCGCTTGGCGCGCTGACGGCGGGCGAGCCCGATCCCGTTGCCAACATGGCCAATGCAGCGGCGCTGGTCTGGCAATATCTGCCCGACCTCAACTGGGCGGGTTTTTACCGGCTTGTCGAGGGCGAATTGGTGCTCGGGCCATTCCAGGGGAAGCCGGCGTGCATCCGCATCGCCATCGGTGCCGGCGTGTGCGGAACGGCAGCTGCCAGCCTGACGACGCAGCTGGTCGATGATGTCCACGCGTTTCCCGGACACATCGCCTGCGATGCCGACAGCCGATCCGAACTGGTCGTGCCGATCGTCCGCGACGGCGTCCTTCTCGGCGTGCTCGATCTCGACAGCCCTATGCCGGCCCGTTTCGATGCCGTCGATGCCGCCGGTGTAGGGGCGTTGGCAGAGGCGCTCGCTCGGGTGCTCTGACCCGAAGCGGGACAGTCGCACTGCTGGCAAAAACGCGCAGAATTGGGTAATAAAGCATTAAGAACAAAGCCTGCGCCGTTCATTCGCACGGTTGAAACACGGAGTATTAACCATGCAAACCCGCATGATCGCGCTGTTCGCATTGTCAGCCGCCACGATCGCTGCACCCGCCGATGCGCAGCGACTCGGGTATCCGCAAGGCGGCTATCCACAAGCTGGCCAGTTCCCGCAGGGTGGCCAGTTCCCGCAAGGTGGCCAGTTCCCGCAAGGTGGCCAGTTTCCGCAGGGCGGCGGCACGGTCAACGGGCAGCGCTGGGGCGGACAGGTCCAGGGCCGCTGGGTCGGCGGCTATCGCGCACCGGGGGGCTGGGACGCCTATCGCCGCCCGAGCCGCGGGTGGACGCTGCCCCGCTATTGGGCCGCGCCGAGTTTCTTCATTTCCGACTATTCGTTTTACGGCCTGTCGGTGCCACGCCCGGGCTACACCTGGAGCCGCTATTATGACGATGCGGTGCTGATCAACGGCGATGGCCGCATTTATGACACGGTCGGCGGGATCGATTGGGAGCATGATGGCGGCGGCTTTCGCCAAGGCTATCCAGAGCAGCAATATCATATCCTGCAGGGGCAGCAAAATCAGGTCCAGCAAGGCGCCGGGTACCAGGGCAGCTATCAGGGACAAGTCGGCTATGGGGCCGGCTATGCGCAGCCCGGCTATGGATTCCAGGGCACCTATCAGGGCAGCTACACCCAGGCATCGGGCGTCGTTTACGCGCGCCCCGCCGAAATCGTCCAGCCGACCTATCGCCAGGGCTATTCGGCCGGCGGCTATGCCGGGAGCGTCATCGTCAACGGCATCGCCTATCCCGCCGGCGCGACGACGACGATAACCGTCGAGTCAGCGCCCGTGATCACCACGACGACCACAACCGAATATATCGACGAGGTCGAATATCGCGCGCCGCGCGTGCGCCGGGTTTACCGTGCGCCAGTCCGCAAATGGCGGCCGGCGAGGCGGCAATGCAGCTGCGGATGCGGCTGCCGCTAAAGATTTGATCTAGCTTCTAGTTCAGGATGCACCAGCTCATCTCTCCGTTCGGGCTGAGCCTGTCGAAGCCCTGCCCTTCTTCTCCACCGTCGAAAAGAAAAGGCAGCCCTTCGACTTCGTTCAGGGCGAACGGAAATGAGCTGAAACCCGGTTCAGCGGGGCTCAGGTCCGGCGAGCGCAGGAACGCTCTCCGCGCCGGACGCGCTCAGCGCAGAGACCGCGAACAGATGATCGTCGACGATCATGTTGTCGATCTTGGCGGACGTTTCCTTGACGTCGCGCTGTCCCGTCCAGCCGGGCGCATCGGTCCGCCGCCAGCGAATGCGGTAACCTGCCGCCCCCGGCACCGGCTGCCATTTGACGATGGTGTCATAGGAAAGGGCGCCTGAAATTGTGACGTTCTTTGGCGTGCCAGGTGCGCTCGCCAGCCGGCGGATCGCCGCGACGTTGATCGCGGTCACTTTTGCCAGATAGGCAAAATCCATCTTGTCGATCGTATCGCCATATTGGATGCCGCCTTCGGTGCGCAGATCCTGGTGCTGCTGCTGCCAGTTCTCCGCGCCGACTGAAAAGCGCACCGCAGGGTAACCGAGCCTCAGGAACGGCTCATGATCGCCGCCGCGCTGAAACCGGTCGGGGCGCCGATCGACGAACACGTCGAGCCCGCCCGGGATGCCCGCTGCGACTGTGTCCACCGTTTTGGCGAGCGCGCGGCTGGGGCCGTCATCCTCGCCGCCATTGCCACGCCGGGCGAGTTGCTCCTTCGCGTCTTCGGAAGCGCGGATGCCTTCGGAGAATACCCGCACCCGGTCCGCGACGCGCACGCCGTTCTGGCCCATGGTATTGCCGACAATGTCGTTGTTGAGCATCGCCGAAATTTCCCAGCCGCGCTCCTTCGCTGTTTCCGCCAGCAGCGTCCCGCCCCACAGGCCCTGCTCCTCGCCGGAGAAGATCGCATAGATGATCGTCGCGTCGAATTTCTCCTTCGACAGGATGCGTGCCGCTTCCATCACCAGCGCGACGCCCGATCCGTCGTCATTCGCGCCGGGGGCATCCTTGGTGAAATCGAGCGGATCGCTGACCCGACTGTCGATATGCGCGCCGACAATGATGACGCGGTTGGGGTCGCGGCCATGCTGTACGCCCAGCACATCGACGATGTTGACGCCGTTCGGCGCGCGCGGCCCGGTGAATTCCCGAGCGATGCGCTGGACCTGCAGGCATTTGCAATCCTCACCGATCCGGTCGAGCGCGTCGGCTGCCCAGGCGCGTGCGGCCCCGATGCCGCGCACCGGGTCGGTCGGCGATGACAGCGTGTGCCGGGTGCCGAACGAGACGAGCTTGGCAACGGTCGCCTTCAGCCGCGCCTGATCAGGCGTGTCGGCGGCATAGGCCGGGGTGGAGAGGATCAGGGCGAGGGCGGCGGTGCCGATGATGATGCGCATCCGGGCACCGTGCCCGCGCGGTCGCGACCTTTCAAGGGCGCATGCTTTCGAGGGAGCGGTCAACTCAACCGGTCGATCGCCTCGTTGCTGAGCGAGCCCGGCACGATCATCAGCGGGATCGGCAATGCGCCGGCTTCGCTTGCCGCAAAATGGCTGACGAGTGGTCCAGGCGGGCCACTGGCGGCCGCAGCGAGTACGAGCGCGGCAATCTCCGCATTGCCCGCGATCACGTCGCGGATCACCTTGTTGGCGTCTCCCTGCATCACCGTGATGCGGGGTTTCAGCCCCGATTCCTGGATCAGCGTACCGGCAGCCGCAGCCACCAGTCCCTCGGCATGCTGGCGCGCCTCTTCCTCGATCGTCGCCTGAACACCGCCCCACGGTACGAATTCGGCGGACGGGACGAGCGCCAATATCTCGACCCCGCCGCCTGTCTTCACCGCCCGGCGCGCGGCAAAGCGCAGCGCGACCTCCGCCTCGGGGCTTTCGTCGATCACCACCAGATAGATGCGCATGGCCCCGCTCCCCCATTCTCGTTTCGTCGATAGGTGGCCCGCGCGGGGGCTGCGCGCAAGCCCATCCGCCGATGCCGCCCGGTCTTGACCCGGAGGCCGGGATGGCGAAGGAAAAGCGCACCCTTCGACAGAGTCGCTCAAGGACGTTCCTCCCCATGCCGATCGAGATCAAGATGCCCGCGCTTTCCCCGACGATGGAGGAAGGCACGCTCGCGAAGTGGCTGATCAAGGAAGGCGACAGCGTTTCGTCGGGCGATCTGATGGCGGAAATCGAAACCGACAAGGCGACGATGGAGTTCGAGGCCGTCGATGAGGGGATCATCAGCAAGATACTGGTTGTCGAGGGAACCGATAATGTGAAGGTCGGCACCGTCATCGCGGTTCTGTCGCAAGAGGGCGAAGATGCGAGCGCCGCGACTGCAAAGGCCACCCCGCCACCCGAAAAAGAAGAGGCGAAAGTGCCCGAGGCCGCTCCGGCGCCCACTGCTGCTCCCGCACCGTCACCCGCCCCGGCACCAGCCAGCGGCGACCGCGTCAAGGCGAGCCCGCTCGCGCGGCGGATCGCGGCGCAGAAGGGCGTCGATCTCGGCTCGCTCGCCGGTAGCGGGCCGGGCGGTCGCATCGTCAAGGCCGATCTGGACTCCGCAAAGCCGATAGCGGCGCCCGCACCAAAGGTCGAAGCGGCGGTCGAACAGGCCGCCCAAGCGCCGGCTCCCGCCGCGGCGCCATCGGCACCTTTTGCAACCGACATCCCGCACGAAGCGACCAAGCTGTCGAACATCCGCAAGACGATCGCGCGGCGCCTGACCGAGTCGAAGCAGCAGGTGCCGCATATCTATCTGACGGTGGATATCCG
Organism: Sphingomonadales bacterium; assembly: GCA_038230675.1. Classification (GTDB taxonomy): domain Bacteria; phylum Pseudomonadota; class Alphaproteobacteria; order Sphingomonadales; family Sphingomonadaceae; genus Sphingomonas. The sequence continues at coordinate 9,912 of JBBRMV010000039.1, read as the reverse complement.
TCTCGATGCGCTGCTCAAGCTGCGCGGCGATCTGAACGCGGCTCTCGAGCCGCGCGGGGTGAAGCTGTCGGTCAACGACATGCTGATCAAGGCACTCGCATTGTCGCTGATCGAGGTGCCGGTGTGCAACGTGTCGTTCGCCGGCGATCAGCTGATCACCTATAGCCGCGCCGATATCTCGGTCGCGGTGTCGACACCGACAGGGCTCATCACGCCGATCGTCGTCGGTGCGGAAGCCAAGGCGATGTCGGCGATTTCCACCGAGATGAAGGCGCTTGCGGACAAGGCCAAGGCGGGCAAGCTCCAGCCGCACGAATATCAGGGCGGCACGGCGAGCATTTCGAACATGGGCATGTTCGGAATCAAGCAGTTCGATGCGGTGATCAATCCGCCACAGGCGATGATCATGGCGATCGGTGCCGGTGAAAAGCGGCCCTATATCGTCGACGATGCGCTCGGCATCGCGACGGTGATGAGCGCGACCGGCAGCTTCGATCACCGCGCGATCGACGGCGCCGATGGTGCAGCGCTGATGAAGGCGTTCCAGGCGCTGGTAGAAAGTCCATTGGCACTGGTGGCTTGAGGCCAGCATGCGCGTCGCGATCGAGATTTTTCACATCCTCGCCGGCGTTGCCGTCGCGCTGGTGATCGCTGCGCTGGCGGCGTGGGCGGTGCCGCGTGCGGCCGGGACGATCTGGGCGATCGATTATATCGCGATCGCCGGTGTGGTGCTTATGGGCATTCCTGCGCTCATCGCGGCGCGCGGTGCGGGTTCGACGAGCGGCGACGGAGGCGAACAATGAAGGTTGCGGTCATCGGCAAGGGGCGCGTCGGCAAGGCGATTGCGCCCGTCATCGCGAGCGCTGGGCATGAAGCTGTCTACGGCGTGCGCGATCCCGCCGATCCAAAATATGCAGGCGACGACGGCGTTGCGGTGATGGGCATGGCCGATGCTGCGGGGTGGGCGGACGTGATTTTGCTCGCGATCGGCTTCGACGCGATCGACGCGGCGCTGGCCGAGATGGGGCCGATCGCTGGCAAGATCCTGATCGATCCGATCAACCCCTATGATTTCCGCAACAAACTCACGCCGGTGATCGCAGCCGATCAATCGGTGGCCGCCATCCTGCAGGGGAAGACCGACGCCGTCGTCGTCAAGGCGCTCAATCAGGTCGGCTCGGCAGTGATGGCCAACGCGCCCGATCGCGCGCTCGCGCCGTTACAATTCGTGGCGGCCGACGATGCGCAGGCGCGGGCCAAGGTGATCGCGCTGCTCGCCGATTGCGGCTTCGATGCACGCGATGCCGGCGGGCTCGATTACGCGCGCGAGCTTGAGGGGATGGCGCGCATCTGGATCGCGCAGGCGTTTTTCCACGCCATGCCCGGCACCACCGCCTGGGTGCTGTCCGCCGAGTGAGCACGCCGCCGCCCGATGATCGGCTCGCGATTCGGGTCACGACGATGCCCGCGGACGCCAACCCTTATGGCGATATCTTCGGCGGGTGGCTGATGAGCCAGATGGACATGGCCGCCGGGCTGGTCGCGTCGCGCCGGTCGAAGGGCAGGGCGGTGACAATCGCTGTCGAAGCAATGAAATTTCACGCGCCGGTGTTCGTCGGCGATGAGGTGTCGGTCTATGCCGATCTGGTGAAGGTCGGCCGCACGTCGATGACGATCGATGTCGAGGCGTGGCGCCGCGACCGCCACGGCGAGGAAAGCTGCCTGGTGACGCAGGCGCAATTCGTGTTCGTCGCGATCGATGACGCGCGGATGCCGCGCGCGGTGGCCGATGGTTGACGGATATTACGGATCCTCCCCCCTTGCGGGGGAGAGTAGCGGGTCGGCCATGCCCCCGGCATGGCCTGAACAGCGCGGGGCGCTGCTCACCCGCCACTGGGCCCGCCGCGAAGCGGTGGGAAGGAGAGGGGTCGCGCTTGCCAATGCGCGGGTCATGCGCAAGTCGCCGACAGAAGCCGAGCGCGCATTATGGCGCCTGCTGCGCAACAAACGCCTGGCCGGATGGAAGTTCAGGCGGCAGCAGCCGATCGGGCGATACATCGTCGATTTTGTTTGCCTGGAAGCTCGGCCGATCGTCGAAGCGGATGGGTCGCAGCACGCCGATAATCCGGCAGATGCCGCTCGCGATGCCTGGTTGACGGCGCAATCGTTTCGCATCGCCCGATTCTGGAACAATGATATTCTGGCGCGGTCTGATGGTGTTTTGACCGCCATTCTTGCTGCACTTGAAGGCGACGTGGCCGGCATCGAGCCGGCCTCATCGCCGGCCCCTCTCCCCAGCCCTCCCCCGCGAGGGGGGAGGGAGCAGAAGGATTCTTATTGTGGCTGACCCCTATGATCTCATCGTTCTCGGCTCCGGACCCGGCGGCTATGTCGCTGCCATCCGCGCGAGCCAGCTTGGGCTGAAGGTGGCGATCGTCGAGCGCGAGTTGCTCGGCGGCATCTGCCTCAACTGGGGGTGCATCCCGACCAAGGCGCTGCTGCGCTCCGCCGAAATCTATCATTATATGCAGCACGCCAAGGACTACGGGCTGGCTGCAGAAGGTATCAGCGCGGACATCGCTGCCGTCGTAAAGCGATCGCGCGGGGTGGCAAAGCAGCTCAATCAGGGCGTCACGCACCTGATGAAGAAGAACAAGATCACGGTGCATATGGGCGACGGCAAGTTGACCGCCGCCAACACGATCGCAGTGACGAAGGACGGCAAGACCGAAGAGATCACGGCGAAGAACATCATCGTCGCCACTGGCGCCCGCGCCCGCGACTTGCCCTTTGCGCCTGCCGACGGGAAGCGCATCTGGACCTATCGCCACGCGATGGTGCCGCCCGAAATGCCGACCAAGCTGCTGGTGATCGGGTCGGGCGCGATCGGCATCGAGTTTGCCAGCTTTTATAATGACATGGGCGCGGAGGTGACGGTGGTCGAGATGCTCGACCGGATCGTGCCTGTCGAGGATGCCGATGTGTCCGCCTTCCTTGAAAAGGCACTGAAGAAACAGGGCATGACGATCCTGACCGGCGCGGGCGTCGACAAGATCGATGCGACCGCCACGGGGATCAAGGCCGCGATCAAGGCCAAGGACGGCAAGATCACGACCGCCGATTACAGCCATGTGATCGTCGCGATCGGCATTTTGCCCAATACCGAGAATATCGGGCTGGAGGCGCTTGGTGTCGAAATGGACCGGGGCTTTTTGAAGACCGATCCGATGTGCCGCACCAACGTGGCCGGCCTCTATGCGATCGGCGATATCACCGCGCCGCCCTGGCTCGCCCACAAGGCGAGCCATGAAGGCGTCATCGCCGCCGAAGCGATCGCCGGCGGTCACCCCCACGCGATGGACCCGAAGAACATCCCTGGTTGCACCTATTGCCACCCGCAGATCGCCAGCGTCGGCCTCACCGAAGCCAAGGCGAAGGAGGCGGGTTACGAGGTCAAGGTCGGCAATTTCCCCTTCATCGGCAACGGCAAGGCGATTGCGCTTGGCGAGGCGGAGGGGTTCGTGAAGACGGTGTTCGATGCGAAAACCGGCGAATTGCTCGGCGCACACATGATCGGCGCTGAGGTTACCGAGCTGATTCAAGGCTACACGATCGGCAAGACGCTGGAGACGACGGAGGCGGAATTGATGGAAAGCGTCTTCCCGCACCCAACGCTTTCGGAAATGATGCACGAAAGCGTGCTTGGCGCTTATGGTCGGGCGCTGCATATCTGACTGTAACGAAAACATAATGGGGGTGATGATGAAAAGATTGTTTGGAACGACGGCGCTCGCGCTGATATTGACCGCCGCTGCGCCGGCGAATGCGGAAACCGTTATCGTCACCGCGGATCACATGATCGACGTGATCGCGGGCAAGACGATCGATTATCCCGCGGTGACGATTGTCGATGGGCGCATTATCGGCATTGCCGATGCGCGCACGATCAGGTTCGGCAGCGACGTCAGGCATATCGATCTGCCCGGCCAGACGATCCTGCCCGGCCTGATCGACATGCACGTTCACCTGAACGGCGAGGCAACGATCCGTGGCTACAAGCGGCTCGATTACACCGACAGTTTCTGGCAGGCGGTGGGTGTCTCCAATGCGCGCAAGATGCTGGAGGCGGGCTTCACGACGGTGCGCAATGTCGGCTCGGCGAATTACGAGGATGTCGGCCTGAAACAGGCGGTCGAGGCCGGCGTCATCATCGGCCCCCGGATCGTACCCGCCACCTATGCGATCGGCGCGACGGGCGGGCATTGCGACAGCACAGAAGGCCTGCCGCCCAGCTATGGCAACATCCCCGAGCCCTCCGTCGCCGACAGCCCCGATGGCTATCGCCTGCTCGTGCGCAAGCTGCGCAAATATGGCGCGCAGGTGATCAAAATCTGCGCAACGGGCGGCGTCCTGTCGAAATCCGATGCCGCTGGCGCCCAGCAGATGACTCTCGATGAGATCAAGGCGGTGACGGCGGAGGCGCACATGCTCGGCATGCGCGTGGCCGCGCACGCGCACGGCACCACGGGCATCAACGATTCGCTGCGCGCCGGCGTCGATACCATCGAGCATGCAAGCCTGGCCGATGCCGAAAGCTTCCGCCTGGCCAAGGCCAATGGCAGCTGGTTTTCGATGGATATCTATGACGATGATTACATCCTGTCCGAAGGCGCCAAGAATGGCGTGTTCGAGGAAAGCCTGGAGAAAGAGCGCAAGATCGGCCTCAAACAGCGCCAGACCTTTCGCGCCGCCTATAATGCGGGCGTGAAGATGGTTTTCGGCACCGATAATGGCGGCGTCTTCCCGGCAGGACAGAATGCGCTGCAATTTGCCAAGATGGTCGAATGGGGGATGCCCGCTATCGAGGCGATCCGGGCGGCGACGCGCAATGCAGCGCAGGCGCTTGACCGCACCGGTGATGTCGGCGCGATCGAGGCGGGGCGTTTCGGCGATATCGTGGCGGTGACGGGCGATCCGCTTGCCGATATCCGGCTGCTCGAACATCCAAGCGCGGTGATCAAGGGCGGCAAGCGCATCCGCTGATCGGAGGTCGGTCCGCCCCGGCGCGCCATTGGCGGCGCGCCGGGGCGGACAGATATCAGGCGGCGGCTTCGCTCGCCGGAACCAGGTGAACGGTCTCTGCGACCGGGCTGTAGGAGGGGGCGGGCTTTGACAGCAGCGGCTCGTTGACCAACCCGGAAAAGCTTTTGCCCGAATCCGGCGCAATATGCTTCAGCCGGCCATCGATGCTCGCGCCGTTTTCGATGGCGATGTTTTCATATTCGACATCGCCGTTGATCCGTGCGGCGCGCTCGACCGTCAGCTGGCGAACCGATACGGTGCCGTCGATCGTACCAGCGATCCGGGCGCTTTCGGCGCGCACATTGCCGCTGATCTTGCTTTCGGTGCCCTGGACGAGCGAACCGCAATTGACGTCGCCCTGAACCTGACCGTCGATGTGCAGGTCGGCGGATGCAGCGATGTTGCCCGTCACCACCACATCGGGGCCGAGCACGGAGAACATGCCGCGCTTGCCATTTGCTGATGGCGGCGGCGAAGGCGGCAGCGCGCTCATCCCCGCGTCGCGTGAGCGATTATTGTTACTATTGCTGTTGAACATGCTGAAAATCTCCCCGCCAGATTCCGATTCGCGGCGTCGAAAACACCCGCGACTCACTCGCTGATTACCATAAGTTGCGGATTTTAGGCAGACGGATCGATCAGCTTGCGCGTGCCAGAAGGGGATTGTCGTTGGCGGCGCGATTGAGCAGCGGCCGGGCGACCAATATCGTCGCGGCCAGCATCATCAAACCGCCGATCGCAGCAAGCGCCGATACGCCCGTCATATACGCCAGCAATGCCAGCGTCGACCCTGCCTGGATCAGCACGGGAATACGCCAGGCGCCACGTTCAGTGCTCGTCAACGCGACCGCGATCGACAGGATATCGGCGAGCAGGAAATAGCGTTCGTGCATCCGCGGCAACAATCCCGCGACGATCAGCGGCGACAGCAGGGCAACGCGGACCAGCATCGGCGTGGTCAGCATTCGCGCCGTCGCACCGAAGCGCGCGGCATAGGCGCCGCACGCGCCGACGGCTGCGGCGAGCGCGAGCCCGGCGAGCGGCGCGCTGTCGATCCCGACGGTATCGAGGATCATCCAGATGTTGGGCGCGTTGAGCGCGACCGCCTTGAACGTCTCGACCTGGCGGAAATAGACAAGCAGCAGATCGGCAGCGGGCCAGCCGGCAAGCCAAGCCGGGATGAGCGTCGCCAGAAACACCGCCGGGGCGATCAGCCACACGCGGAACGGCACGGGACGGGCGATCAGCATGGCGAGCACGAACGGCGCAATCAGCACCGCCTGCGGCTTGATCGCGAGCGCAAGGCCGCACCAGGCGAGCATGTGGGCGGGTTTGCGGTCGATCGCGGCGGCGACCCCCATGATGATCGGCGCCGCATACATGGCATCGCACTGGCCGAGCAGCGCGGCGTTCATCAGCAGGCTCGGCAACGCAAGGATGCATAGCGCGATCCGCCCACGATCACGCACGTCGAGCCGCCCGAGAAGGTGCCAGAACGCCCCCGCCAATGCAGCATTGCCGGCAAGCCCGAGCAGCTTGATCAGATAGGGATCGGGGAGGATGCCCTTCAGTGCGGTGAGGGCGGCGAGCAGATAGAGATAGGCCGGCGAATAGGCGCCAAACGGCTGTGCAAAGGCAGCGATCGGCCCGGCTTGAACGATGTGATTGAACCATGGCACATAATCATTGGCGACATCGATCGTGATGATCGGCAGGAATGCCCAGTGCCAATAAAGGCCGAACACCAGAATCGCGGCGAATAGCGGCAGGCTTAGCCGGGTGCGCGGCGCCTCGATAACAGTATGGAACATGCCGTCAGGAAATAGGCAAAGTTGGTTAGCAAGCCGTGAATTCGGCCAGCCTTCGCCCTGCTCACCGATTGCACGACGCGGCATTGACCCGTTCGCCATGCGTGGCTATAGCGCCGCCTGCTCGTGAAAAGGGCTGGTGACGGGTTTTCCCGACGCCGTTCGCTTGTGAGCAGAGCTGAACATTGCTGAAGCGTGGGACCTGGGGGGTCGTTTAGGCCGCCGGGGTTCTTTTGCATTTTCGCTTTTCGGCAAAGTAACCGCCGGCATGTGTCCGGTAACAAAAGGTGAAGGGCTTCATGCCAACGATTAACCAGCTGGTCCGCAAGGGCCGCGATCCGCAGAAGGCCAAATCGAAGGTCCCTGCGATGGAACAGAACCCGCAAAAGCGCGGCGTGTGCACGCGCGTCTACACGACGACCCCGAAAAAGCCGAACTCGGCGCTGCGCAAGGTTGCCAAGGTCCGCCTGACCAACCAGCGCGAAGTCATCAGCTACATCCCGGGCGAGGGCCATAATCTGCAGGAGCACTCGGTCGTGCTGATCCGCGGCGGTCGCGTTCGCGATTTGCCCGGTGTGCGCTATCACGTCCTGCGCGGTGTGCTCGATACACAGGGCGTCAAGGATCGTCGCCAGTCCCGCTCCAAATACGGCGCCAAGCGTCCGAAGTGATCATGCCGGGGGCATGATCATCCCGGAAAAATCGCCATCAGCGATTTTATCCGGGATCCAGTCCCTCAGTGTAGCAATCCACAGTAAGCCCCGGACATGTTTCGGACCCGGCTGAAGTTTAGAGGAAGAAAATTATGTCTCGTCGTCGTCGTCCCGAAAAGCGGGAAATCCTGCCCGATCCCAAGTTCGGGGATATCGTGCTGTCGAAGTTCATGAATTCAGTGATGCTTGACGGCAAGAAGTCCGTCGCTGAAGGCATCGTCTATGGTGCGCTCGAAACCGTCGAGCAGCGCGCAAAGAAGGACCCGATCGGGATTTTCCACGACGCACTCGTCAATGTGAAGCCGGGCATCGAAGTGCGCAGCCGCCGCGTCGGCGGTGCGACCTATCAGGTACCGGTCGAGGTTCGCCCCGAGCGTGCCCAGGCACTGGCGATCCGCTGGCTCATCTCGGCGGCGCGTTCGCGCTCGGAGCATACCATGGCGGGTCGCTTGTCGGGCGAACTGATGGATGCGGCCAATAATCGCGGCAACGCGGTAAAAAAGCGGGAAGACACCCACCGCATGGCCGAAGCCAACCGCGCCTTCTCGCACTACCGTTGGTAACAGCGGGCTTGTAAGGCGCCGCTGGTCATCACTGGCGGCAGGCCCTGCGCCGGGCCTTTCGCTGGTAACGTCGACTACCTATATCGGACGAGCCGGGGTCAACGCCCCGGCTTCTCCACATCCCCAAGGAACCGATCATGGCCCGCAGCCATCCGCTCTCAATGTACCGCAACATCGGCATCATGGCGCATATCGACGCCGGCAAGACGACGACGACCGAGCGGATTCTGTATTATACTGGCAAGTCCTACAAGATCGGCGAAGTGCATGAAGGCACCGCGACGATGGACTGGATGGAGCAGGAGCAGGAGCGCGGGATCACGATCACGTCGGCTGCGACGACGTGTTTCTGGAACGATCACCGCATCAACATCATCGACACCCCCGGCCACGTCGATTTCACGATCGAAGTCGAGCGGTCGCTGCGCGTGCTCGATGGCGCGATCACCTGTTTCGACGGCGTTGCCGGTGTCGAGCCGCAATCCGAGACGGTGTGGCGTCAGGCCGACAAGTACAAAGTGCCGCGGATGTGCTTCGTCAACAAGCTCGACCGTACTGGCGCTGACTTTTATTTCTGCGTGAACTCGATCGTCGAGCGCCTCGGCGCGCGTCCGGCCGTGCTGTACCTGCCGATCGGCATGGAAGGCGGCTTCAAGGGCCTCGTCGATCTGGTCGAGAACCGCGCGATCATCTGGCTCGAAGAGAGCCTCGGCGCGAAGTTCGAATATCAGGACATCCCTGAGGACATGGTCGAAAAGTCCGCCAAGTATCGCAGCGAACTGATCGAAATGGCTGTCGAGCAGGACGACGACCTGATGGAGGCGTATCTCGAAGGTACTGAGCCGACGGTGGCCGAACTGAAGGCTTTGATCCGCAAGGGCACGCTGAATTCCTCGTTCGTGCCGGTCCTGTGCGGCTCGGCGTTCAAGAACAAGGGTGTCCAGCCGCTGCTCGACGCGGTGATCGATTATCTGCCGTCGCCGCTCGACGTGCCCGCCATCGATGGTCTGAAGCTCGACGGCGTGACCCCCGACAGCCGTGCTGCTGCCGACGACGCGCCTTTCTCGGCGCTCGCCTTCAAGATCATGAACGATCCGTTCGTGGGCACGCTGACCTTTGCGCGTATTTATTCGGGCAAGCTGGAGACGGCGTCGTCAGTGACCAACTCGGTCAAGGACAAGAAGGAAAAGGTCGGCCGCATGTTGCTCATGCATGCCAATGACCGCGAAGACATCCAGATTGCCTATGCAGGCGATATCGTGGCGTTGGCGGGTCTGAAAGACACGACGACGGGTGATACGCTATGCTCGCAGGCCGAGCCGATCATTCTGGAGCGGATGGAATTTCCGGAGCCCGTTATCGAGGTTTCGGTCGAACCAAAGACCAAGGCCGATCAGGAAAAGATGGGCGTCGCGCTCAATCGTCTTGCGCGTGAGGATCCGTCGTTCCGCGTGTCGACCGATCACGAATCGGGCCAGACGCTGCTAAAGGGCATGGGCGAGCTTCACCTCGAGATCATGGTCGATCGCATGCGCCGCGAGTTCAAGGTCGAGGCCAATGTCGGCGCGCCGCAGGTGGCTTACCGCGAATATCTCGGCAAGCCGGTCGAGCTTACCTACACCCACAAGAAGCAGTCGGGCGGTTCGGGCCAGTTCGGCGAAATCAAGGTGAAGGTGACGCCGGGCGAGCGCGGCACTGGTTTCGTTTTCATCGATTCGGTGAAGGGCGGCAACGTGCCGAAGGAAT
>JBBRMV010000038.1:0-20469 GCA_038230675.1 Sphingomonadales bacterium | reverse complement strand
CGCGCTCACGTGGCAAGCCGCTCGTCAGCGCAATACGCACCGCCTCCCGCTTGAACTCTTCTGTATGCTTGAACATCTCGTCGGTCTCCTTGAACGAGCATTATGCTCTCAAGCGACCGGCGCAAAACCGTTACAAGTCCAGATTTCGTGCGCGATCGGACTTAGTGACGGGAATAGCCGGTCGTTGAAGATGAACCCGGTGTCGCCGACCAGGACACTGTAGGTCTTGCCGCGCCAGGTTTTGAGCAGGCGCGTACCGGGCTTCAAACGGATGGCGGTGGAAGGTAGCGGCGTGTCGCCGCGGGCAATCCGCTTAGCTAGCTGGCCGAGCTCGCGCGCGGCGGCAGTGGTCAGGCCGCCGTGCTTTGCTTCTTGCACTCGATATGCAATGCCACGGCGCAGCAGGTCGGGCGTGGCCAAAGGCGCAGGTTGCCGCAGCACGCGCTTCCACTCAATGCGGAGCTGCGCCGGCGACATCGTCGCCAGCCCAGCCAGTCGATCCGCGAGATCAGGCATCTAGAGCCACCTGCGCAACGGCGGCGGGGGCGGCATCTGATTTGACGATGCGATAGCCGGTCGTCCCGTCGCGGCGTGACTCCCGCTCCAACACAATGCCCTTCTTGCGCAGGCCGGTCAGGAACGCGCGAATGCTGTGCGCCTGCCATCCCGTGGCGGCAGTGATGTCGCCAAGTGATGCACCACGCGGGCGCGACAGCAACTTGCTGACTATCGCAGTCTTGGTTGGCTTGAGGAGTTTTGGCTGTTCGGTAGCTTCGGTCATGATGGTCTCCGTGTGGGCCCGCAGAATGCGGCGCTTGCACGAAGCCAAGCCCCGGACCGGGGCGCGAGCACTGGCAACCGAGCCGTGCGTCGTACGAACACTACTGCTCCGTTCCGCGCGCAAGTCCAGTCCACTCAACGTCGAAGCTGGTGGTCGACTTCCACGCCGACGCGTGGCTGCCTTTGCACCCGAGGCGACGCGCACGGAGGTGGAAGACTTGATGGGGCCGCTCTGTCCCGGGGATGATCATGGAGGACGCCAGTGTGGGGCCATCTCAACCACTGTGAATCTGCGTCAGCGGGTGGCCGCACTGATTTGGGCAGCGAGAAGGTCGCGTTGTTCGCGGCCGCGGGAAGACGAGTCTCGCTCCCACCGCCCGGGAGCTGGTCGAAGCCATGGCCGATCTGAACGAACTGGAGATTGTCGAGTTTGATCCCGGCACGCGTGCCGGCGAGAACGTCCTCGGGTTCTTCGAGCGTGGTCCCGGCATCGTCCACATCGCCCGCGGTCAGGCCAAGGAGGACGAGGTCGTCGTCATCGCGCATGAGCTCGGCCACTTCCGACTCCACACCGATCTCGAGAGCGACGTCACCGATGTGTCGATGAGGCTTTCTGGCGAACCGGTGGAGAGCGGCGGCGCCCGCGTAGACGGCTACACGGTTGCGTTGTTTAACGGCTATCCACCGCCGACCGCATCGCCATCCGCGGTCTCCCCTCCGCCCAAATAAACAGAGGGCGGGCGCAGATGCCCACTCAGCCAAGTTTCCAGATCACTTTTCGCGTTCGAGTGCAGCGGCTGGACGACCCCGAGGCGCTTCAATTTACAGACTCGAGGATCGGCGCTTACGGTGCAGGGGCAACGACCGCATCGGTCCTCTCCGATCCGATCGAAGCCGGCGCGGCCGCCCCCGGCGAGCGAAATACCGGCATGCGGCTCAGCATCGAGCGGGCGGCGCTCGATCTGATTTGAGCGCATATTCGTCACCGAATGAAACTTCTCTAAATCGGCAGGAGGGTAGGCTCGCGGCGGGCTGACCTGACCCCGATACTGGAAAGCTTTCGAGGGGGATTCGGATGCCGTGAGAGACAAATGGCCCATTCCAGGATTGCTCGGCAGACGGCCTGTGGCGATAACTCCCATGCCGGATGGGAATGAGTTATCCGATGTTGGTCCTGACTCTCGACAGAAACGGCGCGACCGGGACACGCCGTCTCGCCAAGGAAAGCGGCGCGACCGCGCTCGATCAGCGGCCTGGGTCGATGTTGTTCGACATGGTGGCTATGGGGATCGATCGGCTGAGCGAACCAATGCAATGGTCCGTCTATGCCCGCGCCGAATGGATCGACGGATCGCTCGGCAATTATGTCGCGGGCTTCTGGCTTGGGACCCGCATCATCCCGCCACCGCGAACGATCAGCCGTCGACTAGTACCCGCCTCGTATCGAACGCTGCGCGCTGGTAATGGACGGGCGGGATTTCGCGTCGCACCCGGTCGAAATGGACCAATCCAGCCACGCGGTCAGGATCGCTGAAGGTGACATAACCGGCTTCCCAGTTCAGCACGCGGTCGTGCCGCAGCATTTTCAACGTCCGATTGATGTGCACCGTTGTCAGGCCGAGTGTGTCGGCGAGCAGTTCCTGGCTGACCGGCAGCGGGAAGCGCGCCATCGTGCCCGCACCGATCGCTTCCAGCCGCTCGCCGAACTCGAGCAACAGATGCACAATGCGCTCCATCGCCGTCAGCCGGCCGAGCCGCAATATCTGGCTTTGAAAATAGCGCGCCTCTAGGCCCGCCGCCGCGCGATATGCCCGGATGATCTTTTCCCTGACGATGTCGCATTTGGGAACGGCTGTATCGACCAACATCGTCGGCACGAGCGCGGTGACCACCGATCCGTTACCGATGCGGTCTGGCCGTTCGCGTCTCGCGATGATGTCGCCGGGCACGAGATGGCTGAAAACCTGGCGGCGTCCATCGGGAAGGATTCGCATTCGGCACGCCCAGCCGGCAACCAGAATGAGCCGCGAGCCGGTGACGACGATCTCCTGCCCCGCGCGTATTTTTTGCATCGGCAACATCGAATCGCGGAGCAGCGCGATCTCGTCCGGTTCTAGCGCCGCCAGCCGCGCCAGGCGTTCGATATGGAACCCGCATGCAGCACCAAGCGCTGCCCGCGCGATCAGTTTGCCACTTTCCATCGCAAATCCCCGTTCGCCGCCGGCGCTCGCGAACGAGCGCCATTCCCAGGCCAGGCGCAGATCCGAACGGTTTCCCTACGATGCAGATACCGCTGTTTTTAATCCGACCTCGCCCATCACGTCCAATTTACGTTGCGCGACAGTCGGCGGATGCATTTCGGCGGCGCTATTTTTTCGCAACTCCCGCCTCACTCCATGTGATCGGGCACATAGCCGGGGGTGTGGACGAGCGGCAGGAACGCAACGAGCATGGCAACCGCGACCAGCCAACTGGCAAGAACGCGCAGCGCGATCGACCAGCCGCGCGCCACGATCAGGCGGGCGGGCACGCATAGCAAGACGCAGGGGAGCGCAAGCATCAGGTCGCGAAGCGAGCCTTGCACGGCGATCAGCAGGCCGCCCGCAATGCCGGCAGCGCCCGCAAACGCAATCGCGAGCGACGCCTGCCGGGCAGCAGCGATATGGACGCATACGGCGATCACGATCAGGCAAGCCCAGAGCATTGGCAAACTCGCGCCCGGATAGGGCAGCTGACCCCCGGTCATCGCGGCCGCCGCACTCGTGGCGACCAGCACGCCGATCGCGGGCAGCACCGCGCGTTTCGGCACAAAGCCGAGAAACAGCGCAAGCGTCGTGAACAGCAGGGCAACCGGCAGCATTGCCCCGATCATCGCAGCGCGCTCACCAAGAACCAGCCGCCCGCGGCCATGATCGCCACCCCCATCGCTCTTATCACCGTCGCCCCGCCCGATTTCCGCTCGATCAGGCCGATCGCGATGCCGACGACGTGCAGCGTTCCCGTCGCAACGACAAAGCCGACGCTGTATGCGACGGGATCGGCGATTGAGGGCAGCTCGGCGCCGTGGGCATAACCGTGGAACAGGGCAAAGATGGCCACCACCAGCATCGCGATCACCGCAGGCGGCGTCCATTTTACCGCGATGGCCGCGCCGAGCACGATCACCGACGCGGCAATGCCGAATTCGATCGGGGGCGCGGGCACGCCGATCATGCCGAGCACGCCGCCCACCGCCATCATCGCCGGAAACACCGTTGGCAGCAGCACGATCAGCGGCCGCCCGAGAAAAGCGCCCCAAAGCCCCACCGCAACCATCGCGAGAAGGTGATCCGGGCCCGACAACGGATGCAGAACGCCAGCGACGAACCCGCCGGCCAGATTGGGGTCCGAATGCGCAAACGCCGGCGCCGAGATGCTCGTCGCGACCAGAACGAGGGCCGCTCTCGCTGTCTTGCGGATCATCGCGCGCTGCCCCTTCACGCTGGTTTATCCATCGGCCGGATGCAGCGTCGCACCGGTATCGTCAACGCAGCGTCCGTTAACCCAGGTGTATTGTCGCTCGCGCAGCGACGCGCCAGAAGCTGCTGGCAACCGACATCTCCGAGAGGAAATCCATGAAGAAGCGATTGGCCTTGCTGGCAGCCGCGCTTGCCGCCACCCCGGCGCTCGCGCATGATTTCTGGCTGCAGCCGCGCGACTTCTCGATCGCGATGCCGGCAGCCGTGGTGCTGACGATCTATGTCGGGCACGGTCCGGATCGGCAGCGCTGGGGCGTGGGCATCGACCGCGTCGTTCAATTCGTGAGCTTTGGTCCCGATGGCAAGATCGACCGTGCCCCCGAACTGACCCTGCAGGCCCGCGGCGGCGACGGGGTGTTGCGGCTGAAACAACCGGGAACGCATCTGCTGGCCTTCCAGAGCGCCCCAACCCCGAGCGATCTGCCGGCGGTGCGCTTCAACAGCTATCTGCGCGACGAGGGGCTGACGATCCCGATCGCCGACCGTGCCCGGACGGGGCGAGAGGCCGCCAATGGCAGGGAGATATACAGCCGGCGCGCCAAGGCGATCGTCCAGATCGGTCCAGTCGACAGGCGTCAGGGAAGCATCGCCCTGAAGCGGCTTGGCCTCACGCTGGAAGTGGTGCCCGAGCGCCATCCGCTCACGCTAAAGCCCGGTGAACCGCTGCCGGTGCGCATCTTCTTTCGGGGAGCGCCGCTTGCCGGGGCGACGGTAAAGCTGACCAACCTCGATGCCGATGCCAAGCCCGTCGTCACGCAGCGCACCGACCGCGCCGGTCGCGTCGCCTTTGCCGTGCCGAGGCAGGGACGATGGCTGGTGAACACGATCTGGTCGACCAAGATCGCCAACAATCCCAAAGCCGATTATGAGACGATCTTCTCAAGCCTGACCTTCGGCTTTCCCGGCGCGTAAGGCGCCGTGTGGCGGCAGTGATGCCGCCACACGTTAGGTTCGTCAGCCGATGGGGTTGGCGGTCGTGTTGAGTGCGGGAACGTCCGCTGCCGCCGGGACCCTGGCGTCGGTATTGGGGTCAGCTGCAAAGAACGCTGCAAAGCTGGCGCCGAACGATGCCGGCGCGAGCGGTGGCGGTGTTGTGCCGGTCGCGGGCGGTGTGGTGCCGGTGCCGCTGCCGCCGACGACGGTGACGCCGCTCGACGAGCTGCCGCAGGCCGACAGCATCAGCGTCGCGCCGGTGATCGAGATGGAAAGGACAAGCCGTTTCATGATTGAGGGTCCTTACGGTCTGGCGGGAGCGTTGGCGGCGGCAAGGCGGACGGAATCAGGCGATCCGGGGATCGGCGGGTTCAGATAGGGGAACGCATTCAACAGATCGCGCGCGCTGATCGGCGCCCCATCGGTATATGCCACCGTGCCAGTGGGGGCGTTGGCGGGGGTGCACAGGCCAAGATCGGTCTGAACACCGTTGATCGGCACGGGATAGCAGAGCCGCCCCATCGCCACCCGCAGCGTGATATCGACGGTATCATCACCCGGACGGCGTCCGTTCGGGAAGCCGGCGAGATCATCGGCAACGACGCCGTATGTCCGCTGCGTTGCCTGCGGTGTCGGCGCGATCGCGGTGTTGAGGCGGATCATTTCTGACGGCGTCCGTGTCGTCTGCTGGTTGAGGCCCCTGATGCCGGTGAGGAATGTCGCGACAAGATCTGCGCGCGGGACATTGTTCGGCGCGAGATTGGCGATGTTTGCGCCGAGCGTCGAATTGACCGGCGCGCGGAACAAGGCGTCAAGGATCGCCGGGAAGGTGGGATTCGTCACGAAATCAGCCAGTGCAGCATCGGCGGTCGGCTTGACGGCGTTGAACAGGTCCTTCGAGTTGATGCCGATCACCAGCTCGTTGACCAGCGGCATGCCGAGCCGCGAAACCTGGACATAGGCACCGCCCTGAAGCGCGGAGGCCGCATAGGTCGGCGACGGGGTACGCAGTTCGGCTTGCGGCAAGCTTGCCGAAGACCACACCCCGATCACGCCGTTACCCGCGCCTGTGACGCAGGCGATCGGCACTTCGACGGCGATCGTGGTGACGTTCTTCTTGCCGACCAGCTCGTCATTGTTGCGGTTCTGCCGCACGCCACCGGGAAAGCCGCGCCCGTCATTGGCAAAGGGCGCGCTGTCACCCTCGATGGGGACGATGTTCACCAGATCGAAAACTTCGCCCAGATTGACGGCAAAGGCTTCGGCGCGCTGCCCGACGAACACCCGGCCCGGCGTGGCGCAGCCCGGAAAAGTCGCCGCGCTGATAAACTGGTTGGCGTAAGCATTGTAATCGGCGATCGTCTTGTTACCGATATTGTCGACCGGCTTGTTGAAAGTGCCCACAGTCGCCCGCGTGCCCGTCCGGCGGTCGCCGTTGACCTGGGTCAGCGTGTAGCTTTCGGTTTCACCCAGATTGGCTGGAGCAGTGCCGCTGATTGGCCCCACCTGGCGCAACGCGATCGGCAAGGTCCGGTCGCCGACCTGCAACGTGATGCCGGTGCCGTTGCGCAACGTGTTGGTGAAGCGGAACTGATAGGTGATGTCTTCGCGCGCATCGCCGTCGCTGTCGATGTGGATTTCATAGAGCGCGTCGGGATCCATCGTGAAATAATTCGGGCCGCCATATGAATCCTGCAGCGGCTGGAAATTGGCAATGAGCGTGACGAACTGTTCGCGGCCGGGCTCGTAGCTGCGGAACGCATAGACATCGGTGTTGTCGACCTTTGGCCGTTCGGTGATGCCGGGCGCTTCGCGGTGGCTGGACGCGCTGACGGGCCCTGCAACCAGGCTGAGCGCGCTTGCTGCGGCGATCAGAATCATCTTCTTCATGCAACTCTCCTGTTTAAACGGTCACATTCCATACAGCTACCGTAGCAATGCTCGGCCTCGACGCGGCGAATGTACGGCTGCGGTTTTACGGCTCGGCGGCGATGGGAAACAGCAACATAGGCTAACCATCCGACCCCGGACGCCGGTTTTGTTGAGAAATAGGTGATGTTTTCGGCGCAATCTCTTCCAGGTCGGCCCAGCGCCACAAACCCGAACCGATCACCAGAGTGACCGCCGCCGATTCGGGGCCGACGAAGATCAGACGCGGCCCGATCTGCATCCTGTCACGACACCCGGGCGGGGCGGCGGCGATCTGCCGGGCGATGGCGGCACGGATCGTATCGAGCGTTGACCGGGCGGCGGCATCGCGGGGGGCAACCCAGGTAGCATCCCACAGCATGAAGGCATTGGCGATCGACAGCGTCGTCACCGGCAGGCGCGCCGCCTGGACCGCAAGGGCCGGATCGTCGCGCAGGGCGGCCTGGACCGGCCCGGTAAGGTCACAGGCTTGGTCGGCGCTGCCGGTTGCAGCCGCCGGGGCAGTTGGGGTCGCGCGCAAGGCGTCGATCGCTGGCGGACCGATCAGCGCGATCACCTGCTGTTCGACCGAGAGGCTTGCCACCGTTGGCGACGGCGTTGGCAGTGCCGGCTGATCCGCAGGCACCGCCGCAGCGGGCTTTGAGGGCTGCGGGGGTTGCGTCGCGGCATCGGCCACGCTGGCCATCGGCGCGTCGAACAGGCTCAGCGAGGCCGTCGATACGCTGGTCTGGGGCGGGATCGACGGCGAGGGCCAGAAGAACCAGCCCAGGACGGCAATGTGCAGCACCATATCGCCGACCAGGATGCGCTGGCGAATGGTTAGCCGGCTTGTGCCCAAATCCCTGCGCTCCTCAGCCACCCTGTCGCGGCTCGATCAGAATGCGTACCGCGCGCCCAGATTGAACTGGTGAACGGTGCGGTCGCCGGAGAGTTGCGCGTCATACGCAACCACCATCGACAGCGGGCTTTTGCCACCAACCGACAACGAGGCACCCGCATTGTAATAATTGCTGCGAAGCGGCGTTGTGGTGAAAGCAAAGGCGCTGTCGATGCCGGCACCCGTCGTCCCGAAATTGCTGGCAATCGTCGACGCCCCGTTGCGGAACTCATGATACCAGAGGGCGTGGATTTGCGGTCGCACCGTCGCCCCGCCCAATTCAAACGCAGCCGATGCACCCGCGCCGAGATGACTGCGCACCGACGTCCGATCGAAGCGGCCCAGATTGAGCGCTGCGATCGAGCCGCCCTCCTCACCAAATCCGCGCAGCTTCAGGTCGACGTATCGCACGCCGCCCACTGGACCGATCGTGACCTTGCCCAGATGCGCCATGACCGAGACCGACGCACCACCCGCCACGGTATAGCCGCCAGTGCGCGCGGTGGTGGTGGCGGCAAAGTTGCCGAACGCGATATTGCGCGAAAAACCCCAGTCGAGATCGGTGTAGCTGCCCCAGAGGTCGAGCTGCGCCGGGCCGACCCCCGCCGCTGCATAGCCGCCGAAAAAGCTGCTCTTGAGCCGACCGCGCCCGCCGCCATTGGGCACCAGCCGCGCATTCAGATCGCTATAGCCGCCGAACGCGCCGATCGTGATGTTCGGCCGCAAGTGAAAATCGACCCCGCCGAGCCCGTGGATGTCGTCGATATCGGTGCGATAGCGATCGACGCTCGCGCTGTAATTCCCCTGCCGCGATCCCCCCGTCAGCCACATGCCGAAGCGGCCGTCCTTGTCGAGCGGCGCGCTGTCATCCGCCTGCCCGTCGCGCAGACTGCGCGCATGGCCGAGCACGCCACTCTCGATCGTCTCGATCGACGTCATCGAAATTTCGGGGAGCAGCGAATAGGCTGCCGGCGACAGCTGCTGGAGCGCGGCGGATTGCGCGCCGGGGGTGCCGAACACGCCGTCGATGCCATTGAACAGCGCCAGGGTCGCATCCGACGGGAAACCGACGAACTGATCGAGCGCATTGCCGACCGCCGACTGATTGGCGGTCGTCCCCATCGACGCAAAGCTGTTGAGCGCGATCGCCAGCCCGTCATAGGTCGTGTTCCCGCCAAGCACGCCGATCAGGGTGGCGGTCGCGGTCGTCAGGTTGACCGAGTAAAGCGAGGTGACCAGCGTCACCGGATCGGTCAGCGTCGCGAGCGCGGTGCCGTCGCGGCTGATATCGAACCCGACCGAGCTCGCCGTCGTGACGCCTGTCGACCCCACCGTGAACAGCGTGCCCGTATTGGGCGATATGGTGGCATTACCTTGCGTGACGAGGCGGGCGGGCGCCAGGCCACCGCGCGTATCGATGACATACAGCGTCGTCGTCGTCGCGCCGTTGACGTTGTTGGTATAGGCAGCTCCGGCAGCGGTCGGGATCTGGCCCGCATTGGCATCGGTCGTCGCATAGGCAAGATTGCCGTCGGTTGCAGCGAGCGCCCCGTTGACCGGGTTCGCACGGACATTTTGCCCCACCTGCGTGATGATCCGAATCCGATCGACCGTCGGGTTGAAATCGAAACCGATGCCGCTGATCGTCGGCAATGGCGGCGTCCCGACAGCGACAGCCACCCCGGTGCGCGCGTTGATCGAATAAAGCTGGCCGATGTTGCTGATCGCGTACAGGACGCGCGGCGTTGCCGGGCGATAATCAATCGCGGACAACCGTGTCCCCGCTGCCACCCCGGTAACGTTCACCGTTGAAACGATCGTTCCCGGGCGCGCTGAATCGACAGTGACGAGCGTATTGTTGCGCCCCAGCGTCTGAACCGGATCGGCATAGGCCGCATGAGGGATGAACAGTGCCGCACCAGACAGCAGCGCTTGCATCGCACGCTTCAGTTTCATCGCATTTCCCCGTGAGCTTTGCCGGTTTTAAGCACCAGCTTTAGCACCCTCACGGGGGGGCGGGATTTTGGATGTTTTAATCTATTTTAATCGATCGGCCTTTTTATCGTTCGTCGGGCCGCTTTGTGGTTCGGCAGCCACGCCGACAGTCGCGCCTCGTGACGATCTATTTCGCCGCCAGGGCTGCCTCGACTGGCTGTCCATCCAACTTGTAGACGGTGCCGCCCTTCATGACGAACGGCACATTCTGCAACAAGGCGATCGTTTCAAGCACGTCGCCACGCACCGCGATGATGTCGGCATATTTGCCGGCGACGAGCGTGCCGCTGTCTTTTTCACGACCCATGAACTTTGCCGGCCAATAGGTCGCGGCCTGGATCGCCTCCATCGGCGGCACACCCAGCGAATTGACCCACACATCGAGCTCGTTCCAGGTCGACTGGCAATGGAAGGTCGCCGGGATACCGCTGTCGGTGCCGATCAGCATGATGACGCCCGCCTTGCGCAGCTGCGCGAACTTCACGTCGAGCGTTGGTTTGCGGCGGGGGGTCAGCTGGTTATATTCGAGCTGATCGGGGTGAACCAGCGACGCCTTGATATCGGCGATGGTGTCGGGCTTCAGCCCGCGATGCCAGCAACCGCTGTCGAGCCGTTCCGGGTTGGCGATCAACTTGTTGTAATTATAGAGGCCGGAAATCGTCGGCGTCCAGTATAAGGGTGTGCCGCGCACCCGGCCTTCGGCAGCGCGCGCCTCGATCGCCAGCATGATATCATCGGGATAGCGCGGCGCGGCGCCAAGGCCGGTATGTTCGAAATTATCGACGCCTATTTTCAGGCCGATGCGGATCTCGTCGGGCAGATGCGAATGGGCGACCACCTTCAGGCCGTTCTTGTGCGCTTCATCCACCAGCGCCCGACCGACGGTTTCGCCGATCTGGTCCTGATCGATAAGCTTGATGACATCGACGCCGGCGGCCTTCAACCTGCGCACCTTGGCGCGGGCGTCTTCGGCGTCCTTGATGCCCCAGCGATAGGCCTCGGTATTAGGATAGGGCGCGTGCTGCAGAAACGGCCCGGATACATACAGGCGCGGGCCGGGTATGCTCCCGGCCTTCACCGCATCGCGAACCGCGATCGAATCATCGAGCGGCGCGCCCAGATCGCGCGCGCTGGTAACGCCGGCGAGCAACAATTGCACCGCGCTGGCCGGCATGATCTCGCTGCGGAAACGGGACATATATGCCTTGTCCCAATGCGGATAATCGGAATGGCCGTCGATCATCAGATGAACGTGCATGTCCCAAAGGCCGGGCAGCACATCCATCCCCTCGGTCGAGATCGTTTCGGCACCCGCAGGGACGGGGAGCGATGCCACCGTGCCGACCGCCGTGATGCGATCGCCGTCGATCAGGATGACGCTGTTGGCGACCGGCGGGCCGCCATTGCCGTCGATCAATCGTCCACCGACCAACGCCTTGACCGGGCCAGCCACAACCGGCGCCGCTGCGAAAAATCCGGCGAGCAGGACCGTAAGCATGATCGTGATTTTGCGCATTTTTATTCCCCCGATGGTGCAACGTGCAATTCGGTCCCGCATGTGTCAACCGCGCGGCCGATTTGCGCTTGGGTCGTTGCGGGTTAAGGGGCGTGCGATGCTTCGACTGACCGAATTGACCCTGCCGCTGCACCATGCCGACGAGGAGCTGCCGGCGGCGATCTGCAAGCGGCTGCGCATCACACCGCGCGACCTGGTGCGATATGTGGTCGCACGGCGCGCGCATGATGCACGCGACAAGGCGAATATCCAGCTCGTCTATTCGGTCGATGTGAACGTGAAGAACGAAGACGCGGTGCGCACGCGCTTTCGCAAGGATCGCGGCGTCCAGCCGACGCCCAACACCAGCTACAAGTTTGTCGCCAAAGCACCGGCAGCATCGCCACGACCGGTCATCGTCGGGGCGGGGCCGTGCGGGCTGTTCGCCGGGCTCATCCTTGCCCAGATGGGGTATCGGCCGATCATCCTCGATCGCGGCAAGGTGGTGCGCGAGCGCACGAAGGATACCTGGGGCCTGTGGCGGCGCGGCGTGCTGAACCCCGAATCCAATGCCCAGTTCGGCGAGGGCGGCGCCGGCACCTTTTCCGACGGCAAGCTCTACAGCCGGATCAAGGACACGCGCCACCTCGACCGCAAGGTGCTGACCGAGTTCGTAAAGGCCGGCGCGCCGGCCGAAATCCTGACTGAGGCGCACCCGCATATCGGCACCTTCCGTCTCGTGACGATGGTCGAAAGCCTGCGCGCGACGATCGAGGGGCTGGGCGGGGAATACCGGTTCGGCACCCGCGTCGACGGTATCGATATCGCTGCCGACGAAAGCGGAGCCCGGCACGTTCGCGGGCTTCACCTCAACGATGGCAATTATCTGGAAGCGGAGCGCGTCGTGCTGGCGATCGGGCACAGCGCGCGCGACACGTTTGAAATGCTCCACGCAGCGGGCGTCCATGCCGAGGCAAAGCCGTTCTCGATCGGCGTGCGCATCGAACATCCGCAATCCTGGATCGACAAGGCCCGCTTCGGGGTCGATGCCGGCAATTCCATACTGGGCGCGGCCGAATATCATATCTCGCATCACTGCAAGAACGGGCGCACCGTCTACAGCTTCTGCATGTGCCCGGGCGGCACCGTCGTCGCCGCGACATCCGAGGAAGGGCGCGTCGCGACCAACGGGATGAGCCAATATTCGCGCAACGAACGCAACGCCAATTCGGGGTTCGTCGTCGCGATCGATCCGGCGCGCGATTATCCGGGTGATCCACTGGCCGGCATCGCGTTCCAGCGGCACTGGGAATCGCTCGCCTATGTCGCCGGCGGATCGAGCTACAGGGCGCCCGCGCAGCGTGTCGGCGATTTCCTGGCGGGTCGCGCGTCGGAAACGTTGGGCGATGTGGTGCCCTCCTATCGCCCCGGCGTCACGCCGGCCGATCTTGCGACCTGCCTTCCCGATTTTGCGGTCGAGGCAATGCGTGAGGCGATCCCGGTGTTCGGGCGCCAGATCGCCGGTTATGACCATCCCGATGTGGTGATGACGGGGGTGGAGACGCGCACCTCCTCGCCGGTGCGCTTTACCCGGGGCGATGATCTGCAAAGCCGCAATACGCGCGGCCTTTTTCCGGCGGGCGAGGGCGCTGGTTATGCTGGCGGCATCCTGTCGGCGGCGGTCGACGGCATCAAGGTCGCCGAGGCGCTCGCCCTGAGTATCTCGGGGTGGCGCTGATCCTGTTCAACAAGCCGTATGACGTGTTGAGCCAGTTCACCGATCGCGGCACCGCAGGATCGCCGCGGCGCACGCTGTCGGATTTCATCGATGTGCCGGGCGTCTATCCGGCGGGTCGGCTCGATCTCGACAGCGAGGGGTTGTTGCTGCTGACCGACGACGGCCGGCTGCAGGCACGGATCGCCGATCCCGCCTTCAAGATGCCCAAAACATACCTCGTGCAGGTCGAAGGCGATGTCGCGGAGGCCAGCCTGGTGATATTGCGGCAGGGAGTAGCGTTGAAGGACGGACCGACCCGCCCTGCCGAGGCCGAACGGATCGCCGACCCGTTATTATGGCCACGCGATCCGCCGATCCGCGTCCGCCGGAACATCCCCGATTGCTGGCTCAAGATCACGATCCGCGAAGGCCGCAACCGCCAGGTTCGCCGCATGACCGCTGCCATCGGCCACCCGACCTTGCGACTGGTGCGCTGGAGCATCGGCGGCTGGGTGCTTGGCGACGTGCCGCCGGGGGATTGGCGATGCGTCCCCGCGTAGAGATGCCTGACCGCACAGAGGCGCCTCCCCGCATAAAGGTATATTTCGACGGCGGGTGTCGACCGCTCCCCTTCGGCATGGAAACAGCCGTTGTTGTGCAGGGAGTATGCTTTGTTGAGCGAGCGCTTGGCCCCGGAAGCAGCATGGACGCCGAATGGCGCGCGCTGATCCGCGCGGTCAAGCTCGCACGGGAACTGGGGCTGGCGAACCCGTTGTTCCTGGGAGACTCGCTGGCCGTCATCAATCAGGCGAACGGCATGGCGAGGCGCACCGGCGAGGCAATCGCCCATTTTCGCGCGCTCGAAGCGTTGACGCGCGCGCGCGCTCCACTGCGCATCCGCCATGTAAAGCGCACCCAGAACCTCGCCGGGATTGCGCTGGCCCGACATTGATGCGGTTTTCAGTGTGAGTCGGCAAGAACCTGCGGTCCGACCAACATCACGCCCCTTGATCTGTCGTTTCGCTCCTGAAGCGCGAGACGGAGGGATCACCCAAGGCGGCAAAAGCGCCGTTCGGCATGTGGCCGGGACCAGCAATATTCAGCTTTCGCGTGGGATCAATAGCGAGGGCGCGGAGGAGGTATCGCCCAGCGAGTTGGTTATGGCATCTTGCTGTTTATGCCCGCTTTGGTGCGTCGCGACCCACGATTTCGTTGATTCTGTTCACGTCACATTGTTGTGACCCTGATAAGCGGCATGTGTAAAGTCGCCGCAGATTAATAAGGCGCCCTCTTTCTCATTCATCGGAACGTCATGACCAACACCCCCGACACCCTCAAACGCCTTCTTTGGGAGCCTGACAATCTGGTTCGCGCGATCGAGGCTGCCGGCGTCACATTGTGGTCGTGGAACGTCGATACCGACGCGTTCGCGATGGACGACCGTTCCTACGATCTGTGGGGTATCCCGCTCGGGATCGACGTGCGTTTCGAGGACCTTTCAGCGCATATCCACCCGGCGGATCGCGACCGGGTGCGTGCCGCATTCACCGCAACTCGTTCGATCGTCGGCGCCTATGAAATCGACTTTCGAATCATGATCGGCGACGAACTCAAATGGATTTCGGCACGTGGTCAGGGCGATGACGCGGGCATCGTCAAGCGCGTCATGTTCGGCATTTTCATCGATGTGACCGGGCGCAAGCAAGCTGAAGAAGGGCGAGAGCTTCTGGCGGGTGAGATGAGCCATCGGGTGAAGAATCTGCTGGCCATCGCGTCCGGTCTGACCGCCATCACGTCCCGCTCCACAAAGACGGTCGACGCTATGGCGCACGAGCTGACGCTTCGATTGACGGCGCTGGGCCGGGCGCACGATCTTGTGCGGCCCGTTCCGGGCCAAACGGAAGCACCGTCGGCGCTGCTCGGCGATCTTCTGACCGTATTATTGGCCCCTTATGACGATCTGGGGGCATTCAGCGGACGTATCCGCGTGTCCGTACCACGAATGAGTGTTGGCGAGTCAGCGACAACGATTGTTGCGCTGATCGTCCACGAGCTCGCAACGAACTCGCTCAAATATGGCGCGCTCTCGGTCGAAACGGGCACGCTCGACGTCTCGTGCTCATCGCAGGACAAAGCCGTCACGATTGTGTGGACCGAAAGTGGAGGCCCCCAGACCCAGGCGCCCGGCGAACTGAAGGGATATGGCAGCAAGCTGGTTGAGCGAAGCATTACCGGGCAGCTGGGCGGATCTATTGAGTACGACTGGCAGGAAGAGGGCCTAATCGTTACGGTGGAAATAGACCCGCTGCGCTTGGCGGCCTAGGAGCGAAATCTTTCCAAGCAGTGCTATTGTTGAGCCGTCTCACGGCGGAAAGCCGAACGTGACCGCTTATAGGCGCGAAGTTCACCTTTTATGGGTGAAACGACATGACCATCAGCGTTCGATCACAGAAACAAGTGGTGCCCAGGGACGGGATCGAACCGCCGACACTGCGATTTTCAGTCGCATGCTCTACCAACTGAGCTACCTGGGCCTCCCGTGCGATGCACAAAATCATCGAGAACGGCGCTCTTAGTCATCGTTCCCGGCGCTGTCCAGCCCGCCGGCCTGTGCCGGCGAATCCTTCGATGCGTCCTCATCGGTCGCGGGTCCGGCGGGCAGGCGATAGCCCTCGCCGAGCCATTGCAGCAGATCGCGATCGACGCAGCCGCGACTGCAAAACGGCTTGTGCGCAGGCGCGCTCGGTTTGCCGCAGATCGGGCAGAAGCCGTTCCGTGCCATTCAATCCTCCAATGTGACGGGCGCACCCACCCGGCGCGCCAGTTCGGCAAGCCAATCGGGGTGCGCTTCGATCCGCGCCCTCACGCGTTTCGGCAGGCGGTGGACGTGCCTGGCGCCCGGCGGGGTGCGCTCGATATGGCGCAAAGCCGCGCGCGCCACCGCGCCTACCGGATCGGCGCGGAGCAATTCGGGCAGTGACACGCGGGCCCGGCGGCGCACGATCTGCAGAAAACCAAAGCCGTTGAGCGCGGTCCGCTCGAAGGGTTGGGGCAGCGCCGCATCGATCGCTGCCGCCACCGCTGCACGCGCTTCCTTGCCCTGTACGCTCGGAAAATCCACGCCGATCGATCCGCCGATATCGTGCCGGACAATAGCGCGCGCCACCGCCGTGGCCGCCGCCACCGCAAGTGCGTCGATCGCACCGCTGCCATCGACGTCGAACAGCGTCATCGCAGGCGTCGGACTCATCCGCAAAGCGCCGCCGGCAAAGCCGATTTCGCCCGTTTCCGCCTCATCGAGAATTTCAGACCAGCCCGCGGCCTCAAGCGCATCGGGCTCATGCGCGTGCAGATGCCGCACCGGCAGGCCGGTTTCGGTGATGCGTTCGAGCAGATCGGGGCCAAGTGCCGCCTGTGCACCCTCAGCCGCCGGCACCGCGCGCGCCAGCTTCGCGCGACCCGGCTCGGGGATCGCATCACGCATGATCGTGACGAGCAATGAGCGCCCCGTGCTGAGCCCCGCCGGCACCCCGTCAAGCAGCGCCTCCCCGCCTTGCGCAAGCGTCACGTGACCCTGGCGACCAGTGCTTTCGACCAACCGCGCCTCGGCAACGGTGCCGACGCGCAGCGCGCCAGCCAGCTCGATGCGGGCCTTCAGGATATGATCGCCCTCGACCAGCGCCGCACGCGCCTCGCCGATGCCGGCCTCGTACAGCCATTCAGCCACCGGGCGCGCCCGACGAAATGCCGGCACTCGCCAACAGCGCGCGCGCCTCGAACAGCGGAAGGCCAACGACGCCCGAATAGCTGCCCGACAGGAAACGGACGAACCCCTCTGCGCGGCCCTGAATGGCATAGCCGCCGGCCTTCCCCATCCCCTCGCCGCACGCGACATAGTCATCGATTTCGGCGGTCGTCAGCCGCTTGAACGCGACGATCGTATCGCTGACGCGGGTACGCGGGCGCCCGTCCGCTGCGATCACGCAAATCGCCGACCAGCAATGATGCCGCCGCCCGGAAAGCAGCATCAGCATCCGCCGCAGATCGGCCTCATCGACCGGCTTGCCAAGGATGCGCCTGCCGACCGCGATGGTGGTATCGCCCGCCAGCACAACCTCGGCTGCGCCTCGCGAAACGGCGAGCGCCTTTTCGGTGGCGATGCGCAGGACATAAGCGCGCGGCATTTCACCGGGCCGCGCAGACTCATCGATATCGGGCGCGGCGATCCGATCGGGCACGATGCCGATCTGCGCAAGCAGCGTCAGCCGGCGCGGCGAAGCGGAGGCGAGGACGAGCATCGGGACTGGGAGATCGGCCATGCCGCCGGGGGTCCCGCCAGCGCTCACTTGAAGCGGTAGGTGATCCGCCCCTTGGTGAGATCATAGGGGGTGAGTTCGACGAGCACTTCATCGCCGACGAGCACACGGATGCGGTTCTTGCGCATCTTGCCCGCGGTGTGGCCGAGGACTTCGTGATCGTTTTCGAGCTTCACGCGGAACATGGCGTTGGGGAGAAGCTCCACCACCTGCCCGCGCATTTCGAGCAATTCTTCTTTTGCCAAACAAACCTCTGGATATTTCGGGGGATTTATCGAAGCGCGGCGCATAGCCGAGAAGCGCCGCAAAGGGAAGCGGGGCAGACGGCACGCCGGTTTTGTCGCTTGGTGATGCGGCACTTTGTGCGCGCGGATGGTTAATCCACGCTAAGCATCATCGAAAGCAAGCCAGACTGGAGCCCGTCCATGCCCGATACCATCCCCCGTCGATCGCTTCTCGCGTTGCTGGGCGCCGGCGGCGCTGCGGCTGCGATGGCGGCAGACCGCGTGGCGGCAAGCGAGGGCGCGGCAGGCGACGGAGACTGGCCAGCGCTGGCAGAGCGGGGCGCGCTCGCGGCGACAGCGGTCGGGGTTGGCGCGCGGCGGTTTGTCGACGAGGGTGGCCGCGCCGGTGCGTGGCTGTGGCGCGCGGGCGATTTTCGCGCAGCGGTGGCCGCCGATCCGCTCCAGGGGCTGACCATCGCCAGCGCAACCACGTCGACCGCCCAGGGCGCGTGGGTGCGCGACTGGGACGGGGTGCACGGCCGGCCCGAATGGTTCGGCGCGCGCACCAACGATCCAGCTTTCGATAACGCCGCCGCGATCCAGGCCGCGCTCGATCTTTGCCCGACGGTGATGCTCGGCGCGGGCAGCTATCATATTCGCACCGGGCTTCGTGTCACTCGAAACGGCACGAGGATGATCGGCGCGGGCATCACCCAGACCGACCAGGGCAGCAACGATCGCAGCACCCAGATCGTCTGTTCGAGCGCGACCGACACGATCATCCAAATAGGATCGGACAGCCGCACCCAGCCCGGCACGCTGATCGAGACGATACAGCTTTGCGATTTCACCTTGCGGCGCTCGGTTGCGCCGTTCGTGCCGGTGGCGGGGGTCGAGGGCGCGATCGGCATCGCGCTGCGCTGGTGCGTCAATTGCCATATCGAGCGCGTCTTTTCGATCGACAGCGCGCGCGGCTGGTATTTCTACGGCACGGTCGAGAATTACGTGCGCCACTGCGCCGCGCTGCGCGCAATACCCGGCAGCCGGGCGGGTACCGATATGTTTGTCGGGTTTCATCTCGATTATGCAGCGCCGCTTGCCGCCAATGCCGGCAATGCCAGCCTCTACATCGATCACTGCCGCGCCTTCGGCGGCTTTGGCGGACGGGCCCCGAGCTTCCAATATTCGGCAGGGTTGCGCACCGATGGCGGCTGGGTCGATCTCTATATCGAGGGGTTCGAGACGGGCACGCTGCAATACGGCATCCACGGCAATGGCGATGGCGCCGGCCCTGGGCTGTCGTTCAAGACCGAAAACCTGACGATCAGCAATTGCGTGCTCGATCCGGGCTATCTCGCATCGATCCGCCTGGAAAATGCCGACGCTTCGTCCGCAATCCAGATCGCCAATTGCTATTGCGCGGTGACGGCGACGGGCACGAGCATTGTCCTCTACAATCTTGGCGGCGCGGTGACGCTGACCGGTAATCAGTGCATCATCGGCGCGCCCGGCGGCACCGGGCTGAGCGCAGTGGCGGTCAATAATCTGCGCACCGCCGGCAATATCTATACCCGGCTGAAGCAGCCAATCTATCTGGAGCGCGTGACCAATTTTCATGTGCAGGACACGATCCGCGTGTTCGATCAGGCGCGCGACTACCCCGCCGTGACAGTGACGGCGTGCAAGCGCGGCAAGATCGATTGTGTCGTCAGCGGCCGGGCGGGCGTGCAGGCTGCCGGCGTCGCGCTGCGCGGCGGATCGAGCCTGATCGAAGTGTGTGGCACCAATATTGATCCCGACACGATCATCGGCGGCGCGGCCAACAAGGTGACGTTCGAGGGCAAGCCGGTGACGGTGGCGGGCGCATTTGGCACGGGTTGCCTTGCGACGGGGATCATGGCCTGACGCCCTTCAAACGGCGAAACCCCGCCCGGATGGTCTCCGGACGGGGTTTCGGAATTGCAGCGATCGAGGCCGTTACCCGGTAACGCCCCCCGCTGCCGCGAGGGCTGCCAGCAACAGCAGCGCGACGATGTTGGTGATCTTGATCATCGGGTTCACCGCCGGGCCTGCCGTATCCTTGTACGGATCGCCGACGGTGTCGCCCGTGACGGCGGCCTTATGGGCTTCGCTGCCCTTGCCGCCGTGATTGCCGTCCTCGATGTATTTCTTGGCATTGTCCCAGGCGCCGCCGCCGCTCGTCATCGAAATGGCGACGAACAGCCCGGACACGATCACGCCGAGCAACATCGCGCCGAGTGCGGCGAAACCTTCTGCCTGGCCAGCGACCAGCGTGATGATGAAATATACCGCGATCGGGCTCAACACCGGCAGCAGCGACGGCACGATCATCTCGCGGATCGCCGCCTTGGTGACGAGATCGACGGTGCGGGCATAGTTGGGCCGGCTGGTGCCCGCCATGATGCCCGGATTTTCACGGAACTGCGCGCGCACTTCCTCGACCACGGCGCCTGCGGCACGACCCACCGCCGTCATCCCCATCGCCCCGAACAGATAGGGCAGCAGCGCGCCGAGCAGCAGCCCGACGATGACATAGGGGTTAGAGAGCTGGAAGTTGACCGTCAGATCGGGGAAATCCTTCGCCAGATCGGAGGTATAGGCATTGAACAGCACCAGTGCCGCCAGCGCCGCCGATCCGATCGCATAACCCTTGGTCACCGCCTT
>JBBRMV010000037.1:0-21648 GCA_038230675.1 Sphingomonadales bacterium | reverse complement strand
TCCTCGCCACTGCGGTCGCTGCGGTCGCGGCTTTGAAGGGCACGCCGCACGCTCAACGCTTCTTTCCCGGCATCATCGCCGGCGAAACCGTCGCCGCGCTCGCGATCGACGAGGGCGCCAAGCACCGCGCGAGCGTGGCGATGAAGGCCGAGCGATCGGGCAATGGCTTCAAGCTGACGGGCGCAAAGCAGTTCGTCACCCACGGCCATATCGCCGATGTCATCATCGTTGCGGCGCGCACTTCCGGGTCGGCGGACGACGCGGCCGGCATCACGCTGTTCGCGGTCGACCGGAATGCCGCCGGGTTGACCGCAGAGGCTGAGCGGCTGGCCGATGCAAGCCTCGCCGCGCGGTTGAAATTCGATGGTGTCGAGGTCGATGCCGATGCTGTGATCGGTGAGGTCGATCATGGCGGCGGTCCACTTGGCCGCTTGCTCCGCGCAGGGCGCGTCGGCGCCGCTGCCGAGTTGCTCGGCGTCGGTGGCGGGGCGATGGACATGACGGT
Source organism: Sphingomonadales bacterium (assembly GCA_038230675.1). GTDB lineage: Bacteria > Pseudomonadota > Alphaproteobacteria > Sphingomonadales > Sphingomonadaceae > Sphingomonas. Next base: position 21,143 of record JBBRMV010000037.1, on the reverse strand, counting down.
CGCCTATCTGAAGGAGCGCAAGCAGTTCGGCGCGCGGATCGGCAGCTTCCAGGCGCTTCAGCACCGCGCCGCGCATCTCTATTCGGAGATGGAGGTGGCGCGTGCCGCCGTATTGAAGGCGCAACAGCTGCTCGATGCAGGCGACGCCAAGGCCGATGAGGCGGTGTCGGTCGCAAAGGCGATGACGGCGATGGCGACGACGCTTGCGGTGCAGGAGGGCGTACAGATGCACGGCGGGATCGGTATGACCGACGAATATGACATCGGCTTCTACATGAAGCGCGGGCGTGTGCTGGCGGAAATGTTCGGCGATGCCAATTTCCACGCCGATCAACTGGCGCGGGCGGCGGGCTATTAACCCACCATTGTGCTCCTGCGAAGGCGGGAGCCCAGCCTGGGTCCCCGCCTTCGCAGGGACAGGACGAAGGACGCAATATGACCGACGAAATGGCCGAACCTGATCCGACCCCTGCGCAGCTCGCGGCCAATCTCGTCGATCTGCTCGATGTGGAGGAGATCGATACCGATCTGTATCGCGGCAAGCGCGGCAATGACGGGTTCGGCCGTGTGTTCGGCGGACAGGTAATCGCGCAGGCGCTGCAGGCGGCCCAGCGATCTACGGAGGCCCCGAAGCAAGCGCATTCTCTCCATGCCTATTTCATGCGGCCGGGTGCCGAGGAGCACCCGATCATCTACCGCGTGCTGCGCGATTTCGATGGGAAGAGCTTTGCGACAAGGCGTGTGATCGCGATGCAGAAGGGCCAGCCGATCCTGAGCATGACCTGCTCACTGCAAATTCCCGAGAGTGGGCTGGCGCATCAGGATGCAATGCCAGACGTGCCACCGCCCGAAGCGCTGGCGTCGGATCGCGACCTGCGGCTGGCGATGCTCGACAAGATACCCGAAAAATTTCGCGCCAATTTCATGCGGCCGCGCATGGTCGACATCCGCCCGGTTTCCCCGCGCAGCTGGTTCAACCCCGTCAAGCAGGAGCCGCGCCAGAACAGCTGGTTCCGTGTGGTCGCGCCAGTGGCGGACGATCCCGCGCTGCACCGCGCGATCCTCGCTTATGCCTCCGATATGTCATTGCTCGGCACGGCGACGCTGGCGCACGGGGTCAACTGGATGACGCATAAATTGCAGACTGCCAGCCTTGACCACACCGTGTGGCTGCACGAGGATTTTCGGGCCGACGACTGGCTACTTTATGTGTGCGACAGTCCTTGGGCGGGGCACGCGCGCGGCTTCAATCGCGGCAAGATTTACGCGCGCGACGGTCGGCTTGTGGCGAGTTGCGCGCAAGAGGGCCTGATCCGGCTGAGGGAGTAACTGCGTGAACATGACCGCAGACATCAGCGATTTTGCGCGCCGCGACTTCACCTTCGCGGGCAAGACGAAGCCGGTATTGCTGATCGGTGATCGCGGCCCTGCCGTCATTGTCATCCACGAAGTTTACGGCTTCACGCCGCCGCTCGCGCGCTTTTGCCGCTGGATCGCCGATGCCGGGATGCGGGTCTATGCACCGATCCTGCTCGGCACCCCTGATGCGACCAACCCAGAAAAGATCGCGCGCAGCCGTATCCTCGGGCTGTGCGTGAGCCGTGAGTTCACGATGTTCGCCGCCAACCGCTCAAGCCCGATCGTCGACTGGCTGAAACCGCTCGCAAGGCAAGCGCATCAGGAGTACGGCGGGCCGGGCGTGGGCGTGATCGGCATGTGCCTGACGGGCGGCTTCGCACTGTCGATGGCGGTCGATCCGGTGGTGCTTGCGCCGGCGATGGCGCAGCCGGGCATGCCGGTAAGCAAAGCCGCCGGGCTCGATATCTCGAGGGGCGACCTTGCCGTTGTCAAACGACGGACGGAAGCCGAAGGGCTTGAAATTCAGGGCTATCGCTTTGCCGGCGATACGCTGTCGAAACCCGAAAAATTCGATACGCTGCGCACCGTTTTCGGGCCTGCCTTCACCGGCGTCGAACTGCCCGACGCTTGTGCCAATCCCGACAGTGCACTGGTGAAGGCAGGTCGCCCGCCGCACAGCGTGTTCACCGGCGACCTTATCGACGGCGACGGCGAGCCGACCAAGGCTGCTGCCGAGAAAGTGATCGATTTTTTCCGGAACAAGCTCGGCGCCTGACCGATCAGAATGGCGGCGGCGGTGTGTCGCTTGGACCGGGTTCTCCAGCGCGCCCGATGACGAAACGAACGCGCGACACGCAATGCGTATAACCGTGTGATGACGCTGGCTTTCTCGCGCCGATGATCATCCGGACGCCGGCATCGCCGAACGCACCGCTAGGCTCGCTGGCCAGCGCGCGGACATTGCCTGTCGCCCCCCAGGGAGCGACATCATAACCGATGATCGCCCATCCCTCGATGCCGTGACGACGCTCTGCATCCGGATAGGAAAGCGTTGGTGAACGATCCCATTCCTTCTCCGCCGGGCAAACATCGGCTGAGTTCTGCGCGACGGTGTCGGGAATCGGCGGCGCAGCGAGCGGCTCTCCGGTCCGCCAGTAAGGATAAAGGCAGCCGCTTCGTGCGCGCGCTTCGAACCGCGACTGGCCGACGGCAACGGTGGCGGCGCGGTCGAGCCCTGCATTGCCTGCGGTCGCGACGATATGGACGCGGACCGGGCGCCCCTTCGCATCGATATCGAAGCCGATCATCGTCCACGAGCGGGTGCCCGGCCTTTGCGGGATGGATTTGAAATCGGGAAAGACCCGGCTGCGCACGGCGGGAGCCGGATTGAAGCAGGTCGACCCGGCAGGAAAAATGCGTTCCATCGCATCACGCGGCAGCGGCCCCGTTGTCGGGGAAACCGAATAGGCGATCAACATCGGGGGAGAAGCAATGGCAAGCGGGGAGGCCGTCGGCGTGAAGCTGATCCGGCAGCGCGCGCGCGGAACCCCGGGGACAAAACGGGCGGCGGCGAGCGATGCCGCGTTGAGCGGGCCGAACGGCGTCCCGGCTGTCCTGACGATGCCAAGTGGGCGTCCTGTTTCGTCTATGCGAAAATCGAACGACACTGGTGGCGCGTTTCCCAGTCGACCGGCGCCCGCGTCCCAGCCGATGGTCGGGCTGGGCATTGGTGCATCTCGCGCCATCACCGCCACTCCGTCACAATTAGCTGACCCCGGCACCCAGTTCACGAGCACCCGTCCCGACGCGGCGGTGCTTTGTGAACCGCCGAATTCGGGCGTGCTGATTATCGGCGGCGGCGCTATCTGGCCAGGCGCAGAGACAGAGACGAGGACGCCAAGCACCCCGGCGATGATCAAAGCAATCGGGCGATTTCTCATGTCGCGCAAGCTGGCATGCAAATGTTACCCGGGCAAGTCAGCAACTTACACTGCAGTGCGGCCATATTCCTGTTTGGTGACGGGGTGGCTCGACGACAGCCCGCCATCGACCGCGATTGCCTGGCCGTTGACATAGCTTGCGTCATCGGAGGCGAGGAAAGCGGCGACGTTCGCCAATTCCTCGGGCTGTGCGCCGCGCCGCAGGGGGTTTAGCCGCCCGACCCGGTCCATCTTGCCGGCATCGCGCGCATAATCGAAGGTCGGTTTCGTCATGCCGGTTTCGGTGAGGCCGGGGCAGATCGCATTGACGCGCACGTTCGAGCCGGCAAGCTGCTGCGCCGATACCATCGCCAGATTGATGACGCCCGCCTTCGATGCCGAATAGGCCGGAGAACCCGCGCCCGAACGGATGCCCGCGACGCTTGCGGTGAGTACGATCGCGCCGCCGCCACGTTCGGCGATTTTGGGAGCGGCGTGCTTGATCGCCAGATACGGGCCGATCAGGTTGACGCGCAGCACCTCCGTAATCAGCGCAACATCGGTGTCGAAGATGTTGGCCATGCCCCCTGAAATGCCGGCATTGGCAAACATGATGTCGAGCCCGCCAAAGCTGCTCACCGCGAGCGCGACCGCCTTTTCGACATCGGCTTCGAGCCCGGCATCCATTTGCAGCGCGATGGCGGTGCCGCCGGCGGCGATGATCATCGCGGCGGTTTCGTCCGCACCTTCGCTTTTGTCGGCAGCGATGACCCGGCCTCCCTCGCGCGCGAACAACAGCGACGTCGCGCGCCCGATGCCCGAACCTGCACCGGTGACGATGATCGATTTGTCGGTGAAACGTGGCATCCAGTTCATCTCCTGCTTCGTCATGCCGGACTTGTTCCGGCACCCAATTGGCCGTTTGGTCCGGTTCTCAAATCGTCACGCCGCCGTCGATGACGATCGTCTGTCCGGTCATGAACGTGCTGGCGGCGCTGGCCAGGAAGACGACCCCGCCCGCAATCTCCTCGGGCTCGCCGATCCGGCGCAATGGTACGCTTTTGTTGGCGGCCTCGATGCGCGCGGGGTCTTCCCAGAGCGCGCGGGCGAAATCGGTCTTGATCAGGCCCGGCGCGATGCAATTGACGCGCACATTGTCGGGGCCGAATTCATGCGCGAGATTGCGCGCGAGCTGCATGTCGGCGGCCTTCGAGATGCAATAGGCGCCGATGATCGGTGAGCCGCGCAGGCCACCGATCGAGGAAACGATCACGATGCTCCCGCTCTGCCGCGCGCGCATTTCGGGCGCGACCATTGCGATCAGCCAGTGGTTCGAGACGATATTGTTGTCGAGGATCTTGCGGAACTGCTCGTCGGCAATCCCTTCCTGCGGCCCGTAATAGGGATTGGAGGCGGCATTGCAGACGAGCACGTCGATCCGCCCGAAAGCGCGCCGGGTTTCGTCGACGAGATGCTGGAGACCCGCCTTGTCAGAAATATTGGCGGCGACCGCGATCGCCGTGCCCTCGCCGAACGTGCCGTTGATTTCGGCGGCGACCACGTCGCACGCATCCTGCTTGCGGCTGGAGATGACGACCTTTGCGCCGTGTTCGGCCATTTCCCATGCGCTCGCCTTGCCGATCCCGCGTGAGGAGCCGGTGATGATCGCGACCTTACCCGACAGATCGAACTGGCTCATTTCTTTCCCCTCCCGCTTGCGGGAGCGGCCGGTGGGCCTCGCCGTTGCAAGCTTAGATCTCCGAATGGTGCAGAGGACCCATCCCTAACCCTTCCCGCAAGCGGAAGGGGAATCACGCCCCCGCCTTCTTCGCAAAGGCCCATGCCGCAGTCGCCAGCGGCCCTACACGCTCGGCCGACTTCGCCGCTTGCGCGCTCGATGCCGTGCCATCGACGATGCGTTTCTTGATGCCCTGGACGATGCCCGTCAGCCGGAACAGATTGTAGGCGAAATACCAGTCGAGCTGCGGAACGCCGTCCCGGCCCGTGGCGGCGCAATAGCGCGCGACCATGTCCTCGATCGTCGGTATGCCCGTGTCCGGCCCGGCCAGTCCCATCACGCCCGAGCGCCCCTCAGGCTGTGTCACCCAATTCATCAGGAAATAGCTGAAATCCGCCAGCGGATCGCCGAGCGTCGACAGCTCCCAATCGAGCACCGCGATCACCCGCGCTTCGCTGGCATGGAAGATCATGTTGTCGATCCGGTAGTCGCCATGGACGATCGACACCCGGTCCTGCTGCGGCAAGGTAGCGGGCAGCCATTCGATCAGGGCCTCGACGTCGGGCATGTGCTCAGTCTCGGACGCGCGATATTGCTTGGTCCAGCGCGCGATCTGGCGCTCGAAGTAATTGCCGGGCCTGCCATAATCGCCCAGGCCCGCTGCGATATGATCGGTGTTGTGCAGCTGTGCGAGCGTATCGCACATCGCATTATAAATCGCCGTGCGCTCAGGCGGCGTGAGGCTCGGCAGCGCGCCGTCCCAAAAGTTGCGGCCCTCCACCAGCTCCATCAGGTAGAACATCGATCCGATGACGCTGTCGTCGGCGCACAGCCCGAAATAGGGCTTCGGCACCGGAAAACCGGTCGGGTGCAGTCCCGCGATCAACCGATATTCGCGGTCGACCGCATGCGCCGAGGGCAGCAGCTTGCCGAAGGGCTGGCGGCGCAGGACATAGCTTTTGCCCGGCGTATCGACGCGGTAGGTGGGATTGGACTGGCCGCCCTTGAATTTTGCGAGCGCGATCGGTCCGGCAAAACCCGTCATCTGCCGCGTCATCCACCGTTCGAGCGCGGCGACATCGATCGGGTCGTCGGCAGGCACCGGCACCGTGCCGACCATCGTCGCATCAGCGGTTTCCGCAGCGCCGGTCATGCGAATTCGATCACGGAGCGCACCGTGTCCCCCGTTCGCAGGGCCTGAAGCGCGCCGTTCACGCCATCGAGCGTGATCCGTTCGGCAACCATGCTGTCGAGATCGAGCTTGCCGTCGAGATAAAGCTGGACGAGCCTTGGCATGTCGATCGGGAAACGCGTCGATCCAAGCAGCGATCCTTGCAGCTTCTTGCCAGTGAGGAAACTCGGGCCGGGCAGGCTGACCATGTTGCCCGGCGCGATCATGCCGAGGATCGTCGCGGTGCCGCCGCGCTTCAGCAGCGCCCAGGCGAGCTCGGCGGTGGCCGGGCGCCCAACGGCTTCAATCGCATAATCAACGCCGCCGCCCGTCAGCCCGACGATCTTCTTCGCAAGATCGGGCTCGTCGGGCGAAAAGCCGTGGGTCGCGCCAAGCCGCTCGGCCAGTGCGCGCTTGTCGGCCACCGGGTCGATCGCGATGATCGTGCTGGCGCCCGCGATCTTGGCGGCATTGATCGCCGACAGGCCGATCCCGCCGCAGCCGATGACGGCGACCGTTTCGCCACTGCGCAACCGGCTATCGTTGAAAATGGACCCCGCGCCGGTGATGACCGCGCAACCGAGCAACGCCGCCCGGTCGAGCGGCATGTCCTTCGAGATGGCGACGCAGGCATTTTCGTGCACCAGCATCATTTCGGCAAAGGCCGACAGATTGAGAAAGGGGGCAAGCGGCGTGCCGTCGGCCAGGCTGATCCGTGATGGCTCGTCCTTGCCGCGCCGTGTCGACGGATCGACGCACAGCGACGGGCGCCCGGTCACGCACATCTCGCAACTGCCGCAGAACACGGTGAAAAAGGTAATGACGTGATCGCCCACCTTCAGCCGCGCGACGTCGCTGCCGACGGCCTCGATGATCCCGGCCGCCTCATGCCCCGGCACGGTCGGCATCGGATGCGGGAAGCTGCCATCGACGAAGTGCAGGTCCGATCGGCATACCCCGCACGCGACGGTGCGGATCAGTACCTCGCGCGGGCCAGGCTTGGCGACCGCGATATCCTCGATCACCAGCTCGGTCTTGGGTTCGTAAAGAACGGCTGCTTTCACTGAAACTCCCTCTCCCCTTCAGGGGAGTGGGCCGGGGAGAGGGGCAGTGAGTCTCACTCAGCGTCCCGCCTGGCCCGGCCCCTCTCCCAACCCCTCCCCGATGGGGAGAGGGCTTAGATCACCGCCGCACCATTTCCTTCGCCGCAACCGATGCCGGCAAATCGGCATATTTGCCGAATTCGTTGCGGGCAATGGCACGGTTGTGCACCTCATCGGGACCATCGGCGAACCGCAGCGTCCGCATCGCTGCCCAGGCGTGCGCCAGGTGAAAATCGTCCGACACGCCGCCGCCGCCATGCGCCTGAATGGCATCGTCGAGGATCGACAGCGCCATGTTGGGCGCTGCCACCTTGATCATCGCGATTTCCTGTTGCGCGCTCTTGTTGCCGGCCTTGTCCATCATGTCGGCGGCTTTCAGGCACAGCAGGCGGGTCATCTCGATGTCGATCCGCGCCTTGGCGATGCGCTGTTCCCAGATCGAATGATCGGCGATGCGCTTGCCAAAGGCGACGCGGGTCAACAGCCGCTTGGCCATCGCCTCGATCGCGACCTCCGCGACACCGATCGTGCGCATGCAATGGTGGATGCGGCCCGGCCCAAGCCGCCCCTGCGCGATCTCAAAGCCGCGCCCTTCGCCGAGCAGGACGTTTTCGACCGGCACGCGCACATCCTTCAGCTCGACCTCGCCGTGGCCGTGCGGCGCGTGGTCATAGCCATAAACGCTAAGCATCCGTTTGATCGTCACGCCCGGCGTATCCATCGGCACCAGTACCTGGCTCTGCTGGCTGTGGCGCGATCCTTCGGGGTTGGTCTTGCCCATCACGATCGCGATCTTGCAGCGCGGATCGCCGACGCCCGATGACCACCATTTGGTGCCGTTGATCACATAGTCATCGCCGTCGCGGACCATCGACGTCTCGATGTTGGTCGCATCGGACGAGGCGACGGCGGGCTCGGTCATCAGGAAAGCGGAGCGGATTTCACCGTTCATCAGCGGCTTCAGCCAGCGCTCCTTCTGCTCGCGCGTGCCGTAGCGGTGGAACACTTCCATGTTGCCGGTATCGGGCGCTGAACAATTGAAGCATTCAGATGCCCAGCCGATCTTGCCCATCTCCTCGGCGCACAATGCATATTCGAGATTGGTGAGCTGCGTGCCTTCGAACTCGAAACTGTCATCGACATGGCTCTGGCCCGAATGCGGCGGCATGAAGAAATTCCACAGGCCCGCCTCCTTGGCCTTCGCCTTCATCTCCTCGATGACGGGAATGACCTTCCAGCGCTCGCCCTCGTGGCTCTGCTGTTCGTAGATCGCGTTCCTGGGGCGGATGTTCTGATCGATGAACCCCTTCACACGGTCCCGAAAATAGGTTTCGCGTTCGCTGAGCGTGAAGTCCATGTCGCATCCTTCCCAAGAGCGTGTTTGAGCCTCGCTTAGACCGTACCGCGTTTTCGGTAAACCCGCCCCGAACACGCATCGACCCGATTTTCCGTAGCGCATCGGTGAAGTGCCAATCCGCGCCAAAAAGGACTGTTTCTTCGAAAAGATGCTGTTAAGCTCGGGCAATGGAAGCTGTAGGGGCAGTTGCCGGGCCGGTTGACGGAAACACCAAGCGTTTCCGGGCGAAGCGCGACGCGATCCTCGCAGCGGCGGCGCAAGCGATCAACGAACAGAGCGCGAAGGGAATGACATTCGCCGATGTGGCGCGCCGGGTCGGCCTGAACACGACGAGCGTGACCTATTATTTCAAGCGCAAGGAAGACCTGGCGGCGGCGTGTTTCGAATATACGTTGGAACAGCTTCAGGCGATGCTCGACGAGGCGCATCAAGAGGCAACGCCGCGCGCACGCGTCGCCCGCTATCTCTCGCTCAACATGGCCAGGCTGGCGGCGATAACGCGGGGCGAGGCGACGTCCTTTGCCGTGCTGTCCGATCTGCGTGCCATGGAAGAGCCGATGCGCGGCCGGCTGATGACCGGGTGGCGCGAGGTATTCCGCCGTACCCGCAGCCTGTGGGGGCCGGGCGAAAGCCGCGCCGAAACCGATCTGTTCGGCGCGCGCGCGCATGTGTTGCTGGAAAATACCTTTTGGCTGCCGGTGTGGCTGCAGCGATACGAGCTCGATCAATATCCGCGCGTCGAACAACGATTGATGGCGATCTTTGCCGAGGGAATCGCTGCCGAAGGGCAACAATGGGCGCCCGCCCGCATCGATCTCGATCAGGATCTTGCCGATCCGGGGCGCGAAGCCTTTTTGCTGGCGGCAACGCGGCTGATCAACGAACTCGGCTATCGCGGCGCATCGGTGCAGAAAATCGCCTCCGAGCTGAATGTCACCAAGGGTAGCTTTTACCATCATCTCGATGCGAAGGACGATCTCGTCATCGCTTGCTACAAGCGCAGCCTCGATGCCATCGCCGATGCGCAGCGGCTGGCAGACGACGAGCCCGGCAACAGCTGGCACCGATTGTCCAGCACGATCGCCACGCTGCTCGACATCCAGTTTTCGGAGCGCGGACCGCTGATGCGTACGACCGCGCTCAGCGGCCTGCCGGGGATGGTTCGCAACGAAATGGTTCGCCGTTCGAACCGGATCGCGCGGCGCTATGCCGGGATGATGAGTGACGGCATTGCGGAGGGATCGGTACGCATGATCGATCCGCTGATCGCATCGCAGACGCTGATGGCGCTTCAGAACGCCGCCTTCGACATGCGCAAATGGGCGGGCACGATGCCGCGCGATCGCGCCATCGCCTTTTATGCGTCCACGTTGTGTTTTGGGCTGTTCGACGACCGCGCGCTGACGGTTTAACGCACGTCAGCCTTCTCCGCCCATCGTAGCGATCAGCCGGAACCATTCTGCTCCTCTCGCGATTTTGTTGCATCGGCGAATCAGCGGAGGCGGCCTTGACGCAATCGATTCTGGCGATGTTGTTTCCGCAGCGCATGATGCAGTGGCTTGGTCCACTAATTGCGGCGGGCGTGGCCGCGTTGCTGCTGGCCGTGTTGGTGATTTCGGCGGGTTGGCTCGATCTGTCGGCGTCGGTGCCGCATCCGGCGGGTTGGGCTGCCATCCTCCACACCGTCTTTCGTCGTTCTACCGCGCACCATTCCGCCAATATCGACATTCCCAAGGAATTCGGGTCACCCAGTCAGGTCGCTAAGGGCGCCGGATATTATGGCCGGGTCTGCGCGCGCTGCCATAGCGGCCCGGGACTCGGCCAGAACCCGGTCGCGCTGTCGATGCGTCCGCGCCCGCAATATCTGCCGAACGAGATCGCAGATTTTTCTCCGCGCGAACTGTTCTGGATCGTCAAGCATGGCGTGAAATACAGCGCCATGCCGTCGTGGCCTGTCCAGGATCGCGACGACGAGGTCTGGTCGATTGTTTCGTTTCTGAAGGCGATGCCAAAATTGTCGCCAGCTCAATATCGACTGATGGCTTATGGCAATCCGGCACAGCGCGCAGCGGGCCCTGCCGGGCCGACCGATCAGCAATCCGTCGCCAGTCGCTACAAGTTGCCCAACGACGACGCGCCACCGGCGCAAAGCTATCTTTACGCAGCCCCTGCAACCGGCTTCGACGATCTGGGCTTGAGCGGCTCGGTTGCCGCGAGTTGCGTTGGATGTCATGGAATCGATGGCGCGGGTCAGACGACGGGCGCCTTCCCCAATATCGCGCTGCTGAACGAAGAGTATATCCGCAATGCGCTGATCGGGTTTCGCGCCGGAATCCGCCACAGCGGCTTTATGCAGACAATCGCGGTCCAGCTTTCTGACGCGCAAATCGACATGCTCGCGCGCTATTATGCAACCCAGCCAAAGCGTCAGTCGCAGGCGATTTCAGCAGCACCCGCCATGCTCACCCTTGGCCAGCGGGTCGCTACGGCGGGCGACGCAAGTCGCGGCATTGGCGCCTGTGCCAGTTGCCACGGCCAGCAGGGCGCATCAGCCAAGGGGTTTTCCGCGATCGACGGGCAATTCCCCAATTATATCGCCGATCAGCTGCGGCTATTCCGCTCGGGTGTGCGTGGCTATGAACCCGGCAACGCAATGCGCCGGGCCGCCCACCGCCTGACCGACCGGGAAATCGATGCCGTGGCGTTGTATTACGCCGCCCGTGGGCCGGGCGATCCACATCCGAAGGTGAGCGACGTGCCTGTGGGCGGCTAGTCAACCAACCACGGCGCCCAATTCCTGCTGTCGCTTCAACAACACACCGGCACGCCAATAGTGAAAGATCGCCCACGGCGTGACCAATTCGATCGACAACATCGCATAGCGCAGCGATTCATCGCCAAGACTTGGCTTGAGCATGTCGCTGATCACCCCGACCGCCGTCGGGCCAATGCCAAGCCCGATAAGATTGATGACCAGCAGGGTGATCGCCGCCCACACCGCCCGCATCTTCAGCGGCGCCTGATCCTGGATAAGCGCAAAGGTCGGCCCCAGATAGCTCGACGAGAAGAAGTAGGAGATGATGAGCGCTGTAAATCCCAGCGTGAAGTCGCTCGACAGGTAGAACAAGCACGCCAGCGGCAATGCGATGGCCTTGAAGACCGCGACCATCCACATTTGCGCGTGCCGGCCATGTCGCATACCCAACCGATCGGCCAGGCGCCCCCCGCCAATGCCCGCAATCGCCCCGACAATAGCAATTGCCGGCGCGAGTTTGAGCGCGATTGTCAGCAGCGACAGGCCAAAGGATCGCTGGCTGAGCGACGGCAGGAACGAGGCGAGCGCATAGCCAACCAGCGATGTGACGGTGATCGCCATTACCAGATGCACCGCGATCGGGTTTGCCAGCATGGTGCGAAAACCCTCGGCGATTGTCGGTTGATCGTGGATTTTGGGCGTATCGACGGGATCGGACAATCCTCGCCGGGGCTCGACGACAAACAGGCGGACGATGATCGCCAGGACAATACCGGGAATGCCGACCGCAGCCAGCGCCCATCGCCAGCCAAACGCTGCTGCAATCGCTCCACCGATCATCGTCCCGAAACCACCGCCAAGGACGACGCCGGTCGCGTAGATCGCCATCGCGCTCGATCGCTTCTCGGGTGGATACAGATCGGCAATCATCGAATGGCTGGGCGGGCTCGACCCCGCTTCGCCGATGCCGACGCCGACGCGAAAGATGAGGAGCTGGACAAAGTTCTGCGCCAGGCCAGACAGCGCCGTCATCGCGCTCCAGATCGTCAATGAAATGGCGATGATGTTGCGGCGATTGCGCTGATCGGCAAGCCACGCGACCGGGATGCCGAGCGTCGCGTAAAGGAGCGCGAAGGCGAACCCCTGGAGCAGGCCGAGTTGCGTATCGTTGAGCCCGAGGTCCTTTTTGATCAGCTCAAGCAGGATCGTCAGAATATATCGATCCATGAAGCTGAAGAAATAAACGATCGTCAGCAGCGCAAGCGTCAGGCTGCGCCGCCGGATCGCGCGCTCGTCAGCCGTCTCGATTGGGAGGGCGGTAGTTGCCATCGGGAGACCTCGGCTCAACGCAGAAACAAAAAAACCGCCGCCCGGCAATAACCCGGGCGGCGGGGCAATCAGGCGGTCATCGTCACCGTCAGAATTTCTGCGAAATGCCGAACTTCGCGTTCAATCCCAGCGGCGATGCCGTGAACGGATCATAGTTGAAATCAAGCCGCGCGAATGGCGGACGCTGATCGAGGAAGTTGAGCACCGACAACGACACCGTGGTGCCCGTCTTGAAGGCGAGACGATAAGTGAAATCCAGCGTCGTGAACGAGGTAACATTCTGACCGCCGGTCACCGATGCCCCTGCTAGCGCGCCGGTGTTTGGCCCAAAGATCGCCGCCGTTCGCTGATCGGTGTAACCATCGATATAATTCGCCTGGATACGCGCGCTTTGGATGCCCAGATCGCCCTGCAGATACACATTGCCCTTAAGCGGCGGCAGTGGATAGGCCGTCGTCTGATAGTTGAGCTTGCCGACGGCATCGAAGGCCGGCTGCACGTTGATCCCCTCGACCAGCACGTCGCGCGTCTGGTAATTGATGACATAGGTGCCCGTGCCGCCAACGGTGAGATCGGCAGTGCCCAGCGCGAATTTATACTGCGCCTGGAAATCGAGACCCGATGTTGTCACGTTTGCGCTGTTGACGAGATTGGTGCGCAGGCGCTGCACGTTGCCGATGCCGCAACCAGCGCCCGTGAAGGTGAACCGCGATTGCAGGGCCGCAAAGGCCGCGACACCGCAATTCTGCGTTCCTGACGCGCCGAACAGCGCGTTGACGATGCCGCTCACCGGCTCCGCTTCGATCGGCCCGTTCAGTTCGTAACGGAAATAATCGATGCTGGCGTTGAAGCCGCCGAAGTTGACGATCGCGCCGCCGCCATAGGTGGTCGCCGTTTCGGGTGAGAGATTGGCGTTACCCTGGATATCGATTGCCCGGAACGAGCTGCCGATCACCTGAAGCGACGTCACCTGACCGGCGAGATTTTCAGCTGGTGGTCCGCGGAAGGTAGTGCCGGCACCGCCACGCACTGCCAGCCACGGGGTGGCCTGCCAACGCAAACGGCCCTGCGGGTTGAACGTCGAGCCGACCTGGCCGCCGTAATTTTCATACCGGGCCGAGAATTGGGCGTTCAGGCTATCGAAAATCGGCGCCTGCAGTTCGCCGAAGAACGCATAGATGCTGCTCGAAACGGTGCGGCCAAGGTTGGTGCCCAAAAAGCCGAGCGCGCCTGTTTGCTGCGCGCAGATTGCGCCGGGCGCCAGCGGCGACCCCGGACAGGGATTGACGGAAAGATCAGCGTCAGCGTTGTAGGTGATCGAATATTTGTTCGCGCGATATTGCGCGCCAACCGCGAACGATACTTCGCCGCCCGGCAAGCGAAGGCCCGACTGGCCGCTCAACACGACATCGCCGACCAGCAATTGCGTGTTGGTGTCGCTGCGTGTCGTGCGGAAGAAATTGTCGATCGTGGAAAGGTCGTTGACCAAGCCAGCGCCAGGGGTGAGGCTGAAGCCCGCCGGGCTGCGGGTTGCAGCGTAGGTCGGGTTGGCAACGCCGGTGGCAGGGTTGCCAGCCGCCGCCGTCGAGAACGGGTTGAAATACGTGCAGCCATTGGTGCCGGCAAGCGCGGCCAGCTGCGCTTGGGTTAGGCCGGCGCGCGATGCAGCCGACGCATAGGCGCAGTTCGGCCCGCCAAAGCCGGCGAGCGCGTTTTGCAACAGATCGCCGAAGGTGTCTGTACCCTCGATCCCGCGATTATATTCTGAGTAAGTGAAGTTGGTATCAAGCGTCAGCTTGCTGTTGATCGACCATTGCAGGCCGGCGGTGAAGCGCGTCGATTCCGACTGGCGCTGGCTGAATGCCGAACCGCGTGGATTTTTGGCATCCTGGAACAGCGGGTTGCCCCCCAGCAGGAAAGGCCGAAACAGCACGGGGAAAGCAAGCGCCGGTGCCAGCGGCGCACCCGTTGCAGAGACAACGCAGCCCGACGCCGCACCGTAGAGCGTGCAATAATCGCGCAGTGCCGGCGCATAGGTCGGCACCGCGAACACACCGGCGCCGCCTGCTTGTGCAAGTGACAGATTGCCCCCGGCAGGGACCGTTGTCAGCGGCGATGCGGCATAGCCCGAAGGTGGCAGTGTCGGCAGATAGCTTGGCGATGTCGTGATCCGGGTGGATGACGATGCATAAAGCGCGCTCGCACTGAATTGCAGATTGCTCGTCAGATCGATCTTGGTTTCAAGATAAGCCTGATAGCGATCCTCGGGCTCGACGAGGTTGTCGAACTGGCCAAAATTGGTGAAACAGCGATCGGTGGTCGAGCCTGTCAGGCTGCGGAAGCCGCCAAGCGCCGCACAGCCGAGATCGCGAACGAAATTGGTGGTGCCGCCGAAACCGAAATTGCCGGGATTGCCGCCGCCGGTATACCCGCCCTGCGGATTGTTCTGATAAGGCTGAACGGTAAAATCGCGTTCTACCGTCGGCAATTGCGAGCGGTGCTGATATCCGATCGAGGCCAGGAA
The DNA here is from genome assembly GCA_038230675.1 of Sphingomonadales bacterium. GTDB lineage: Bacteria > Pseudomonadota > Alphaproteobacteria > Sphingomonadales > Sphingomonadaceae > Sphingomonas. Next base: position 5,888 of record JBBRMV010000037.1, on the reverse strand, counting down.
CTGGAAGCCGTCTTTGTGATGGCCAAAACTGATCGCGCCTGTGTAATCATTGCCCTTCGAGCCTGGAATATAACGGTAATCACCCGATGCCAGGAAACCCTGCTGATCGGAACGGGTGATGAAATTGACCACGCCAGCAACAGCATCGGAGCCATAGGTGGCAGCCGCGCCGTCCTTCAGGATTTCGATGCGGCCAATCGCGCTTTGCGGCAGCAGGTTGATGTCGACGACGGGCACCCCGGTGCCGGCCTGAACGACACGCTTGCCGTTGAGCAGCACCAGCGTGCGCTGCGGGCCAAGGCCGCGCAGATTGACGCTGGCCACGCCTTCTGAACCCTGCGCACGCGAATCGAACTGGTTCGCATCGCCGATAACGCCATTGGACGTCGGCAAATTCTTGAGGAGATCGAGCGCCGAAGGGCTGCCCTGCCGTGCAAGCTCGTCACCCGAGATGACATCCACAGGCAGCGCCGCATCCTCGGGCGTGCCGCGGATCAGCGATCCCGTGACGACGATGTCGGGAGCAGACTGGTTATCGTCGCTCGCCGATTGGGCAGGCGCTGTGCTGACCTGAGCAGAGGCCGGCATTGCCAGGCCAAGGGCTACAACCGAACCGGCGCACGCCGACAGCAGCTTAATCTTCAGCATCTCTCTCTCCCATGCGATCGGGTCACTTTCGGATCCCGTACCGTAACCTCTAATAGCGAAGTCACCCCCCTGCTCGTCAAGCGAAACAATGGTTGCAAACCACCACCTTTTCTGGCGCTGTTGCCCAAAAGTCATAGTTTTGAAACATTGCAATCGCGCCGGAACGCGCTTTCTAAACGCGATCAGGCACGAAAATGCGGCAAACGAAGTCCGTAAGGGAAACCACCGTTGCCCGCTAAGGGCGCGTCAATACCCGTTCAGGCGCGCAAATCGTTCGCGGTGATAGGCGGCATTGCCCCACATCGCATCGAGCACGGCGGCGCGCTTGAGGTAGAAGCCCGCATCATAATCATCGGTCATGCCGATGCCGCCATGGAGTTGCACCATTTCGCGGCTGACGAGCTTAAGCGTATCGCCCGACACGCTCTTGGCGAGCGTCACCGCCTGATCGATATCCGATCGGTTGGCATCGATCGCCTCCAGCGCGCCCTCGACCGCCGACCGCATCAGCTCGATTTCGGTGAACATCTTGGCCATCCGGTGCTGCAATGCCTGAAAAGTGGAAAGTTGCTGGCCGAACTGGACTCGCGTCTTCAGATAATCGTTGGTCGTCTCGAATGCCTGAACCGCGAGCCCCAGCATTTCCGCGCAGGTCGCCGCCGCTGCACGATCGATCACCGCCGAGGTGAGTTTTGAATCGCCCAGCTTTTCGGCAACAGCGCCGTCGAAGCTGATTTCGGCATGGCTGCGCGCATCGGCCATCGCCCGCGTCGATCGCGAGACGCCAGCAGCATCGCCCGCGACGAGGTAAAGGCCGTCGGTGGCAGCCACCACGAACAGGCTGACGCTGTCGCCTTCTGCGACGAATGCCTTCACGCCGGTCAGCTTGCCGTCGGTCACGGCGGTCGCGATTTTCGACGGATCGTGAATGGGGCCCTCATCCACCGCGAGCGCGGCAACGACTTCACCCGTGGCGATCCGCGGCAGCCAGGCGCTCTTTTGCGCCTCTGTGCCGCCGAGGACGATCGCGGTCCCGGCAGCCGCCGTCGCGGCGAGCGGGGACGCAGCAAGATTGCGGCCGAGTTGTTCGAGCACCAGCCCAAGCGACAGATAGCCGAACGCCGTCCCGCCAAATTCTTCGGGGATGACGATGCCGGCAAGGCCCATTTCGGCCATTCGTCGCCACGCATCGGCATCATATCGCTGCGCGGGCGCCGCATCACGCATCGCGCGAAACGCGCTGACGGGCGATTCATTGTCGGCCCATTCGCGCGCCATGTCGCGCAGGATCGTCTGTTCTTCGTTGAGCACGGCCATGTCGAAATTTCCTCTGCCTCAAATGGGCCCTTAAACCCGTCATGCCGGCGAAAGCCGGTATCTCGTGCGGCGGCGAGATGCCCGCCCCCGCCATGAGACCCCGGCCTTCGCCGGGACAACGGATTCGTTGCTATTGGTGGTCGAGCATCCCCAGGATGCGCTTGGCGATCACGTTGTTCTGGATTTCGGTCGAGCCGCCATAGATCGACACGGCCTTGCCCCAGAGCCAGGTGCGCGTCTGCGTCAGTTCGGCCTCGCTGAAGCCCTCGCCTTCCCAGCCGAGCCCGGCCATGCCCATGATCTCGATCGCGAGTTCGGCGCGGTCCTGTGTCAGCCGCGCGCCGACATTCTTCATGATCGATGTCGCCGCCGACGGCCCCTGATTGGACTTCGATTCAAGTGCAGCACGGCGCAGCGTCAGCATGAAGGCGCGCTGGTCCATCTCGTGGCGGACGATGCGCATCCGCAGATCAGCGTCGGAAACCTTGCCGTCGTCATTGGCGCCGCGATATTCCTTGGCGAGTTGCCCGAGCGGCTTACCAGCGAACAGCCGCCCCGCGCTCGATCCACCGCCCGACAGATTCTGTCGCTCGTGCTGGAGCAGGCGCTTGCCGATCGTCCAGCCCTCGCCCTCGCGCCCGACGAGATTTTCCTTGGGGACCTTCACATCGGTGAAGAAGGTTTCGCAAAAGGGCGACTGGCCCGAAATCATCCGGATCGGGCGAACCTCCACCCCGGGCGACGTCATGTCGATCAGCAGGAAGCTGATGCCCTCATGCTTCTTCGACTTATCGGTGCGGACGAGTGCGAAGCATTTGTCGGCCCACTGCCCGCCCGACGTCCAGGTCTTTTGCCCGTTGACGAGATAATGGTCGCCCTTGTCCTCGGCAAACATCTGCAGGGACGCGAGATCGGAACCCGCGCCGGGCTCCGAATAACCCTGACACCAGCGGACCTCGCCCTTGGCGATGGCACGGATATGCTCCTGCTTCTGCGCCTCGTTGCCATATTCGAGCAGCGTCGGGCCGAACATCATCACGCCCATGCCGCCGATCGGGTTCCACGCCCCTGCACGGCCCATTTCTTCCTGCAGCACCCGCGCCTGCGCCTTGTCGAGCCCGCCGCCGCCATATTGCGCCGGCCAGGTCGGCACGCCCCAGCCCTTGTCGCCCATCGCCTTGATCCAGGCCGTTTCTTCGGCGCTGTGATCGCTTGGCCCCTCCAGCGTGGCCATCGGGTTGTCCTTGCCCTTCAGCGCGGGCGGAAAATGATCGGCGAGCCATGCGCGTACCTCGGCACGGAAAGCATCGAGCGAGGTGGCTGGATTGTCGAGTTCGGCGGCGGTGGCCATGATCTGCACTCCTGAAGATCGAATCTGAAGATCGGGTATGGCCGCGATGCCACAGATCGCCGCGTAATCAAAGGCGCAAACCGCGCCGCACGGTCTATCCGCGCGCCTTTAGCCTTGATAGATGAAGCAGCATGACGCGGCCCACATCCCGGATAGCGTACGACGACGGCAACGACCGATGGGAAATTGTCCACGCATCGCCAGCGCCACCGCTGCGCGGCATCGTCGATCGCTATAGCTGGTGGACCGAGGAAACCCGCAGCTTTACGGCGCGGCGCGAACTGGCAGCGACGACCGGCGTGTTCATCGTCAATCTTGGCGCTACGCTGGAAATCGTCGATGCACGCGGGCAAACCCACCGGCTTGCGGCCGGCGAAGGCTTTGTCGGCGGCATGGCGCAGGCGACCTCGTTATCGCGATCGACCGGCGCGATGGCGGGCATCCACATCCACCTCCCGCCCGCCAATCTGGCACGGCTGCTGGGCATTCCGCTCGCCGAAATAGCGGACCGGGTGGTCCCGATGGGCGACTTGCCGGATGGATCGACCCGCATGCTCGGCACGCGACTGCTCGATGCGACGACGCTCGACACGCGGCTGACATTGCTCGATGACTTTTTGGCGACCCAGGCGACGAAGGCCGCTGGCGACGCTGCCGCCGACGATCGGGAAATTCGGCATATCTCGAGGCTGCTTGCGCGCGGCGAGCGGGTAGAGCGGATCGCGCAGGATATCGGCTGGAGCCGCAAGCGGCTCGCGCGCCGCTTTCGCGATGCGACCGGCCTGCTGCCACGCAGCTTTGCCGGCCTCGCCCGTTTTGAACGCTTTACAAAAATGCTGGCGGCCGCGCCGCAGATTGCGCTGGCCGACGCCGCAATCGCCGTCGGTTATGCCGATCAGGCGCACCTGACGCGGGAGGTCGGTCGATTCTCGGCAATGACCCCCGGCGAGCTGCGCGCAAGGCTCATCCCGGCGGGGGGCGGGGTGCGCGACTGACGGCGCAAAGCTTCAAGCCTTACCTTGCGGACGGCTTTAGACCGGCGCCGATCACAGGAGAAAAGCCATGTCCGTCCGCCCCGCCATCATCCCGAACCTGCGCTATCATGATGCCCGCGGCGCGATCGATTTCCTCTGCCGCGCCTTCGGCTTCAGCACGCACGCGGTCCATGCCGATGCCGACAATGTGGACCTGATCCACCACGCACAACTGCTGTTCCATGGCCAGATGATCATGCTTGCCTCCGTCGCACCGTCCGATTTCGCGCGCGCGGCACCGCTGCGCACGGTGCGCGAAGCGGGTGGCAACACGCAAACGCTGTATGTCACGATCGACGATGTCGATGCCCATGCCGACATTGCCCGCGCGGCCGGCGCAGACATCTTCATGGCGCCCGCCGACAATGATTATGGCGGCCGCGGTTACGGTGCCCGCGATCTCGAAGGCAATGTCTGGTCGTTCGGCAACTACGATCCATTTGCCGCCTGACGCTGGCCGTGGGGCCGGTGTCGGGCTATCGACGACGGGGGGGTAGCTGTTCAATGCGTTTTGAAAATCGCACCGTGCCGATCGTGCTGACGGCGGTGCTGATCGACACGATCGGCTTCGGCATCGTCATCCCCGTGCTGCCCGAACTGATCACCGGGCTTGGCCATGTTGATCTCGATGCGGCGACGCGGATCGCGGGATACATGCTCGGCATCTACGCGCTCACCCAATTTTTTGCCGGACCAGTGCTCGGCAATCTCGGCGATCGTTATGGCAGGCGACCAGTGCTGATCGCATCGATGCTCGCCTTTTCAGCCGATTATGCCCTGATGGCCGTCGCGCCGACCCTGGCATGGTTGTTTCTGGGGCGCGCGATCGCGGGAGTGGCGGGCGCCATCTACGGCCCGGCAAGTGCCGCGCTCGCCGACGCGACCCCGCCCGAGGCGCGCGCGAAGGCATTCGGCTGGATGGGGGCGATGTTCGGCATCGGTTTCATCATCGGCCCCGCCATCGGGGGGCTGCTGGCGGGATTTGGCCCCCGCGCGCCGTTCGTCGCCGCTGCGTTGCTGGCGTTTGCCAACGCCGTGACGATGACCTTCCTGATGCCCGAATCGCTGAGCGTCGAAAACCGCCGCCCGTTCGATTGGCGCAGCGCCAACGTGATCGGCTCGTTTCGCCCGCTGTTCAAAAGCGCCGAGGCCGCGCCGCTGCTGATCGCCTGGTTCGTGTGGCAATTGGCGAGCATGGTGTATCCCGCCACCTGGTCGTTCTGGTCGGCGGCACGCTTTGGCTGGGATGCGGCGCAAATCGGCTGGTCGCTGGCATTCGTCGGGCTGGTAATGGCTGTGGTGCAGTCGTTTCTGACAGGCCCGATCATCGCCCGGGTGGGCGAGCGACGGGCCGCCGTGATCGGCCTGATCAGCGGCGCGGGTGCGTTTCTCGGCTATGTTTTCGTGACGCAGGGCTGGCAGGCTTATGCGATCTTCCTCGTCAGCGGGTTATCGGCGCTCGTCTTTCCGGCGATGAACGGGCTGCTGTCGCGGTTGGCGGATGCCTCGCATCAGGGCGCGTTGCAGGGCGGCATCGG
>JBBRMV010000036.1:0-24005 GCA_038230675.1 Sphingomonadales bacterium | reverse complement strand
CGAAAACATGTTCGGCAAACTCAAGGACTGGCGCCGCATCCACACCCGCTACGACCGATGCGCACACACCTTCATGTCCGCCATCTGCATCGCCGCAACCGTGCTCTTCTGGTTGTGATCAATGAGTCCTGAGCCTAGATCAACCGGCGTTGGGCGTCGGCTTGACCAGCCGCCGATCGGCCATGTTGATGCCACCCCCGCTGCGGCAGGTGGCGCTAATTACGGGAAAGGAAAGATCGCTGTTGCGCATCAACGCCTGGGGCATCGCCGCCTGACACGCCGCAATCGAGCGATACTGAACGGGCTCGACACGCGCCTCTGCACATGCGGTGCTGCCATCACCACAGCCCATGATCGCCATTACGAAAAAAAGCGGACCCATAACTCGTCTCCCAGTCCAAAGGTTAACGGATCAGGCGCCGCCGGGTTCCACGGCTCGGTTCCACGGCAATGCTTTCGTTATCCCCGATCGCACACTACATGGGGCGGGAATGCCGCCCGACACGTCCTCTGCCACCGATCGCGCCGAGCCGCCCTTGTGGCCGATGCTGCGCCGCTTTCTGCCCTATTTGTGGCCCCGGGGAGAAACCGGACTGAAGGTGCGGATCATCATCGCGCTGATGCTCGTGCTCGCCTCGAAAGTGGTTCAGGTTTATGGCGCGCCGTTCGCGCTTCAGGGCGTCGTCAACGGCATGGCGAAAGGCGATCGCGGCACGAGCGCGCTGATTTTGGCGCTGGTGGTCGGCTATGCCGGCGCCCGCTTCGGGTCCGTATTGTTCGACAATCTGCGCAATGCTGTGTTCGAGCGCGTCGGCCAGGATGCGACGCGGCGATTGGCCGCAACGGTGTTTCGCCACCTTCACCAATTGTCGTTGCGCTTTCACCTCGAACGGCGCACGGGTGCCGTCACCAAGGTCGTCGAGCGCGGCACCAAGAGCATCGATACGATGCTCTATTTCCTGCTGTTCAACATCGCACCGACGCTGCTCGAGCTCGTGCTGGTGCTGCAGATCTTCGGATCGACCTTTGGCGGCTGGCTCGTCGTCGGCACGCTGGTGATGGTGGTCGCCTATATCGTCTTCACCCGGATCGTCACCGATTGGCGCAATGCACTGCGCGCGCAAATGAACGATCTGGACACCGGCGCCGTGGCGCATGCCGTTGATTCGCTGCTGAATTTCGAGACCGTCAAATATTTCAGCGCCGAGGAGCGCGAGGCTCTGCGCTACGACAAGGCGATGGCGGCTTACGCGACGGCGGCGGTCAAGAACCAGAATTCGCTCGCCTGGCTCAATATCGGGCAATCGCTGATCACCAATGTGATGATGGCGGGCGGGATGGGCCTAGTGGTCTGGGGTTGGTCGCAGGGGCGCTTCAACGCCGGCAATGTCGTGCTGGTATCGACGCTGCTCGCGCAATTATTCCGCCCGCTCGATCTGCTCGGCATGGTCTATCGCACGATACGGCAAGGCGTGATCGACATGGCGGCGATGTTCGATCTGATCGATGCGCCTGCCGAAGTGACCGATATCGAGGACGCGCCCGACCTGGTGGTGGGCGAGGGCCATGTCCGCTTTGAAAACGTCGTGTTCGATTATGATCCGGCACGCCGCATCCTGAAGGGCATCGATCTCGATATTCCCGCCGGTCACACGCTGGCGGTCGTCGGGCCGTCGGGTGCCGGCAAGTCTACGCTCGCGCGGCTGCTATACAGGTTTTACGACCTCACCGGCGGCAGGATCACCATCGACGGGCAGGATATCGCGCGCGTGAAGCAGACCTCGCTGCGTGCGGCGATCGGCATCGTGCCGCAGGATACCGTGCTGTTCAACGACACGATCGGTTATAATATCGGCTATGGCCGGGAAGGCGCAGGGCAAACCGAAATCGAGGAAGCCGCACGCGGTGCAGCGATCGCCGATTTCATTGCCCGCCAGCCCGGCCATTATGATGCGCGCGTCGGGGAGCGCGGGCTGAAGCTATCGGGCGGCGAAAAGCAGCGCGTGGCGATTGCACGGACCCTGCTGAAGAACCCGCCGATCCTGATCCTCGACGAGGCGACCAGCGCGCTCGACAGCCGCACCGAGGGCGAAATCCAGGACACGCTGGAGGCGATTTCGGCGCGGCGCACGACGATCGTCATCGCCCACCGCCTCTCCACCGTGATCAACGCCGACGAGATCGTCGTGCTCGATGCGGGCGAAATCGTCGAGCGCGGCAGCCATGTCACGCTGCTCCGCAAGAACGGGCTCTATGCCGAGATGTGGAACCGCCAGGCGCAGGAACGCGCCGAGGAAAGCGCGCTGGCAGCTGAATAGTTCAGCGCGCGAGCGTCGACACTTCGGCAGTGCGGGACGGTGCGAGCGTGGCAACCGCGTTGACGACCGGCGCCACGGCGCTGCGCCAGCCATGCGGCGAAGGCTCCTCCGCCCCAAGCCCGAAGGTCAGCCGCTCGCGAGTGGAAGCCGGCATGTAAAAAGTGCCGAACATCCGGTCCCAAAGCGTCAGCACATTGCCGAAATTGCGATCATAATGCCGCCGATCGGCGGAATGATGGACCTGATGATGCGCCGGCCCCAGCAGCCAGCGCCCCCATCGCGGCCCGAAGGTGATCCACAAATGCGAATGCTGCAAATGGGTGAGCCCGACCGCGCTGAGCATCACGAGCGCGTTGGTGCCGCCGACCGTGAGTGGATGCGCGGAAGGCCCGATGAGCCGCCCAGCAAGGGTCTCGGCGAGCCCCAGCACGAGCGCGGTAATCGTTGCGAAAACGATCGTATCGACCGGGTGAACGCGGAAATTGGTGAGCAGCGACAGGCTCTGCGCGCCGTGGTGGACGCGGTGGAACTGCCACAGCAAGGGCAGCTTGTGGCTGAGATAATGATCGAGCCAATAGGCGAAATCATAGGTGACGAAGAAAGCGATCGTCAGCATCGGCGCGGCCACCCATTGCGGCACCGCGACCGCGCGGGCCCGCCCGAACAGCGCATCGATACCCGGGGCAAGTGCCACGGCGACAGCGTGGCTCGACAGCACCGCCCAGCCGAAGAAGATGCCATAGCCGAGCATCCCGAACGCGAACCAGCCGATATCGGCCCGGCCCGATGCGCTGCGCCACAGCCGGTTCGGTAACAGCGCCCGCCGCCACACCGCGAGGCGCGGCATGCGCGCGCGTCCCCGTGGCACCGCCAGAAATGCGGCAAGCAACAGCGTGCAGACGAGCCCCGCGATGCCCATCGTCGATCCTGGCGACAGGAAGGTGCCGCCGATCTGATTGACCCAGAAACCCCCGAGCCAACCAGCGGCGTCGATGATCGCCTGTGTGATGCCGCCCAATGCCCCGCGCCCCCGATACTCCCCATCAAGGCTAGCCGATCGAGGGTAACAGCAGGTTAAATCGCGGGATCGCTCAACTGCAGGTAAGCCTTATCTGTTTGGCCGGCTTGTCGAACACGATTGACGAACACCGCGCCAGTTCGTCGCGCCCGACGATCAGTGTGTCCCGCCTGTTGCCGCCCCGCGCCGTCACTACGATCTCCTCAGGATCGGCATCGGCGTCGGAAATGCCGGCTATCGAGCCATTGTCGCCGATGCGCACGTCGAGCGAGCCGAACGACAGCGGCCCGATCTGCAACGGGCGGGCGAGCCGCATCGTCCGCACCGGCCGGTCGATGCCAAAGGCAACCTCCGCCTTGTCCGCCGCGCCTGAAAACTGCCCGCCAAGCCCCGCCGCGAGCGCCGCGCCGGCCCCCGCGGTCGCCAGCGTTCGGGCATGCTGCGGATCGAACAGCACCGATATGCTGCGCCCGCCGACATTGACCTTGGTCACCGCCGGGCGAAACGGCCCCTGATCGAGCGGCACCGCAATCGTGCGTTCGCCGGGTTGGGCCGGGCGCAATTCGAAGCGCACGACATCGACGGGCAACCCGCCCGGGCCGACTGCTCCATCGGCGCCGGCATCATAGCGGCGATCGAACCAGACGACGCGGCGGCGAAAGCTGGCGGGGCCGAATTGCAGCCGGGTGACACTCGTCTTGCCGCCGACCTTTACGGGTCCGACCTTCACCGCAAAACCGAACATCCCGCCGCGAAGGCCGATACGCGCGGCATAATCGGGGTTCAGCGTTGGCGCGGCGGGGGCCCAGGGATTGATCCGCATCCGCCCCGCGACCCCGCCGACGACCACGGGCACGATGCCGTCGCCGCGCACGACATAGGGCGCCGTTGCAGGCTTTGCGCCACCGATCAGACCGGCGGACGCGCCCAGAATGGTGATTGCGATTGCCCGACGCAGATGACTTGATGGCAGATGACTTGATGCCAAATGACTTGATGAACGCAACAATCGGCCTCTCCGCGGCCAGGAATCGGCCAAGGCTTCATTTCAACCCGGCGATGCGGCGAATCTAAGGCCGTTTAGCCCGGCGAGGCCGCCGATCCCGCCAGCAAGCCGCCGTCGATGTCGAATTCGCTTCCCGTCACATAGGTCGCCTCGTCCGAAGCAAGAAACACCACCATCGCCGCCACTTCCTCGGGCAGGCCAAAGCGCCTGAGCGGGGTATCCTTCACAAAACTCGCCATGCGCTCGGCTCGGTCGGGGCCGTCGCCCAGCATCGATTCCCAGATGCCCGTCAGTATCGCGGCGGGATGGACCGAATTGCAGCGGACTGCGAGCCCTTGTTGCGCGCACCACAAAGCGACCGACTTGCTGTGATTGCGCACCGCCGCCTTTGACGATGCATAGGCGGCCGCCCCCGGGATGCCGACCAGCCCCGACCGCGACGACATATTGATGATCGAGCCTGTACCCTGCGGCCGCATCGCCCGAATGGCATAGCGGCACCCCAGAAAGGTGCCGTCGAGATTGACACGGTGGACGGCATGCCAATCGGCAAGGCTCGCATTTTCAGGGTCGTGCGGCCCGGCTGACCCTTCAAACCCGGTAATGCCGGCGTTGTTGACTAGGATATCGAGCCGCCCATCGCGCGTCATCAGCGCAGCGAAGGCCGCCTCCCACGCCGCTTCGTCGCCAACGTCGAGCGAGACAAAGCACGTCGGGCCGCCGATATCGTTGGCCAGATCGGTGCCTGCCTCCGCATCGATGTCGCTGATCCACACCGTCGCGCCTTCTGCGACGAACGCACGCACGATTGCCGCGCCGATGCCGCGCGCAGCACCCGTGACGAGCGCGATCTTGCCGGCGAGACGGCCTGTCATGTGGTCGCTCCATGCTGTTGGCCGGCGCGCTGCGGCATTAGGAGGACGAGCGCGATGATCGCAACGCCCAGCACGAGCGTTGCTAGCGGACGGCTGAACGCCAGACCACCGGCTGCCACCGGCTTGTCGAGATAGTCGCCCACCGTGGCGCCAAGGGGGCGCGTCAGGATGAAGGCCGCCCAGAACAGGCCCACGCGCGAAATTGCGGTGCGATAATAGGCCAGAACGAGCACGCCAAGTGCCGCCCCGAACAACAAGGCGCCACCTTCATAGCCGAGCGGCGTATCATCGGCGATCCAGTCACCGAGCGCAGTGCCCAGCGTCTGTGAGAAGGTGATCGTGATCCAGTAAAAGATTTCCGCGCGCGGCGAATGCACCGTCTCGACCGAGATCGACCCCGTCACCCCACGCCACACGATCAGCGACACGACAACACACGCCAGCAACAGCAGCGAACCGCCCGCATAGCCGATCCCCAGCGATCGATCGGCGAAATCGGCCAGGGTCGTGCCCGCCGTGGTCGAGGCGATGATCGTCGCCCAATAAAGCAGCGGATGAAATCGCCGCGCCATGATTTGCGCTGTCACGAGCATGATCAGCGCGGCGAGGAAGATCGCGGTCCCGGCAAGATAGCCGATCCCCATCGTCATCGATACGGTATCGCCCCCGGTCTCCCCCAGGGTCGTCGCCAGTATCTTGATGATCCAGAAGCCCAGAGTGACTGCCGGCACTTTGGTGAGCAGATCACGGTCGCTTGCGGTCATGATGATCGTGCCCCTTGCGGTGATGGCGGCTTGCCCGGTAGCGCAGCCCATATGCCCCCAACCCTCGACACGCTACAAAAGACCTTTGGGTTTCCCGACTTTCGCGGCGTACAAGGCGATGTCATCGCACGAGTGATGGCGGGCGAGAACACGCTGGCGGTGATGCCGACGGGCGCCGGCAAGTCGCTCTGCTATCAGCTGCCCTCGGTCGTGCTCGAGGGCACCTGCGTCGTCGTGTCCCCGCTGATCGCGTTGATGCATGATCAGCTCCGCGCCGCCGATGCGATCGGCATTCGTGCCGCCACCTTGACGTCTGTCGACACCAACCAGGCAGAGACGATCGCGCGGTTTCGCAAAGGGGTGCTCGATCTGCTTTATGTCGCGCCCGAACGGGCCTCCAACGATTCGGTCCGCAATCTGCTCCGGCAGGCGCCGCTGGCGCTGTTCGCGATCGACGAGGCGCACTGCGTGAGCGAATGGGGGCATGATTTTCGCCCCGATTACCGGTTGCTGCGCCCGCTGCTCGATGAATTCGGCAGCATCCCGCGGCTCGCGCTGACCGCAACCGCCGACGCCCATACCCGCGCCGACATTCTCGATCAGCTCGGCATTCCGACAGACGGCCTGATCATTGCGGGGTTCGATCGGCCCAACATCCGCTACCTCATCTCGCCGCGCGACAACACCGCGCGCCAGATCGCGCAATTGGTACGCGAAACGCCGGGGGCGGGGATCGTCTATGCCCAGAGTCGTGCCGCCACCGAGCGGCTGGCCGAACAGCTCGCGGGCACAGGGCGGTCGACCCGCGCCTATCATGCCGGGCTCGATCCTGCGGTTCGGGCGAAGAACCAGCGCGATTTCGTGGCTTCGGAAGACATGGTGATCTGCGCGACGATCGCGTTCGGGATGGGAATCGACAAGCCCGATGTCCGCTTCGTCGCGCATGCCGGATTGCCCAAATCGATCGAGGCTTATTATCAGGAAACCGGCCGTGCGGGCCGCGACGGTGATCCTTCGGTTGCGCACCTGTTCTGGGGTGCCGAGGATTTTGCGCGCGCATGGAGCCGCGTCGCCGAAGTCGAGCCCGAGCGGCAGGCAGGCGAGCGCACCCGGCTGAACGCGCTGCAGATGCTGGTCGAGACGCCGGGATGCAGGCGTGCGGTGCTGCTCCGCCATTTCGGCGAGGACCCGCCCGAGAGTTGCGGCAATTGCGACAATTGCCTGAACAGGCCCGAGTTGATCGACGCAACCGAACTCGCCCGCAAATTCCTGTCCGCCGTCTATCGCACCGGCCAGAGTTTCGGCGTCGGCCATCTCGAAAAAGTACTCACCGGGGCGACCGACGAACGCGTCGAGAAACTGGGGCATGACCGGCTGAGTGTGTTCGGCATCGTCTCCGCCGCCGAGGCCGCGCTTATCCGCCCCCTGTCGCGGGCGTTGCAGGCGCGCGGGCTGCTGACCCCGACCGAGCATGGCGGGCTGAGCCTTGGCAGCAACGCGCGGGCGGTGTTGAAGGGGGAGGCGGCGGTCGAGATCGTCGCGCCGCCTGCAAAAAAAGCGGGCGGGCGCAAGCGGACGCCCGCCGCCGATATGCCGCACGATCCGCTGTTTGAGGCACTGCGCACCAAACGCCGAGAGCTTGCGACCGAAGCCAAGGTGCCGCCCTATGTGATCTTCCACGATTCGGTGCTGCGGGAGATGGCCGCGCTGAAACCTGCATCGCGCGCGGCGCTTGGCCAGATCACGGGGATTGGCGCGCGCAAGATGGAGGCTTACGGTGACGCCTTTCTGGCGGTGATCCGGGAGGCATGATGATCCGCACACTCGATGATATGATATCGGTCGCCCCGCAGATCACGCCCGCCGACGTGACGGAACTGGCACGCGCCGGCTTCACGACGATCATCAACAACCGCCCCGATGACGAGGAAGGCGGGCAGCCGGAGGGCGACGCGATCCGCGTGGTCGCGGAAACATTGGGCCTGGCATATGTGGCGATCCCGGTAGGGCATGCGGGCTTTTCGCATCCGCAGCTCGATGCGATGACGACCGCGATGGCGGATGCGAGCGGCCCGGTGCTGGCGTTTTGCCGATCGGGCACGCGTTCGTGCAATCTGTGGGCGCTGGCAATGGCGAAGGGCGGCGCCGATCCTGAAACGCTGTGCGAAAAGGCAGCTTCGGCAGGCTATGATCTGTCGGGTATCCGCCCGACGCTCGATGCACTGGCGGCGGGCGCGTGAGCCTTACCCAGCTGATCATCTCGGTCGTCGGCGTGTTGGGGCTGGCGATCGTCGCGCGGATGTTGCGGCTCGGCGAGGGCAAGATCGCATCTGCCGATGATGCCTGCCGGATCGCCGAGGATATGCTCGCCGGTTTCGTCGCGAGACGCGCGATCGTCAGCAAGGATGGCGGCGCCGCACTCGTCGCCGGCAACGGCACCGTCGCGGTGCTCAAGCGTCACGGCGCAAAGGTCGCCGCGCGCCGGCTGGTGCCGCCGCTGCGGCTGCGTGATGTGGCAGAAGGCGTCACGATCGACACCGGCGAGCGATTGTTCGGCAGCGTCACGCTGATCGGTGTGTTCCCCGATGACGCCCGGGCGCTGTCCGCGCCGATGTCGCTTGTCTGATAAGCCGTGCATCTGCCCGATCCCGTCCAATATGCGGTGCCCGGCTTCATCGTGCTGGTGCTTGCCGAAATGCTGTTTGCCTGGGCGCGCGACAAGAGCCGCTATGAACCGCGCGACACGCTGACGTCGCTGTCACTGGGGCTGGGCAGCACGATCGCCGGCGTCATCGTCGGCGGGGCGGCCTATGCGATTGCGGTGTGGGTGTGGCAATTCCGGCTCTTCGACATCGGCTATGCCTGGTACTGGTTCGTCATCGCCTTCGTGATCGACGATCTGGCCTATTACGCCTTTCACCGGTCGGCCCACCGGGTGCGTTGGTTCTGGGCGAGCCATGTCATCCACCATTCGAGCCAGCATTATAACCTGTCGACGGCGCTTCGTCAGACCTGGACGGGGTTCATCAGCCTGGGCTTTCTGTTCCGCCTGCCGCTGTTCCTGCTGGGCTTTCCGCCGCCGCTCGTGTTCTTCGTGGCGGGGATCAACCTGATCTATCAATTCTGGATCCACACCGAGGTGATCGACCGGATGCCGCGCTGGTTCGAGGGCGTCATGAACACGCCCTCGCATCACCGCGTCCACCACGCGACCAATCCGCGCTATCTCGACAGCAACTATGCCGGGGTGTTCATCATTTGGGACAAGATGTTCGGCACGTTCGAGCCCGAGCGTGCCGATGATCCACCGCGTTATGGCATCGTCCGCCAGCTCGGCAGCTTCAACCTGCTCTGGGCGGCGTTCCATGAATGGATCGGCATCGCGAAAGATGTGTGGGCAGCGCCGGGGCTGCGTGCCAAGATCGGCTATCTCGCGATGCCGCCGGGCTGGAGCCATGACGGCACCCGCGAAACGTCCGAATCGATCAAGGCGCATTGGCGCGCGCGCCAGCAATCCCGAGGGGAATGACTTTGGAAGAAGCCGATATCGTCGTCATCGGGGGTGGATCGGGCGGAAGCGCGGTCGCCAGCCGGTTGAGCGAGGGCGGCAAATACAAGGTCGTGCTGCTCGAGGCCGGCGGGCGCAATACGGGGTTTCGCACCCGCATCCCCGGCTTCATCCCGTTCCAGACGCCGAAAACCAACTGGCAGTTCGAAACGGTGCCACAAGCGGGGCTGAGCGGCCGGCGGGGCTATCAGCCGCGCGGCAAGGGGCTAGGCGGCTCGTCCGCGATCAACGCGATGATCTACATTCGCGGCAACAAATGGGATTACGACAATTGGGCGGCGATGGGCTGCCCCGGCTGGTCGTATGACGAGGTGCTGCCCTATTTCAAACGCGCCGAGCATAATGTGCGCGGGAGCGACGATTATCACGGCGGCGACGGGCCTTTATGGGTCAGCAACCAGACATCGCCCAATCCCGGCACCCTCGATTTCATCGAGGCGGGGGCGAGCCTGCAAATTCCGCGCAACGACGATTTCAACGGCGAGCGGCAGGACGGCATTGGGCTGTATCAGGTAACGCAAAAGGGTGGGGAACGATGGAGTGCGGCGCGCGCGTATCTCGAACCCGCACAGAACCGCGCAAACCTGAACATTCTCACTGGCGTGACCGTCGAGCGCGTGCTGTTCGATGAGGGTCGCGCCTGGGGGGTCGCCTATAAACAGGACGGTGAGGCACGCGAGGTTCGGGCTAGGCGGGCGGTTGTCCTCGCGGGCGGGGTGTTCGGCACGCCGCAATTGCTGATGCTATCGGGCATCGGTCCGGCGCCGCATCTGCGCGACCAGGGCATCGCGGTACGCGTCCACCGGCCCGATGTCGGCGAAAATCTTCAGGACCATCTCGATTATGTCGCGTCCTATGAAACAAAGAACACGCAGTTTCTGGGGCAGACGCTGAAGGGCACGCTCAATTCGGCGGGTGCGTTGTTGCAGTGGTTCCGCAAGCGCGAGGGCGCGATGACGACCCCCTATGCGGAGGGCGGCGCGTTCCTGACGATGGACGAAGGCGCGCCGTGCCCCGATGTCCAGCTGCATTTCGTGATCGCCCCACTCGAGGATCATGGCCGGTCGAAAGTGACGGCGCATGGCTATTCTGGGCACGTCTGCGTGCTTCGGCCCGAGAGCAAGGGGACGGTGCGGCTCGCCTCGATCGATCCGCACGATGCGCCCTTGATCGATCCCGCTTTCCTCTCCGATCCGCGCGACATCGCACTCATGAAAAAGGGCGTGAAGGCGATGTACCGCATCCTCGAAACGCCGCCGATGACCAAATATGAGGGGCGCGACCGCAACCCGATCGACCTCGACGACGATGACGCGCTCGATCGGCTGATCCGCGCGCGCGCCGACACCATCTATCACCCCGTCGGCACCGCGCGGATGGGATCGGACGAGGGCGCGGTCTGCGATCCGCGGCTGCGGGTGCGTGGAGTGGAAGGGCTGTACATCGCCGATGCCTCGATCATGCCCAAGCTCATTTCCGGCAACACCAACGCGCCGTCGATCATGATCGGCGAACGCTGCGCCGATTTCATCCTGGCGGACCTTGGTTGATCGCGTAAGGCCGCAGAATGGATAGAAAATTATGGAGCCGCGTGGGGATTGCCGCTGCCGTGCTGCTGGTGCCGGGTGGGTTCCTGCTTGGCGGTGCGCTGGCGGCGCTGTGGTCGCAACCTGGAGCAGCGCAGCCATCGGCAACGCCAGCGCCCCCGGCCGCTACCGCCCCGGGGGAGGATGGTTTCGAAAAAGCCCGCGCGATCATTGGCGACATCCAGAAAATCGTCACGCCAAACGGCATCGACGAGACGCTGATCCTCGACGTGGGCGGGACCAAGCAGGTGGTCAACATCCGCGGCGCCGACAGGAGCAATCCTGTCCTGCTCTATATTCATGGTGGCCCGGGATCGGTGGAAATGCCGATGGCGTGGAGTTTCCAGCATCCCTGGGAGGACTTCTTCACCGTGGTGCAATGGGATCAGCGCGGCGCAGGACGATCCTTCTCCCTCAACGATCCGGCCAGGATCGCGCCTACCCTGACCTTTGAGCGCTACCGCGACGATGCGATCGAGGTCATCGAGCAGGTGCGCGCGCGGCTGGGAAAACAAAAGCTGTTCGTGCTTGGCCACAGCTTTGGTTCAGCCGTCGGCTTGGCCGTTGCGCAGAAGCGACCGGACTTGCTGCACGCCTATATCGGCATGGGACAGATGATCGACGTTCGTGAAAACGAACGCGTTGGCATGGCGCACACGGTGCAAGTTGCGCGCGAGCGCGGCGACGAGGCAGCGATCCGCGCCATCACCGCACTCCGTCCTTATCCCGATGCCGGCCCCTTCACGATCGAAATGGCCGATGGCTGGCGGAAATGGGCGAACAATTATGGTTCGCTCGCGGGGCTGCGGCCCGATGCGAATTTCTACTTCGATTCAACGAAGCTTTCCCCGCTCTATGCGCCCCGCGACCGCGAGGATTGGGGCAAGGGCAGTGTCTTTACGGTGACCACGCTGTGGCCACGGATTGCCGACGTCTCCTTTGCCAAGGTGCACCGCCTCGACGTGCCCGTAATCTTCATGCTCGGTCGTCATGACAGCACAACCCCTGCCAGCATCGCCGCCGACTGGATCGCCAAGCTCTCGGCGCCGCGCAAGTCGGTCTGCTGGTTCGAGAATTCGGGCCACCTGCCGATGATTGAGGAGCCCGGCCGGATGCTGGCCGCTTTGCTTGCGCTGCGCCCCCTCGCGGAAGGGCCGTCCGGCACCGTCACGCTTATTCCGGAAGTCGATCGGCTCTGCACTGCCCTTCGGTAGGACAGGATCACCGTCGCTGGCCCCGCGTAAAAAAAGGGCCGGTGCGTTGCCGCACCGGCCTTAGGGTGTCCGCAGGAGGAACCACTTGGGCGGGCACCGGCTGCAGCCGGCGCCCGCGATCTCGTCAATAATTATAGGCGCGCTCGCCGTGCTCGGCGATGTCGAGGCCTTCGCTTTCGACCTCGGCCGAGGGGCGCAGACCGATCGTGTATTTCAGCACCACGAACAGCACCAACGATACGCCGCCCGACCACGCCAGGGTGATGCCGACGGCCTGAAGCTGAACGAGCAACTGCGCGGTGATGTCATAGGCCTCCGGGTGGAAGCCGGCAGGCGTCACGGTGTAATCGAAATAGCCCTGTCCGCCGAGCGAGGGGGCCGCGCAAACGGCAGTGCCCAGCGCGCCGACGATCCCGCCGATGCAGTGAACGCCGAACACATCGAGCGAATCGTCATATTTCAGCGCGCGCTTCACTGTCGTGACGAAGAAGAAGCAGACGATCGACGCGACAAAACCAAGCACGATCGCCGTCATCGGTGCGGCAAAGCCCGACGCCGGCGTGATCGCGACAAGCCCGGCCACCGCGCCGGTCGCGCCGCCGAGCAGCGAGGGCTTCTTGTGGACGATCTGTTCGATCACCGCCCAGGCGATCGCTGCCGCCGCCGTTGCGACATAGGTATTGATGAACGCGACGGTGGTGACGCCGTTCGCCTCGAGATTGGAGCCGGCGTTGAAGCCGAACCAGCCGACCCACAGCAGCGAGGCGCCAATCATTGTCATCGTCAGCGAATGCGGCGGCATCGCCTCCTTGTTGAAGCCGATCCGGGGACCGATCACCAGACAGCCGACCAGCCCGGCAATCCCCGCATTGATGTGGACGACGGTGCCCCCGGCGAAATCGAGCGCGCCCTTGCCCCACAAATAGCCGGTATCGGTCGGATTGGCGGGCAGGAAATCGGGGCCCGCCCAATACCAGACCATGTGCGCTATCGGGAAATAGACCAATGTGAGCCAGGCGACGACAAAGATCATCAGCGGCGTGAATTTCACGCGTTCAGCAAACGCCCCCACGATCAACGCAGGCGTGATGCAGGCAAAGGTCATCTGGAAAATGACGAACGCATATTCTGGCAGATAGACGCCGTTGGAAAAGGTCGCAGCAAGGGTCGACGCATCGACGCCCATCAGCATCACCTTGGAAAAGCCGCCGACAAATGGCGCCGTCACCCCCGAGCCGGCAGTGAACGCCATCGAATAGCCCCAGCACACCCAGACGAGCGACGCGATCGACACGATCATCAGCACCTGCATCAACACGCTCAGCATGTTCTTGGTGCGCACCAGCCCGCCGTAAAACAGCGCGAGCCCGGGCACCGACATCATCAGCACCAGCGCCGATGAAATCAGCATCCAGGTCGTATCGCCCTTGTTGACCATTGCCGCTGTCGGCACGAACGGCGCGGCGGGTGCTGCGGCGGCAGCCGCTTCCTGCGCCCAGGCAGGGACCGCAGCGAACAGCGCAGCGCCGAAACCGACGGCGCCGGCGACCTTTTTGGAGAGATTCATCATTGCCCCCTTTGCGGCCTGGTTATGTGCCGGTGCGGCGCTCACAGCGCGGTCTGATCGGTTTCGCCGGTGCGGATGCGCACGGCCTGGCTGACATCGAGCACGAAAATCTTGCCGTCGCCGATCGCGCCGGTGTTCGCGGCGGCCTGGATCGTCTCGATCACGCGCGGCGCGAGATCGGTCGCGCAGACAATCTCGAGCTTTACCTTGGGCACCATGTTCGTGGTGTATTCGGCACCGCGATAAATCTCGGTCTGGCCCTTCTGGCGGCCAAATCCCTTTACCTCGGTCACCGTCATGCCGGCGACGCCGATTGCGGTCAGCGCCTCGCGAACCTCATCGAGCTTGAACGGTTTGATAATCGCGATGACGAGTTTCACGCTGCTTTCCCCCAAGGCAAATCACGACCTGGAGATCCTTCAGCAAAGCACGTGCCAGTTCCCGAAACTGGCGGGTTTCGGTGCCAAATGCTTCTGCTGACGATTACGCAAAGGTAAAGTTTTGTGCAGTTGCGAACAAATGCCTAAAAATCGGGCAGTTCAGCCGCCTGCTTGCGCCACGATGGCGCGCGACGCGGCGAGATCATCGTCATCTACCATCACCCGCACCGGGATGAAAAAATAGCTGCCATCGGCGATGCTCGATTCGCCATCGAAAGCGATTGCATCGATCCCTTCGGAATCGAGCCGGCCGATGACGATATTGGCTTCGTTACGATTGAAACGACCGAGTTCGACAAGCGCCATGGTGAAGCCGTGCCCGCTCAATCGGCCCAGGCGGGTATCGTCTGCTGCACGCGCACAGGCAAACCGTCGATACTCTTGTTGCGATCGGCGATCTTGGCGAGCCGTTCCTCGGGCTTTTGCTGGGCATGATATTTGACCAGAGTTTCTCGTGGCGCCTGAAGCGTCATGCGCGGGACGGCCCAGCCACAGCTCGTCTGCAGGCTGTCGACATCGACGACGAAAATCTGGCGCATGCCCGGCAACCGGGGAAAGTGCGCCATCATCGGCTCGAACGCCGGTTCATCGACCCCGGTATAGCTGCCTTTGCCATAAAGCCGCATGATCAGCGCCGGATTGTCGAACGCGCAGAACATGATCGTGATGCGGCCGTCGGCCGAGAGATGCGCCTGCGTTTCGTTGCCCGATCCGCCGAGATCAAGATAGGCGACGCGGTTTGGCCCGAGCACGCGGAACACGTCCATCCCCTTGGGGCTCAGGTTGATGCGCGCGCCATCGGCGGCGGTCGCGACGAAAAATACCGGCTGTTTGGCGATGAACGCCTCATGTTCCTTATTGATGGCGGTGAAAAATTCCATGGCCAGCCTCCCGTTGGATCGACATCCGGTTTCCAGTGCCCGAGTCTAGACGATCCTTGGGCGACGCGGCACCCCCAATGGACAGTCGAGTGCGGGCCGGTCCCATGCGCCAAGGTCAGCCGCCGCATCATAGGTCGACTGGCAAAAGGCAAGGATCGCCGCATCGGCATCGGGCGCGGCGCGAACGGCCTCGTATGGCAGCAAGAATTCGCCCAAATCCGCCTGCCAGAAGGCGGCACTTGGCTGGACGGCGGCCGACTGATAATCAGCCAGCGAAGGATAAGCATAGGCATAGAACGCGGCGTGCGGCCAGGCATCGCTCCCCGGCCAGAACCCGACCGATGCTTCCTCATGGCTATACGCATCGCAGGTGACGGCATCGGGCAGCCCGGGAAATCCGCCGGGATGGCGCGGCGCCGAACGACCCGAAAAACGCGTCGCGGCGAGATCGAAGCTGCCCCAGAAGAAATGCACCGGGCTCGCCTTGCCCAGGAAACCGGTGCGGAACTCGCCGAAGGCGCGCGCGACGCGGATCAGCACCCGCCAGAAATCGCGCACCGCCGCCACATCATAGGGGCGGTGCGCGTGATCATCGGCAAAGGCGAGCGCATCTGGCATTTCGCTGGGCTTCGGATCATATCGACAGTCGATCCCGAACCCGGCGAGCGCCGCCATGATGCTCGCGTGGAAATCGGCGATGCTGCCCGGCGCAAGTGGAATTTCTGCGAGTTGACCGTCGCTCACGCTCAGCACGACCTTGTCGCCGAGCAAATCGAAATCGATCTGGAGGATGCGATCGCCCACCGGAATCGCCGATGTCGTCAATCCCCGCGCCGATAGATAGAGCGGCACATGCCAGCTATGATTGAGCCACGGCGTCAGCGCGAGCCGTACCTTGCCGATGATCTGCGTGCGCAGTTGCAACGCGATCGCGGTCTCGCGCCACGCGGGCCAATCGAGTTGGGGCCATGCAGTCACGCGCTTTCCCTCCAACAAATGCTTTGTCGTGCTAGCATTGGCCAGACCGTGAAAACAGTGTCGACCTTGACCGTCGCAAATCTTGCGCATAGTTTATGCACATGAAAAATGCGCCTGCCTCTGCCCGTCGGCCCGTCAACCTCTCGCTCGACGAGTCGCTCGTCGTCAGCGCACGTTCGCTCGATATCAACATTTCCCGGGCGTGCGAAACCGGTCTGGCAAGGGCGGTGAAAGAAGAGCGCGAGCGTCGTTGGAGGGAAACCCATCGCGAGATGATCGAAGCCAACAACCTGTGGATTGAGCAAAACGGATTGCCGCTGGAGGATTATCGTCTGTTCTGATGGCCCAGTTTGACGTCTTCAGGTTGGCTGGCGGAAGATTGGTCGTCGATTGCCAGGCCGATCTGCTGTCCGATCTCAACACCCGGTTGGTCATTCCTCTCCAGCCCTTAGCCGAGGGCGGCCAGATTTCGGAACGCCTCAACCCGATTTTGACCATCGACGACCAAGGTCTCGTCTTGAAAACACATCTCGCCGCCTCAATCGACGCACAGCTGCTCGGAAAGGCTGTGAGCTCGGTCGCCAGCCAGGAATATGCGGTGAAATCGGCGATCGATATGTTGCTGTCCGGTTTCTGACCGGCCAACGGCGACCCGCCTAAACCGCCGTCCCGCCTACCGTCAGCCCATCTACCAGCACTGTCGGTTGCCCGACGCCGGCGGGCACGCTCTGCCCTCCCTTGCCGCACATGCCGACGCCTTCGTCGAGCGCCATGTCGTCGCCAATGCCGATCACGCGGGTGAGCACGCTTGGCCCATCACCGATCAGCGTCGCGCCCTTGATCGGTGCGCCGATCCGGCCATTCTCAACGAGATACGCCTCGGTGCAGCTGAATACGAACTTGCCCGAGACGATATCGACCTGGCCACCGCCGAACGACTTGGCGAAGATGCCCTTTTTGACGCGAGAGAGCAGCTCGGCGGGATTGTCGTTCCCCGCGCGCATGAAGGTATTCGTCATCCGCGGCATCGGCGCATGCGCGAAACTTTGGCGGCGGCCATTGCCCGTCGGCGCCACGCCCATCAGCCGCGCATTGAGCCGATCCTGGAGATAGCCCTTCAATATGCCGTCCTCGATCAGGATATTCTCCTGCGTCGGCGTGCCTTCGTCATCGATCGACAGCGAACCGCGCCTGTCGGCGAGCGTGCCGTCATCCACCACGGTCACGCCGGGTGCTGCCACCCGGTCGCCGATGCGTCCGGAAAAGGCGCTGGTGCCTTTGCGGTTGAAATCGCCTTCGAGCCCATGGCCGATCGCCTCGTGGAGGAGGATGCCGGGCCAGCCGGGGCCGAGCAGCACCGTCATCTCGCCCGCCGGCGCATCGATCGAGTCGAGATTGACCAGCGCCTGCGCCAGCGCTTCGTCGATCGCGCGGTTCCACACCTCGGGGCCCATCAGCCGATCGTAAAGATAGCGGCCACCCAAACCGAATGTGCCCGTTTCGCGCCGGCCATTCTGTTCGACGACGATCGAGACGTTGAGCCGAACCAGCGGGCGGATATCGGTCGCGGTAAAGCCATCGGCACGGACGATCTCGACGACGCTCCACGATCCCGACAGCGATACCAATACCTGTGCGACGCGAGGGTCGCGGGCGCGCGCCGCGGCATCGATCGTCTGACAAAGATTTACCTTGTCGGCAAACGGCACCAGATCGAGCGGATCTGCATCGGTGTAGAGATGGCGGTTGGTGCTGCGCGGCGGCGCTGCCTTGGGGCCGGCCGACGGTTCGATCAGCGCCATCGTCTCGGCAGCGCGCTCGATTGCTGCCGCGCTCAATTCATTGGCATGCGCAAAGGCGGTCATCTCGCCCGCCACCGCGCGCAATCCGAACCCGGAATCGGTGTCGTAACTCGCGGTTTTCAATCGGCCATCATCGAAGCCGAACGCTTCGGACTTGCGATATTGGAGGTAGAGCTCGCCATCATCGGCGCGGGCGAGCGCCTGCGCGGTCAGCCTTTTGGCTTCGTCGAGATCGAGCTGGCCGGGATGATAGAGAAAGCCGCGGGGATCGGAAAAATTGCTCATTCGCCGCAATATAGGCCGATCAGACGCTGGCGCCAGCCGGGTGATCGGGAAGCGTGCTTTGGTCTGCGCCGTCCGCAGCGCCGCCGATCAGGATGAAGCGCCGATCGCAATAGCCGCAATCGACATAGCCCGCCTCGTCGATCTGCAACCACACGCGCGGGTGGCCGAGCGCAGCGGGGATGCCGTCATGCGCGCCGTCGCAAGTGACGCGGGCGTGCGACACGCGGGTTGTTTCGGGTGGCGGGATCATCGCTAGCGCGATAGCAACGGCGACAGTGCGCAGCAACAAGGATAAGCAAGTGGCATCACGGACGACCATAGCGAAGATGGCCGCGATCATCATCTCCGTACCGAGTTGGGCTTTGGCCCAAACCGCCACACCCGCCGCCGCGCCCGCTATCTCGATCACCGCGATCCGCGCCGCCCAGGCAGGAAACTGGAAGGGGAAGCTCGAATACCGTGATTACAAGGCGGATCGCTGGTTCGGCCTGCCCGTCACCGTCAGCATCGAACTGATGCGCGACGGCCTGACCCTCATCCGTCATGCCGATTTCGATGACGGCCCCAAAACGGGGATCGTGACGATCACCAGCGCCGCCCTGTTCGAGCCCGCGACCAGCCGCGAACAAAGCGTCAGCTTCCGCAAGGGCCGAGACGCCGAACTGACCACCGCCACGCTGAAACTGACCCGGGCCGAAGCGCTCGACCGCTGGACGATCGAGGAAATGCAGGAGGGACGCGATGCCGACCGCCCGGCGCGCATCCGCGAAACCACCAAACGCGATGGCGCGACGATAGTGACGCTGAAGGAAGTCGATTTCCTCGACGATCAGGGCGAGGCGTGGCTCACCCGCAACCGCACGACGCTGACGCGGGAATAACCGACCCGCCGGTCAGTCCTTCGCTGCATAATCGTCAGCGCCCAGGAAATGCAGCGAGACATAGGGTTCGTCGCCCACCACCCAGCTGTCATGCCCCGGCGGCACGTAGAACATGTCGCCGGCGCGCATCTCGATCACTTCGCCATCGTCCATTGCTGCCGTCGCGCAGCCCGACACGACCATGCCGACATGCTCGACATGACAGCTTGCAGTGCCCATCGCTGCGCCGACATCGGCGGACCATTTCCACCCTGGCTGATAGGTCGCGCGGCCGA
Source organism: Sphingomonadales bacterium (assembly GCA_038230675.1). Classification (GTDB taxonomy): domain Bacteria; phylum Pseudomonadota; class Alphaproteobacteria; order Sphingomonadales; family Sphingomonadaceae; genus Sphingomonas. Next base: position 4,547 of record JBBRMV010000036.1, on the reverse strand, counting down.
TCGTCATGCCGCCGAGCCGGACAAGCTCGAACCGTCCCTTGTCGAATTCGCGCACCTCGTCGGGCTTTTCGAAGCGCTTCAGGATTACATCAGTGTTCATTTTCCGCAGACTCCCCTGTCCATAATCCGGTCGCCGAAGCGGCGTCGGGACTTGGCGCGCCGCATCGCCGGCCTTAGGAGCAGAGCATGACCGAAGCCGCGATCTCGATCCACCAGCTTTCCAAAACCTATGCCGGCGGCAAGCGCGCGCTCGACGAGGTGAGCCTTGAAGTGCCGCGCGGGCAGATATTCGGGCTGCTCGGCCCCAATGGTGCCGGCAAATCGACGCTGATCAATATCCTCGCCGGTCTCGTCAACAAGACGAGCGGCACGGCGTCGATCTGGGGCTTCGACATCGATCAGCATCCGCGCAACGCCAAGGTGTCGATCGGCATCGTCAACCAGGAAATCCTGTTCGATCCGTTCTTCACGCCTGTCGAAACGCTGGAAATCCAGGCCGGGCTCTACGGCGTGCCCAAGGCGAAGCGGCGATCGATGGAATTGCTCCGCGCGGTGCATCTGGAGGACAAGGCCAATGCCTATGCGCGCACGCTGTCGGGCGGGATGAAGCGCCGGCTGATGGTGGCGAAGGCGATGGTCCATGCGCCGCCGGTGCTGGTGCTCGACGAGCCGACCGCCGGCGTCGACATCGAGCTTCGCCAGCAGCTTTGGGCCTATGTCCGCATGCTCAACGCAGGCGGCGTGACGGTGGTGCTGACGACGCATTATCTGGAGGAAGCCGAGCAACTGTGCGACCGGATCGCGATCATCAACCACGGCAAGGTGATCGCCAACGAACCGACCCGCGCGCTGGTCGGCATGGCGACGGAAAAGCTCGTCGAGGTGACCGTCGACCGTGACGTCGTGACGCCGCCTGTCAATCCGGCGTTCCACAAGATCGAACTGAAGGGCACGCGCGTGCTGTCGATCACCTATCAGAAGGACAAAGTGAATGCCGGCGAAGTCCTCGCGGCGGTGCAAGCCGATGGCTATGGCATCGTCGATGTGTCGACGCGGGAGGCCGATCTGGAGGATGTCTTCCTGAACCTGACGCGGGCTTCGAATGCGTCTTCCGCCGTGCCGCTTCCGGGAGGGCACGCCTCTTCCCCCCTCCCGCTTGCGGGAGGGGTTGGGGGTGGGCCTGGCTGAATGCCCGACTGGAGGCCCCGCGATACAGCGCGAGCGCGCCAGCTTCGCAATCAGGCAACCCCGGCGGAGCGAACGCTCTGGCGCTATATCGGGGCGGGCCGATTGAACGGCCATCGGGTTTCCCGACAAATGCCGGTTGGACCGTATTTTGCGGATTTCCTCTGTCGCCGATCAAAACTGATTGTCGAGCTTGACGGATATTCCCATGATCTTTCCATGAACCGGGATGCGGCGCGAGATCGCTATCTCGAGGAAGCGGGTTATCAGGTGTTGAGATTTCCGAACGGCGATATCCAGACCAACGTCGCAGGGGTTGTCCGGGCGATCGAGGACGCCCTTGACGCCATGCCCACCCCCAGCCCCTCCCGCAGGCGGGAGGGGAGCATATGACCCACACCGCCGATATCCTCATCATCGGCTCGGGCGCTGCCGGGCTCACCGCTGCGCTCAATCTGGCGGATCAGTTCAAGGTCACCGTGCTTGCCAAAGGCGGGCTTAACGAGGGGTCGACCGCCTGGGCGCAAGGGGGGATCGCGGCGGTGCTCGAACCCGGCGACACTTTTGAAAGCCATATCGAGGACACGATGATCGCCGGCGCGGGCCTGAACGACCGCGCAACCGTCGAATTCGTCGTCGAGGGCGCACCCGCCGCGATCGCCCGGCTGACCGAGCTCGGCGTGCCTTTCAATATGGAGGGGCCGGAAGGCAATCGCGCCCCGCACCTGACGCGCGAAGGCGGCCACAGCCACCGCCGCATCGTCCATGTCGACGACGCGACCGGCTGGGCGGTGCAGGAAGCATTGCAGCACGCCGCCGAAATTCACCCCAACATCACGCTGGTGCCCGATATGGTCGCGATCGACCTCGCGACGGGCAAGCATGAGGAGCGTTATTCGGGATCGGGGCATGTCTGGGGCGTCTATGCCGTCAACCGCGCGACCGGCCGGGTCGAGCTGTTCACCGCGCGCGCGACGATATTGGCGACGGGCGGCGCGGGGCGGACGTATTTGTTCTCGACCGCGCCGCGTGGTGCAACCGGCGACGGGATCGCGATGGCGTGGCGGGCGGGCGCGCGTGTCTCCAACATGGAGATGATGCAGTTCCACCCGACCTGCCTCTATAATCTCGAGGTCAAGAATTTCCTGATTACCGAGGCAGTGCGCGGCGAGGGCGGGCATCTGCTGCTCCCCGAAACCGGATACCGTTTCATGCCCGATTTCGACGAGCGGGCAGAGCTTGCGCCGCGCGACGTGGTCGCGCGCGCGATCGATCATGAGATCAAGCGGCTCGGCCTCGATTACGTCCATCTCGATATCAGCCACAAGGGCGCCGATTTCGTGAAGGAGCATTTCCCGACGATCCACGCCAAATTGCTCGGGCTCGGCATCGACATGACGGTCGATCCGATTCCGGTGGTGCCAGCGCAACATTATACCTGCGGCGGCGTCGTCATCGATCTCGACGGGCGGACCGACCTGCCCGGGCTTTATGCCGCCGGCGAATGCAGCGAAAGCGGGCTGCACGGCGCCAACCGCCTCGCCTCCAATTCGCTGCTCGAATGCTTCGTGTTCGGGGAAGCCTGCGCGCGGCACATCGCGGCCAATTGGGACGATCTGCCGCCGCCGCCCGCGATCCGGCCCTGGGATGAAAGCCGCGTGGAGGATTCGGACGAGGAAGTCGTTATCAAACAGAATTGGACCGAAATCCGCCGCTTCATGTGGAATTATGTCGGCATCGTGCGCACCACCAAGCGGCTGGAACGCGCGCAGCACCGCATCCGCATGCTGACCGATGAGGTCAATGATTATTACGGGCATTTCCGCGTGACGCCCGATCTCATTGAGCTGCGCAACCTGCTCCAGACCGCCGAGCTGATCGTGCGCAGCGCGCTCCACCGCAAGGAAAGCCGGGGATTGCATTACACCCTCGACTATCCCGCCCTCTTGCCCGTGGCAGAGGATACCGTGCTCGTACCGTAACGATCAGTTGCGGGAATTTCGCGCCCTCCATTCGTCTTTCTGTAGCCACGGCTCGTCGCAATTTTCCTGCGGTGTCTATACTCTGTCAGCTTTGCCGCCGCATGCTGCTCTGCACCAGATGAGGGCAGAACATCTTGATCCGCGTGAATAACTTCGTGACATCCGAATATCGCACGCTTGCCTGCACCGGAATCGCGATGATCGCGCTTGCCGGATGCCAATCGACGCGCACACCGCCGGTCGCGGTGGCAGCGCAGCCGCCTTTTGTCGGATACCGCGTCAGCATGGCCGTGCCGCCGCCCGCGCCGCGCCCGGCCTTGGCACCGGCAGGTCTGGTATCGGTGGTCAACGCGCTCCAGCGTGATTTCAACGGCACCGTCGGCATTGCCATCCACAGCATCGATCGCGGCTGGAACGTCGCCGTCAATGGCGACCGCCGCCTGCCGCAGCAGAGCGTCAGCAAGCTTTGGGTGGCGATGACGGTGCTCGATTTCCGCGATTCAGGGCGGCTGACGCTCGATGATGAAGTCACCGTGACGCGTGAGGATCTGACCCTCTTTCATCAGCCGATCGCCGCGATGATCAAGGGCGATGGCTACAAGACGAGCGTCGGCGAGCTGATGCAACGCGCGCTGACGATGAGCGACAACACCGCCAATGACCGCCTGCTGCGTTTCGTCGGCGGACCCGAAGCGGTGCGCAATTTCATCCGCCGCAAGGCACTTGGCGATATCCGCTTCGGGCCTGGCGAGCGGCTGCTCCAGAGCAAGACCGCCGGGCTCGACTGGCGACCCGAATATGCCTTTGGCAGTGCCTTCACCCGCGCTCGCGCCCGGCTGTCGGTATCGACGCGGCTGGAGGCGTTTGAAGGCTACATCACCGATCCCCCCGACGGCGCCGCCCCCAATGCCATCGCGGGCGCGCTTTCGAAGTTGAAGCAGGGCCAGCTTCTGTCGCCCGATTCTACGCGCTATCTGATCGCGACGATGGAATCATCGAAGACCGGCAAGCAGCGATTGCGCGGTGCTGTACCCGGTGGCTGGACCTTCGGGCACAAGACCGGGACCGGGCAGGATCTGGCCGGGCGAACCGCGGGCTATAACGATGTCGGCATCCTGATAGCGCCTGACGGGCGGAGCTATACGCTGGCGGTGATGATCGGCGATACGCCTCAGCCCATTGCGGTACGTCAGGCGCTGATGCAGTCGGTCGTGGCGGCGGTGGTGGCGTTTCACGGGTCCTAGGCTCAGGACCTATTAAAATGCTTGCGGGGCGGTTGATAGATTGATTCAATGGCGGCGCAAGGAGGCGCTGCCATGAGCGATTTGATCTGGTTGTCGGAGGCGCAGATGCGCCGGATTGAGCCCTATTTTCCGTTGT
>JBBRMV010000035.1:0-30137 GCA_038230675.1 Sphingomonadales bacterium | reverse complement strand
CCGGGTGCCGAGCCCCCGTGCGGCGGCGCGCCGAATTTGAACGCGTTGATCATCCCTGCGAAATCACGATCGACGTCGGCACTCGAATAACCGGCGATCTCGAACGCCTTGTACATGATCTCGGGCCGGTGGTTCCGGATCGCCCCTGACGACAACTCCACGCCGTTGCACACGATATCATATTGATAAGCAAGGATATCGAGCGGGTCCTTGGTCTCCAGCGCTTCGAGCTCGCCCTGCGGCATGCTGAAAGGGTTATGGCTGAAATCGACCTTCTTCGCGTCCTCGTCATATTCGAACATCGGGAAATCGACGATCCAGCAGAATTCAAAGCGGTTCGCGTCGATCAGGCCGAGCTGTTCGCCGACCCGGGTGCGCGCGAGCCCCGCGAGCTTTGCCGCCTGCGCTTCCTTGCCGGCGGCGAAGAAAATGCCGTCATTCGGGCCGAGGCCGAGCGCGCTCGCAATCGCCTGCATCCCCTCCTGCCCGTGGTTGTTGGCGATCGGTCCGCCGAACACGTCATCCTTTTGCGTCGCATAGCCAAGCCCGGGAAAGCCCTCGCCTTGCGCCCAGGCATTCATGTCGTCGAAGAATTTGCGGCTTTTTTCCGCGGTCTCTGGCGCGGGCAGCGCACGCACGACATCGCCGCCATCGACCATCGAGGCGAAGCGGCCAAAGCCCGATCCTTTGAAATGATCCGACACGTCGGTGATGAGGATCGGGTTGCGCAGATCGGGCTTGTCGCTGCCATATTTCAGCATCGATTCGCGGTAGGGGATGCGCTTGAAGGGCAGCGCGGAAACGCTGCGGCCCTTCCCCTGCCAATCGGCGAATTCCTCGAACACGCCGTGCAGCACGGGTTCGATTGCCGCGAACACGTCATCCTGCGTGACAAAGCTCATTTCGAAATCGAGCTGGTAGAATTCCCCGGGTGACCGATCGGCCCGCGCGTCCTCGTCGCGAAAGCAGGGTGCTATCTGGAAATAACGGTCGAAGCCCGCCACCATCAGCAGCTGCTTGAACATCTGCGGCGCCTGCGGAAGCGCGTAGAATTTGCCGGGATGGACGCGGCTCGGCACCAGATAATCTCGCGCGCCTTCCGGGCTCGATGCGGTAAGGATCGGCGTCTGGAATTCGGTGAACCCCTGCCCGATCATCCGTTTGCGAAGCGACGAAATGACGTTAGAACGCAGCAGGATATTCGCGTGCAGCCGCTCGCGCCGCAGATCGAGGAAACGGTAACGCAGGCGGATATCCTCGGGATATTCGGCCTCGCCCGCGACCGGCATCGGCAACTCCTGCGCCATCGACTGCACCGTCGCCGCAGTCGCGCGGATTTCGATGCCGCCCGTTGGCAGGTTCGGGTTCACCGCCTCCGCTGCGCGCGCCGTGACCAAGCCTGTAATCGTCACCACGCTCTCGCTGCGCAGTTTTTCGATAACGGCAAAGGCTGGCCCGCTGACATCGGTGACAATTTGCGTGATGCCGTAATGATCGCGCAGATCGATGAAGACGAGATCGCCGTGATCGCGCTTTTTATGCACCCACCCCGACACGCGCACTTCGGCGCCGACATGGTCGGGGCGGAGTTCAGCGCAGTTATGAGTGCGATAAACGTGCATCAGTTATCCAATATTGAAAAAAGCGGCGACACGGTGCCGAGCGCCGCGCTTTCGGGGCCGCAACGAGCTTTTGTCAAGACGCTTGAGCACCGCTATGGCGTCAAAGATGCACATTCATGACTTGATCGACGATTCCGCATCGCTCGCCAATCTCTGCCACCGCCTCTCGCAATCGCCGTTCATCACGGTCGATACCGAATTCATGCGCGAAAACAGCTATTGGCCAGAACTCTGCCTGATCCAGATCGCCGACACCAACGAAGCCGCCGCCATCGACCCGATGGCACCCGGCATCGACCTGAAGCCGCTGCTCGATCTGCTGACCGAGAATGAGGACGTGCTGAAGGTATTCCACGCCGGTGGGCAGGACATCGAAATCGTCTATAATCTCACGGGCAAGACGCCGCACCCGCTGTTCGACACGCAGGTGGCCGCGATGGCACTCGGCCAGGGCGAACAGATCGGTTATTCGAACCTGGTCGAAAGCTATCTGGGCATCGCCGTCGACAAGGGGGCGCGGTTTACCGACTGGAGTCGGCGTCCGCTCGACAAGCGCCAGATCGAATATGCGATCGGCGACGTGACACATTTGTCGACGATTTTCCCCAAAATGCTTGAACGGCTGCGGCGCACCGGGCGCGGCGCATGGCTCGACCAGGAAATGGAGCGGATCGCCGATCCTGAAAATTACCGCAACGATCCCGAAGAATCGTGGCGCCGCGTGCGCATTGCCGGGCGCAAGCCCGAAGTGCTCGGGCGGTTGAAGGCGCTCGCGCGCTGGCGCGAGCTTGAGGCGCAGGCAAAGGACCTGCCGCGCGGGCGCATCATGAAGGACGAGACGCTCGCCGATGTCTCCGCCACGCCGCCGAAGAAGCAAGCCGATCTGGCGCGGGTGCGCGGGCTCTCGGCGACCTGGGCGACCAATGATATCGGGATGCGGCTGATGGCGGCGCTCGAAGCGGCGACCCCGATGACGGCGGCCGAAATGCCCGCCCGCGACGATCGCAAACCCGGCATGGGCAAGGAGGGCGCCCTCGTCGCCGATCTGCTCAAATTGCTGTTGAAGATCCGCGCGCGCGATATCGACGTTGCCTCAAAACTGCTGGCCCGCACCGAGGAGCTGGAGGCGCTTGCCGGCGGGCAACGCGAGGGATTGGCGATGCTCGACGGCTGGCGGTTCGAGCAATTCGGCCGCGATGCGCTCGATCTCGTCGAGGGGCGACTGGCTTTCGCCGTCGTCAACGGCAAGCTCAAGATGACCCGCGCCGAGGATTGAGCCTGCACGCCCAACGGAGACAAGGATGACCCCTGATCGAGTCGAACGCGCCGTCCAATCGACCCACGGCATCAGCATCAGTCTTACCACGATGGTCGTCGCCGCCATCGGTGCGGATCAGGCGAGTTCATCCTTTTCGCTCGGCGGGCTTTCTCATGTGCTGCTTTATGCGTCGCTTGGCTGTTTCATCATCTCGGCCATCGCCGGCGGGCATCTCGTCACGCGGTTGCCGCTCATCGATGGCGAGATCGATGAGGTGATGGGCACCAAGGCGGCGCTCATCGGCGGCGAAAATCGCGGCATTCTTGCGCTCAAGGTCTCGGTATGGCGAGAGGTGCAACATTGGGGGCTGATCACCGCCATCCTGTTGGGCGTTGCGGGGGGACTTGCGACGGCAACTGCGGAGGAACTCGCCGGCCAAATGCCCAATGTCGCGGACCTGGCGAGTTGATCGTCCGATCGACCTTGATCAAACGGCGCGCAGCACCGCCTGTCGCGCGATCATCGACCCCAACGCCTTGTGCCGGCGCTCGACGGCGTCGCTGTAGAGCGCGAGGTCTGATTTTTCGAGGCTGAGGCCCACCATCGCGCCATCGTCATCCAGCGACGATCGCTGGAGCGGCCCGGCGAGCCCGCCGCTCAATCGTTGCCCCAGCCGCATCGCCAGCCCCCACGCCATCGCGCGCCGCAGCTCCTCTGGCGAGGCGAGCGCCGCGATCGGATGGATGGACTGCGAGCCGCCGCCAAGCCCGGTGAACAACGCCTGCGCGATCAATGCCCGACCATGCGCGTCGACCGCGACCCAATTGCCGTGGAGCGCGATCTCCACCCCGCGCTCGGCCCGGAATTCGGGGTTCGCGCGCCAGCCGACATCGGCGAGCAGGCACGCGGCATGCCTGAGCCGGGCGAGATGCGCTGGCTCATCGGCAAATAACGGCGCGATCCAGCGATCGAGCAAGTCGCCATGTTCGGCAAAACGCCCGAGCCGACGCCCTTCGTCGCGGGTCGCGACGATCAGCGGGTCCTCGGCGCGCTCGGTGGCGCTTAGCGCCTCGTAGAGCAGCCCCTCTCGCAAGCCGAATGCGGACACGATCGTCGTCGAGGATCCGAGATGGCGGAGCAGCACGCCGAGCAGCGCGCCGGCATCGCCAAGCGTCGGCACCCGCCCCGACGACAGGCTGGAAATCGCGCGGAGCTTTCCCCTGGCGACATGGCTGATCGTCCTCCCGACCCGCGTGATCGCCTCGGGCCGCATTTCATATTGGTGGATGACGGGCAACGGATAGCCGGTGATGTGCATATCCAACCGCGCGAGCGCACGCCACGATCCGCCGACAAGGTACAGTGGCAGGCCCGCGCCCCGATCGCGCCAGCCAGCGTTGTCGATGGCGGTCGCGACAATCCGGTCGAAGCGTCGCGATCCCTTGGCGCGCAAAGCCCCGATCCTGAGCACGCCAAGCGGGAATGACGCACGCTCGAGCACCTTGCCGCCGCGCACGCGGACGAGTTCCAGGCTCCCGCCCCCCAGATCACCGACCACGCCGTCGGCGTCGGGAATCGCGGAAAGCACGCCCATGCCAGCGCCGATGGCCTCCTGCTCGCCCGACAAGAGCTCGACCTCGAGCCCCATCGACCGCGCATCGATCAACAGTGCATCACCATTGGCGGCATCGCGCACCGCCGCAGTTGCCACCGTGCGCAGGCGCGACACCTCCATCTCGCGCGCGACGGCGGAGAAGCGCGACAACGCCATCCGCGCCGCTTTCAGCGCCTCGGGATCGATCACGCCGGTTTCGGCAAAGCCGCGCCCGAGCCCGGCCATCACCTTTTCGTTGAACAGAATATACGGCAGCCGCGCCGGCCCCTGATAAACGACCAGCCGGATGGAATTCGACCCGATATCGATGATCGCGGTGCGCGGTTCGCCTTGCGTGTCGCTGCGCGGCTTTCGGAAAAGAAGCGTGGCCATGTCGATCAGACCGCCCGAGCCGAGATCATGACCGCCTGCGAAGCGACAATGTCGGCACCGAGCCGCTGTTTTGCAGGGCCGCACCGCGCCCGGATAGCGACGGATTGGTCATGAAATAGCGGTGCAGATTGAATGGCTTGGAGCCCGGCGACACACGCTTGTAATCGCCGTCGGGCTGCAATTCCCAGCTTTGCTCGTTATCGATCAGGTTGGCGACCATCACCTGATCGAGAATCTGATCGTGGACCGTGCTGTTCTCGATCGGCAGCATGTATTCGACGCGGCGGTCGAAGTTGCGCGGCATCCAGTCGGCGGAGGAGATGAACAGCTTGGCACCGTCATTGGGGAGGGCCTTGCCGTTGCCGAACGCCCAGATGCGGCTGTGTTCCAGAAACCGCCCGATGACCGACCGGACCCGGATATTCTCCGACATATCGGCGACGCCGGGGCGCAGGCAGCAGATGCCGCGAATGATGAGCTCAATCTCGACCCCCGCTCCGCTCGCCTCGTAAAGCTTCTCGATGACGGCGGGGTCGACGAGCGAATTCATCTTCGCCCAGATCGCCGCGGGCTTGCCGGCGGTGGCATTGGCGATCTCGGCATCGATCATCGCGACCAGCTTTGGCCGAAGATCGCGCGGCGATAGCGCCACGAGCTGCATATTCTCCGGCTGGACATAGCCGGTGACGTAATTGAACATCTGCGCGGCATCGCGACCGATGCGCGGATCGGCTGTGAAAAAGCTGAGATCAGTATAAATCTTGGCGGTAATCGGGTGATAATTGCCAGTGCCGAAGTGGCAATAGGTCCGGTATTGGCCGCCCTCACGCCGCACCACCATCGACACCTTGGCGTGGGTTTTCCACTCCATGAAGCCATAGACGACCTGCACGCCCGCGCGCTCTAGCGCCGATGCCCAGAGCAGATTCTGCTCCTCGTCGAACCGCGCCTTCAGTTCGACGACGGCGGTCACCGATTTGCCCGCCTCGGCGGCTGCGATCAGGGCGTTGATGACGGCGGGCTGTTTGCCGGCGCGGTACAATGTCTGCTTGATCGCGACGACATCGGGGTCGCTCGCCGCCTGTTTCAGGAAGGCGAGCACAACGTCGAAGGTTTCGTACGGGTGATGGACGACGATGTCCTTCGCGCGGATCGCGGCAAAGCAATCGCCGCCATATTCGCGGATTCGCTCGGGAAAACGCGGCGAATAGGGGGGGAATTTCAGGTCCGGCCGATCTTCATCGACGATCGCGTCGAGCTCGCCGATGCCCAGGAACGCAGCGCTGTCGGTCACGAACGCGTCGGCACCGCCCAGTTCATTGCGGAGCAGTGCGCCGAGCACTTCGGGCATCCCCGATTCGAGTTCGAGACGGATCACCCGCCCCCGCCGCCGCCGCTTGATCGCATTGGCGAAATACCTGACGAGATCCTCGGCCTCTTCCTCGATTTCGATGTCGCTGTCGCGCAACACGCGGAATTCGGCGGCGCCCACTTTGCGATAGCCGGGGAAGACGAGCTCGGAAAAGCGCTTTACGAGCGATTCGACCGCCACATAGCGCGCCTGCTCCCCCGGCAGCCGAACGAAGCGCGGCATTGGCGCCGGCAGCATCACCAGCTCGCGGATCGGCTGATCGTCCGACAGCCGGACAAGATCAAACATCACCGCCAGCCCCTTGTTGGGCATGAACGGGAACGGATGCGCCGGGTCGAGCGCCTGCGGCGTCAGGATCGGAAAAATCTGCTCGCGAAACTGCGTTTCCAGCCAGGCGAGTTCATCGGCCGAGAGCGACTCGTCCATCGTTCTTGAGCTGAGCACCGCGATGCCGGTTTCGGCGAGCAGCCGCCGCAGTTCACGCCACACGCTGCGCTGCGCTTCGACCAGCGCATCGGCTTCGGCGACGATGGCGGCGAGTTGCTGGCTCGAATTGAGCCCATCGGGCGACAGGCGATCGACTTCCTGAAGCTGCTGGCCCTTCAGCCCCGCCACCCGCACCATGAAGAATTCATCGAGATTGGAACCAGATATCGATAGAAAGCGCAGCCGCTCGAGCAGCGGATGCGCCGGATTGCATGCCTCTTCGAGCACCCGGCGGTTGAATGCCAGCCACGACAGTTCGCGATTGAAATACCGATCGCCGCCCGCACCCTGCACAAACAGGTCGTCGTCATCGACTTCGGCAAGATGCGCCGGACGGTTCATGCGACGGGCCCTTTTTCTTCAGTGCGCCGGCGATCAACGATCAGACCGGCCTGTTCCAATGTGGCCCGTGCAAACGGGATCGACAAGCGTTTGCGGTGCTGCATCAGCGCCTGATCGAGCGAATCCACCGTCCGTGTGATCGCGATGTGACTCCGCTCGATCCGCGCGAGCAGCCACTGGATCAACTCGGGTCGCGCGTCGAGCCCGCGCCGCGCGAAATCGCGTTCGAGCAGCGCCTGCATCAGCGGATCGTCGGGCGCCGCAATGCGCAGCACCGGCGTTGCCGCGAGCCGCGATTTCAAATCGGGCAGCGTGATTTCCCATTCGGGCGGCGGCGCATCGGCAATGATCAGCAGGGGCTTGCGGCTCGCTTGCGCGGCGTTCCAGGCATGGAAGATCATCGTTTCGCTTTGCCGCTCGGCATCGTCGATGATGGTGCCGCCGCTTTGCACGGCAAAGATGCGCGACAACAGGCTCCGGCCCGATTTGCGCGGCCCCGTCAGCAATGCCGTCATCACCGGCCATGCGCCCCAGCGCTTGAGCTGTAGCGCTGCCATTTCATTCGATGCACTGATCAGGAATTCGCCGCTCTCGACATCGGCTGGCCAGGCAAGCGGCAAAGCGAGCTGGCTCATCCCTGAGTCGCGTTTTCCGGCTGGGTGCTCGGTGGCGGCAGGCTCGGGCGGCCACGCTGTATCCTGAGCGCACCCGCCCCCCGCGTCACTTGCCAGCCGCGCGCCTCCAATTGGGTCGCAAGCGCGGCGATATCGCCGTCATAGCCGACCCGCATCACCGATACGCCGCCAAGCGCGAGGCTGGTGGTGACTGCCGAGCGAACGCCGGGCACGCCGCGCAATGTTTGCTCGGCCGCCTCGACAGCGCTGGCGCCGGGCGTATCGAACTGGATGATCACCGAATTGGCCGATGGCGCCTGTGATTCGACCGTTTGGCCCTCGCCCGCTGTCGCATCGGCTTCTTCGGCGGGCGTTTCCGCGACGGGCAAGCGCGCCTGCAGCGCCGGGTCGACCCGCAACACGCCGTTTCGCAGCGCACTTTGATAAGCCTCGTCGATCCGTTTGATCCCGGCATCGAGCAGCGCCGGCAGGGCATCGCCATTGGCAACGCGCAGCGCAAAGCTCGTCAGCAGGCGATTATCGGGGCCATACCGTGCCTGGAACGTGCCGACCACGGGCCCGCCCGGCCATTGCCGATACAGATGCACGATCGGGATCAACACATCGGAGGCGCCGTATTGCGCCAGCACGGTCCGCCACCAGCCGCGCCCGGTCCGGTTGATCTGGCCGGCATTGAGGAGCAGCGGATCGGGCCCGGTGCCCGATGCACGGACATAATCGATCGTGCTGTTGCCGGTGCGGAAGCGCGCCCACGCCTCCTGCCAGTCGGTTCTCCGCTCAAATACCTGCGGCGCCCCGCCGGACCATTCGACCGGCACGAGCAACACCGGTGGGGACCGGTTGACGATGCCCGACACGCCAAGGATCGATGCTGCACGCGCGCGATCGAACATCACGCCGAGCCGCGCGACATAGCGATTGGGGCCGATCTCTTCATTTTCGATGACGATGCCCGACACGATTGCATCGAGGCCCGAATCGGAAAGCCCGCCGCCGCCGCCAAGTCGCCGCGACAACATCGCCCACCCCTTGCGCTGCGCCAGCCGCCACCCGGCATATCGCGCCGCCGTCGCATTCTTCCCGCCGACATCGACGTCGATGCCCCCCACCTCGAAGCTGCCCGCGCCACCGGCGGCAACCGCGCCACGGTCGGGCGTGTCGATTTGCGCCACCACCGCGCCGCCCGCGCCGAGCGCCAGGATCGCAAACGTCGCCAGAAGCGCGCGGGAAATGCGGGGAAGAGCCATGCGGCGCCCTTTTGGCGAAGGAGACGTGGAAATCCAAGCGCGATATGGCTAGTCGGCTGTTGATGGATGAAACGAGCCCTTCGCCGCAAGGCTACACCTATGCCGAGGCCGGGGTTTCGATCGCCGCCGGCAATGCGCTTGTCCGGGCAATCGGCCCGCTCGCCAAAGCGACCCGGCGCAGGGGTGCCGATGCCGATCTTGGCGGGTTCGGCGGGTTTTTCGACCTGAAAGCTGCAGGCTTTGTCGATCCGCTGCTGGTGGCAGCGAACGACGGCGTTGGTACCAAGCTAAAACTGGCGATCGAGCATGACCGGCACGACGGCGTCGGCATCGATCTGGTCGCGATGTGCGCCAACGACCTGATCGTCCAGGGCGCAGAACCGCTGTTTTTCCTCGATTATTATGCGAGCGCCAAGCTGGTGCCGGAGATCGCGGAGCGCGTCATCGCCTCGATTGCCGAAGGGTGTTTGCAGGCCGGCTGCGCGCTGATCGGCGGGGAAACGGCGGAAATGCCGGGCATGTATGCCCCCGGCGATTATGATCTGGCGGGGTTCTGCGTCGGCGCGGTGGAGCGCGACCGGGTGCTGACCGGGCGGGACATTGCGCCGGGCGATATCATCCTCGGCCTCGCTTCGTCGGGCATCCATTCCAACGGCTTTTCGCTCGTCCGCCGGCTGGCGATCGACAAGGGCTGGAGGCTCGATCGCCCCGCCCTGTTTGATATCGAGACATTGTTGATCGATGCGCTGATGGCGCCGACGCGGATTTACGTGAAGAGCCTGCTGCCGTTGCTCGCGGAAGCCCGGCTGAAAGGGCTGGCGCACATTACCGGCGGCGGCTTGCTCGAAAATGTACCGCGCGTGCTGCCCGAGGGGACACATGCGGCAATCGATGCGGGAAGCTGGGAACAGCCGCGGCTGATGGCGTTCCTGCAAGCGCAGGGCGCGATCGAGCCCGAGGAGATGGCGCGCACCTTCAATTGCGGGATCGGCATGATCGCGATCGTCGCGGCAGAGCAAGCGGCAGATGTGGCAGCAGCGCTAAAAGCCGCAGGCGAAGCGGTGTTCGCGATCGGGCGAATCGAGGCAGGCACGCGCGGCTGCACGGTGCGCGGCGCGGGCGAGACATGGGGTGCGCGCTGGGACTGGTCGGCGACCCACCTTCATGGCTAAGGCGCGCGTCGGCATCCTGATTTCGGGACGCGGATCGAACATGATGGCGCTGGCTGAGGCGGCGCGGGATGCGGGCTGCCCCTATGAGATTGTAATGGTGGCTTCAGACAAGCCTGAGGCACCGGGGCTCAACTGGGCCTATGAGCGTGGCCTCGGCGGTTGGGCGCTCTCTCCCAAGGGCATCGGCAAGCCGGCCTATGAAGCTGCCCTCGACGAAGCGCTCCGGCTCGCGAGTGTCGATGTGATCGCGCTTGCTGGCTATATGCGGCTGCTGTCGGATGAATTCGTCGGCAAATGGCGCGGGCGAATCGTCAACATCCACCCCTCGCTGCTGCCAAAATACAAGGGCCTCGATACGCACGCGCGGGCAATCGCGGCGGGTGACGGGGTGGCGGGATGCTCGGTCCATGTCGTTACCGAAGAACTGGATGGCGGCGAGGTGCTCGGTCAGGCCGAAGTGCCGATCCTGCCTGGCGAGACGCCCGAAAGCCTTGCCGCGCGCGTGCTAGCCGCAGAGCATCGCCTTTATCCGCGCATTCTGGCAGAGTTCGTCACGCGATGAGCCCCGATCCATCCGTCGAACTCCAAAAGGTCCGCGCGATCTGTCTCGCCTTGCCCGAGTCGGACGAACGACTCTCGCATGGCTCGCCGGGCTTTTTCATCACCAAGGGCAAGTTCTTCGCCTATTTCTGGCACGATCATCACGGCGACGGCGAGACGATCGTCATCGTCAAGACATCGGGCTTCGAGGAGCAGGCGATGTTGATCGAAGCCGATCCCGATGCCTATTACGCGCCGCCCTATATGGGGCCTTCGGGCTGGATCGCGATCCGGCTTGACCGGCCCGATACCGATTGGGAACGCGTCGCCGATCGGATCGCCGCGAGTTGGGCAATGATCGCCCCGCGCCGCCTGATCGAGGCACGCGCATGACCGAAACGCCTGCGGAAAAAGCCGAGGCCGCCGCCATCCGCCGGCGCTGGATCACGCTCGGCGAGATCGTTGCCATTGCCGGCCTGATCATTTCCGCGCTCGCCTTGTGGACCAGCTGGTCCGATCGCCGCGCCGACGAAGTCGAGCGGCATGTCGCGAAGATCACCGAGGCCAAGGCAGAGACCGCCGTCGTCCTGCTCGCTACGCCAAAACAGGGCGGCCAGATACTTGCACTGAACGACGCCGCCCATCCGGTGCAGAGCATCACCGTGACCTTCCCCAGCGCCTTCGCCGTTTCGCCGCAAACGAGCGCTTCGTCGCCCCGCATCAAGGCACGCTGGTTTTCGGCAAAGCTGATCGCGATGACCGATGGCGGCGCCGACGCGAAGACCGGCCGCCTGCCCGTCTTGATCACTGCCGATTACTGGTCGGGCGACCGCCACATCACCGATCGCGCGATCTACGATATCGCGTGGCACACCGAAGGGCGGATATTTCAGGGCCGCGCGCTCCGCCTCGACGGGTTGTTGCTGCGCGAACGCGGCGGGTCGGCAGAGCGGGTGGATGCGATCTGGGCGACCGAAAAGCCCAGGTAGCGCCGATCGCTTCGGCGCCCCGGGCCTTTTTTTCAAACTCAGCCGACGATTTCTTCCGGCTTGAAGAAGAACGCGATTTCGGTCGCGGCATTTTCGTCCGAATCCGAACCGTGGACGGAGTTCGCCTCGATGCTCTCTGCCAGTTCCTTGCGGATCGTGCCGGCGTCGGCATTGGCGGGGTTGGTTGCGCCCATGATGTCGCGGTTGCGCTGCACGGCGCCCTCGCCTTCGAGCACCTGAACGACGACCGGCCCGGAGATCATGAACGATACCAGATCGTTGAAGAACGGCCGCTCGCGGTGGACGCCGTAGAATTCCTCTGCCTGTTCGCGGCTCATGTGGATGCGCTTTGAGGCGACGACGCGGAGGCCGGCTTCCTCAAGCATCTTGGTGACAGCGCCGGTCAGGTTGCGGCGGGTGGCATCGGGCTTGATGATCGAAAAGGTGCGTGTCGCGGCCATGACTGGTGCGGTTCCTGTGGACGGAGGATGAGGGGATAGCGTCGAGCGCGCCTTTAGCCGCGCGCTTGGCCGACTGCAAGCCGCGCCCGCGCTGAACGGATCACGCGGCCTGTTCCCAGCCGCCGGCCTCGCCCTGCTTCCAGTATCGCCGCTCAATGCCGGCCCGGTCGGCGAGTGCCCGCCACGCAGCGCGCGCATCGACGACCCCTTCTTCATCAAAGAAATGGAAGGCCCGGTCGAATTCGAGCGCGGCATCGCGCCACTTGCCGTCAGCAAGGGCGATGTTGCGGGCGCCATTCGCCGACGTCGCCTCGCCCGCAATCAGCACGGGCTGCGCGGCATCATCCCCGGCACCGGCCTGTCCATGCGGCAGAAAACTTTCGGGCGCATAGGCCCACAGCAGCTTGTCGAGCATGTCGCGCTGGCCGGCGTCCCCGGCGACAATCAGCAACCGCCCGCCCGTCTCGATCACGCGTTCGGCGATCCGTGGCAGCACGCGTTCGAGCGGACGCACGGTCAGATGATAGAAATCGACCTGCATCCGCCTTGCCCATCACCCCTCGAAATTGTCCGCCACGAACCGGTCGAGCAACCGCACGCCGTAACCCGTCGCGCCCTTGTCATAGGTCGCGCCGGGCTTGTCGGCCCAGACCATCCCGGCGATATCGAGATGCGCCCAACGCACGCCCTTGTCGATGAATCGCTGGATGAACTGCGCCGCGGTGATCGATCCGGCACCGCGCGGCCCAACATTCTTCATGTCGGCGATGGGGCTGTCGATCAGCTTGTTGTAGGCATCGGCAAGAGGGAAACGCCAGAGCAGGTCCCCCGACGATTTGCCCGCCGCGAGCAGCTGATCCGCAAGGCTCTCGTCGTTCGAGAACAGCCCGCCATGTTCGTTGCCCAGCGCGATGATCATTGCGCCTGTCAGCGTCGCGAGATCGACGATCGTTTTTGGCCGGTGGTTTTTCTGCACCCACGTCAGCGCGTCGCACAGCACCAGCCGCCCCTCGGCATCGGTGTTGAGGATCTCGATCGTCTGGCCCGACATCGAAGTGACGATGTCGCCGGGGCGCTGCGCATTGGCATCGGGCATGTTTTCGACGAGGCCGCATACGCCGACCACATTCGCCTTTGCCTTGCGCAACGCGAGCGCCTTCATGGCGCCGACCACGGCACCCGCGCCGCCCATGTCCCACTTCATGTCTTCCATGCCGGGGCCAGCCTTCAGCGAAATGCCGCCGGTATCGAAGGTCACGCCCTTGCCGACCAGGGCAACATCGGGGTCACCCGCGCCTTTGCCGCTCCACTTCATCACCAGCAATTGGGCCTCGCGCACCGAGCCTTGGCTAACACCGAGCAGCGCGCCCATGCCCAGTTCGGCCATCTCGGCCTCGCCAAGCACGCTGATCTCCAGCCCCAATCCATCGACATCGGCGCGGACGCGCTCCACGAAGCTGACCGGGTACAAGATGTTCGGCGGCTCGGCGACGAGCGTGCGGGTAAGCGCGAGGCCGCGCGTCACCGCATCATAAGCCTGCCAGGCCGCTTCAGTGCCCTCCGGCACGCCCGACACTGTCATCGTCGTGAGTGTCGGCTTCGATTTCTCGGGAAGCTTGGTGCGATAGGTGTCGATCCGCCAGGCGCGCTGAACAGCACCCGCGGCAAAACGCGCAGCGGCCTTCGCAGCCGGGGCGCCGCCCAGGCTGGTGAAATCGACCGAGACCGACTCGGCGCCCGATGTGAGCAGCTTTGCCGTCACCGCACCCCCGGCGCGCTCGTAATCGACCTCACTCCCACTGCCGACACCGACCAGCAGCACTTGAACCACCGCATCGCCGATCACGACGAAACTCTCGGCAATTGCGCCTGCTTCTCCTTCGAACCGCGCCATCCGCGCGGCGCCGATGGCGATCCGGCCTACCCCGGCCTCGAAGCCATTGAACGCGACCCGGTCAAGCCCGTCCTTTTCGACCGGGAGGGCGATGACGCTGGCATCGATGGCGCGTGTGACGGAAAACTGGATATGCATCGGATCAGGCCTTGATAGAGTCGGTTCGCTACTATCTGCCCCTTAAGCGAGCGATGCGTTGCTGGCAAAGCACCGCCAAGATTGCAGCCCCGCCCAAGCGGTGCGATAGGGCCTCAATCGGTCATGGCTCCACACCAACTGGGGTCGAAGGTTTCGGGGTAAGTGCGAGCGTGAAGCGTCATTTTCTTCTTGGCTCGTGCGCCTTGCCGATCGCCCTGTTTGCCGCGAGCGGCGCGGTGGCGCAGGATCTGCAGGACCGTGCCGTACAACCCGCGCCGCCCTCCGAAACGCCGTTGCCCAAGGACAATAACGAAGTCCAGTTCAGCGCCGACAATCTGGAATATGACACCAACACCGATGTCGTGACCGCAACGGGCGACGTCCGGATGTATCGCGGACCCGATCGTCTGCGCGCCGACACGGTGACGTGGAACCGCAAATCGGGCCAGGTGATCGCCAACGGCAACATCGTGGTGACCAATCCCGGCGGCGACGCGGCTTATGGCGACGCGATCGAACTCACCGATTCGCTGAAGGACGGGGTGGTCGAAAACCTGCTCGTCGTACTCGATCAGGGCGGGCGGCTGGCGGCAGGACGCGGATCGCGCAACGGCGGCGTCTTCACGCTCGAGGATGCCGCATACACACCGTGCGGCGTCACCGATCTCGACAATTGCCCGAAACAGCCGTCGTGGAAAATCACGGCCGTAAAAGTCGTCTATGATCCCGATCGCAAGCGCATTTTCTACAAGGGCGCGCGGCTCAATCTGTTCGGGCTCGCAATCCCGCTGCCGTCATTTTCCAACCCCGTTGGCGACGGCACCGACAGCGGCTTTCTGCAGCCCGACATCCGCTACACGCGGGTCAACGGCTTTGAATATGCGCAGCCTTATTATTACAGTATCGCCCCCAATCGCGGGCTGAAAATCACGCCGCATTTCTACAGCAACGCGCTACCGCTCGCGCAGGTCGATTATACTGCGTTGACCGATCAGGGTGCCTATCGCATCTCCGCTTACGGCACTTTCAGCTCGCGCACCGATACCGTTGTCGCGAACCCGACGACGCAGGATGCGTTTCGTGGATATATCGAGGGTGTCGGCCGGTTCCAGCTCGATCCTTACTGGAGCCTGAGCACTTCTTTTCGGGTAACCACCGACCGCACTTTCCTGCGCCGTTACGACATTTCGCGAGACGATCTGTTGCGCAACACGCTCAAGCTCGAGCGGATCGACGACAAGAGCTATTTCTCGATTACCGGTTGGGCGGTGCAGACGTTGCGCGTCGGCGATCGGCAGGGGTTGCAACCGGTCGCGCTCCCCGAAATCGATTATCGCCACCGTCTCGATGATCCGCTGTTGGGCGGCAAGATCGATCTCCAGCTCAACACGCTCGCGATCGGGCGGACCGATGGCCAGGATACGCAGCGCGCCTTTGTCAGCGCGAAATGGGCGCTCCGCCGGATCACGCCGTGGGGCCAGGAAGTCACGCTGACCGCCTATGGCCGCGCCGATGCCTATAACACCGGCCAGACCGCAGCCACTACGGTGGCGCTTTATCGCGGGCTTGACGGGTTCCAGACCCGCGGGATCGCAGCCGTTGCCTTGGATGTGAGATGGCCGCTGATCGGCGCGTTCTTCGGCGGCACACAGCGCCTGACGCCGCGCGTCCAGATCGTCGCCTCGCCAAAGATCGCCAACCTGATCGTTCCCAACGAAGATAGCCGTTCGGTCGATCTTGAGGATTCGAACCTGTTCGCGCTCAACCGCTTTCCCGGTTATGATCGCTTCGGCGGCACGACCCGGATCAGCTATGGCTTCGATTGGGCGGTCAACCTGCCCGATGTGACGATCAACGCCAATGTCGGCCAGAGTTACCGGCTCGGTGGCCCGTCGGATTTCATCCCGGTCGGCACCGGCTTTTCGGATCCGTTATCCGATATCGTCGGCAGGTTCGACGTCCGCTACCGGGACTTCTTTTCGATCACTCAGCGTTTCCGGCTCGACAAGGACAACCTCGCGCTCAGCCGCAACGAGATCGACGCGACGATCGGGACTTCGGGCACCTATCTGCTGCTCGGATATCTGCTGCTCGATCGCAACATCACGCCGACGCTTGAGGATCTGCGCGACCGCGAGGAGGCGCGCGTTGGCGCGCGGTGGCAGTTTTCGCGCTTCTGGTCGGTATTCGGATCGGGCGTCGTCGACCTCACCGGCAGGAGCGAAGACCCTCTGGCAACCACCAGCGGCTTCACGCCGGTGCGTCACCGCCTGGGCTTTGCCTATGAGGATGATTGCCTGAAACTTGGCTTGACGTGGAAACGCGACTATCAGGACACGGGCGACGCGCGGCGCGGTGACAGTTTTCTCTTGAACATAGCGTTCAAGAACCTCGGCCGCTAAGCCAATGTTCAGCGAGGGCGCGCCATGAATTGGCCGCGATAGGCTCGCAAGAAACGGTATGGGAATTCAATGCTCGTGATCAAGTCGTTCGATAAGAAGCCCGCCGCGCGCCTCCTCCGGGCCGGTGCAGCAGCGATCATCGCCAGCGCCACCGGAATCGCGGGTGCCGCGATCGCTCAGACGGTGTCGGACGGATCGCTTCCGTCGATCGGGCTAAACATCCCCGCCAATCTGCAATTGTTCGGCAAGCGCGACCCCAATGTCCGCAAGGCGACCGCGATCGTCAACGAGACCGTGATCACCGGGACCGACGTCGATCAGCGCACCGCCCTCATCGTCGCTGCCAACAACGCCAAGTTCACCGACGCGCAGCGCGATCAGTTGCGCCTGCAGGTGTTGAGCGGCCTGATCGACGAGACCTTGCAGCTTCAGGAAGCCAAGGCGCACGACATCAAGGTTACGCCTGACGAAATCGAGCAGAGTTTTGCGCGGATCGCCAAGAATTTCGGCAAGCCGCCCGAACAGTTTCGCGAATATCTCCGCATGGTCGGCTCGTCCGAACGATCGCTGCGGCGTCAGATCGAGAGCGAGCTTGCATGGAGCCGGTATCTGCGCCGCCGTATCGATCCGTTCGTCAATGTCGGCGATGCCGAGGTGAAATCGATCCTCGCCCGGCTCGAAGCGGCCAAGGGGGCGGAGGAATTCCACATCAAGGAAATCTATCTTCAGGCCAGCCCGGAGCGCCAGCAACAGGTGTTTGCCGAAGGCCGCGCGCTGATGACCGAAATCCAGCAGGGGCGGCGTACTTTTGAGGAAGTGGCGCAGGCGCGATCGGACGCATCGACACGATCGGTCGGTGGCGATCTTGGCTGGGTAAAGGCAAGCCAGATTCCCGAATCGCTGGCGCAGGCATCGACCGAGATGAAGGTGAACCAGCTCGCCGGCCCGGTCGAGACGCCGGGCGGCTTTTCGTTGCTATACCTCGTCGACAAGCGCCAGATCCTGACCGCCGATCGCCGCGATGCCAAGCTCAGCCTGCGCCAGATCAGCGTCGCCTTCCCCAAGGGGACGACCCAGGCCGAGGCATCGAACCGCGTGTCCGAATTCGCCAAGGCGACGGCGTCGCTGCACGGTTGCGGCGATGTCGCCAAGGTAGCGGCTTCCATCGGCGCCGAAGTGGTCGATAACGACGCGATCAAGGTCCGCGATCTGCCGCCGCAGTTGCAGGAAATCATGCTGTCGCTCCAGGTCGGAGAGGCGACGCCGCCCTTCGGCTCGCCGACCGACGGCGTGCGATCGCTGGTCCTGTGCGGCCGCGACGAACCGCAAGGCGGGCAAATGCCGAGCATGGAGCAGGTGCGCAACCAGATGGAGCAAAAGGGCGTCAATCTGCGGGCCGAGCACAAGCTGCGCGATCTTCGCCGTGATGCCGTCGTGGAATATCGCTGATCCGATCGTCGGCCGGGCGGGGCCGGGTTTTGGTTGAACGGGGGAGCGCAGATCGATGATAGCGCCAATTGCCGTATCGATGGGTGATCCCGCCGGCATCGGCCCGGAAATCGTCGCCAAGGCATGGGCGCTGCGGGCGGAGAATGACTTGCCACCGTTCTTCGCGGTCGGCGATGTCCGTGCGATCGAGCGGGTGTGGAACGGGCCCGTCGAGCGGATCGGCGAGCCGAATCAGGCCGCGGCGCTGTTCGATCGCGCCCTGCCCGTCGTCTCGATACAGGATGCCGGCGATATCACGCCTGGTGCGCCCGATGCCGACGGCGCCCGCTGCGCGCTGCACGCGCTCGAGCTCGCGGTTGGCCTTGCCAGATCGGGCGCCGCTGGCGCGCTCGTCACCGCGCCGGTTTCCAAAATTCAGCTCTACAGCATCGGCTTTACCGACCCCGGGCAGACCGAGTTCGTCGCCGAGCGCTGCGGCATATCACGCGACAATGCGGTGATGATGCTTGCCGGCCCCACCCTTCGCGTAGTGCCGATCACGACGCACGTCCCGCTTGCCGACGTGTCCGCGCTGCTGACGATCGAACTGATCGTCGCCAAGGCGCGGGTGACGGCGCGGGGGCTGACCCGCAATTTCGGGATCGAGGCGCCACGCCTCGCCTTTGCCGGCTTCAATCCGCACGCCGGCGAATCAGGCGCGCTGGGCCGGGAGGAAATCGACATTTTGGCGCCCGCGATTGCCCAGCTTCGCGATGAGGGGATCGATGCGGTCGGCCCGTTTGCCGCCGACGGCATGTTCCATGCGCGCGCCCGCGCTGGCTATGACGCGGCGATGTGCTGTTATCACGATCAGGCGCTGGTGCCGATCAAGACGCTGCATTTCGACGAGGGCGTCAACATCACGCTCGGCCTGCCGATCGTGCGGACCTCGCCCGATCACGGCACCGCGTTCGGCATCGCCGGCAGGGACATCGCCGAGCCCGGCGCGACGATCGCGGCAATCAAGATGGCCCAGAGCGCCGCAGCGCTCCGCCTGCACGCCGCCGCCGACACCGGCCACGGGTGAGCGATCTGCCGCCGCTGCGCGACGTGATCGCGCGGCACCATCTCCAGGCCAGCAAGGCGCTCGGCCAGAATTTCCTGCTCGATGCGCAATTGCTCGCCCGGATCGCACGCGTGCCGGGCGAGCTTTCCAACGCCGAGGTGTTTGAAGTCGGCCCCGGCCCCGGCGGCCTCACCCGCGCCTTGCTCGCCGCCGGCGCGAACGTCGTCGCGGTCGAGCGCGACCGGCGCTGCATTCCAGCGCTCGCCGAGCTTGGTGATCATTATCCCGGCAGGCTCCGCGTCGTTGAGGATGACGCGATGGCGCTCGATGCGCCGTCGCTGTTCACCGGGCATCCGCATATCGTGTCCAACCTGCCCTATAATATCGGGACGACGCTGCTCGTGAAATGGCTGTCGGCTCCCTGGAGCCCGTGGTGGCAGAGCCTGACGCTGATGTTTCAACGCGAAGTCGCCGAGCGGATCGTGGCCAGCGTCGACAGCGAACATTATGGCCGTTTGTCGATCCTGTGCCAGTGGCGCACATCGGCGCGGATCGCGCTCAACGTCCACCGCTCCGCCTTTACGCCGCCGCCAAAGGTGATGTCCGCTGTGGTGCATCTGGCGCCGCTCGATAGCCCCGACGGCGTGGCGCTGCCCGTGCTCGAACGGATCACCGCCGCCGCCTTTGGCCAACGCCGCAAGATGCTGCGCCAGAGCCTGAAATCGGTGCCGGGCGCGATCGAAGCCACCGAAGCGCTGGGGATCGAGGCGACCCGCCGGGCAGAAACGGTGAGCGTCGCCGAGTTCGTGGCGATTGCGCGGTTGCTCAGCGAATAAGGTGGATCATTCAGCCGCAGCGGGCTTCGTCGCCTGCGCGACGGCCTGAACCGGCGGACCCTTGGCGATCGCGGCCGCAAGCGACGTCGCTGCGGTACAGCCTTTTGCGCAAAGCTTGCGGATCTTCGCCAGATTCTGCCTGGCGCGCTCGAGCGCACCCTTGGTGACATAAGCCTCGCCCTGCCCCTTCAGCGCGGCCAGATCATTGGGCTCGAGCAACAGCGCCTCACGGTAGAAACGGATCGCCTTGCCCGACAGGCCGCGCTGTTGCGATACGTCACCAAGCGCCACGAATGCAGCCCGGTTGCGCGGATCGACTGCCAGGGCGGTCTCCAGCGTGTCGCTCGCCGCATCGAGATTGCCGGCTGCTTGCGCCGACCGCGCGTTCGCCAGCAGCGACAGCGACTTAGCGTCGATCTGATCGTCGGGACGCTGGCTGTGCAGCGCCGTCGATACGGTGAGCAAGGTCAACGCAGCGGCAGCGGCAACGGACGAGATACGCATGATCGTCTCCAACAGGGAGGTGGCGGGCAAGGACGTGGTCGACTTGGCTAACATGGTCGTTTCATTCTTGCGACAAAAAAGCCGTCCGTCGAGTCGTGCGCGGGGGTCAGGCGGACGCCGGGGCCGTGCGATCGCCCGGCAGGCAGCGTGAGCGGTACGACCTGCCATTCGGGGTGTTCATTCACGAAACGCTCGACCTGCCCCGCCCCCTCGGCATCGATCAGCGAACAGACGATGTAGACGAGCGCGCCGCCAGGCCGCACCAGCGCCGCACCAAGATCGATCAGTGCGGCCTGCGTCGCGGCCAGTCGATCGATCCGCGCCGGCGTCAGCCGCCACCGCGCCTCGGGATTGCGGCGCCAGGTGCCTGTGCCTGAACAGGGCGCATCGATCAGCACGACATCGGCGCGCGCCTGCCAATCGGCGAGTGCTGCGGCTTCGCTGCCGGGGTTAAGCAGCCGCGTCTCGATCATCGATGCACCGGCGCGGGCGGCACGCGGCGCCAGCCGGGAAAGTCGCGCCCGATCGATATCGCAGGCGAGCAACTGTCCTTCCCCGACCCCCTCGCTCGTCATTGCCGCCGCCAGCGCCAGCGTCTTGCCGCCCGCCCCCGCGCACAGATCGACGATTGCCATCCCCGGTGCGGCACCCGCCGCCAGCGTCACGATCTGGCTGCCCTCGTCCTGCACCTCGATCGCGCCGTCACGCCACAGGTCGAGACCTTCGATCTGCGTGCCCGGGGGCAGCCGAATGCCGTCCGCGGCGCGAGGAGACGCCTCCGCTCCCGCGATCACCGCCATCACCTGCTCGGGTGTCGCCCGGGATCGATTGACGCGGATGTCGAGCGGCGCACGATCGATCAGCGCGGGCAATTCATCATCGCCGATACCCGAAAGCCGCAGCTTATCGATAAGCCATGCCGGTGCGACACCCTGGCTGGCGGGCTTTTCGCCCGGGCCAATCGGTGCCGGGCCATGCGGTCCGCCGTCAAAATTTGCTGCAATCGCCGGGTCATGTGCCGCAAGCGCCAGCATCGCCGCCCGGCCGCTCGCGGGTCGCTCGCCGGCGTGGCGAATGGCGGCGTATACCAGTTCGCGAACCGCGCGCCGGTCCTTCGATCCGGCATAACGCCGCTCGGCGAAATAGCGCGCAATCAGCGTGTCTGCCGCGGCACCGGAATCGCGTGCCGCATCGATGATCGCATCGAGCAACTCGATTGCCGCCTGCGTTCGGGCCGCCGGAGTCATGCTGGCGTCATGGCTCAGCGCGTCGGATAATTGGGCGCTTCACGCGTGATCGACACATCATGGACATGGCTTTCGGTGAGGCCAGCGCCCGTGATCTGCACGAAGCGTGCGCGCGCCTGCAATTCCTCGATCGTGCGGGCGCCGGTATAGCCCATCGCCGCACGCACCCCGCCGACGAGCTGGTGAATGACGTCCTTGGCCGGCCCCTTGAACGGCACCTGCCCCTCGATCCCCTCGGGCACCAGTTTCAGCTGATCCTTGATATCCTGCTGGAAATAGCGATCGGCAGAGCCGCGCGCCATCGCGCCAACGGAGCCCATGCCGCGATAGGATTTATAGGCGCGGCCCTGATACAGGAACGTTTCGCCCGGCGCTTCGTCGGTGCCCGCAAGCAGCGATCCGATCATCACGCTCGATGCGCCCGCCGCCAGCGCCTTGGCGACATCGCCCGAGGTGCGGATGCCGCCATCGGCGATCACCGGGACGCCCGATTTGCGGGCTTCCTCGGCGCAATCCATGATCGCGGTGAGCTGGGGCACGCCGACGCCGGCCACCACCCTTGTGGTACAGATAGAGCCCGGCCCGATGCCGACCTTGATCGCATCTGCGCCCGCATCGATCAGCGCGCGCGTTGCCTCTGCGGTGGCCACGTTGCCCGCCACCACCTGCACCGAATTGGACAGCGCCTTCACCCGCTCAACGGCGCGCGCGACATCGCGGTTGTGGCCGTGGGCGGTATCGATCACCACCAGATCGAGTTCGGCCTCGACAAGCGCGCGCGTACGCTCGAACCCGCTGTCGCCCACCGTCGTCGCCGCCGCGACGCGCAGCCGCCCCGCCGAATCCTTGGTCGCATCGGGATAAGTGACCGCCTTTTCGATATCGCGCACCGTGATCAGCCCGATGCAATGATAGGCATCGTCGACAACCAGCAGCTTTTCGATGCGGCGCTGATGGAGCAGTCGCCGTGCCTCCTCCTGCGTGACGCCGGGAGACACCGTGGCGAGATTTTCGTGCGTCATCAGCTCGGAAACGCGCTGGTTGGGGTTTTCGGCGAAGCGGACGTCGCGGTTGGTCAGGATGCCGACCAGCTTGCCGCTCGCCTCGACGACGGGAATGCCGCTGATCCGGTGCCGCGTCGTCAGCGCCTGCGCCTCGGCCAGCGTGGCATCGGGCGAAATGGTGATCGGATTGACGACCATGCCCGATTCGAAGCGCTTCACCTGCCGCACGGCGGCGACCTGCTGCTCGATCGACAGATTGCGGTGGAGCACGCCGATGCCGCCCATCTGCGCCATAACGATCGCCATGTCGGCCTCGGTCACGGTATCCATTGCGGAGGACAGCACAGGAATATTGAGCGCGATGCCCCGCGTCAGCCGGGTGCGCGGATCGGCCATGCTCGGCACGATATCGCTCTCCGCCGGGCAGAGCAGCACATCGTCGAAGGTGAGGCCGAGGCGGATGTCCATTGGCTGCCAGTTCCTGCGCGCGGGGGAAGACGTGGCGGCCCATGTAACCAAGTGATGCGCCATGCGCCAGAGCCGCATTTCGCTGTGCCGGCGGCGGCGCTGTGCTATTACGATCAGGCGCCGCAAAAGGCGCGTTTTTGACGAGGATAATGACATGGGCGTGCTGATCGGGATGGTAGCGGCACTGATGGTGCTCGCGGTCCTGTTTCTCTTCGCAAGTCTGAAGATGGTTCGACAAGGCTATGAATATACGATCGAACATTTCGGGCGCTTCACCACGGTCGCCAAGCCGGGGCTGAATTTCTATCCCGCTTTTTTCTACGGCGTCGGCCGGCGGATCAACATGATGGAGCAGGTGCTCGATATTCCGGGGCAGGAGATCATCACCAAGGACAATGCGATGGTCGCGGTCGACGGCGTCGTGTTCTTCCAGGTGCTCGATGCCGCCAAAGCCGCCTATGAAGTGTCCGATCTGTTCGTTGCGATCATGCAGCTGACGACGACTAATTTGCGCACGGTGATGGGGGCGATGGACCTCGACGAATTGCTGTCGAAGCGCGACGAGATCAACGCGCGCCTGCTCGGCGTCATCGATCATGCGACCAACCCGTGGGGCGTGAAGGTGACGCGGGTCGAGGTGAAGGATATCCGCCCGCCGGTCGACATCGTCAACGCGATGGCACGCCAGATGAAGGCCGAACGCGAAAAGCGCGCCAACATCCTTGAGGCGGAGGGCACGCGGGCGTCCGAAATCTTGCGCGCCGAGGGACAGAAACAGGCGCGCATCCTGGAAGCCGAAGGCCGCAAGGAATCCGCCTTCCGCGATTCCGAAGCGCGTGAGCGTGCAGCCGAGGCAGAGGCCAAAGCGACGCAGCTCGTCTCGACCGCGATCGAGGAAGGCAGCACACAGGCCATCAACTATTTCATCGCCCAGAAATATGTCGAGGCGATCGGCAAGTTCGCGACATCGCCCAATGCCAAGACGATCCTGTTCCCCGTCGAGGCGACGCAGCTGATGGGGACGCTTGGCGGCATCGGTGCGCTTGCGCGCGAGGCACTGGGCGAAAATATCGCCTCTCCCCCGGCGCCCGTGGTGAAGCCGCGCGGTCCCTTCGAGCCGCGCGACCAGTGACGATCGATCAGCTGGCGGCCAATGCCGGCATCCTTTGGCTGGGCGCCGCGATCCTGCTCGGCGGGGCGGAATTGGCGGCGCCCGGTGTGTTCCTGGTGTTCCTGGCGATTGCGGCGGCGATGACGGGCTTTTCGCTGCTGGCGCTGCCCGCTTTACCGGTCGTGGTGCAATTGATGAGCTTCACGCTGTGGAGCGCGGTGTCGATCCTCATCGGGCGGCGCTGGTATCGCGATTATCCCGTCGCCACCGCCGATCCTTTGCTCAACGATCGCGGCGCGCGGCTGATCGGCGAGGTCGTGACGGTCGTCGATGCGATCGAGGATGGCGCCGGGCGCGTGCGGGTGGGCGACGGCACCTGGCCCGCGATCGGGCCGGATGCGATGACGGGCGCGCAGCTCCGCGTCACGGCGGTGCGTCAGGGCAAACTGATCGTCGAGCCGTTACCGCCCGCCCACTGAGCCCGAAAGCATTGCGCAACGAATGCCGGACTGTCACGTTTGATAGCTACGCTGGCGGGAACGCGGCTGGTGCCACGACCAATCCGGTCGTCACCTCAATCTGGGAGCACGAGCATGAGCATTTTCGGCATGATCAAGGACGCGATCTGGGGCAAGGCCGCGGAAAAAGCAGCGCCGGCGCCCGCTCCTGCGGCGACCCCCGATGCTGCGCCTGCTGCCGCCGCACCCGCGACGGCCGCCGCACCACCCGAAAAGGTGGACGTGACCGCGCTGCTCGACGATATCCAGTCGCATAACGACCAGAAGCTCAATTGGCGCACCTCGATCGTCGATCTGATGAAATTGATCGGCCTCGATTCAAGTCTGACCAACCGCCAGCAACTCGCCGACGAACTCGGCTATACCGGGGAAAAGGACGGCAGCGCCGAAATGAACATGTGGCTGCACCAGCAGGTGATGATCAAGCTCGCCGAAAATGGCGGCACCATCCCCGAAGAATTGACGCATTGATCGGCACGCGAGGCCGGCAAGCCGCCGGCCTCGCCCCCGATGTTATTTCTTGCCGCCGAAGAATCCGCTGGCCATCCCGGCGATGTCGTTGAGCGGATTGCCGTCACCGTCGCGGTCGAGCATCCCGCCGATCTGGCCCATCACGCCGCCGGCACCGCCCGCGCCGCCCAGCAGGCTGGCGAATTGCGCCAGCGACCCCTCGCCGCCGATATGCCCGACGATCTGCTGGAGAACATCCGGCGACAGCCCGGTTGAAGCCGCCGCCGTCTCGACGGTATCGCCTGGTGCAGGATGCGCGACGCCCAGCGCCTGCACCGCGCTCTCGACCTGTTCCGGCGTCAGCCCCACCTTGGCCGCCAAGTTCTTGATATCGACATTCTGCACCACCTGCCCCAGCAATCCATCAAGCATCGACATTGGTTCATCCTTCGCTGTCGGGCGGGTTTTGTGCCCTTGTCGATCCTAGCCGATTCGCAAGCGCAACAACAGCGGATCGGTTGCGCGACGGCCCGCCCCCGGCGATAAGCGGCCAGCCGTTTCGAGGAGAGAGCCGATGTCGTTCAACCGCCGTGATCTTTTGCAGGGGGCCAGCGCCGCGGCGATCCTGCCTCTGGTGTCGACAAAGGCGTTCGGTGCGGATGTGGCGACATCATCTGCGGCTCCCGTGCTCGCAAAGGCGACCGAGCAACTCCTTACCTATTACCCCGAAGGCGCGGCCGGCCTCGGGCTCGACAAGGACGCGCGCGCCAGCCTGAAGGCAAAACTGAGCGATCGCAGCCCCGCTGGCCAGCAAGCCGATGCCGCCCGCGCGCGCGCAATGCTTGCCGCGCTGCGCAAGATCGACACCGCTGCGCTCAGCCCGTCCGATGCCACCAATGTCGGCGTCGTGCGCACGGCTTATGAACGCGCGGTCGAAGGCTATGCCTTTCGCTACGGCGATGTCGCGACGCTCACCTCGGGCTGGCGCAATTCACCCTATGCCGTTGCGCAGAATGTCGGTGCCTATCTCGACATTCCGCAATTGCTGCAGGTCGATCACAAGATCGAGACGACCGCCGATGCCGAGGCCTATCTGTCGCGGATGAACGCCTTTGCCGGCCAGCTCGACGGCGAGACCGAACGGGTAAAGGCGGCGGGCGGACAGGGCGTGATCCTGCCCGATTTCGCGCTCGACCAGACGCTGAAACAGCTCGCCATTGCGCGCAAGGGCCCAGTCGAGGGGTGGGATGTCGTGACATCGATCGCCAAGCGCACCGCCGCGATGCCCGGCGATTTCGGGACGCGTGCGGCCAAGCTCGCCAATGACCGGGTCGCGCCGGCGCTCGATCGCCAGATCGCCGCGCTGCAGGCGCTCCGCCCCAAGGCGACCAGCGACGCGGGCGCCTGGAAACTGCCGCAGGGCGATGCCTATTACGCCTGGGCGCTGCGCGCCGCGACGACCACCTCGATGACGCCCGATGAAATCCACAAGGCGGGCCGCGAACAGCTGGCGCAGCTACACGCGCGGATGGACGTGATCCTCCAGAAGGAAGGATATACGCAAGGGTCGGTCGGCGCGCGGATGATGGCGCTCGCCAAGGACCCCAAATATCTGTTCCCCGAGGGCGATCCGGGTCGCGCCGAGATCATGGCGTATCTACGCGGCAAGATCACCGACATCAGGGCGCGCATGCCGCAGGCGTTCGAAACCCTGGTGCCCGGCTTTGTTGAGGTGACGCGGATCGCGCCTGCGGCCGAACCCGGCGCACCCGGCGCCTATGGCGGGGCCGGCACGATCGACGGCAAGGAGCCCGGGCGTTTCTGGATCAATCTCGGCACCACTTCGCGCTGGACGACCTATTCGCTTCCCGATCTTGCCTATCACGAGGCGATCCCCGGCCATGCGTGGCAGGGCGAATATGCCTTCAAACAGCCACTGATCCGCACGCTGATTTCGTTCAGCGCCTATAGCGAAGGCTGGGGGCTCTATGCAGAACAACTGGCCGACGAGCTCGGCGTTTATGACGATTTCCCCGCAGGACGGCTCGGCTATCTGCAATCGATCGCATTTCGCGCGTGCCGGATGGTGGTGGATACCGGCCTCCACGCCAAACGCTGGACGCGCGAACAGGGAATCCAGTTCTTCGTCGAGCAAAACGGATCGAACCCTGTCGAAGTCCGCAGCGAAGTCGATCGCTACTGCACCTGGCCGGGCCAAGCCTGTGGCTACAAGATCGGCCACACGACGATCAACCGATTGCGGGAAAAGGCGAAGGCGGCGCTTGGCGAGAAGTTCGATTTCCGCAAGTTCAACGACGCGGTCGTGCTCGGCGGGAATGTGCCGATGAACGTACTCGAGGCGAATATCGATGCTTATGTGGCGGGGCGGCGGGGGTAACTGGTGTCATTCCGCGGCGGGGAAAATCAGCGACCGGTATCGGTCCATCTTTTGGTCAATCGCGAAAGCTCGTCCTCATCTGCTTTGGCCTTTTCGAATTTTCCCAATCGGCGATAGACTTGGGCACGCAAACCGATAGCGAAGTCGTTTTCGGGATCGCGTTTCAAAGATGCCGTCAGCAGGTCGACGGCCGCCAGATCATCTCCCGCTTCTGCACTAAGCACCGCTTCGCCGCGCAGCATCACATAATTTGAGGGATCGAGCGCCCGAACAGCGATGAAGTCCTGCTTCGCGCGCGCATTATCCTTCATCAAGGCATAGGTGATGCCTCGATTTGCCAACGGCCAAAGATTGTCGGGTTGAAGTTGATGGGCCCGGGTGAGATCAGCCACCGCTCGGTCCAACTTTCCGGCGTTGAGAAAGATCACTCCTCGCCTTAAAAACGAATCGGCATTGGTTGGATCGACCCGGATCGATTCGCCATATTCAACGGTCGCGCGCTCGATGTTTCCAAGCTGCTCGGCAGTATGCGCAAGGTCATGATGCGATGACGAATTTTGGGGGTCGAGGCGAATGGCGCGGGTATAATCGGCCTGAGCGCGCTCATAATCGCCAAGTCGATAATATGCTGAACCTCGTCCCGCCAGCGCGCGGGCAAGGTCGCGATTATTTTTGTGCTTCATGATCAGGTGATTGCACGCCGCAAGCTCAATCATCGGCGCGTAGGTGTTGTATGCGTCGAAGCATTGGCTGTTCAGACGTTGCAACGGCTCATCTTCAAAAACTTGAAATGCGAGCCAAATCAACAGGCCGCCCAAAAACGTATTCCACCCCATCGACGCCCAAAAGCGCGTCGGCTGTGACGCACGCTCGTAGGTATTATGGAAACTCTTGGAGAGCGGCTCGACGCGACCCGTTGACAGGCCTCTGACGACGGTCACCAAAGCGTAGGCCCCACAAGCGGCCGCCAGCAACGGCACGAAACTGGGCGAACGAGCGAACGCCACCGCCGCATCTGTAAAAATGAAAACGGCAAGCGCGGCAAGCGCTGCGAGCATCGCGAGACTGCGAATAAACTGCGCCGACGATCGCCAGCTAAGGTCCTCCGGCGGTTGAGTGATATCACGCCGGGACGGAGCGTGTGCGATGTGACGAAAGATGTAAACGGCCGGTAAATACGCGGCCGCAGCAATCGCAAGCAGAAGCCAAGCCTGGATTGGAATTTGTTTAAACATCAACGCTCAAGCTGGCTGATCCGAACGGCATCACCAACGCGGGCTCCGTAAGATTTGCTGCCTCGTCGAGCGACAATGATTACGCGGAAAAAGCTGTAAATAGCTTACGATTGCTCGAAAATCGATCGCCGCCACAGCTACCCAAAATCCCTGCGCAAATCTTTCTCGACAAATCCCAGCCGCGCCTCCACCGAAAACAACCGCTCGCGCGTGTAGAGCCGCAGCGGCCAGTCGCGCTGCCCGCGCGGCGACAGCAGCAGGCGGTTCACTCGCTCCGCAAGCCCCTGCCCTTCGCTCTCGCGAACATGATCCCGCACGGCTGCCAGGAAACAACAGGTGATCGTGTGGTGATAGCCCTGGGTCGCATCGTTCACCCCGCCGACGCTCTCGTTATAGGCCGAAATGATGCCGCGCAGTTCGGCGTCGAGATCGATATCGCGCCGCTCCACCACGAGCCACGTCGTCGCGGCGAGATGCGCCTCGTGCGTCCATTCGGGGCGCGGCAGCGTGCGCGCGAGCAGACCTTCGCCGACATGCCGGACGGCGGCGTCGGTTGCGAACAGGCGGGGTGAAGTATCGGTCATGATCGGGCTTTCCTTGGCAGGAAGAGGCCCGATATGTCCGGGCCAGGTCAGGCGGGCTGGTGGACCTTGGGGCCCGATTGTCGGACGCCCTCATCGACATGGTCAGCGAATTGCGCGAAATTCTCGACGAACTGATCGACGAGCTTTGCCGCCGTCGCATCATATTCGGCCTTGTCGGCCCAGCTCTCGCGCGGATCGAGCAGCTTGGCATCGACCCCTGGAACGCTCACCGGCACCTTGAAGCCGAAATTGGGATCAGTGCGGAATTCGGCATCGTTCAGGCTGCCGTCAAGCGCGGCGTTCAGCAGCGCGCGCGTCGCCTTGATCGGCATCCGCTTGATGCCTGGCATCGTCGCCTTGCCGCCGCTCCAGCCGGTATTGACCAGCCAGCAATCGACGCCGCCCTTCGCGATCCGCTCCTTCAGCAGATTGCCATAGATCGATGGATGGCGCGGCATGAACGGCGCGCCAAAGCAGGTGGAAAAGGTCGCATCGGGCTCGGTCACACCCATTTCGGTGCCGGCCACGCGCGCGGTATAGCCCGACAGGAAATGATACATCGCTTGATCGGGCGTCAGCTTGGAAATCGGCGGGAGGACGCCGTACGCATCCGCCGTCAGCATCACGATGTTGCGCGGCACCGGCCCCATATTGCTCTCGGACGCATTGGGGATGAAATCGATCGGGTATGACCCCCGGCTGTTTTCCGCGAGCGTCGCATCGTCGAGATCGAGCAGCCGCGT
>JBBRMV010000034.1:0-34061 GCA_038230675.1 Sphingomonadales bacterium | reverse complement strand
CTCCTACCGTCTTTCGCGGAGGCGCACACTGCGGGCGCCGCGGTCATCGGCTGGTCGGCGGGCTTCAGTCATCCCCTGCACGGCTGGGACCATCTGCTCGTCATGACCGCGGTCGGTGTGTGGGCTGCGCAACAGGTCGGACCCGCCCGCTGGATTATTCCGCTGGCATTCGTGGGTATGATGGCTTTTGGCGGAGCGATTGGCGCTTCGGGTGTTGATTTGCCTTTGGTTGAACCGATGATCCTGGCATCGGTGATCGTCTTGTGCGGCTTGGTGCTCGGCCGCGTTCGACCCGGCATGACCCTCAGCATCGCCATCATCGCGTCGTTCGCATTGTTTCACGGTTATGCTCACGGACAGGAAATGCCGGGCACCGCCGGATTAATGACGTTTGGCATTGGCTTGCTGCTGGCCACTGCTCTTCTGCACCTCACAGGCTATGCGGCGGCCCGTCTGGCCATGGCGGGGGCCGCGATCTTGATGCCCGGCGCAACATTTGCACAGCAGGCACAGACAGCGGACGCAGCCGATCTGCCGAGCCGCGGCATTCCGGAGATCGTCGTCTATGGCCGGCAAGACAGTATGTTGGGCATCGCTGAGTCCGCAACGCAGGGCACTGTCGGTGCGGTGGAACTTCAGCAACGGCCCCTCATGCGCACCGGCGAGATCATGGAGACTGTTCCGGGGGTGATCATCACCCAACACGCCGGCGGCGGTAAGGCTAATCAATATTTTCTGCGTGGATTCAACCTTGATCACGGCACCGATTTCGCGGGTTTCGTCGACGGGGTGCCGATCAATTTGCGCAGCCACGGCCACGGCCAGGGCTATCTCGATCTCAATTTCCTGATCCCCGAGCTTGTCGAACGGATCGATTATCGCAAAGGCCCCTATTTTGCCGATGTCGGTGATTTTTCGGCCGCCGGCACGATACAATTCCACACCGCCGACCGGCTCGAAAAGCCCATCGCCGAGGCAACCATCGGTAGCTTTGGCTATTACCGCGCGCTGGTGGCGGGCAGCACGCCGGTTGGCGGCGGCAACCTGTTGCTCGCGTTCGACGGCACCTTGTCCGACGGCCCCTGGGTGCTCGACGAAGATTTGCAGAAATACAATGCCGCCGCCAAATTCTCGGTCGGCGAAAGCGACCGCACCTTCACCATCGGCCTAACCGGCTACCGCGCGACGTGGCATGCGACCGATCAGGTGCCGCTCCGAGCGATCGAAAGCGGCCTGATCGATCGGTACGGCAATATCGATCCGTTTCTGGGCGGCTTTACGACGCGGATCGCGCTGACAGCCAATGCGCGCCTTGGCGGCACGCGGTTTACCGCCTTTGCCACGCATTACGACTTCCGGCTAACCTCCAACTTCACCTATTTCCTCAACGATCCCGTGAATGGCGACGAATTTCAGCAGGCCGACCGCCGCCAAATCTATGGCGGCACGGTAACGCATGATCTGACCGCGACGATCGCGCGCATTCCCATCGACATCACCGTCGGTGCGGACACGCGTTATGATCACATCGGCCGGGTTGGACTGTTCAACAGCGTCGCCGGCCGGGCGATATCGACCGTCAGGGAAGACCGGGTCGATGAATTCAGCATCGCCGCTTTTGCCAATGCGCAGCTTCATCTGACCGATCGGCTGCGGCTGACGATCGGCGGGCGCGCCGACCATTTCGGTTATGATGTCGCCGCCAATCTCGCCGCCAACAGCGGCAGAGGTTCGGAGACGATCTTTACGCCCAAAGTCGCGCTCGCTTGGACGCCGCTTCGCCATGTCGAACTTTATGCCAATTACGGCGACAGCTATCACTCAAATGATGTCCGCGGCGCGACGATCACGATCGATCCCGCGAGCGGCAATCCGGCGGACCGAGTGCCCGTGCTTGTGCGCGCACGCGGCGGCGAAATCGGCGCGCGCATCGAATTCAGCCGGCTGACCGCATCTGCTGTCGTCTATTATCTCGATCTGGGTTCGGAACTGGTTTTCGTTGGCGATGCAGGCACAACCGAACCCAACGCCGCCTCCAATCGTATCGGCACCGAACTGGCGCTGTTCTGGCGACCGACGGACTGGCTGACGCTCGACGGATCGGCAGCGTTGACGCGCGCGCGCTTCAGCGGCACCGCGGCGGGGCAGGATCGCATTCCCAATTCGGTCGACAATGTCATCGCGGGCGGTGCGACCGCCGATTTCGGCAGCGGCTTGTCAGGCAACCTGCGGCTACGCCATTTTGGCGCAGCACCCCTGATCGAGGACAATAGCGCGCGCTCACGGCCCACCACGCTGGTCAATCTCGGGCTGTATTACCGAATTGGACCGGCACGATTGGGGATGGATATTTTCAACCTGCTCGATTCGAAGGATGCGGACATTACCTATTTCTACGCGTCGCGGCTTCGGGGCGAGCCTGCCGCTGGGGTGGATGATTATCACCTCCACCCCGTCGAGCCCCGCCAGTTCCGCGCTTCGGTTCGCCTGACGTTCTGAACTGACCAAACGAGCGGTCAGCCTATCGCGCACGGCTCCAAACCTTCTGCCCGCCGACCCAGGTCTCCTCCACCTTCGTCGCGCGCAGGTCGCTGGGGCTCGCCAGGATGGGGTCGCGGTCGACGATAATGAAATCGGCTTGCTGGCCGGGGGCGAGCCGGCCGAACTGCTTTTCGGCAAAGCCCGCATAGGCCGCGTCCATCGTATAGGCACGCCACGCCTGCTCGCGGGTGATGACTTCCTGCGGCTGCCAGCCGCCATAGGGTGCCCCTTGCGCATCGGTGCGGGTGAAGGCGGCGGCCCAACCGGCGAACGGATCGGGGCTTTCGACGGGATAATCGGTGCCGAACGCCAGATGCGCGCCATCCTTTAGCATCGTAGCCCACGCATAAGCGCCCGCGAGCCGCGCGGGGCCGAGCCGCGCCTCCGCCATCGTCCGGTCGCTGGTCTGGTGGACGGGCTGCATCGAGGCGATGATGCCGTGCATGCCGAACTTGGGCAGATCGACCGGGTCGACGATCTGCGCATGCTCGACCCGCCAGCGGCGATCGCCGTCATAGGTGAGCGACAATTCCTCGATCGCGTCGACCACCTGCGCATTGGCCCGGTCGCCGATCGCATGGACCGCGACCTGATACCCGTCCATCGTCGCGCGGCTCATGCGGTTGCGGATCACGTCGTCCTGCATGAAGCCCGCGCCCGTCTGCCCCGGCGCATCGCTATACGCCGTCTTGAGCCAGGCACCGCGCGAGCCGAGCGCACCGTCGGCGTAAAGCTTCACACCGTTCAACTTCAGCCGATCGCCGTAGAGCCACGGTGTCGGGCCCGTGCCGCCGATGCGGATCGTATCCTCAAGTCCGCTGCCATAGCTCATGATCCGCACCCGGAGCGAGCCGACATCGCCAGCGCGCCGATAGGTGAACCATTCGTCGATCGTCGTGCCCATGTCCGCCGTCGCCGTCACGCCGTGACTGAGCAGGATTTCCTGTGCCTTCAAAAAAGCCAGCGCGCGGTCCTTGGGCAGGGGCTGCGGCACCGCCTTCCCGACCAGCGCCTGCGCCGAATCGACGAACACCCCTGACGGGTTGGCGCCTTCGCGCTCGATCCGCCCGCCCGCCGGCGCGACGCTTTTGGCGCTCACCGCCGCCGCTTGCATCGCGGCGTTGTTGGCCCAGCTCGCATGCCCATCGGCACGCGCCAGCCAGACGGGCCGATCGCTGACGACGGCATCAAGATCGGCGGCGGTCGGGAAGCGGCCAAGCCCCCATTTTTCCTGGTTCCAGCCGCCGCCCAAAATCCATTTGCGATCGGGATTGGCAGCGACGTACGCGGCGATCTTCTGCTTGGCCTCATCGAGCGATTTGGTGTCCGACAGATCGAGTTCGAGCGCGCGGAAGCCAAGCTCCATCACATGGCCGTGCGCATCGACGAAGCCCGGCAGCAATACCCGCCCCTTCATGTCGGCGCGCCAGTCGAGCTTGTCGGGGCGCTTCTCGCCCTCTTTCAACAGACGGGCGACGTGCCCGTCGGGGGTCATCAGCACGCCGGTAAAGCGGATCACCCGGCCATCGGCGTCGAGCGTTTCGCCCTGGACGTTGTCGATCAGCGCATCGGCAAAAGCGGGAGAGCCGGCGCATAGCAGCGCGGCGAATGTCAGGCGGGCAAATAATCTGTTGATGTGCATCGCTGCATGATATGGTCATGCATCGGCTTTGGCGAGGGAGAGCTTATGATCGGCGCGATGGCCATCGCTGCGCTGTTGGCGGGATCGACACCGCCGCCGCCCGCGGCACCGCCGCAGCACCGCCTCCAGCCGCATGTTGCTGTGAAAACAGCGGCGTATGAATTCGAATCGGATTATCCGGCAAGAGCGGTCGCCATTCCAGCGCTCGCTGCCTTTTTCGAAACGGAGCGCGCGCGAATCCGGGCCGAATTCGTCAAGGATGCAGCTGATGGCGCACGCGAGGCAAAACAGGACGGGCGCTCGTTCAATCCCTATGACCTGATGCTCGACTGGAAGATCGTTACCGAGACGCCGCGCTTCCTCAGCTTTTCGGGCAGCAACTGGAGTTATTCCGGCGGCGCGCATGGCAATGGCGGCACCGATTCGCTGGTGTGGGACAAGGCCGCCAGGGCTCGGATCAAGCCGATCGACATCTTCGTTTCGGCAGCAGCCTTATGGTCGGCGATACGCGCGCCTTATTGCCGCGCGCTCGACGCGGATCGAGCGGAACGGCGAAGCGCGCCAGTGAAAAAGAGCGATGATCCGTTCGATCGCTGCCCTCAGCTCAAGGATCTGACGTTATTGCTCGGATCGACCAACCGGAAGGCGATCGACCGGATCGGCCT
This sequence comes from Sphingomonadales bacterium, assembly GCA_038230675.1. Taxonomy (GTDB): domain Bacteria; phylum Pseudomonadota; class Alphaproteobacteria; order Sphingomonadales; family Sphingomonadaceae; genus Sphingomonas. The sequence continues at coordinate 29,213 of JBBRMV010000034.1, read as the reverse complement.
GATCGCCGACCAATATGTCGCTGGCAGCTATGCCGAAGGACCGTATGAAATCACGCTTCCCGTGACCGCTGCCGTTATCGCGGCGGTAAAACCCGGCTATCGCGCCGCCTTTGCGACCCGGCAGCCCTAGCGGGGCAATCTCCGCACCAGCGAACTCGTATCCTGACGCGCGCCGCCCATTTTCTGCACCTCGGCGTAGAATTGATCGACCAATGCCGCGACCGGCAGGGTTGCGCCGTTCTTTTTCGCTTCATCGAGCGCTAGGCCGAGATCCTTGCGCATCCAATCGACCGCGAAGCCGAAATCGAAGCGCTCCTCGGCCATGCTCTGCCACCGATTGACCATTTGCCAGCTTTGCGCGGCACCTCCCGAAATCGCATCGAACACGCGATCCAGATCGAGATCGCTCGCCTGCGCGAAACGAAGCGCCTCGCTCAGCCCCTGCAACACACCGGCGATCGCGATCTGGTTGACCATCTTGGTCTGCTGCCCTGCCCCTGGTCCGCCGACATGGACGATCCGCAGAGCGTAAGCGGCCATCAGCGGCGTCGCCATCGCCATCGCCGCTTCGCTGCCGCCGCACATGATCGACAGCTTGCCGTTCTCCGCGCCCGCCTGACCGCCAGACACCGGCGCATCGACGACCAGCGCACGAGCCCCTGCCAGACGCCGCGCGATATCGGCGGACACAGTAGTGTGATCGACGAACACCGCATCATCGCGCATCGCAGCGAACGCACCGTCGGTGCCAAGCGTCACTGCGGCCAGATCATCATCATTACCGACACAAGCGAACACCGCATCCTTGCCCGCCGCCGCCTCGGCCGGCGTATCCGCCACCGTTCCGCCATGCGCCGCCGCCCAAGCCTCGGCCTTGGTGCGCGTTCGGTTGAAAACCGTCAGCTGATGCCCCGCCGCTGCCAGATGCCGCGCCATTGGCGCACCCATTACGCCTGTTCCGATGAATGCAATCGTCGCCATGACGCAGGGGCATAAGGTGTGTTCCTTCGCCGCGCCAGATGGTCTAGGCGGCAGCGATGGCTACCGATCCTGTCCGCGCATCCGGCGAACTCCCCGTCAGCATCGACGATGTGCTCGCAGCGCATGAGCGGATCGCACCCTCGATTGTGCGCACGCCGACGCTGATCAGCCGGACACTTTCGGAGCTGACGGGTGCCACCGTCTATCTGAAGTTCGAGAACCTCCAGTTCACCGCTGCCTACAAGGAGCGCGGCGCGCTCAACACGCTGATGCAGCTCAATCCCAATGAAGTCGGCGTGATCGCGGCATCGGCGGGCAATCATGCGCAGGGGCTGGCCTATCACGCGCACCGGCTTGGCATTCCGGCGACCATCGTGATGCCGCGCACCACGCCGACGGTGAAGGTGACGCAGACCGAAGGCCACGGCGCCACCGTCGTCCTCCACGGCGAGACGTTCGACGAAGCGTATACGCAAGCACGCCTGCTGGAGGCCGAGCGCGGCTATACCTTCGTCCACCCGTTCGACGATGTGCGCATCATCGCCGGCCAGGGCACGACTGCCATCGAGATGCTCGCCGACGTGCCGGAGATCGACACGCTGGTGACGCCGATCGGCGGCGGCGGGCTCATTTCAGGCATGGCAACCGTCGCGCGCGCGCAGTCGCAGGCGGGCGGACGTGCGATCGAAGTGATCGGCGTCGAGGCGGAACTGTTCCCCTCGATGTACAACCGCATCAACGGCACGACGATGCCCTGCGCGGGCGACACATTGGCCGAGGGTATTGCCGTCAAGGAGCCCGGCGAAATCACGTCGCGCATGGTCGAGGCGCTGGTCGACGACATCGTCCTGGTCAGCGAACGCAGCCTGGAAAAGGCGGTGGCCCTGTTGCTCCAGATCGAGAAGACCGTGGTCGAAGGTGCGGGCGCCGCCGGGCTCGCCGCCCTGCTCCAGCATCCCGAACGCTTTGCCGGCAAGACCGTCGGCATCGTGCTGTGCGGCGGCAATATCGACACCCGGCTGCTCGCCAATGTGTTGTTGCGCGATCTCGCGCGCTCGGGCCGGCTCGCGCGGCTGCGGGTGCGGTTGCAGGATCAGCCCGGCGCGCTGTTCAATCTCGTCCGCGTGTTCGACGAACAGCGCGTGAACATCATCGAGGTCTATCATCAGCGCGTTTTCACGACGTTGCCAGCCAAGGGCCTGATCACCGATATCGAATGCGAAACCCGCGACCGGGCGCATCTCGACCGGCTGGTGGCTGCCATTCAAGCCGCCGGATATGAAGCGGGGCTGGTCGAGCTCGCCTGACGAGCCGATAATCTGCCGAGACGAATCGGGCGCGCGACGAGCCGATCGGCGCTGCCCTGTCGCTGCTGCAAAAATAGATTATCCTGATGGCGGCGCATACTGAACGCGCGCTTGTATCGCGGCGCGGCGGCGTTAACCTTCAATCATGGTAAAGCCGCTTTTCATCACGAGCGCGACGATTCATAAGGTGATGGCAAGGGCGCCGGTTGTCGGCGACAAGGGGGGCCATCGTCGGTGACTGCGCCATTTCGCTTTCCGCGATTCTTCGTGACCAGCCCTTCGCCGTGCCCCTATCTGCCGGGCCGGCTCGAACGGAAGGTTTTCACCGAGCTCAACGGCCCGCACGCTGCCGAGTTGAACGACGCGCTTGGTCGCATCGGCTTTCGCCGCAGCCAGTCGGTCGCGTATCGGCCGAGCTGTGCCGGATGCACCGCCTGCGTGTCGGTGCGAGTCGTCGCCCGCGATTTTCTGCCCAATGCCACCCAGCGAAAGTTGATCCGGCGCCACGGCGATCTCGATATCAGCGCGTGCCGCGCCTGGGCGACCGATGAGCAGTTCGAATTGCTGCGGCGTTATCTGTCGAGCCGCCATCCCGGCGGCGGCATGGTCGGCATGGACGAGAGCGATTATGCCGACATGGTCGAGCAAAGCCCGGTCAATTCCTATGTGATCGAATACCGCGAACCTGCCGAGAACGGAAAACGCGGCCGCCTGATCGGCGCTTGCCTTACCGATCAGCAGGCCGACGGGCTGTCGATGATCTACAGCTTTTTCGATGCCGCCCACCCCGACAGGCAGGGCCTCGGCAATCTCATCATCATGGATCACATCGCCCGCGCACGCTCGATCGGCCTGCCCTATGTCTATCTCGGCTATTGGGTGAAGGGATCGGATCGGATGTCGTACAAGACGCGCTATCGCCCGATCGAAGTGCTTGGCCCCACCGGCTGGTCGCTGATGACCGATGAGGACATCACGCCACAACGCCTGCCTGCGGTCGCAGACGAGCTGGTCTGATCCGGAATTACGCCTCGCCCGGCATTTCCTCCACCTGGATATTGACGTCGAGCAGTTCGTCGCCTTCGCCAAGCCGTGATCCAGCGACCGCTGCGGCACCGGCCGCATCGAGGCCGATCGCGATCCGGACATATTCCTCCGCCGCGCATAACCCCAGGCTGGGATCAAAGCCGACCCAGCCGAGCCCGTCGACCCACGCTTCGGCCCAGCCATGCGGCGTCGGTCGCGTCGCACCATTGGCAACGATCAGGCTGTATCCCGACACATAGCGCGCCGGCGCCCCGATGCTGTGCGCTGCGGCAATGAAGACATGCGCCAGATCGCGCGAGGTCCCGCGCGCATCCGCAAAGGCGCGCGTGGCGGGGTGGCCGGGGGGTGGCCTTTCATCGACAAGCTCGAAATGGGCATGGACCGCGCGGTTGATCGCGTGGAGCCGGTCGAGCGGCACGCTGTCGGCGCACGCGGCAACCGCGAAATCGAGGATCGCCGCATCGGCCCGGGTCACGTCGGTCGTCCGCAAGAACAGGGCCGGCGGGAAGCGCTCGTCGGTACCCTCGAGCACGCCGCTGAACGGGCTGGTCAGCACTTCGCCCGACACGTGTATCTCGATGTCGGAAATCGGCCCCTCGGCATAAAGCATGGTTACCCGGTTGCCGAACCCGTCGCGCCCAAGCTTCAATCGCGCATCGCAATCGACATCGATCCGCCAGTCGGCGATCGTCTGATGCAGAGTGTCGCCTGGTGTCATCCGCAGCATCTGGACGAGCCGCGATTGTGGAGCGGTGAAGCGATAGGTCGTCCGGTGATCGATCGACAGCCGCATCAGCCGAACCGGAACTGACGCGCGATCGCCCCGCTCAACAGCGCGTTCTCGGCGTTGAAGGCCTTCAGATATTGATGCAGGCCCCGGGCGATGACGTCTTTGGAATGGGTTTTCTGCATCATCGAATAGCGCAGCCGCGCCATCCGGTCCGCCTCGCCCTGCAGGCCGGTGCGCTTGGCGAGCAGGCTCAATATATCCACCGTCTCCTCGACGCATCCGGCAAGCGATCGCGGCAATTCCTGCCGACACAGCAGCAGATCGATGACGTTCGCAGGCGTCAGCCCTTCGCTGTAGAGCCAGCGATAGGCGGTGACGGCGGACACCGTTTGCAGGATCGTCGTCCATTGATCGCGGTCGATGACCCCGCCGATGCGTTCACCCTCCGGCAGCAGCAGGTGGTATTTCACGTCGAGTAGGCGGGCGGTGTTGTCTGCGCGCTCGATCGACTGGCCGAGCCGGATAAATGCATTTGCCTGATTGCGCAGCATCCGGTTCATCGCGCCTTCGAAGCCGAGCGTCTCGACCTTGACCGCCTCGACGAGGCTCAATGTCGCGGCCGTACCGCCGGCGCTCGATCGGCTGCCGAAGATCAGCCAGGCGCGGTTGATCGACGTCCAGGCATCGCGAGTGAGCGCGGTGCGCACCGCCTTGGCATTGTTGCGCGCCATATCGAGGCAGCGCACGATCGATCCGGGATGGCTGGTATCGAGCGTCAGGAAACGTGCGACGTGCGACTGTGTGACGCTCTGGTCGATCGCGGCGAAATCCTCATCGGTTTCGGTCACCGCAAGCGCGCTCTGCCACGCCGCCTCGCCCGCGGGGCGCGCCGACAGCGCATCGAGCCGCACCGTCGCCTCGACCAGCCGGGCAATGAAATCCGCGCGTTCGACATAACGCCCGAGCCAGTAAAGCGAGGAGGCGGTGCGCGACAGCATCAGCCCTGGGTCTGCGATTGCGATTGCGACCGACCCAGCGGCTCGGCCGGCGCAGGCGCGCCATTGTCCATCAGCACCATGCTGTCCTTGGTGCCGCCGCCCTGGCTCGAATTGACGACGAGCGAGCCTGGTTTCAGCGCTACCCGGGTCAGCCCGCCGGGCACCACCTGCACGCCCTTTGCGCCGGTCAGCACGAAGGGGCGGAAATCGACATGGCGGGGCGAAAGATCTTCGTTCGCAAGCGTCGGCACCGTCGAGAGGGCAAGCGTCGGCTGGGCGATGTAGCGCTGCGGCTCGGCGATGAGCGCGGCGCGGAAATCTTCGATCTCGGCCTTGGTCGCGGTCGGCCCGACCAGCATCCCGTACCCGCCCGATCCATCGACCAGCTTGACGACGAGATCGGGGAGATGGTCGAGCACATATTTCAGGGCGCCGGGCTCGCGGCAGCGAAAGGTCTCTACATTGGGCAGCTTTGCCTCTCCGCCCGAATAGAACCGCACGATTTCGGGCATGTAGCTATAGATCGCCTTGTCGTCGGCGATGCCGTTGCCCGGCGCGTTGATGATCGCGACATTGCCCGCCGCATAGGCGGCGATCAGCCCGGGCACCCCGAGCATCGAATCGGCGCGAAAGACCAGCGGATCAAGATAATCGTCGTCGATCCGCCGATAGATGACATCGACCCGCACCCGCCCCGATATCGTCCGCATCCAGACGACATCGTCATCGACAACGAGGTCGGCGGCCTCGACGAGTTCGACGCCCATGCTGTCGGCAAGGAAGCTGTGCTCGTAATAGGCCGAGTTGAAATGGCCGGGGGTGAGCACGACGCAGACCGGGCTGTTGCCGCGCGGCGTCACCGATCGCATCGTCTCGAGCAATTTGTCGGGATAGCTGTCGACCGCCGCCACCCGCATCGCGCGAAATAATTCGGGGCAGAGCCTGAGCATCGCCTCGCGGTTTTCGAGCATGTACGAAACGCCCGAGGGGGTGCGCGCATTATCCTCAAGCACGAAGAAATCATTCGGCCCGGTTCGTACCAGATCGATCCCGCAGATATGCGCCCACACCCCGTGCGGCGGCTTGATGCCGGCGATTTCGGGCCGGAACTGGGCATTGCCGAGGATCAGATCGGGCGGCAGCACGCCTTCTGCCAGGATCCGTCGATCGCCGTAAATGTCGTCGAGAAAGGCGTTAATCGCCTCCACTCGCTGAACGAGCCCTTCCGACAGCCGCGCCCATTCGTCGGCGAGGAACACGCGCGGGACGATATCGAAGGGGATGATGCGCTCCGCCGCTTCGGTTTCGCCGTAGACCGCAAAGGTGATGCCGAGTTGTCGGAACGTCGTTTCCGCCGATTGCTGGCGTCGACGCAGATCGGCGGCAGGCGTTGCGGCGAGCCATTCGCCAAGCGCGGCAAGCTCGGGTCGCGCCGCCCTCCCGCTGCTGTCCCCCCAAATCTCGTCAAACGCCCGCTTTGCCGCCATTCAATCCCCTGCCCTCACCAACACGAGTAACGCTATGCTGCATCGCAACGCTCCGATGCACAAGGCCGGATGCAATGGGGGTCAGCAATCACCCCATTGTCGGGATGACGAAGGCATTCCCGCCATCGGGCGCGCCATCGGGCCAGCGCTGGGTGATCGTCTTGATCTTGGTCCAGAACTTGATGCCCTCCGGGCCGTGCTGGTTGGTGTCGCCGAACGCGCTGCGCTTCCAGCCGCCGAAGGTATGATAGGCAACGGGCACCGGGATCGGCACGTTGATGCCGACCATCCCGACATTCACGCGCGCTGCAAATTCGCGTGCGGCGTGGCCGTTGCGGGTGAAGATCGCGACGCCGTTGCCATATTGGTGGCCGCTGGGCAGGCTCACCGCTTCCTCGAAATCGGCGGCGCGCACGATTTGCAGGACGGGCCCGAAAATCTCTTCCTTGTAGCTTTGCATCTCGGGCCTGACGTGATCGAACAGGCTGGGGCCGATGAAAAAGCCCTTTTCATGCCCCTGGAGCGCGAAGCCGCGCCCGTCGACAACGAGTTCGGCGCCCTCATCGACGCCCGTCTGAATCCAGTTTTCGACGCGCGTGCGGTGGGCGGCGTTTACGACCGGGCCGTAATCGGCATCCTTGTCGCTCGACACGCCGATGCGCAGCTTGGCGATCGCGGGGAGGAGCTTTTCACGGAGCCGCTCTGCCGTTTCCTCGCCGACGGGCACGACGACGGGCAGCGCCATGCAACGCTCGCCCGCGCTGCCGAACGCCGCACCCGATAGCTCGGCCACCACCTGATCGAGATCGGCATCGGGCATGACGACGCCGTGGTTTTTGGCCCCGCCCATCGCCTGCACGCGCTTGCCCGCCGCGACGCCGCGCCGGTAAACGTGATGGGCGATATCGGATGACCCAACGAAGCTGACCGCCGCGATGGCGGGATGATCGAGAATCGCATCGACCATTTCCTTGTCGCCGTGGAGGACCTGGAGGATGCCCGCCGGCGCGCCAGCCTCCAGCATCAGCTCGCCGAGCCGCACGGGCACCGACGGATCGCGCTCGCTGGGTTTCAGGATAAACGCGTTACCGCACGCAATCGCGACGCCGAACATCCACATTGGGATCATCGCGGGGAAATTGAACGGCGTGATGCCGGCACCGATCCCCACCGGCAGCCGCATCGAATAGACGTCGATTCCCGGCCCGGCCCCTTGCGTATATTCGCCCTTCAACAGATGCGGCACGCCGCAGGCAAATTCGATCACGTCCAGTCCGCGCTGCACATCACCGCGCGCGTCCGCCACCACCTTGCCGTGTTCCGACGACAGCAATTGCGCGAGCTCATCGATATTGGCTTCGACCAGGCGCTTGAATTCAAACATCACGCGCGCCCGGCGTTGCGGGTTGGTCGCCGCCCATCCGGGCTGTGCGGCCTGTGCCGCCGCCACCGCCCGGTCGAGCACCGCCTGCCCGCCGAGCCGCACCTGTGCCTGTACCTCGCCGCTGTTGGGATCGAAGACATCGGCCATCCGCCCGCCGCCTGCGGCATCGCTGCCGCCGCCAAATGACCCGCCCGCGATGAGGTGATCGATGATGCGCATGTTACTCTCTCCGGGGATTATTTGCCGCCCCTTTGGCACAGCAGTGCGACGATGTCAGCGCCCCGCTCATCGGCGACGGGGCGGCGGGCGGCACTGCACGCCAATGGATCGCGGCAGGCAAATGCCCGATCTGCACAACGGGGTAAAAATTCCCGCGTCATGGTCGAAATTCGCGCTGTCATCGGTCGTCGGCATCTGCCAAACTCATCGGCGGATGCAGCATGCCGATCCCTTCTGCGCGACCCCCGGCAAGTTCTGTCGGCACGGTCCCGTCGGTGATGCACACGCCGCCAGCGACCGCACCCCCCCAATGCATGAAGGAACCGCATGAGCCGCAAGCCACTTCCCGCGCAATCGGGCGATCGCAGTCGCGCCGAGCTGACCTTCGACCGGCCACAGTTGATGGCGCAGCTGTTCGGCGAGTTCGATCGCAACCTGTTGCTGCTTGAGAACCGGCTTGGCGTCTACATCACCGCGCGCGGCAACAAGGTAGGGCTTGAGGGCAATGCCGAAGCGGTCGCGGGCGCGCGCGACGTGCTGAACGGCCTGTATCGTCGCATCGTTCGTGGTGAGATCATCGATGCGGGACTGATCGAGGCGGTGATCGCGATGTCCGCTGAGCCGACGCTCGACGGGATCATCAGCGCAGAGGCGTCCGCTCCGCCCTCCATCATGATCCGCACGCGCAAGAAGACGATCGTCCCGCGTACCGTCGCGCAGGCGCATTACATGCGCGAGTTGCTCAATAACGACATCATCTTCGCGCTCGGGCCGGCGGGTACGGGCAAGACCTATATCGCGGTCGCGCAAGCCGTGGCGCAGTTGATCACCGGCAGCATCCAGCGGCTGATCCTGTCGCGCCCCGCCGTCGAGGCAGGCGAAAAGCTCGGATTCCTGCCGGGGGACATGAAGGAGAAGGTCGATCCGTACCTTCGCCCATTGTACGACGCGCTCAACGACTGCCTGCCCGCCGAACAGGTCGAACGGCGCATCGCCAGCGGCGAGATCGAGATCGCGCCAATCGCCTTCATGCGCGGGCGCACGCTGGCCGATGCCTTCATCATCCTCGACGAGGCGCAAAACACGACGCCTGCGCAGATGAAGATGTTCCTGACCCGCTTCGGCGAAAACAGCCGCATGGTCGTGTGCGGCGATCCCAAGCAGACCGATCTGCCCGGCGGGATGAACGCCAGCGGCCTCAACGACGCGGTCGGTCGGCTCGAGGGCGTCGACGGCCTGTCGATCTGTCGCTTCGGCGCCGGTGACGTCGTCCGCCACCCGATCGTCGGGCGCATCGTCGAGGCGTATGAGGGGAAGGATGCTTAAGTCGGAGCTGTTCGAGGCGACACCTGTAATTGCGTTCGATGATTGACGTTGCCCTGTCCGCCGAACCCCTCTGGGGCCAGGGCACCGATTGGGAAGCGCTCGCCAGCCGCGCAGCGGGTGCTGCTTTGGCCGCAACGCCGCATGGCGAGTGGGCGAAGGCCGAGTTCATTGCCGAAATCTCCGTCCGGCTTACCGACGATGTCGAGGTGAAAGCCCTTAACCGCGATTACCGGCACAAGGACGCGCCAACCAACGTTCTGTCTTTCCCCATGATAGCACCCGGTCTGCTCGACGGGCTGGCTAATACCGCTGATAGCGAGATCTTGCTCGGCGATATCGTGCTCGCGTTTGAGACCTGCGCATCGGAAGCCGCGCAAAAGGGCATCGGGCTTGAGGCGCATGCCATGCATTTGATCGTGCATGGGACGCTGCATCTGTTAGGATATGATCATCAGGGGCAGGCGGAAGCCGAGGCGATGGAGCAGATCGAGCGCGATGTGCTGGCCACGCTGGGCATCGCCGACCCCTACGCGCATGACGAAGCAGATCAGGACTGAAGCACCACAATGGCCGACGGCCCAACGACCCCTCGAAGTAGCACCGAAACCGGCCACGCCGGCTCCAGCGCCAATTCCAGCGCCCATTCTAGCGCCCATTCTAGCGAAGGCAGCTTGTGGCGTTCCTTTCGCACCTTCATTTTTGGCGAACCCGCCGACGATTCGCTGCGCGCGCAGCTCGAAGAAGCAATCGACGCGCATGAGGATGATCCCGCGCCCGATGCGCGCGGCGATCTTTCCCCGCTCGAACGGCAGATGGTGCGCAACCTGCTCCATTTCGGCGAGCGCGATGCCGGCGATGTCGGCGTGCCGCGATCGGACATCCTTGCGGTGGAAGAGCAGACGAGCTTTGCCGATCTAGTGACGCTCTTTGCCGAAGCGGGGCACAGCCGACTGCCCGTCTACCGCGAAAAGCTCGATACGATCATCGGCATGGTCCACATCAAGGATGTGTTCAACATCCTGGCGACCGGCGCGCCGCCGCCCGCTACGCTTGAGTCGTTGATCCGCCAGCCGCTGTTCGTGCCGATGTCGCGCGGCACGCTCGATCTGCTGGCGGACATGCGACAGAAGCGCGTTCACCTTGCAATCGTGCTCGACGAATATTTCGGTACCGAGGGGCTCGTCACGATCGAGGATCTGATCGAGGAGATCGTCGGCGATATCGAGGACGAGCATGACGACGCGCCGGCGCAGCTGCTGGTGCCGATCGACGGCGGCGGCTGGGAAGTCGATGGCCGTGCCGAACTCGAAGATGTCGGAGAGACGATCGATCCCCGGCTTGGCGAAACCGAAGACGATATCGATACGATCGGGGGGCTGGTCGCGGTGATGGCTGGGCAGGTGCCGGAAGAGGGCGCCTGCATCGACCATCCTAGCGGCTGGCGTTTCGAGGTGATCGAGGCCGATACCAAGCGTATCGTCCGGCTGCGGCTGCATCCGCCCGCCGCTGCCGAAACCGAGAGCTGACGGCGGACGCTTTTTTGCGCTTTCGTGATGGGCAACAACCCCTTAGTTTAGGCCCATGATCAAACACATTCTTGCCGTTCTCGGCATCATCGCGGTGATCGTTGCCGGTGTCCTGTTCTATCTCAGCCAGCCCGATGTGGCGAAGCTGCCGATCGCCGACGTCCAGGGCAACCGGCCGAAGATCACCGATCCCCGGCCGCAGACGATCCCGACGATCGCTGTTGCCAAGGCCGTGGGCTGGCCGCTGGGCAAGATGCCGACCCCCGCGCCGGGGTTGGCGGTGAAGGCATTTGCGAGCGGGCTACAGCATCCGCGCTGGCTCTACCGGCTGCCCAATGGCGATGTACTGGTGGCGGAAACCAATTCGCCGCCGCGTGAGACGCGCGGCATCAGCGATATCGTGATGGGATTTCTGATGAAGCGCGGCGGCGCGGCCGTGCCATCGGCGAACCGGATCACCCTGCTCCGCGATGCCGATGGCGACGGCGTGGCCGAACGGCGCACGGTGCTGATATCGGGGCTCAATTCCCCGCTCGGGATGACGCTGCTCGACGGCATGCTCTATATCGCCAACACCGATGCGCTGGTGCGGGTGCCGTTCACGCCGGGCGAGACGCACATCACTGCCAAGCCCGAAATCGTTGTCCGCTATCCCGGCGGCGGCAATCACTGGGCGCGCAATGTGCTGCCCGCTGCCAATGGCAAGACACTATATGTTGCCGTCGGATCATCGAGCAATATCGCCGAGAACGGCCTCGACAAGGAGGTCAACCGCGCCAACATTCTCGAAGTCGATCCTGTCGGCAAAAGCTTCCGTGTGTTCGCCGGCGGATTGCGCAACCCGCAAGGGCTGGCCCTTGAGCCGGCCACAAAGCGACTGTGGACGACGGTGAACGAGCGCGACATGCTCGGCTCCGATCTTGCACCCGATTATATGAGCGCGGTCGAACTCGGCGATTTCTTCGGCTGGCCGTACAGCTATTGGGGCGGTTACGTCGATAAACGCGTCGAGCCCGAACGCCCCGATCTGCTCGAATATTCGAAGCGTCCCGATTATGCGCTCGGGCCCCATACCGCTTCGCTGGGGCTGGCCTTTGCCTCCGAATCCAAACTCGGGCCGAATTTCGCCGATGGCGCATTTGTCGGCCAGCATGGATCGTGGAACCGCAAGCCGGTGTCAGGCTACAAGGTCATCTATGTGCCGTTTGCCGCAAACGGCTTTCCCGCAAAGGGCGCAAAGCCCGTCGACGTACTGGCCGGTTTCCTCGACGCACAGGGCAATGCGCAGGGCCGCCCGGTCGGCGTCGCGTTCGACAAGACCGGCAGCCTGCTGGTTGCAGATGATGTCGGCAACACGATCTGGCGCGTAAGCGCGAAATAGGCTTTCGGGGTTTCACGCGGCGGCGCGGAGGACGCAGAGGGGTTTTGCCTCTGGCAATTCGCCACCTCGCCATCCGCCATGATGAAATGGCTGCGCCGCTTTTCTTCTCCGCGTCTTCGTGCCTCCGCGTGAACCAATCTATTTGGCAAACAGCATCGCGTCGTCGGCGAACGCCTTGAATTCGAGCGCGTTGCCGCTGGGATCGCGAAAGAACATCGTCGCCTGCTCGCCCGCGTGACCCTTGAAACGGATATGCGGCGCGATGCCGAACGAAACGCCCGCCGCCTCTACCCGCGCAGCAAGCGCCTGCCAGTCGTCCATCGTCAGCACGACGCCAAAATGCGGGACCGGCACGTGATGGCCATCGACCGCGTTTTCCACCGCGACCGGTTTGGCGTCCGGATCGAGATGCGCGACGATCTGGTGCCCGAACAGATCGAAATCGATCCACTGGTCAGCGCTTCGCCCCTCGGCACAACCAAGGACGGCGCCGTAGAAATGCCGTGCGGCGGCGAGATCGTTGACGGGAAAGGCGAGATGGAAGGGACGGATCATTGCCACCTGATAGCGCCGCTCGACCGCGACCGCCATGCCCGATAGAAGCCCGGGCTGACCATGCCGACACTCATCCAGACCGCCCGAGCGATGAACTACCGAACCGCGAGTCTCTCGCTGCTGCTCGGCGGTCTGGCGGCGTGCGGATTTGCGCCGCTCGAATGGTGGCCGCTTACGCTGGTATGTGTCGCGCTGTGGCTGGCCCTGGTCCACGATGCCCGCGATTTACGGTCTGCGTTGCTGCGCGGATGGCTGTTCGGCGTCGCGCATTTCACGATCGGCAACAACTGGATCCAACAGGCCTTCACCTATCAGGACGCGATGCCGCACTGGCTCGGTTATCTCGCGGTCGTACTGCTTGCCGGCTATCTGGCGATCTACCCGATGTTCGCTGCCGGGTTGATGTGGCGCCTGGCGAGCCCGCGCGCGGCAGGCGACGATAGCACACCGGTCGGCGGCGCATTCGTGCTGGTGGCAGGTGCCGCGTGGATAGCCACCGAATGGCTGCGCGGCACGATGCTGACGGGCTATCCGTGGAATCCGCTGGGGGTGATCTGGCTGCCGCTTCCTGGCGTCTCGCGATCGGCGGTCTGGATCGGCACCTATGCGCTGTCGGGTTTGACCGTGGTGGTGGCCGGTTCGCTGTTGTTGTTGGCAAAACGCCGGTGGCGGCTTGCGATACCCATTGCGGCGGCGCTGTTGCTGCTGACGATCAACGGCATCGACATCCCGCAAACCCGACCGAATGGCCCGCGCGCGCCCTCCCCGCGCATCCGCGTGATCCAGCCCGATCTCGATCAGGAGCAACGCCCCCGCGACGATTACGCCGAGGCCAATCTCGCCGTTATCGAGCGCAACATGGGCGTGCCCGGCCCCACCCCGCGCCTCATCGTCTGGCCCGAGGGCGCGCTGCGCTTCTTCGTCGAGCAGGGCTATCCCGACGAATGGTATTACAAAGGCCGCCCCGAAACCACGCTCGCCCGGATCGCTAGCCGGCTTGGTCCCAACGACATCGTGCTGGCAGGCGGCAACGGCCTGCAATTCGGCACCGATGGCAAGATCAGCACCGCCACCAACTCGGTATTCGCGATCGACGCGAATGCGCGGGTGATCGGCCGGTACGACAAAGCGCATCTGGTGCCCTGGGGCGAATATCTGCCCGCCCGTCCGCTGATGTCGGCGCTGGGCCTGTCGCGACTTGTTCCCGGCGATGTGGATTTCAAACCAGGCCCCGGCCCCGCGTCGATCGACCTGCCGGGCTTTGGCCGGGTGGGCTTCCAGATTTGTTACGAGATCATCTTCTCAGGCGAGACGGTGGACGCCGCGCACCGGCCCGCTTTCATCTTCAACCCGTCGAACGACAGCTGGTATGGCCGCTGGGGACCCGTCGAACACCTCGCAATGGCAAGGCTGCGTGCGATCGAGCAGGGCCTACCTATTATCCGCGCGACACCGACCGGCGTGTCGGCGATCATCGACGCCGACGGGCGCGTGCTTGCCTCAATTCCGGCCGAGCGCGAAGGCGCGATCGAACTGCCGATTCCGCCCGCAAACCCGCCGACATTGTTCGCCCGCATGGGCAATATCATGGCCGCCATCGTCGCGCTTTTGCTGATCGCGCTGGCAGTTGCCATTCGCCGTCGTGCGCGATAGGGCGCATATAACGAAAGCTTTATATGCCGCTTTCGCCTCGTATTTCGCCCAATCAGAGGGATTTCCATGCGCGCATCGTTTCTCTTCACGTCCGAATCGGTTTCCGAAGGCCACCCCGACAAGGTCGCCGACCAGATTTCGGACGCCGTCGTCGATCTGTTCCTGTCAAAGGACCCGCAGGCGCGCGTGGCTTGTGAAACGCTGACGACCACCAACCGCGTCGTCTTGGCTGGCGAAATCCGCGGCAAGGGCATTTATGACGAAGCGACCGGCTGGGCGCCGGGTGTGCCCGAAGAAATCGAAGCAGCCGTCCGCGCCACGGTGAAGCGGATCGGCTATGAGCAGGATGGCTTCCACTGGAAGACCTTTTCGTTCGAGAACCACCTTCACGGCCAGTCCGCGCACATCGCGCAGGGCGTCGACGAGAGTGGCAACAAGGATGAAGGCGCCGGCGATCAGGGCATCATGTTCGGCTATGCGACCGACGAAACGCCCGATCTGTTGCCCGCCACGCTGTATTATTCGCACCGCATTCTGGAGCGGATGGCGCATGACCGCCATAACAAGGTCGTTCCGTTCCTCGAGCCCGACGCCAAGAGCCAGGTGACGCTGGCTTATGAGAACGAGGTGCCCGTCCGCGCGACCGCGCTCGTCGTCTCGACGCAGCACGCACTCGGTTATTTTGATGACGGCAGCGAGGGCAGCGATGCCGCGAAATACAAGGAACTGCGCGATTATGTCGTCGGCGTTTTCCACGACGTGCTGCCGGCTGGCTTCATCACCGATGAAACCAAGATTTATGTGAACCCGACGGGTCGTTTCGAGATCGGCGGACCGGACGGCGATGCCGGCGTCACCGGGCGCAAGATCATCGTCGACACTTATGGTGGCGCTGCCCCGCACGGTGGCGGCGCGTTCAGCGGCAAGGATCCCACCAAGGTCGATCGCTCGGCCGCCTATGTCGCGCGCTACATAGCGAAGAACATCGTTGCGGCAGGGCTTGCCCGCCGTTGCACGATCCAGCTGAGCTATGCGATCGGCATCGCCGAGCCCCTGTCGCTTTATGTCGACACCCACGGCACCGGCACCGTTTCGGAAAGCAAGCTCGAGGAGGTGCTTCCAAAGCTCGTCCGCCTGACGCCAAAGGGCATTCGCGAACATCTGAAACTCAACGCGCCGATCTATCAGCAGACGGCATCCTACGGCCATTTCGGACGCAAGGCCGAGGGCAACAGCTTCACCTGGGAGGCAACAGACCTGGTCGATGCCCTGAAGGCGGCGGTCGCCTAATCGCGCTTGGGTCCTGGGCGGCGGCGCGGTTTCCTAACCCGCTCCGCCGCCATTTCCTCGCTGACCTGCGCATGGGCAAGCAGCGCGAATAGCCCGGCCCCGCCAAACAAATTGCCCAGCACCGCCGGCATCAGAAAGCCGAAAATCCCCTGCGCAAAGCCGATGTTGCCTGAAAACAGCAGCAGGAAGGTTTCGTTCGAGCCGACCACGGAGTGGCTGAACCCGCCGATCGCGACCACATAGGTGATCGCCGATATGACCAGAAACGCCTGATCGCGCGCGTTGGGCAGCGACCAGGCGATGATGGCGATCATGAAACCGGCGGGGATCGCGTTCAGAAACGTATCGAAGGGCGCATGCTCGGTGATCTTCTGGGACACTTCCAGCATACCGGCGAGCAGTGTTGGGTCCCCCAGCGGCAGGAAGGCGAATGCCGCCGCCGTAATCGCCGTCCCCGTGAAATTGGCCCCAAGAACGATCCCCCACAATCGCAACGTCCGCATCAGCGCGTTCGACGATGGCTCGGTCACCAGCGGGAGCATTGCCGTCACCGTGCTTTCAGTAAACAATTGCATGCGCCCCAGCACGACGATCAGGAATCCGATCGGATAGCCCATCGCGATGTAAATGCTGCGCATCGGCGACGGGGGCAGGTGCGACGCAAGCGCCCCTTCAGCGATCAGCGATGCAGTGATCGCAAGGCCGCCTGCCACGCCTGACCAGAATAGCGAACGGGTCGGGCGGTTCAGTTCCTCCTGCCCCTCCTCTCGCACCGCGCGGTGAAGTTCGCGCGCGTTGGCGGCCTTCAGATCGTCGACATCATCGCTTTCCGGTTTATCGGCCATTTGCGCTTCCCTGGATGTTCCTTGAGTGAAACGGCCCTGCGCGGTCTTTGCTCCCTGCGGCGCATCGGGCTAAGCGCGTCGCGATGAACGATCCCACGACAATCCGCCGTCTTTATGGGCGCCGTGCCGGCCACAAATTGCGCCAGGGGCAATCCGCGCTGATCGAGGAGACGCTGCCGCTGCTCGCCATCCCCGAAGACGGCGTGCTCGATGCGACGCTGCTGTTCGGCGATGATCGGCCGATGGAGTTCGAGATCGGCTTCGGATCGGGCGAGCATCTTGCGGGACAGGCATCGGCGCGGCCGGGCACGGGGTTCATCGGCTGCGAGCCCTTTCTCAACGGTGTCGTCGGTGCGCTCGCCCATGTTCGCGAACGCGGACTAACCAATGTGCGCCTGCACATGGGCGACGCGCTGGAAGTAATGGAGCGGCTGCCCGATGCGTCGCTCAAGCGCATCTATCTGCTCCACCCCGATCCGTGGCGAAAGGCGCGGCACGCGAAGCGCCGGATGGTCAACCACGGGCCGCTCGATCTGTTCGCGGCCAAGCTCGTGCCAGGCGGCGAGTTTCGGCTCGGTACCGACGACCCCACTTATTGCCGCTGGGCAATGATGGTGATGAGCGCGCGCCGCGACTTCGCCTGGCAGGCGGCGAGCGCAGCCGATTTCCTCACCCGCCCCGCCGATTGGCCCGAAACCCGCTATGAGCGCAAGGCCCGGGCCAAGGGGCATGAGGTCTGGTATTTTCGCTACGTCCGGTCCGCAAAGCCCAACGGTTGATTAGCGGTTATCCCCCTGCGCTCTCACCGATTCGAGCCCCAGCCGGGTCGCGCGATACGGGCCGCCGCCCCGGCTCGCGATGAGCCCGCGCCGCCGCAGGCGTTGGAAAAGCGCCAGCGTGCAATCGGCAAGGATGTGGCCTTCGCGGGTAAAGCATTGATCGCAAAGATATGGCCGGTCGCGTCGTCACGCCGATGGACGATCCGCCCGCCCTGCGCCAGCGCATGCAGCACGCGCTGTTCGTGTTTCGAGATATTCATGGCAATCAAGGACCCCCGATAGGGGTTGGCATCCGCGCAGCCGATAACCGCAAAACGCGGCGCCTGTTGGGCTACGCATTTCGCTGGCTGCGAACGACACCGGTCACCGGCAACAGCCGGCGCCGATGATCAGCGGATGACAATTCCTTGCATGCCCACTCCGATACGGGGATTATCGAATAACGCGGGTACGCCGATCGCGTCAACTTCCTCGATGGCTGCGGTTGTTGCGATTGGCCGTTCTTCATGGCACGCAGAGGAGCGGCGCGATCGACGGCAAACTGCCATGGCTGATTGCTCGCGATGTTCAGCCCAGATTGCGGGGGACCATGCCCGATACCCGAAAGCCGGTGCCATCCAATATCGGTCGCGGCATTACTCAATGGCTGCTCGGTTCGGCACCTGCGGGTGAACCGGACCAGCTAGTTGCCGGGCCAGTCGCCGCCTCCCCAAAGCGCGGCACCAATGAAATCCAGGTCACCCAGTTGCGGGTCGATCCGCGACGGGTGCGGATATGGCCGGGCAATGCGCGCGTCTATGCGCTGCTCAACGAGGTCAATTGCCGTGATCTGATCAATTCGATCATCGCCGAAGGGGGGCAGAAAATGCCCGCGATCGTGCGGCCCGTCGCCGATGATCCCGCGCATGATTTCGAAGTGATCACCGGCACCAGGCGGCATTTTGCGATATCGTGGTTGCGCGACCATGGCCGCTTCGATCTGCACTTCGTCGTCCAGGTCGAAGCGCTTGATGACGAAGCGGCGTTTCGCCTCGCCGATCTGGAAAACCGCGCCCGCAACGACGTGTCCGATTTCGAGCGCGCGCGAAACTATGCCGACGCCCTTGCCAGCCATTATGACGGCCATCTGACCCGAATGGCTGAGCGACTGAACCTGTCAAAGGGGTGGCTGTCGAAGATGGTCCGGATCGCCAGCCTGCCCGAAGAAGTGATCACCGCCTTTGCCGATCCGCGCGATCTTCGGCTGCGCAGCGCTTATGCGCTCGCCAGGGCAATGGAGCCCGAGGAAGCCGGATGGGCGGTGCTGGCGATGGCCGCGCAGATCACCCGTGCGCAAACCGCGCGGATCGCCGACGGCCATATTCCCTATACCCCTGCCGAAATCCTGCGTGCGCTGATGCAGGCAGCGGGCAGCAAGGAAGCGCCGATCGATTTTGTGCACGCTGGCCCCACCGGACCGGCGCTGAGCCTCGTCTCCGTGGGCAAAAGCGGCGTGACGGTGAAGCTCCACAGTGGCAGCGGCGCAAAGACCGCCGATCTCGTCGCGGGTCTAAAGGCGTTGCTCGAAAAGCTGGCAGAGAGCGGGCAAAAGCTGGGCTGATCTTGCTTTCCGGTGCGCACTGAACGATCGAAGCCCGATCTCAGATAACTCCAGCGGCGGCAAAACCGGCGATCTCGGCCGCCGAATAGCCGATTTCCGCAAGGATCGACTGGCTATGTTCACCGGCCTGTGGGGCGCGGCGCATCGTGTCCGGCGTACTCTCGCTCATCCGCAGCGGGACCGATACGACGGGCGCTGGCGATGGCGCGCCGGGATAGTCGACCGCCTGCACCAGTCCCGAGGCGATCACCTGCGGATGCGCCATCACTTGGGCGGGGCTTAGCACCGGCCCCGCCGGCACGCGTGCCGCGCCCAGCTGCTCGATCGCCTCATCGGTGGCGCGATCGGCGCACCATGCCGCCATTCGTTCGCTCAGCGCCTCGCCATTGTCGCCGCGCGCCATATCATCGGCATAGCGCGGATCGTCGATCAGCTCCGGCGCGCCGACCAGCCGAGCCCAGCGCGCAAAAATCGGATTGCTGACGATCTGGGTGATGATCCAGCCATCGCGCGTGCGAAACACATCGGTCGGCGCCGATCCATAGCCGCGGTTGCCGATCGGCCGGCGCTCGATGCCGTTGAGCGCATGATCAATCGTCAGCGCATTCGAAAAGGTGATCGCGGTGCCCAGCAACGAGCCCGATATCTGCTGGCCCCTTCCCGTCGCGTCACGGGTCCGCAATGCCACCATGGCGCCGAACGCACAGTGGAGCGCGGTGCCGAAATCGACGTAGTTCACCTGCGCACGATAGGGCTGATCGGTCGTTCCGGTCAGATGGACAACGCCCGACATCGCCTGCCCCACCGCATCGAACCCAACCCGTCCAGCGAGCGGCCCTTCATCGCCAAAGGCGGACGCGGTGACGAGGATGATGTCGGGCTTCACCACTTGCAGGCTCGCCAGGTCGAGCCCTGCCTTGGCGAGCGCGTCCGCGGGCATGTTGGCGACGACGATATCGGCGGTCGCGACCAAGCGACGCACGATCTCGCGGCCCTCAGCACTGCTCAGCGACAAAGCGAGCGAGCGCTTGTTGCGGTTCATCTGCAGAAAGCCGCTGCCCGATCCGTCCGCCGCGACGGGCACGGTAAAGCGATCCTCGTTGCCGCCGATGCGCTCGATCCGGATGACGTCGGCGCCGTATTCGGCGAGCAGGGCGGCGCAATAAGGCCCGGCGATGTAACGCCCGAAATCGAGCACGCGGATGCCGCTCAGCGGTTTCATGGTTCTGCTCTCCCGCGCGGCGATGATCGCCCTTTTGCCGGGTTGTGCGCGGCGCGGGGAAATCGATCAACCCCGCTGCTCGCCCATTGTCGCCGCGGTCAATCCGCGCCTAGAAGAGCGCCAACGACATAAACTCTACCGGGGATGTTCATGACCTATCGCGCACCCATGCTGATCGCGGCGCTGCTTGTTTCGACCTCCGCGCTTGCGCAAGCACCTGACGCGGCCAAGCCGCCGAAATGGGATGTGAACGCGCCGCCGGGGATGACGACACGGCAAATCCCGATCAATGTCGATGAAGGCAGCTGGATGAACGTCGACGTGTCGCGTGACGGCAAGACGATCGCGTTCGACATGCTCGGCGATATCTACACGATGCCGATCGCAGGCGGCACGCCGACACGGATCGCCGAGGGGCTGGCCTTTGAACACCAGCCGCGTTTCTCGCCCGATGGCAAGCGGATCGCGTTCGTGTCGGACCGGGCGGGCGGCGACAATATCTGGATCATGAACGTCGACGGCAGCGACAAAAGGCAGGTCTCCAAGGAGGATTTCCGCCTGCTCAACCAGCCGAGCTGGAGCCCCGACGGGCGCTTCATCGTCGCGAAAAAGCATTTCACGACGCAGCGCTCGCTCGGGACGGGCGAGGTGTGGCTCTACCACGTGTCTGGCGGCGCTGGCGTCCAGCTCGTCAAGCGCGCCAGCGAACAGCTGCAAAAGGAACTCGGCGAGCCAATCTATGCACCCGACGGCAAGGGCATCTATTACACGCGCAACGTCACGCCGGGCCCGATCTTCGAATATGCCCAGAATTCGAACACCGATCTGTTCGATATCGAACGCTATGATCTGGAAACCGGCGAGGTGACGACGGCAGTGTCTGGCGTCGGCGGATCGGTGCGCCCGACGCCCTCGCCCGATGGCAAATCGATCGCCTTCGTCCGCCGCGAGCGTGCCCGGTCGAAGCTGTATGTCAAAGACCTGACATCGGGCGAGGAGCGCAAGATCTACGACGCGCTCGATCAGGACGTGCAGGAAACCTGGGCGGTGACGGGGGTGTATCCCAACATGGCCTGGACGCCCGACAGCAAGTCGGTGGTGTTCTGGGCCGGCGGGAAGATTCGCCGCGTCGGTGCAGATGGCGCGAACGCCGCCGAAATCCCGTTCCGCGTCAATGATACCCGTGTGGTGATCGACGCGACCCATCCACAGGTCGAGGTGGCGCCCGATCGCTTCACGACGAAGATGCCGCGCTGGGCGACGGTTTCCCCCGATGGCCGCAGCGTGGTTTTCGAAACGCTCGGCAAATTGTGGCTGAAGCCGGTCGCTGGCGGCGCACCAAGACGTCTGACGAACGGCAGCGATGCCGGGCTGGAAATGTGGCCGAGCTGGTCTCGCGATGGCCGAACGATCGTGTTCGTCGGCTGGACCGATGCCGGATTGGGCCGCATCCGCACCGTCGCCGCAACCGGTGGCGCACCGCGCGACGTGACGACGCAGCCTGGCCATTTCGCCTATCCGCGTTTCTCCCCTGATGGTCGCACGATCGTGTTCGAACGCCGCGAGGGCGGCGACATCACGTCGGACAGCTGGAGCAGCAACCCCGGTGTGTACCGGGTGTCTACCAGCGGCGGCGCGCCGGCGTTCGTCGCAAAGGGCGCTTCCGCCCCGCAATTCGGCGCGACCAGCGACCGGCTGTTCATGATCATGCCCGACAAGGGCAAGCGCCAGCTCGTCAGTACCGATTTGAACGGCAGCCAGAAGCGCGTCCATGCGACGGGCGAGCTGGTAAACGATTATCAGGTATCGCCCGACGGCCAGTATTTCGCGTTCCGGCAGAATTACGAGGCGTTCGTGATGCCGCTGCTCCCGGGCACGCAGGACGTGTCGACCGATCCCAAGGGTGGTCCACTGCCGGTGACGCGTGTGAGTGGCGAAGGCGCTGATTTCATCAACTGGTCGAACGATGGGCGCCAGGTCCATTGGAGCCTTGGTCCAACGTTGTTCACCGCCGAGACGAACGCGCTGTTCCCCACCGCCCCGGCGACGGACAAGGTGCCCAAGTTCGAGCCGCCCAAAACCGGCATCTCGCTGTCGATGGAGATCACCGCCGACAAGCCGACCGCCACCGTCGCGCTGACCGGCGCAAAGATCGTGACGATGGCCGACAAGGCGGGCGGCATCATCGATGACGGCGTGATCGTCATCACGGGCGACCGGATCGTCGCTGTGGGGCCGAAGGGGCAGGTCAAGATACCGGCGGGCGCGAAGACCGTCGATGTGACGGGCAAGACGATCATCCCGGGGCTCGTCGATGCGCATGCGCACGGCATCCAGGGCGAGGACGAGCTGGTGCCGCAGCAAAACTGGTCGTCGATCGTCAATCTGGCGATGGGGACGACGACGATCCACGATCCGTCCTCGCGCGCCGCCGAAATCTTCGTGGCGGCCGAGATGCAGCGTGCCGGCAAGATCCTCGCGCCGCGCACCTTCTCGACGGGCGAGATCATCTACGGCGCCAAACAGGCTGACGTCTATGCCGAGATCAACAGCTATGAGGATGCGCTCGCCGATGTCCGCCGGTTGAAGGCGGAGGGCGCGCACAGCGTGAAAAACTACAACCAGCCCCGCCGCGAACAGCGCCAGATGGTGGTGCGGGCCGCGCAGGCCGAGGGGATGGAGGTCGTGCCCGAGGGGGGATCGTTGTTCACCCTCGACATGTCGCTGGTCGCCGACGGCAATTCCACCGTCGAACATAATGTGCCGCTCAGCACCTTCTACAACGACGTCGTCAGTTTCTGGACCCAGACCAAGACCAACTACACGCCGACGCTCGTCGTCACCTATAACGGCCCGGCGGGAGACCCCTATTGGCGGGCCCACACCGATGTGTGGAAGCATCCGCTGCTCACCAAGCATATCCCGCCCGGCATCCTTGCGGCGCAGAACGTCCGCCGGGTGATCGCGCCTGAAGAGGATTATGCCGACGCAGGCAGCGCGCGCGAGGCCAAGAAGCTCGCCGACAAGGGCGTGCTGGTGTCGATCGGCGCGCACGGCCAGCAGGCGGGGCTTGGGCCGCATTGGGAAATGTGGAGCTTCGTGCGTGGCGGCTGGAGCCCGATCGAGGCATTGCGCGCGGGGACGATCGCCGCGGCGACATCGCTTGGCTATGCCAAGGACGTCGGCTCGCTCGAGATCGGCAAGCTCGCCGATCTGGTGGTGCTCGATGGCGATCCGACAACCGACATTCGCAACACCGAAAAGGTCGATCGGGTGATGCTCGGCGGCAGGCTCTATGACCCCGTCACGATGGACGAGACGGTGACGGGCACGCGGCGACGCCAACCTTATTGGTGGCAGGCATCGGGCAAGGCAGGCGCCGGGCGCGACACCGCGACGCACAGCGACGGGGAAGGTTGAACGGGTCGTCAGGCGGGGGTTGTTCGCCTGTCGCAGGTCCGCCGCCTTGTGTGCCCGCGAAGGCGGGGACCCAGCCTGGGCTCCTGCCTTCGCAGGAGCACAATGAAGCTAGGGGCGCCGGTCCGCGGCGCAGAAAATGGCAGTTCGAGCTATTCGAGTAGCCCGAACGCGGCGAACACCCTTGCCCGGTCCGCACCCGGCTCGGGCAGCGCGCTTGCGCTCCCCGGCCTTTCCCCCGCCATCTCGATCGGCAGCTTGGGGAGGTGCGTCTGCGTACCATCGGCAAGCGACACCGCCTCCAACCCTTCCGATGCGAGCAGGTGCGGATCGTCGAACATATCCTCGGGCCGCGCGATCGGCGCGAACGGCAGCCCCGAACCCTCCAGCCTGGCGATCACTTCGTCGCGCGTGAAGCCCGCCACCAGCGCGCGGATGCGCGGCAGCAATCGGTCTCGGGCGCGCACCCGATCGTTGTTGCGGCGCAGGCTCTCGTCCGCCCAAAGATCGTCGAGCCCGAACAAAGCACAGAATTTTTGCCACAACGCATCGGTGACGACGCCGATGAACACCGGCGCATCCTTCGTCTCGAACACATCGTAGATCGCCCAGGCGGAAACGCGCGCGGGCATCGGCGCGGCCGCCGCCCCCGTCACCGCCATCTGGGCCATGTGCTGACCGACCAGATAGACGGTGGTTTCAAACAGCGATGCCTGCACCTTTTGCCCCTTGCCCGTGCCGTGGCGCTCCTCGATCGCGGCGAGGATCGCGATCACGCCGAACATCCCGCCCGTCACATCGATCACGCTCGCCCCCGCGCGCAGCGGACGCCCCGGCGGCCCGGTCATATAGGCCAGCCCGCCCATCATCTGCGCGACCTCATCCAGCGCGGTGCGCGCCTCATAGGGGCCGGGCAGGAAGCCCTTCAGCGAGCAATAGACAAGGCCCGGGTTGATTGCCGCCAGCGCCTCATATCCCAGCCCAAGCCGATCGAGCGCACCGGGCCGGAAATTCTCGATCAGGATATCGCATTCGCCAGCGATTGCCCGCGCCGTCGCCAAGCCTCCCGGCGATTTGAGATCGAGGCACAGGCTCGCCTTGTGGCGGTTGTACATCGGGAAATAGCCGCTGCCCGATCCAATCAGGGTACGCGTATGGTCACCGCCCTCGGGCTCGATCCGCACCACTTCGGCGCCAAGAGCGGCAAGGATGCCACCCGCCGCCGGCCCCATCACCATATGCGTGAATTCGACGACCCTGAGGCCGGCAAGCGGCGAGGTACTCATGCGGCGCGGCGATCGAGATCGAGCGGCAGGCCGGCATCAGGAGTGAAGCCGTAAAGCGGCTCACCCGGCAACGCCTCCGCCAGGATCGCGCGGACTTTCAGCAACGCTTCAAGGTCGATGCCGGTGTGATGCCCCATCGCCGCCAGCATGAACGCCAGGTCCTCGGTAACGATATTTCCCGATGCACCCGGCGCATAGGGGCAACCGCCAAGCCCGCCGAGCGACGAATCGAGCGTCGTGATGCCCTCCTCGAGCCCTGCCACGACATTGGCGAGCCCCAGCCCGCGCGTATTGTGAAGGTGCAGCGAATTGAGCTTGTCCGCGCCAACCGCCGCCTTCACCCGGCGCACCAGCCGCCTGACCTGCGCCGGATCGGCATAGCCCGTGGTGTCCGACAGCCCGACCTCCGCTGCGCCCGCCGCAATCGATGCCTCGGCGAGCCGAACGACGGTATCTTCGGGCACGTGCCCCTCGATCGTGCAGCCGAACGCGGTCGACAGGCCAACCTCGAAATGCGGCGGGTTCACCTCCTGCGCCACCCGCGCGGCGATGGCCCGGATTTCCTCGATCATCGCGGCGTGGTCCTTGCGGACATTGCGGATGCTGTGCGTCTCAGACATCGAGAACGGGATCGACAGCTTGTGCGCGCCTGCTGCGATCGCGCGTTCGGCGCCCTTCAGATTGGGCACAAGCACCGCGACCGCAAGCCCGGGGATCGTGCGCGCGAACGCCACAAGTTCCGCCGTATCCGCCATTTGCGGCAGCAGCGACGACGGCACGAAACTGCCAACCTCGATCTCTCGCACGCCGGCGGCAGCTTCGGCGGCGATCCAGGCCTTTTTGGCGGCGAGCGGCATCACCCGGTCGATCGACTGCAAACCGTCGCGCGGGCCGACTTCGCTGATCAGGATATCGGTCATGCGGTGCCTTCCAGATAGATCCAGGGTCGTGCCAGACGGTCGTTTGCCTGAAAATCGGCGATCGCTGCATGGTGCTTCATCGTCAAGTCGATCGCGTCGAGCCCCTCGGCCAGCATGTCGCGGGCCTGTGCGTCGATCGCGAAGACGAAGGTCTCGGCATCCGATCGCACCGATTGCGCGAGCAGATCGACGGTGACACGACTGCCGAGCACCGCGATCGATGCGGCATCGAGCACCACCGGCACGATGCCGTTGCGGATGCAGTTGCTCTCGAAAATCGGCGCGAAGCTCGGCGCGATCACGGCGCGGATGCCGTAATCATGGAGCGCCCAGACGGCGTGTTCGCGACTCGATCCACAGCCGAAATTCGCGCCCGCGAGCAGGATCACCGCGCCGGCAAAAGCCGGATCGTTGAGGATGAAGGCAGGGTCGGGATCATGGCCGCCCGGCAGATACCGCCAGCCGGCGAACAGCGCATCGCCGAGCCCCGTCTTGCTGACCCCCTTGATCTCACGCGACGGGATGATGGCATCGGTATCGACGTTGTTGCGAAGCAGCGGCGCGGCGATTCCGCTGACGATGGGGACAGGCGGGAACGCGGTCATGCCATCAGTCCGCGCGGATCGGCGATGACGCCCGCGATGGCACTCGCAGCCACAGTTGCCGGGCTGGCGATGTGGGTGCGGATGCCCGGCCCCTGCCGCCCCTCGAAATTGCGATTGGTCGAGGAAATTACGCGCGACCCGGGTGCGAACCCGTCACCGCCCGCATAGAAGCACAGCGAGCAGCCGCTCATCCGCCATTCGAAACCGGCATCGGTGAAGATGCGGTCCAGCCCTTCGGCCTCCGCTGCGCGCCGCACGGCGGACGACCCCGGCACGACGAGCGCCGTCACCCCCGGCGCCACGCGCCGCCCCGCGACGATGGCGGCGGCGGCGCGCAGATCGCTCAATCGACCGTTGGTGCAGCTGCCGATAAATGCTGCGTCAATGCGCGTACCGGCGATCCGCTCGCCGGGCGCGAGCGCCATATAGTCAAGCGCGCGATCATAATCCGCCGCCTCAAGGTCGCTATCGGCGCGCTCGGGAACCGTGCCGCCAATCCCGACAGCACTTTGCGGACTGGTGCCCCAGCTGACCATCGGTTCGATCGTTGACGCATCGATCACGATATCCCGGTCGAAGCGCGCGTCCTCATCGCTCGCCAGCAAACGCCATGATGCCAATGCCGCGTCCCAATCAGTGCCCGCAGGCACGAAACGGCGCCTCGCCAGATAGTCGAACACCACATCGTCCGGCGCGACAAAGCCGGTAATCGCCGCGAATTCGGTGGCCATGTTGCACAAGGTCAGCCGCCCCTCGATGTCGAGCGCGCGCACCGCCTCGCCCGCAAATTCGATCGCATGGCCCTTGCCACCGCCGGCGCCGTGCGCCGCGATCAGTGCCAGCATCATGTCCTTGGCCGTCACGCCAGCGGCGAGCCGCCCGTCAAAGGTCACGCGCATCGTTTGCGGGCGCGGCATTCGCAGCGTCCCCGTCGCCATCGCATGTTCGGCCTCGGTCGATCCGATGCCCCAGGCCAGCGCACCAAGCGCGCCTTGCGAGCAGGTGTGGCTGTCGGGGCAGACCAGCGTCGCCCCCGGCAACACGATGCCGAGCTCAGGCGAGATCACGTGGACGATGCCCTGATCGGGATCGTCGGCGTCAAACAGCCGGATGCCCGCCGCACGGGTTTCCTGCCGCGTCGCATCCAGAAATGCGTCGCCACCGGGCACGCGCGTTCCCGTTCGCCCCACCCGCGTATCGACGATGTGATCGGTCACCGCGAACACACGCGACGGATCGGCGACGCGGCGCCCCGCCGCGGCGAGCGAGCGAAGCGCCACTGCGCCGGTGCGTTCGTGCAGGAACACCCGGTCAATCGCGATCAGATCGTCGTCCGCGCCGAGTGGCGCGACGACATGCGCCTCCCACAGCTTGGCAAACAGGGTGCGGGG
The DNA here is from genome assembly GCA_038230675.1 of Sphingomonadales bacterium. Lineage (GTDB taxonomy): Bacteria > Pseudomonadota > Alphaproteobacteria > Sphingomonadales > Sphingomonadaceae > Sphingomonas. Next base: position 1,264 of record JBBRMV010000034.1, on the reverse strand, counting down.
TTCAGCCAGCCGCGGCCTCCATCTCTTTCTCGATCGCGCGCCAGTCGCGCGTCACCAGCTTTTCCTGGATCGCGGTGCGCGTTTCGAGTTCGCCGTTCCTGATCCAGTGCCAGGTGCGGCAGCGGCTTTCGCCGTGGTCGGCGATCTGGATCATCTCGTAAAGATAGAGCGAGGGATCGCCGGTGCGCTGCCAATAGAGCATCACTGCGCGGTGATGCGCATCCTCGCCGACTTCCCATGCCGATCCGATGATCAGCTCATTGTCCCACCACACCCGTTTGTCACGATAGGTCGCCGGAAAATCGCGGATCTCGGTCCGGCCGTCGGGCCAGGTATAATAGTTGGTCTGATGATAGGGCGTTTCATGATTGTCATCGAGAAACCGACAAATCAGCCGCGAATGATGCTCGTCGATCTGCTGACCGGCGGCGTTGAAATAGGTGTACGTCCCCTCCCAAACGCCCTCGTGGCGGGCGAGCACCGGCATGTCCTCACGAATTCCCATCAACTCTCTCCCTCGGTCGATCGCAACGCGATCAGATAATGGCGGGCGGCGGTCGCCCGTATCAGTGCCCGGTGCTCGCGCGCCAGCCGCTCGGGCACGAGTGAATCGGGATCGAAATCGCGCGCGGCGCCCGGCGTCGCATCATACCACGGATCGAACAGATGCTGCGCGCGAACGATCGCCCAGGCTCGGGTCAGATAGTTTCCGAAGCGATCGGGCGTCAGATCGGGGACGAGCCGCGCCGGATCACCCGAAGGCGCCTGCGCGCGAACGACGGTGTCGCAACCGAAATCGCTGACGATCGCATCTATAATGGCTTGCCACGCCGCATGATCGGTCGGCGGATCACCGGACCAGCCATCGGACAGGCCATGCCCCGGCAAATCGATCGCCAGACCGTCGACATCGCCAAGCAATTCGAGTGACCGGCCCGGCGCGTGAATATGCAGCGCACCGCCGCCACGCCCGCGCCAGTGGATCAGGCCAACGAAGGTCGCCGTCTTCACGCGCCAAAAGCCCTCGTCGTCGCATTCGGCCAGCGCCTCGACCGCATTGGCTGATCCCGCGCGCAAAAATGCCAGGCTCTCCGCCTGATGCGCGGCAGGCGTCGCCACCTTGCGCGCCGCCCACCCTGCCGGCATTTCACCGAGCCGGTCGATATGCGCCTGCAGCGGATCGCCGTCATAAGCCGTAATCAGCACCGGCGGCGTGACCGAATCGGCGGGCGGAATATCGCGCGGCGCGCGCAACACAGCGCCG
>JBBRMV010000033.1:0-34340 GCA_038230675.1 Sphingomonadales bacterium | reverse complement strand
GAGGGGATCACGACCGAGGTCGGGCCAAGGCTCGCCGGGACCGAGGCGGAGGCGCGCGCGCGGACATGGGCGGTCGCAAAGCTGAGCGCGCTCGGCTTCAAGAATGTCCATATCGAGCCCTATCAGATGCCGGTCTGGGTGCGCGGCGAGGAAACCGCCGAGGTCGTCAGCCCCTTCCCGCAAAGGCTGCGGCTGACGGCACTCGGCAATTCGGGTGCGACCCCGGCTGCGGGGATCACCCTGCCGATCGTGTATTTCCCGAGCTTTGCCGATCTGCAGGCAGCCGCCGCCGGCAGCCTGAAAGGCAAGATTGCCTACGTTTCCAACGCGATGGTCCAGACGCAGGACGGATCGAGCTATGGCACGTTCGGCTTTGCCCGCTTCGTCGGGCCGAGCGTGGCCGCGAGCAAGGGCGCGGCCGCGATCGTGATAAAGTCGATCGGCAGCGATCATGGCCGCGGGCCGCACGCGGGCGCGACCAATTTCGCGGCTGGCGTGACGCCCATTCCGGCGGCGGCGCTGTCGGTCGCGGACGCCGAAAACCTCGAACGGATCATCGCGCGCGGCAAGCCGGTCACCCTTCATCTCGTGCTGACCCCGAAGCAGACCGGCATGCACGAATCGGGTAATGTGATCGCCGAAGTCCCGGGCACCGATCCGTCGGCGGGCATCATCCTCATCGGCGGCCATCTCGACAGCTGGGATCTGGGCACCGGGGCGATCGACGACGGCGCCGGCATCGCCATCACCGCTGCCGCCGCCAGGCGTTTCCTCGACGGCCCCGCCCCGCGCCGGACGATCCGGGTCGTGTGGTTCGGCGCAGAGGAAGTCGGTGGCATCGGCGGTGCCGCCTATTTCACGGCGCACAAGGCCGATCCCCATGTCATCGCCGCGGAATCGGATTTCGGCGCGGATCGGGTGTGGCGGGTCAACCTCAACCTGCCCGACACCGCAGCAGCGGCGGGTACGCGGCTCGTCGCCGCGCTCGCCCCGCTCGGCATCGTCAAGGGCTCGGCGGTTGCGGGGGACGGCACCGATGTCGGCCCGGTCATGCGATCCGGCGTGGCGGCGATCGACCTCAGCCAGTCGGGCGTGCGCTATTTCGATTATCATCACACGCCCGAGGACACGCTCGACCGTGTCGATCCCGAGCAGCTTCGCCAGAATGTCGCGGCGTGGACGACGATGCTTGCGGTAATGGCCAACGCGCCAGAGGTGATCGGGCCCGTGTCGCCAAAAAAATGATGCAATTGCAAGCGCCGTGGATCGAAAATCCGGATCGCGGGTTAATGGGGTCGCGGGGTGAAGCGATTTGCGTCGCCACGGCCATAACAGGGCCAAATTTTTTCGTCAGGGAGCATATCGAATGAAGAAGATCATCCTAGTCGCCGCAGCAGCCAGCCTTTTCGCGCTCGGTGCGTGCAACCGCACTCCAGAGGGCGCCGCCGTTGAGAACACGGGCGATGCGATGGCGGCCAATATGGATGCGACCGCCGATACCATGGACGCGATGGCCGACAATTCGTCGAATGCGATGGCCGCAGACATGATGGCAAACGAAGCCGACGCAATGCACACCGGCGCCGACAATGTTCGCGACGCTGCCGATGCAAAGGCCGACAAGGTCGACGCGATGGTTGCCAACAAGCAGTGATTTCGACGCAGGCTTGACTACCGAACAAGAGGAGCGTGCCGCTATTGGCGCGCTCCCATTTTGTTATTGGCGCTAGGTGAGTTGAGCCTGAACCGGTTGCGTCGAGCTTATTCCGGATTCACCCGGAAGCTTTGCCACCAAAGAACCTGCCGATGATGGCATCGGACAGGCGTGCTGGACGATGCGTTTCCGCGCTGACGCAGCACCAGCTCGATTGCACTTCGGCCAGCACTTCCTCGCCACGGCGAATGATCGTCCGGTAAAATGCGCGCGCACCGTGGACCTTTTCCAGCAACACGGTGGCGACCACATCATCGGCAAGAAACGCAGGCTTGCGATAGGTGATCTCGTGCTTGAGCGCGACCCACAAATGGCTCGCAATCGCCTCGGCCGGAGCGAGGCGCTCCCAGTGGCTCGTGACCGCGGCCTGCACCCATTTAAGATAGCTGGCGTTGTTCACATGACCCATGAAGTCGATATCGTCAGCGCTGATGGCGACGGTATAGCTGTGCGGGATGGACTGATACATTTGAAGGCGGCATAGCACGCCGCGTCCTAACTGACGATAACCGTCACGACACGGACGTTTATTTTTTTGCAAGGAGCGATTTTTTCGATGGCGTATAAGGACCCCGGCTTCAACGATCGCATCGCCAGTGCCGCCAAGGCCAAGCAGGCGGCGCTCGAAAAGTTGAAGGCGCGCCCGCCCGTCGATGAAGCCGCTGCGGCAGCGCGGCTTGCGGCGCGCGAGGCCAAGGAGATCGCCGCAGCCGAAAAGCGCGCCGCCCAGGCTGAGGAGCGCGCGCGAGCCGCCGCCGAAAAAGCCGAGGCGAAGCGCATCGCCGCCGAAGAGGAAGCCGCCAAGCAGAAGCCGGAGCTCACCGACGAGGAGAAAAAGGCGATTCGCGACGCCCGTTATGCAGCACGCAAGCAGCGCAAGCGCTGAAGGCTACATCCGCAGGCGATCTGCATAGCCGGTGAGCTCGAGATAGCCCTGCCCGCCGCGCGTGCGCACCGCGCCCTCCCAATAGACCGGCTGGCCCGCGCGGCGGGCGTCAAGCTCCTGATCGGCAAACAGTGGACGCAGATCCCAACTCCGCGGGCCTTCGGGCAAACGAACGGTCAGGCGCTGGGAAACGGGATAGCGCGCACCGGTTCGCGGCGATCGCCACATCGCGAGCGGGGTGAAGACGACGTCACCGGGCGCGAATGTCACGATCCGGCCGTCGGCGCGGCGGAACGACCCGCCGCCCCATATCTTTCCGCCATTCGCGCCCCTGATCCGCGCCGCCATCAACGCGCTGCCGTCGTCAAAGTTGATCCCTGCCCAATCCCAGCCGACGGCGCCGGGCGCGAGATAATCCGATGACCATTCGCGGTCGAGCCACGCCTTGCCGGTCACACGCTCGGTCGTGCCGCCGCGACGGATGCTTCCCGCAACGCGCAACTGCGGCAGCGAGTAATAATAGCTGGCCTGTTCGGGCTTAGGCCCCTTGCGGCTATACCCTCCCTCGCCCTGCGGCAGCACCGGCTGGGTCGGCGTCAGCGTCAGCGACAGCGCGAAATCCTTGATCTGCACCTCAGTCACGAAGCGGCCATCGGGCAATCGGCGCAATCGCCAGTCGCGGATCGACACATCGGCATCGCCTATCCTTGCCTGCGCCAGCCCGAACCCGGCGCGCGCCGCGCGTTCGCCGTGCAGCAGGTGGCCGATCGCCGGATCGGACAGTGCGGCGTGGGCAAATAGGATCTGGCCCGGTGCGAAACGACTCGGGTTGCCAGGGGCAAGATGCGGCGTCGTGCGAAAAAACGTGATCTGGAAGCCGCGCCGGATGCCGTCAGTCGAGGCGATCTGCCCGGTGACATACCACCATTCGGTGCGGAATGCCGGATGTGCGCCGTGGTCGCGCGGAAATGCGAGGGTGATGCCCGGCCTCACGACCGGGTAATCGGGCGCCGCCGGAGTCATGGCAAGCGCCGCCAGCGCCGGCAGGATCATCGATCGGCGCATCACCAATCCTCGCGAACCATGCGCACGGCAGACGCCGTGAGCGCCTGTCGCCCTGCCAGCACCGCCGTGCCCGCTGCCGCCGCCACGAGCGCCCCGGTGACCAGCGCGATCGTGCCCCAGGGGACGAGTGTCGGCATCGTCCAGTTGAAGGATTGCGGGTTGATGACTTCGATCAGCACCTGCGCCAACACGCCGCCGAGCGCGATCCCGGCCAGCGCCCCGACCATGCCGAGCAACGCACCCTCGCTCGCCAGCATGGCGATGATCTGGCGCGTTGACACGCCGATATGGCGCAACATCCCGAATTCGCGCGCGCGCGCAATCGTTTGCGCAGACATGGTCGCGGCAACACCCGCCAGCCCGACCAGGATCGCCACGCCCTCAAGCAGATAGGTGACGGCAAAGCTGCGATCGAACAATTGCAGCGCAAACCGGCGGAGCGTGGCCGGTCTCGCCACATCGATCGCGCCGCGCAGCGCGGGCGGTGCGCGCGCGACAAGCGCCTTGCCCACCGCGTCCGCATCCGCACCGGCGCGCAGCGTGATTGCCGCCTCGCTCCGGCTGGTGTCCCCCGTCAGCCGAGCGTAGTCGCCATCGCGGACAACGATCGCGCCCTGTTGCCGGGCATAGTCGCGCCAGATCCCGGCGACGACGAAGCGGCCGGGGAGTGGCAGCGCCGCGTCTCCACCGACACGCCAGCGATAAAGCCGGGCGGCGGGCTCCGATATCCAGACCGGGATCGTGCCCGTCGGCGGCGGTCCGCGCATCGTGTCGATCGGCACGAGCGACGCATCGTGATCGGCTGCGACAGGACGCGCAATCAGCATCACCGGCGGCCGATCGGGCTTGATCGTCAGCGGAAGCTGTCGGCTGAACGCGATCGATCGCACCCCCGGAGTTTCGCTCAGCCGTGCCTGTGCCGCGCGGTCGAAGCCGCCAGCGCCATCGATACGGAGGTACAGATCGGCCGAAAGCACTTGCCCGAGCCACGCATCGACCGCCCCGCGAAAGCTCGTCACCATCACCGCCATCGCGATCATCAATGCGGTGCTCGCGACGATGCCGCACAAGGCCGTCGCCGCCTGACCTGGCGCGCCGTGGAGGTGGCGGATCGCGAGATCGACCGGCACAATCCCCGTCGTGCGCGGTGCCAGCGGCGACAGCAGCGCGCGCGCGAGCCAGGGCATGCCGGCAATGCCCCCGCCAAGGATCAACGCCATGCCGACAAATCCCCAGATCGGCAGATTGCCAATGGGCGGGAGCAGTGCGGCAAACGCACCGATGCCAAGCAGGATCGCCGCCGGCTGCCACGCCACGCGGTCGCGCGGATCGATGACGTCGCCCGAATTGCGCAGCGCCACTGCGGGGACCGCGCGCCCCGCAAGCCGTGCGGGAATGGCGCTGCCGAGCCCTGCCGTCAGCACGCCGAGCGCGAAGAAACCGAACGCCGCTAACGGGTCGATCGCCAGCGACGCGCCGCCACCACGAAAATACCCCGCGCCCAGATCACCGCCCAGACGTGCCAGCGCGACCGCCGCCAACGCATAGCCAAGCGCCAGCCCGATTGCCGCGCCGATCATCCCAACCGCCACGCCTTCGATCGCCACCGTCGCGACGATACCCGTGCGAGGCAACCCAAGCGTGCGGATCAGGGCAAAGGCGCGAAGCCGCCGCGCGACCGACAGCGTCTGCGCCGACAGCACCAGAAACCCGCCCGTCAGCAATGCGACAAGCGCCAGCATCTCCAGATTGAAGCGATATGCCCGCGATAATGCGTTGCTGCGCTCGTTGACGTTCGCCTGTGTGTCGATGACGACACCAGAAGGCAGCAACGGTATCAAACCGCGATCATCCGCCCCTTCCACCCGCCTGATATCGATCCGATCGAGCCTGCCCAGCCGCCCGAACCGCCACTGCGCCGTCGCGATATCGGTAACGCCGATCGCCTGCCCTTCATCGGCCCCCGGCAGGCCGCCCGCGATCCGCAGCGGCACCGACCGACCGGCTGCAAGTACATCGACGATATCGCCAGGTTTCGTGGCCAGGCCGCGCATCATCGACGCGGACAGAAACAGCGCATCACCCGCAAATGCAGCATCCAGGCCAGCGCCAAGCCCGCGCGGCACGCCGATCAACGAAGGGGTCACCTGCGCCGCGCGGATCACGTCGAGTCCGAGCAGCGTAAACCGCCGCTTGCCCACGCGCGCCGGCAGCACCACCACAGGACTTGCATCAGCGACACCCGGCGCCGTCGCGATGCGGGGATAGAGCCGCTCGTCGAACCCGAGCGGGCTGGTCGCGCGGACCTGAAGATCGGCGGCGCCGTTGACGCTGCGCACCGCCCCCTCGAACGACCCCAGCGCCGATCGATTGACGAGATCGACCGCAAATCCGAGCGCGACGCCGATCGCGATCGCCAGTGCCGTCAGCCCGAGGCGCACCGGATGCGCGCGCCATTCGCCAAGGATCAGCCAGCGCAGCGCCAGCCGCGCCGATATGACCCCACCCTCAGCCACCATCGCGCGCGACGAGCCCGTTGGCGGTGAGCGTCAGCGTCCGGTCCGCGATGGCAGCGGCGGCTTGCGAATGCGTGACGATGATCGCCGCCACCCCGCCTTCACGAACCGCATCGGCAAACAGCCCAAGCACCTTGGCGGCGGTTTCGGGATCGAGGTTGCCGGTCGGCTCGTCGGCGAGGATGATCGCGGGCCGATGAACGAGCGCGCGGGCAATCGCCACGCGCTGCAACTCGCCGCCCGAAAGATCACGCGCATAGCCATCGCCGCGCGCACCGAGCCCCACCCGTTCGAGCATCGCCTGCGCGCGCGCCATCGCCGCGCCCCGGTCGCTCGATGCAAGTGCAATCGGCAGCGCGACATTCTGCCTGAGCGTCAGATAGGGCAGAACGTGAAATGCCTGGAACACGAAGCCGATACGCGTGCGGCGCACCCGCGTGAGCCCCGCTTCGCCGAGTGCGGACAATCGCTCCCCCTCGATCGCGATTTCGCCGGCATCGGCGCGGTCGAGCCCGGCGAGCAGGTTGAGCAAAGTCGATTTGCCGACCCCACTCTCGCCGACGATCGCGATCAGCCCGCCCGCGTCCAGCCGCAGATCGAGTCCGGAAAACAACAGCCGCCCGCCCGGCACGGATTTGGCGAGTCCCGATACCTCTAACAGCGGCGCGTTCACCAGAAATTCGATCCAGGCCCGCCCTTGAACGGTCCCGCAAACGCGCCCGTTATCCAGCCACCGTAAAAGCCGCCAGGCTGCGGGGTGACGCGCTAACCATCGACGAAACAAGCGTCCATCAACGCCGGATAAAAGGCGATGTGATCGCGCAGGATCGCAAAACCCGGCGTCGGCGCGCCGTAAGCCCAGCCTGCCCGCGCCGCGCGACGGTTCGGGCCGACGACATCGACATAGCGCGCCTGCCCCTTCCATTCGCAGATGCTTCGCGGGCCGTCGGCCGCCTCGATCATCGTCATGTCGATGTCTTCGGGCGGCAGATAATAGCTCGGCGGATGGCTGGTCTCCAGCGTGCGCACGCCGTGCCGCGTCTCGGCCAGCACGCGGCCGTCGAACTCGATCCGCAGCAGGGCGCTGATCCGTTCGGCGATCGCGGGACGGGGAAACGCCCAGACGCTTTCCTGTCCGGGCAAGGGCTTGTCGGGGGTTGGTCGAAACATGTCGCAGACTCGAGCAAGTGGAAGGCGGCATCATCCCTAGCCGATCACCCCGGTGGGGGCACCAGCCCGATTGCCTTCATCAGCACCGCCTGCGCCAGCATCACCGCCAGCCAATGCGCGTTGTCGGCAATCATCACCCGAACCGATGCGCCGCGATACCCTTGTGTGATCGCCAGCAACGGCAGCACGAACCCCGCCCAGATGACGATCGCACTGCCCGTCGCCATCACCCAGGGGCTTGCCTTGTCGGGCGCGAGGATCAGCGCGCCGGCTAGGATCGCCGCCAGCCAGAACTCACCGAGTGCTGCCACCAAGATCAACCCGGGCGTCAGAGACCGGCCCCCGCCAAGCGTGCGATTATATCTCCAGCCCATCGCGAGGCCCAGCATTGTCGCCGCCAGGATCGGCGCGATGTTGAGCAGGATATAGATCATCGCGTTATTTGGCCGTGCCGATCACCGGCTTGGGCTTGCCGCGATAGCGATCGAACCACGCAAGGATCGCCGATGCCTTGCCCGCCGCCTGCGATGGCCGTGCGGCGATGCCGCCATGGCTCGCGCCGGGCACCTTCACCAGCGCCGTCGGCACGCCGGCAATCTGCAGCGCCGCATAATATTGCTCCGACTCGCTCACTGGCGTGCGGTAATCCTGGCTGCCGACGACGATCATCGTCGGCGTCCGCGTGCTCGCGATCAGGCTCAGCGGAGATCGATTCCAGTAGCTCATCGGATCCTCCCAGGGCTGTTTGGCGAACCAGTAGCGCGAGGTGAAGCCGGTGCCGTCCATCGTCAGCGCCTCGCTGACCCAGTTGATGACGGGCTTTTGCGCGACGGCAGCCTTGAAACGATCGGTTTTGCCGACGATCCACGCGGTCAGGATGCCACCACCCGATCCACCGGTGATGAACAGGTTTTCCGGATCGGCAACCCCGGCCGCAATCGCCGCATCGACCGCCGCCATCAGATCGCCGACATCGTCTCCGGGATATTTCTTGTCGATATAATTGGCGAATTCATTGCCATAAGACGTGCTGCCGCGCGGATTGACGTAAACGACGGCATAGCCATGGGCCGCATATAGCTGATCGTCGGTGGAAAAATTCGGGCCATAGGCCGAATGCGGGCCACCGTGAATCTCGAGGATCAGCGGCACCTTGGTCCCAGCCTGATATCCCGGCGGCGTCACCAGCCATGCGTCGATCGACTTCCCGTCGGGCGCCGTCACTGGCAGCGCGCGCACGCTCGCCATCGTCTTTGCGCCAAGCATCGTGTCGTTGAGCGTCGTCAGTCGCCGCGCCGCACCCCCGCTTGTCACATAGACGTCGGCCGGTCGCGTGGCCGATCCGCTCGTAAAAGCGACGGTGCCGCCGTTCGATACCGAAAAGCTGCCGCCGGTATAGGGCCGGTCGAGCCCGCCGCCGCTCAATCCCGTCGCCACAGTCGATACTCTGCCGTCGAGCCCGATCCGCGCGACCCGCTTCGATCCGTGATCATCATAGGAAATGAAGATCGATCGCCCATCATGTGCCCATTGCAGATCATCGACACTGCGATCGAGCCCCTTGCCGAGCATGCGGACGCCGCTGCCGTCGCGGTTCATCACGTAGAGATCGTAATTATCGTGGCTGCGGTGCGTGTCGTCATAGCCGGCATAGGCGATCAGCCTGCCATCGGGGGACACGGCCGGCGCGGCATCGGGGCCATAGCGCTTGGTGAGCGCCGTCATCGTGCCGCTGGCGATATCGAGTGAATAGACTTCGGAATTGCGCCCTTCGCGTTCCCAATCGGGCGTGCGCACCGCACTCAGGATGAGCGTCTTGCCATCGGGCGTCCAGCTCAGCGGGCCTTCGTCGTTGACCTCGCCAAAGGTCAGCTGGCGCGGCGCCCCGCCGTCTGCAGCGACCACAAACACATGATCATAGCCGGGCTTGATATATCCACCGCCATCGGCGCGGTAGGTGACGCGGTCGATTACCTCGAGCGGCTCGGCCCATTTCGCGCCTTCCGGCTTGGGTGGTGCGCTGCCCATCTTGGTCGGCGTGCCCGGCACCGTCATCACATAGGCGATCTGACGGCCATCGGGGGACCAGCTGATGTTCGACGGGCTGTCGGGCAAGCCGGTAACCTTGGCGGTCTCGCCCGACGCGATCCAGCGCACGAAAAGCTGTGGCGATTGCCCCTCGGCCGACGAGACATAGGCGATCCGGCTCCCATCGGGCGACCAGCGCGGTGACGAATGGTTGGCTGGCCCCGCCGACAGCGGCGCCTGCTGCCCGGTGCGCGTGTCGATCATCCACAAGGTCGAATGGGCGCGGTCGGTCATGATGTCGGCACTGTTGCGGACATAGACGATGCGGCTGCCGTCGGGGCTGATCTGCGGATCGGCGGCTTGCTCGAGACCGAACAGATCGATGCCGCTCATGATCCGCGACGGCGCCGCAGGCATCTCCTGCGCAAGGGCGGGCATCGGCAACAGGGCGGAGGCAAGCAGCAGGCGGAACATCAGGCGCATCGCGGATCATCCTATACAATCTGGTTGGCGCATTCGTCGCGCGTGGCGGCGCACAGTGCAAGCGCGATTGTGTCGGCCCAGCGGCAAGGCAAAAGCGGTGCGCCCGATGAACTGCGCGCTTGCCCTTGCAGCAACGCCTCCGCTAACCGTGCGCGCGGTGGGGCCTGTAGCTCAATGGTAGAGCCAGCTGCTCATAACGGCCAGGTTGCGGGTTCGAGTCCTGCCGGGCCCACCAAATCCGCAAGCGGGCCGAGTTCAACAGCGCCAATGTTCAAGGGGCGTTGACGGCGGTGCCCTGAACCCCCTAGGGCACGCCAGCGTCGGGGAGTGGCGCAGTCCGGTAGCGCGCCTGCTTTGGGAGCAGGATGTCGCAGGTTCGAATCCTGTCTCCCCGACCATTTTTTAGCAAAAATGCGAGCGAAATCGGCCTTCAAGCCTGGCCGATACCCGTGGCGGGCCCATTTGGCGTCCAAGTGGATTTCACCCTTTGCGCTTTGGCTTGACCGCCCGCCCCTCAAATCGCCGCGCATCGGCGGGCAATGCCTTCATCATCGGCAGGCGGAAGACACGGACAGTCCCGGTCGGCCGGTCGATTGCAAAAATACGCCGCGCGTCGGTCGGGTCGAAGGCAAATGCCTGCCCCTCGACAGCAACGCCGATCGTCGCGATGTGGATCAGCTCCGCGCCCATCGCGGGCCGTGCCAACACGTACATCTCCGGCAGCGTGTGACCGAACAGGTAAAGCAGGCCATCGTCGCCAATCGCTCCCCCCGAAGCCGCCTGTGGGGCCATGCGCTTGCGGATTGCCGGCGGGATCAGCCAGCCCTCGCGCCGCCGCCATTCGCTATCGGTGCTGATCAGTTGCGAATAATCATGGCCCTTGAACGGCACGCCGGTCTCGTCCGAATAATGCGCAAAGCCAAGCAACCAGCCATCGCCCATGGGTTCGACGATCGTCAACGATCCCTCGTCGCGATTACCCAGGCTGATGCTCGTCTTGTGCTGGAGCGTCGCTGTGTCGAACACTTCAACCGACGATCCGTGCGGCACTTCGGGATGATTGGAGTGGGCGCATACCAGTTCGACCGCCACCACCGTGCAGCTGTTGATATGCCGGATCAGCCCGCCGCGCGGTCCAGCCCAGCGCGCCACCAGCCGGCCCGTTTCGCGTTCATATTTGCCGATCGCGGTGTTCACCACGGCATAGAAATGCGTGGCGTCGACCGCGACCCCCTGACGCGCTTCGGGTGCGCCGTAAATGCGCTCCAGCACGGCATCGTATCGCGCGACCGGTCGCTCCGGCTTTGGTGGCAGCAATGCGCCACCGCGCGGGGTTGGCGGCAAGCCATCGACAAAGACGCCCAGATGATTGGCCACGGGCCGTTCGCGCCCGGGCACGCCGGTGTGGATCGGCCGGCTCAGCACGATTGGTCCCGCCGGTCCCTTTGCCGCCATCGTCGCCGAGCCGCCGCCGTCAAGGCTCATCGCGTCGGTCACGCCAAGCTCGCGAAACAGCGCGAGGAGATCGGCGTTGGATGCGCCTTCGCTATAGCCCGGCTGACGCCCATCGGCGACCACCAGCCATAACCGCTTTCCCGCAGCGTCGATGCCAAGCGCGGTTCGCGGACCACCGCCGCCCGCCCGCGGCCCAGCAGATGCAGCAGCAAGCGCCGCTTCCGCCGCTGCGCCTTCAAGGGCGACGGCACCGTGAAATACGCCGTCGCGGCCCATCGCCCGGCGGGGCAGTTCAGCACCGGCCTTCAATAATCGCGGCCCTGCCGAAACGCCCTCGCCAAAACCTTCCGGACAAGCCTGTCCCTCGACGATCACCGCTCGGCCGACGGCAAAGCACGCCATCGAATCGACCCGCGCATCGACGGCATCGGCCTTCGATACCGTAACGCCGCCTGCAATGACCGCGCCCGAGGCATCGGCTGCGGCACCCGGCTGGGGCACGAAATTCTCGCCTGCCGGTGATCCGCCGACAAAGGGCAGGAAATAGCTGGCGTTGACCGCCAGCACGGCGCCACTGTGCGCGACAAAGCCGCTGACAGACGTCGCCCGGTATTCCATGCCCGCCGTGGTATCCGCAGGCGTGATCGCCACCCGCACGCCGGGCGCGGCAAGATCGACCTCAGCCAGATGCATCACCAGCGGCTTTGCGCCGCCGCGAACGATCCGCCGATAGGTCACGCCTGGCGCGACCGCGCAGCGCTCACCCTTCCCACCGAGACAAAGCTCAGCGCCGGTCGGTCCCGATAGCACCGCTTCCGACGACTGGGCGTCCGGCGGGGGCAATTGCCCCGGTTGCGCCTCGCTCGCGCGCATGGGCGCGGTCAGCAACAAACCGGCGACCAGCCCGGCACGCCGCCACCCTGCGGTCACCATGTGAAGGTCAGGCCCAGCCAGTATTGCCGCCCGAAGCGATTGATATCACGGGCAATGTCCTGATTCGGTCCGGTCAGGACCAGCCGCGCAGCGTTGGTGATATTGCGGGCTTCGGCGATGACTTCGATCCGGTCGGTCAGCTTGATGCGCCCCTGCGCATCGAGCTGTTCAAAGGCGGCCGTCGTCTGGTCGGTGGCCGGGGTGGCCGCACTGACCGAGCTACGGAACTTGCCGATGTACGAATAAGTCAGCCGCGCCCGCGCTGGTCCGCGTTCATAAAATATCGCGGCATTGGCGAGGAAATCGGCCTGTCCCGGCAACTGATCGAGCGTCCGCCGGGCCGTCGCGTCGCGGATGTCGATCTTGCCGTCAAGAAAGGTCAGATTGCCCGAGACGCCGAAATCGGACAGCAAACCGGGCAGAAACGCCAGCTTGTTGAATACCGCATTGGCCTCGACACCCGTCACCGTTGCACCCTCGGCATTGCGCGGCTGGCTCACCGTCCGCAGCACCCCGTCGACCGTCTCCTGCGACGAGAAGGTGTAGATTTCGCCGCTGATGTTCTTGTGGAAGGCGGCGACGGCAAGGATCCCAAGTCGGTTGGGCAGATAATATTCAAAACTCACTTCATAGCTGTCGGCGCGGCGCGGCCCGAGTTCGGGATTCGGCCGGCTGATCGAATCGTCTGCGTTGATCAATTCCTGCCCCGCCACCGAATTGGGGTTCGGGCGGCCGACGCCCTTGAAATATCCCGCGCGCACGCGGAAATCGTCGGTGATGTCGTAGAGCCCGGTCACCGACGGCAGGAAGTCGTTATAGCTGCTGTTGCGCGTCACCGTGGTGAACTGATCGGCGCCCGCCACCGTGCGCCGCACAACGCTGGTGGCTGCCACATCGGTTTGCTCGAAGCGCAAGCCGACGATGATGGTATGCCGTTCGCCCTTGTGGCGGATCAGGCCATAGCCGGCGCCGACCTGTTCCTGGAAGCGCCAGTCGCCGCCGATGTTCTGCCGGGCGCTTGCCACTGGATCGCGAACAAAGCTGCCCGGATTGGCATTGAAAAAAGTGAGGAAGCTCTGGAAATCCACGAACAGCTGGTTGAAATCGGCATAGATCGGCCGATAGTTTTCGGCCTGGTTGAACTGGCTCAGCCGCAGATCAACGCCTGTCGCAGGGTTGAAGAAATTCTGCGTCCGCTGGTTGTCGCGTATCGTCTCGCGGTACTTGGCGCCCGCACCCACCCCGAAACCCTCGGCATTCTTTGCCTTGTTCCAACCGTAATCGAACTGGCCTTCGGTCACCTTGTCGGTCGAATTGTCCTCATAAGGCCGGTATTGGGTGAAACGGTACTGGCTCGCATCGGCAACGCGCGGGCTGGTGCCGTTCAACACCGGCAAGGCGCCATCCAGCCCGAGATTGAAGGTCGCTGCCGGGGCGATCAAGTTGAATGCGGTCTCGTTTGAAGGCTCGAGGAAGGTCGCTTGCGAATAGGAACCACGCAGCGCGAATTCATGGCCGTCATCGGTGTCATAGCGCAGCTTGGCCTGGCCGACGTGCAGCGGCTTGCGGATCGGGAAATCGTTGAACCGCACAAAGCTGCCCGTGCTGGTATTGAGCAGCTGCTGCGAATGCCGCAACTCGGTGTCATCCTGGGTGTAATAGGTATAAGCAAGCGATGCCTCGACGCCGGGCGCCGGTCGCGCCTCAAACTTGACGGTGCCGCCAAAGCGATCGACCGAATTGGGATAGGTGGACCAAAGCAGGTTGGTCCCCGCCCCTGCCGGCGGCGGCGTCGCGCCCGCTGCGACCTGAGCGGTCGTGACGGGCACGACCTGCGGGAGCAGCCGTTCCTGGTCGCGGCGCTTTCGGCTGAATGAGCCGGAGATCAGGATGCCGTAATTGCGATCCGCCCCGAAGCGCGTCGAGAGCGTTGCATCGGCGCGAAAGTTGAGCCCGTCGTCACTGTTGCGGCCAAAGCCGCGTCCCGGCACGCGCTGGGAATCCGACGTGCCGATAAAGGCGTTGCCGAACAGATAAAGCCCGGCCCGGTCGAAGGCCGAGCGCGTTGCCAGATTGATCGAGCCGCCGATCGCATTGCCCTCGATATCGGGGGTCCGCGATTTCAGGACTTCGAGCGACGACACCGCCGTCGACGGGATGGCCTCCAGGTTGAGCTGGCGGTTGCCGCGCTCGGCGGTCGCGATCGTCCCGCCATCGAACGAGCCGATGGTATAGCTCGGGTTCAGCCCGCGCACCGAAACATAGCGGCCTTCATCCTCGTCGAAAATCGTCTGCACGCCAGGCAGCCGGCGAAAGCTGTCGGCAATATTATAGTCGGGCTGCTGGCCGATATCGTCGCTCTTGAGGAATTCGGCGATGATCTCGCTCGAGCGCTTGGCATCGATCGCCAGCCGGTTTTGAGCGCGAAATCCCGTCACGATGATGTCGTCCGGTCGGTTCGCCGGACGCGACTCCTGCGCCAGCGCCGGCGTCACCGCCAGCATCGAAGCGCCGACCAACGCGATCACCCGAACCCGCCCCGTTATCTTGCTCATCGATAGCCCCCCAGCCAATTCGCCCGGTCCATCGTGACCGGCGAAGCAGCCCCTAAGGCCTGATTGAGTAAAATCGGCGCGATTCGGGTGACAGTTCGGTGGCTGCAAGTTTGACGGTTCATGACACACATGGTCGGGGGTGACGGGTATTGAGAACGCCCGGACCCTATCTGCGCCAACCGGCTTGTCGGATCAGCCGGCGGTCCTGCGTGCAGCGTCGATCAACGCATCGAGCCCGATCGGCTTTGCACCGCGCGCATCGAGCAAAGCGAGCACCTGGTCCCACCAGGCATGAAACGCCGCCAACCCCGCGGCGTCGCGGACATAAGGCGTGTGGCCGGGCACCAGCGACGGCGAGTGAAACGAGAAGTTGAGCACCCGCACGCCCTCGCCAATCGCGACGCGCACCGCCTCCAGTGCGTCGGCGAGCGGCATCTCCTCGGGCGTCAGTGCGACCCGGGCGAGCATGCCCGTCCGCGCGAACAGCGCCCGCCCCTTGGGCAATTGGCTCAGCCGACGGTAAAGCGTCTGGCCGGCAGCGCGCAAAGCGCCGGTGAAGACCGTGGTCAACGGCAGTTCGATCAGCATGCCGTCCGGGCCGGTGCGAAATGCATCATTGCCGATGGCCTGAAAATCCGGCCCGCCATCGCCGCTATAATCATATCGCGCGCGCATCGAGCTATCGAGCCGATAGCCGTACGCGGCGAGCAACCGCAGCGTCGCCGGGCCTATCCCGTAACGCCCGGCGCGATACGCACGGGGACGGGCACCGAATGCGCGTTCGATGGCCTGCGTTAGAGCGTCCAGCTTTGCCGCTTCGAGCGATTCGGGAAGATTGCCGACGAAACTATTGAACTGATTGACAACTTCATCGAAGGGCGGATTGACCCAGGGATGGAGCTGCGCGCCGATCATGGTGCCGGGGTGCTCGACCAGCCGGTGAAGGATATCGACGGCGCGCGGATCGGCGACGATGGGATAATCGATCATGAACGCCAGTGGCACGCCGCGATCGGCAAAGCGGGCGTGACCCTCTGCCAAACCTGCGATCGCGCTCGTCGCGTGCGCGGTTCGGCTGAGCGGCGCGGCCCAGTCGAATTCCTCTTCGGTATCGACCATGACGACGAAACGTGTGCCGAACTCGGCTGGCCAATCGATGATCGATGCCGGCGGCGGCGCAGGTACGCAGTAACCGATCGGGCGCTCGGTTGCTCCCGCTCCCTCCGGCGTTGCCCTATCCGGCATGATCAGTTGGTCGAGACCTGGCCCACTTCATGAGACAAGGCGGCCGGCAGCCGCAAAGTCAAGTGCTCCGCCCCGATCGTCAGGCTGCCGCCAAGCTCCGATGCCAGATTGCGCGCCAGCCGGAGCGCAAAGCCGGTACCGAGCAAGGGTGCGCCCTGCTCGGCCTCGCTCTCGGCATCGATCGCCAGCAACGCGTCCCCCGGATAAGCGGCGAGCGCGCGGGGGCGATTAATGTCGATCACCGCGATATCGTCGATCGCCGCGACCTGAACGGTGACCACCTCACCTGTGCCTGCGGCCGAAACCAGCGCCGCCAACAGCCGTGCAAGCAACCGATCGATCGCGCGGTCGTCGCCGCGCACCTCGACGTCATGCGCCGCCTCGATCGCCAATTGCGCCTGGCGAAGCGTAACCAGCGGGGCAAGATCCCCAGCGATACGGTCGAGCAGCGGCATCAGCGCGACTTGCGTGGGCCTCAGGTCAAGCGCATGCGCCTCGATCCGCGCGGCAGTATCCAGATCGTCGATCGCCCCCAGCAACGCCATCGCCGACTGCCTGATGGTGCCGGCATAGTCGCGATAGACGTTGGCGACGGGGCCGAGCAATTCGGCCTCGATCATTTCCGCAAAACCGGCGATCGCGGTGGTCGGCGTGCGCAGTTCGTGCACCAGCTGCCGCAACGAATCGGTAGCGGGCGTGCGGCCGCGCGGGGATGGTTCTGCGCGTTCGTAGATCCGTGGACGCCGCGCCCAGCCGCGATATCCCGAAAAGCGTCCGCTGGCCGGATCGAAGGCAGGCACGCCGCTGATCTGCCAAGCCCCCGCTGCCGTCGATGCGCCATCGATCCACAAGCGGCCATCGCTGAACGGTGAGCGACGGCGAACGGCACCGGCAACCCCGCCATCGACCTGCGCGCCCGGCCGCGCCTGCAGCGGGGCGATCGTCATGCCGATCACGATCGATCGTGGGATGCCGGAAACCCAGCGGATGACGCCGTGTGCATCGGTTTCAAACTGGAAATCGGTTGCGGGCGACGTTGGTTGGGCGTCAGCCAAGGGCTCGGCGTGCTCAGCCATCGGTCTCGGCGCGGCCGGATCCTCGTCGCGCCGGCGCTGAAACGCCTCGATCCGTGCCACCAGATCGGAAATCTGGAACGGGCCGGATGCATCGGCGGCCAGTTCTGCGGCAATCGCATCGGGCGCAGCTTCTTCGGGCGCCGTTTCTGCCGTCCTGTCGTCGTGCAGCCGCATCGCATCCAACACCACCGGCAAACCGAGCGCGACACTGGCAAGCGACACGAACGATGTGTCGGGATGGCTCGGGATCGCGGGAGTCTGTATCGAGGGGGCAACCGGCGCGGCTTCGAGCGCCGACGCGGTTGTCTTTTGCGCGACCGGCGGATCGAGCGGTGGACGCAGCGCGACAACTTCGGTCCAGTCGATCGCCGGAAGGATCATCGTCTCGGCAGCGCGATCAACCGGCGCACTTTCGGGCCCGGTAACGAAATCCTTTGCCGGATCGGCAAGCAGCTCGGTCCAGTCGACCGGCGTCGGCTCGACGATGACGGGTTCGACGACGGAAGAGTCCAATGATTCCTCGATCGGGGGCAACAAGAATGCCGCGCCGCCATCCGGTTCAATCGGTTCGTGCGCCGAACTATCGGCTGGCGGCACCTCGGCCGGCAGCCCTGCATCAGACGATGGCGGAATTTCCCCCGCCGGGAGGATAAAATCGACCGGGCCGAACGCCTCAAGCGCCCGCGCGACGCCCGCCGCCAGATCGCGGCGATGGCGCAAGACGGACCGATTTGCCGACGACATCATCGGCAGCATGTGCGTCCATTCGTCGTCCGAAAGCTGAGCGATGCGCAGCACCGGCGCGGCAATTGCCAGTTCATCATCGGCGAACAATGCGACGAGCGCTGCGGGCGGGCGCGCGAACGCCAGCGACCGGGCACTCGCCCCCCGGATCGCCGCCGGCACCATCGAGCGAATCTCACGCAGTCGCGCAATCGCCGCCGCGCTCGCCGGCACCCGACCACGCCCGATCAGATCGACGAGCTGACGCCACCCCGACTGCGCACCAAATGCGTTCGACATATCGGCGGCCAAAACGGTTTCCAGGCTATCGTCGAAGCGCAATGCAGTCCCTTTTGGCCGATCGCGAACAGGCGCGTCGTAACGATTTCTTAACCGCACCTGCGGGCGATAGGGAACCGATCTTTTTGGCACGTCGCAATGTGGGACAATTGCGTTCTGTCGCAATTATATTATAGGACAGGCCATAGTGCGGATCGAAAAAATCCGTTGCGCTGTGGGGAATACAGATGGCCTTCGACCGGATTGATCGTCAGATTCTCGAGCTTCTTCAAGATGATGGACGGATGACCAATGTCGATCTGGCCGAACATGTCGGGTTGACGGCGCCGCCCTGCTTGCGCCGCGTGCGCGCGCTTGAGGAACAGGGCGCGATTCGGGGCTATCATGCCAATCTCGATGCTGCGACGCTGGGCTATCCGATCACCGTGTTCGCGCTCGTCAGCCTGCGTAGCCAGGCAGAGGCCGACCTGACGCTGTTCGAGGAGCATATCGCGACAATCCCCGAGGTGCGCGAGTGCCACATGCTGAACGGCGAGATTGATTTCATCCTGAAGATCGTCGCGACCGACCTGAAGAGCTTTCAGGAAATCCTGACGACTCACCTGACGCCGGCGCCGAATGTGGCAAGCGTCAAGACCTCGCTGACGATCAGGACTGCCAAGGCATTGCCGGGCATCCCCGTTTTCCCGGACGAATAAAGGGAGCGGCATCGCAGCCGCTCCCCGTTCTTTCAAATGTTCGGCGCAATCAGGCGGCGGTTGGCGCTGCCTGATCGAGCCACACCAGCCAGAAACTGGCGATGTCGCTGCGCGGCGACGTCTTCACCAGCGCAAAGGCGGCGCGGGCGGCGTCCTTGTCGCCGGCAAGCGCCAGCGCCATGCCGAGATGGCTGTTGACCTCATCGGGCTTGGTCGCGCCCTTGCTCAGCGCCAGCTTGTACATCTCGATTGCCTTGGCGTAGTTGCCCGTGCCGAAATAGCCGTCGCCCGTGGCCGATGCGATGGCGCCCGTCGGCGCCGCCACAGCGCGCTTTTCGGCGGCAGCGAGCGACCCTTCCGCCGCGATGGCCTTCGTCGATTCGGCATAGAGCATGTTGTTGTTGCTGCTCGTGCTTGGAATCTTGCCGACGGCGCGGCCCTCCTCGATCACCGATTTCGCCTCGGTAGGCAGGCCGATATCGTAGAGGTCCTGCGCATATTCGGCATAATCATTCTGGTCAGCCAGCGCCTTGTTGGCGCGCAGCAGACGGAACAGATCGACCTTCTGCCGCTTGTCGAGCTGCGACGATGTCGAACCTTCAAAGCCATAGATGATCACGGCGGTGCGCCAGTTCTTCGCGGTCGGATAAACCTTTGCCGTCATCTGCAGCCACTCGATCAGCTCGGCACGCATTTTCGCTGCGTTCAACCGGGCGACGGCATAATTATACCAGGCCTCAGGCGCCTTGCGACCCGCCGCGTTTTCGGTCGCAATTTCCTTTTTCAGATCGGCGACGCCGCCGGGCAGATCGCCGCCTTCGATCTTTGCCTTGACGATCTGCAAGCCCAAATCAGGATCGACGAGCCCCAGGTCGCGCGCACGCACCCAAAACACGGCCGCTTCCCTGTAATGCTTGGCATCATATTCGATTTTGCCGCGCACATTGCTGAACCGTGCGACTTCGGCCTGCGGAGTCTTGGGATTGGCGATCAGCGCATCGAGCGGCCCAATCAGCTGACTCTGCATCTGTTGAAACGCCTGCGGGTTGCCGGCGGCGGCGGCGGTCATCTTGCCGCTGGTAAGCTGCAGACGAAAAATCTGCGAGAAATACTTGTCGTCAGGGGTCTTCGCCGCAGCTTCCGCGGCGATGACAGCAGGCTCGGCAGTGGCGAAATCCTTGGCCGTCAGCGCCGTCTGTGCAGGCAATGCGGCCTTGCGGAATTCGGGGCTCAACTGCGCAGGCGTTGCCTTTGCCGGCTCTTCCTTCTTGTCCTTGGCGAAAGCCGCCGCCGGCGCCAACATCGGTATCGCGCCCATCATCAGGATTGCGGCACACGCCGCATTCGACCGTGCGGCGACTGCCGCGTTCAACATCGTTTTCATGTTCACAATCTCTCCTAACGCGGACCAGAGCATTATCCCCCGCCCGGCGTCGGCGCCTGCATACCGGTGCGCAAGGCCGCGTTCAAGCCAAGCGATCGAACTCTGCTGTCGGGCCCATCAGGTGAACCGGCGTTGAACCCCCGGCCACCAAATATCGCCCCGCCCCCGCTTTGACCTTGCCGGCAAGCGCCGCTAACCGGCGGGGATGATCGCCCTGCTCTCCCCCGCCAAAACGCTCGATTATGAAGCGCCGTTGCCGCCGCTTGCGTCGACGAAACCACGTTTTGCCGGGGATGCGGAGCGGCTTGCCGGATCGGTGGGCCGGCTGGGCAAAAAGCGGCTGGCCGATCTGATGGATATTTCGGACAAGCTTGCAGCGCTCAACATCGACCGGTTTCGTGGCTTTGCGCTGGCGCCCGAACGTCCCGCGCTGTTCGCGTTTGCGGGCGATGTCTACACGGGGTTTGAGGCAAAATCGCTCGATCCGCAGGCGATCGATTTCGCCCAGGGACATGTCCGCCTGCTGTCGGGGCTATATGGTCTGCTCCGCCCGCTCGACGAAATTCGCCCCTATCGGCTCGAAATGGGCACGCGTTGGGCGCCGCGCCGCAAGAGCCTTTACGCCTATTGGGACAAGCGTATCGCACGCGCGCTTGCCGACGATGTCGCGCAGGAAGGGTCGGGCGTGGTGCTCAATCTGGCCAGCCAGGAATATTGGCACGCTGTCGCTGGCAAATTGCCCAAATCCGTCCGCGTGATCGACGTCGATTTCCGCGAGGCCGGCCCCGATGGTCCGCGCTTTGTGAGCTTCAACGCGAAACGTGCGCGGGGGATGATGGCGCGCTGGCTGTGCGAACAGCGGATCGATGATATCGAGGCGATGAAGCATTTCGACAGCGACGGGTATCGCTTCATCGCGGCCGAAAGCACCGCCGATCGCTGGCAGTTCCTGCGCGGATGAGCGGCGCTGCCGTCGTCATCGGCGCATCGGGCGGGATCGGTGGCGCTATTACGGATGCGCTTGAGGAAGAAGGCGCGTTCGATACCGTTCATCGCTTCGCCAGATCGTCCGTCGGCGCGGCGCATATCGACATTACCGATGAGGCGAGCATCGCCGCCGCCGCGCAGGTCGTTGCGAGCGGCGCAGCACCCACGCTGGTGTTCGTCGCAACGGGCATTCTGCATGACGCCGGTCGAGGCCCGGAAAAAGCGTTGCGCGATCTCGGCGCGGCGTGGCTGGCGCAAGTGTACGCGATCAACACGATCGGCCCGGCGCTGGTCGCAAAGCATTTCCTGCCGCTGATGCCAAAGGCCGGCCGCACGGTATTCGCCGCGCTCTCCGCCCGCGTGGGCAGCATTTCGGACAATCGGCTCGGCGGCTGGCACGGCTATCGCGCGTCGAAGGCAGCGCTCAATCAGCTGATCCGGACGATCGCGATCGAGGAACGGCGGCGCAATTCGAGTTCGATCGTCGTCGCACTGCACCCGGGCACGGTCGATACGGCGCTGTCAAAGCCGTTTCAGGGCAATGTCGCGCCCGGCCATCTGTTCGATGCGGGGCGAGCGGCGGTTCAGTTGCTCGACGTGATCGACGGCCTGCGCCCGCCCGACAGCGGCAAATTGTTTGCGTGGGACGGGGTTGAGGTGGCACCCTGAAAAGAAGATTCATTTGCGCGGAGGCGCGGAGGAGGCGGATCAGGACCTCTGCATGCCTCAGCGGCTCGGCTAAATGTGTTGAAGGACCGAAAGTAGTGAAAAGCGGACATTGCAGCGACTTAGAACACTGTTAGGCTGGGCTTAGGCTCACAGTATCAACGCTGTAGCGGTTCGGGGAAGCGCGATGAGCTTGAGCTTCAGGCTGAGCGAAAAACAAAGCAAGTTTGTTCGAGAAGTCGGAAGCATCGTTCTAGGCGTCCTCATTGCTCTCGCATTGGGCGAGATAGCGACCGGCATCCGCTGGCACTTCGACGCGGCAGACGCGCGTGCGGCAATCGTAAGTGACTTTGAGCGCGACGCCGGGGTTATGCACGAACGGCGCCTCGTACTGCCCTGTGTCGAACGCCGGCTCCGCGATGTCGATGCGCTGATTGCGCAGACGCGACGCACTGGTATTCTTCCAGTGGTAAGCACCATCGGTCGTCCTCCGACACGACCATTGGTGACGGCGGCGTGGGACATGAGTGTGTCATCTGGCGTCCTGCCGCACCTCGCGCCGACCGATGCCAACGACTTTTCTACGAACTTCGACATGATCAAGGAGCTGGCGGGCGATATGAAGCGCCAGACCTTGCTCTGGGCTAAGCTATCGGCGCTGGAGAATGCTCCGGGTCCCGTTTCTGAAGAATTTATCGCCGAAATTATGCTCACGCTCGGCGAGCTTCGTCAGGGAAGCGCCTATATCGATATGGTAGCCGGGCAACTTGTCAAAGACGGACTAGGAAAAGGCAAACTGAATTATTGGATGATCCTCGATCAAGACGGGGGGAATGCCAACGACGTGGTGAAGGCGTTGCGCGCTAAGCCGATATGCTCGCGGCTGATGGTCGACGGGAAACCGTGGGGAATGTGACGATCAGTCGAACGTCCGCCATTGGGGCGACAGCCGAACGGCGGCTTTTGTTGGACGAGGTCAGCCGTGTTCACAGGACCGCCAACGAGGGCGCCCGGCCCGCCCGACACGCCCCCCTCCGCGTCCCCTGCGCCTCCGCGCGAAACCGATCTCCAGTCCCCACAACGCCCACCCCCCTCGCGCACGCGCGCACGCGTGGACATTGGCGGCCCAGCGGGCTAAACCGTCACACAACCGAAACACCCAATCCGAAAGCGTCAAAAATTGACCGACGAGACACTCCTCGCCGACCCTTCCGATATTTCCCCAATCTCGATCGTCGACGAGATGCGATCGAGTTATCTCGATTACGCCATGTCGGTCATCGTCTCGCGCGCGCTGCCAGATGTTCGTGACGGCCTGAAGCCCGTTCACCGCCGCATTCTTTATGCCAGCCAGGAAGGCGGGTTCGTCCCCGGCCGCCCCTATCGCAAATGCGCCAAGATCGTCGGCGACGTAATGGGTAATTACCACCCGCACGGTGACAGCTCGATCTACATGGCGCTTGCCCGGCTCGCGCAGGATTGGGCGATGCGCGTGATGCTAATGGACGGTCAGGGCAATTTCGGATCGATGGACCCCGATATGCCCGCCTCGATGCGCTATACCGAGGCGCGCCTGACAAAGGCGGCGATGATGCTGCTTGGCGATATCGACAAGGACACCGTCGATTTCGCGGACAATTATGACGGCTCCCGCCGCGAACCGACGGTGCTGCCGGCGCGTTTCCCCAACATCCTCGTCAATGGCGCGGGCGGCATCGCCGTCGGCATGGCGACCAACATCCCGCCGCACAATCTGGGCGAAGTGGTCGATGCCTGCCTCGCGATGATCGATCGTTCGGTCGATGGCGGCGATCCGCTGACGATCGAGGAGCTGATGGAGATCGTCCCCGGCCCCGATTTCCCGACGGGAGCCATCATCCTTGGGCGCACGGGGTGCCGCAATGCCTATCAGGAAGGGCGCGGCTCGATCATCGTGCGCTCGCGTTACAAGATCGAGGAAGGGCGCGGCGACAAACGCTCGATCGTCCTCACCGAAATACCCTACCAGACGGGCAAGAACGGCCTGGTCGAAAAGATTGCCGAGGCCGCCAAGGACAAGCGCGTCGAGGGCATCAGCGACATTCGCGACGAGTCCAATCGTGAGGGCGTGCGCATCGTCATCGACCTGAAGCGCGATGCGACGCCCGAGGTTGTCCTGAACCAGCTGTGGCGACACACACCCGCGCAATCGAGCTTCCCCGCCAATATGCTCGCGATCCGCGGCGGGCGGCCCGAAACGCTCAACCTGCGCGACATCATCGAGGCGTTCGTCAAGTTCCGCGAGGAAGTGATCACGCGGCGATCGAAGTTCGAGCTGCTCAAGGCCCGCGAACGCGCGCATATTTTGCTTGGGCTCGTCATCGCCGTCACCAACATGGACGAGGTCGTGCGGATCATCCGTGGCTCGGCGAATCCCGCGATCGCCCGCGCTGCGCTGTCGGCGCGTGAATGGCCGGTGGCGGAGATTTTGCCGTATATCCGGCTGGTCGAGGCGGTCGAGGCGGAGATCGAGGGCGATACCTACAAGCTGTCCGACATTCAGGTCCGCGCGATCCTCGATCTGCGGCTCCACCGCCTCACCGCGCTTGGCCGCGACGAAATCGGCGACGAGTTGAAGACGCTTGCCGCCTCGATCACCGAACTGCTCGCGATCCTGGCCGACCGGGCGAAGCTTTATGCCGTCATGCGCGATGAACTGGTCGAGGTGCGCGAGATGTTCGCGACCCCGCGCCGCACCGAAATCGCCGCCGCTGCCGATGGCATCGAGGACGAAGACTTGATCGAGCGCGAGGAGATGGTCGTCACCGTCACCATGCAAGGCTATATCAAGCGCACCACGCTCGACACGTTCCGCGCGCAGCGGCGCGGCGGCAAGGGTCGCGCCGGGATGGCCACCAAGGACGAGGATATCGTCACCGAACTGTTCGTGACGAGCACGCACACGCCGGTCCTGTTCTTTTCCACCCACGGCAAGGTTTACCGCATGAAGGTGTGGAAACTCCCCGAGGGCGGACCCGCCACGCGCGGGCGCCCGATGGTGAACCTGTTGCCGCTCGCAGAGGGCGAGACGATCTCGACCGTGCTGCCACTGCCCGAGGACGAGGCGGAATGGGGCGCGCTCCACGTGATGTTTGCGACAGCAAAGGGCAGCGTGCGGCGCAATTCGATGGACGCCTTCACCAACGTGCCGTCGAACGGCAAGATCGCGATGAAGTTCGAGGGTGAAGATGCCGATGACCGTCTGATCGGGGTCGCGCTGCTCGATGCGGGCGACGACGTGCTGCTGGCGACCCGGGCTGGCAAGGCGATCCGCTTCGCCGGCGACGACGTCCGCGAATTCCAGAGCCGCAATTCGACCGGCGTGCGCGGCGTAATGCTGAAGGATGGCGACGAGGTGATGTCGCTCTCGATCCTCCACCGCGTTGGCGCGAGCCCAGAGGAGCGCGAGGATTATCTCCGTTTCGCGCCCTGGAAGCCCGACCGCGAGGGCGAGCCGACGATGCCCGCCGAGCGCCACGCCCACCTCGCAGAGCGCGAGCAGTTCATCCTCACCGTTTGCGCAAACGGTTATGGCAAACTGTCGTCGGCCTATGAATATCGCCGCACCGGTCGCGGCGGCCAGGGCATCACCAATATCGACAACATCGCCCGCAATGGCCCGGTCGTCGCCAGCTTCCCAGCCGCGAAGACCGATGAGCTGATGCTGGTCACCGATCAGGCGAAGCTGATCCGCATGCGGCTCGACAGCATGCGTGTCATCGGTCGCAATTCGGCCGGCGTGAAGCTGTTCGATGTCGGCAAGGACGAGCATGTCGTGAGCGCGGCGCGGATCGGCGAGAGCGAGGACGAGGAAGCGCCTGAGGATGGCGCCGTTGGCCCCGCCGCTACCGAAGGTGACGACGCGGCATGAAGACCCCCGTCGCTTACAAGGTACTGACCGCAGAACAGATGGCGGCGCTCGAAAAGGACGGCGTGTTCACCGGCGCACCGGTCGATCTGGCCGATGGCTATATCCACCTGTCGACCCATGCTCAGCTGACCGAGACGGTCGACAAGCATTTCGCTGGGCAGACGGGATTATGGGTGGCGGCGGTCGATCTGGAGGCGCTGGGCGACGCGGTGAAATGGGAGCCGTCGCGCGGGGGTCAACTGTTCCCGCACATCTATGGCGATCTGCCGCTTTCTGTGGTGCTGGCGTACAGCGAACTGGTGCGCGACGACCGGGGACAGGTCGCGCTGCCTATAGCCGGATAGCGGCTGTAACGCCCTTCGGCCATATTCCCTTCCGCGCGCAATCGCCGCATAGAGGCGCCACTCAATATCTTGCAAGGACTCGAGCGACGTGACCATTGATCCGGAGTTGCAGGCGGAAATGGAGGCGGCCATCGCCGCCCGTCGCGCGGCGGGCACGCCGATCGACGCACATGAACTGTCGATCGAAATGACGCGCAAATGGGAAGAACCCAATGGCCGCGGCTCCGGCAACTGGCTTTACCAGATGCGCGACAGCCTGCGCCAGAGCATCGAGGCGATTTTGGCCGAGAAGCCTTAAGGCGGCGATCCTCTGCATAAACTCGCGACGTTCACCCAAGCGCGTCCGAATTGACGGCATTAATTCTCGCCCCATTCCCTCTCTCTCGCACGGCGGTTGCCCGGGAGCGCACCGACACCCGCCGTTCCGGAGGCGGTTCCCGTTTTGACTCCAGGCGACCGGCCTAGTCTCCCCGCTCCGGTGCTTGGCCAATCACAGCCGCCGCGCCGGCAAACCAAGCCGGAGGGATCAAGACTATGGGCAGGATCGAACACCCCAAAAAACTGGAGACGTCGCTCACCGAAACCAGCCAGATCGTGATCGGCGATCTCATCCTCGATTTCACGACGACCTTCGACTGGACGTGGGATGACAAGGGCAGCGGCGCGCACATGGATGCCAGCACCTGGCGGCCAAAAGCGAGCGCGGATCAGGTCAATTTCTATCCGCTCGGGGACATGATGCTCCAGAATTACGACAACCCCACCGGCGTGCATGTCGGCATCCTGGTCAAGGACAATGGGCCGGCGAGCAATCCGGCGCTCAAGGCACCCACCGATTTCCGCTATGTCTGGAGTTCGCAGATGTGGATGGCGGTCGCGCCCGATGGTTATGCGGCGCTTGGCGGGGCAGCGCAGGGCGGCGGCCCGCCTTCGGTCGATCTCTATCGCTGCGTCCGCAAGGATCTGGTGCAACAGGCACTTGTCGGCGGCGAACTCTATAATGACAGCGGCAGCGGCAAACGTGACGATCTGTCCTGCTGGGACATCATGCCCGCCACCGCGCGCGCCGGTTCCATCGATTTCTCGCCCGGCACCTTCATGCCGATGCCCAATTACGACACGCCACCGCCTGCCGGATTCTGGGCGTTCGAAATCGCGATGGGCGATATTCCGCCTGCGACCCCGCCGGCCCCGCCCACGCTGACCAGCAAGAATCCACCCCCCAATACCGGTAACGCGGTGCGCTACGTCGTCCAGCTTCCCTGGTTCTCGGTCACCGATCCGGGCCTGAGCGACCCCGACCGGATCGTCAAATCGCCGATCTATACGATGGTCCGCACCGACGAATATGTCCTTGCGCAGTTCAAGAACAACAACACCAGCATCCCGCAATCGCAATCCTTTGCCTGGACCGAGGGCATCAGTTCGGAATCGGTAAAGACCTTTGCCAACAGCGTCGGTGTCGAGCTCGGGATGGAATGGTCGATCGTGCCGGAGGTATTCAAGGTGACGGCAAAACTGTCCTACAACTTCACTTACACGACCTCGTCGAGCCAGGGCATGCAGAGTTCGCAATCGATGACCGATTCGCTGACTGCCCCACCGTACACCGCAGTTGCCGTCTACGTGATCCAGAGCGGCTACGACATCTTCCGGCAGGACGGCACCCGCATCCAGACGGTCACGCCGACCTTCGGCGTGCCCAACAGCACTTACGACACGCAATACCCGCAAACGGCGATTGCGTCGTAGCGTGATCGCATAACCGACCGGCGCAAGGCGCTTCGACGAGAAGCACCGTGCGCCGGTAACGGCGTCAGGCAAGGCGAGACACCGAGTTGATTCCCCCCGCTCCTCCACGATCTGGCCCCGGGATTGTCGCCGGTTTACCTTGATCGGTACCTTGCACCGATCGTTGCATGCCGAAATGCCTGTCCTGCACGGCGCGATACACACTAAACCCTTGCCCGAAGGGCGATGTTCCGCTTTCGCATGGCTGTGAAGACTCATGCGTGGCGTGAAGATTGTGAAGATTGGCGGGTTGCGATGGCGGATTTCCAGGGCGTTCACATCATCGGCGGCGGGCTCGCCGGCTCCGAAGCGGCATGGCAGCTTGCTGAGGCGGGGGTGCGCGTAAAGCTCTCCGAAATGCGCGGATCGGGCGAGATGACGCCGGCGCACCACACCGATGGCCTGGCCGAACTCGTCTGTTCGAACAGTTTTCGCTCCGACGATGCCGAGCGCAATGCCGTCGGCCTGCTCCATGCCGAAATGCGCGCGCTCGGGTCGATCATCATGGCGCAGGGCGATCTCCACAAGGTGCCCGCCGGCTCCGCGCTCGCGGTCGATCGCGATAATTTTTCGGCTGGCGTGACCGCCATATTGGCCGCGCATCCCAACATCACCATCGTTCGTGAACGCGTCGACACGTTGCCCTCAGAGGGTCTGGCGATTGTCGCGACAGGGCCACTCACCGCGCCCGCGCTCGCAGACAGCATCGGCGACGCGACGGGCAAGGACGCGCTCGCCTTTTTCGATGCGCTCGCGCCGATCGTGCATCATGAGAGCATCGATATGTCGGTCGCGTGGATGCAATCGCGCTGGGACAAGGGCGAGACCAAGGATTACATCAATTGCGCGATGAACAAGGAGCAGTATCTCGCCTTTCACGACGGGTTGATGACCGGCGAGAAGACCGAGTTCAAGGATTGGGAGGACGTCCCCTATTTCGAAGGCTGCATGCCGATCGAGGTGATGGCGGCGCGCGGGGTGGATACGCTGCGCTATGGCCCGATGAAGCCCGTCGGGCTCGATGATCCGCGCACCGGTCGCTGGCCCTATGCCGTCGTGCAGCTGCGCCAGGACAATGCGTCGGGCACGCTGTGGAACATCGTCGGCTTTCAGACGAAGCTGAAACATGCCGAGCAGGTGCGGCTTTTCCGGACGATCCCGGGGCTCGAAAATGCCGAATTCGCGCGGCTGGGGGGCTTGCACCGCAACACCTTCATCCGTTCGCCCGAACTGCTCGATCCGACGTTGCGGCTGAAATCGCGCCCCAATATACGCTTTGCCGGGCAGATCACGGGCTGCGAGGGCTATGTCGAAAGCGCCGCCATCGGCCTGATCGCGGGGCGCTTTGCCGCCGCCGAACTCGCTGGCCGGACGCTTGCCCCGCCGCCTGTCGAAACCGCGCTCGGGGCGCTGCTCCATCACATCACGGGCGCTGCAGAAGCCGCAACCTACCAGCCGATGAACGTCAATTTCGGGCTGTTCCCGCCGATTACCGGCCGCACCAAAAAGGCCGATCGCAAACTGCTCTACACCGGCCGTGCGCGTACCGCGCTCGAAGGGTGGATGGCCGCCTAACCCTCGTCCTCCTTTGGCTCGTCAGGCGCGGCGGGCGTTGGCGGGCACGCGCATTTCGCCTTGGCGGGCGATTTGCGCTTTACCGCCGTCGTCGCGAATTCTGCCGGGGACATCGCTCCGTTGCGATCGGCATCGGCGCCGGCGAATTTCGTGGTCGCCTTGATCGCCCATTCGTCGAACGACAGCGTGCCGTCATGATTGATATCGAGCCTGGCATAGGCTTTTCGCCGGTTCGCCAGATATTCGTCGCTGGTGATCGCGCCGTTCTTGTCCTTGTCGTACCGGTTGAAGCGCTTTTGCTCGCGCGTCTTTTCGCTCGCCTCGGGTGCTGCATCGGGCAGGCTGGTGCTCGCCTCCTCGCCGATCGAGGCGGGTGCGCCGGGCAAGGATCGATCGGACGCGGCGCGACCGTTGAACAACAAGATGCCGCCGCCTGCGAGCAACAGCGCCGCCACCGCGCCCGCCAGATATCGCCACATCGCCTGATCCCCCTCGCCACCGCGGGACCAGTCTAGCGACCAGTCAGCCTATGCTGCAACATCCGCAACAACCGGCGTGGCGACCCCTGGTGTCGGTGGAATTCGGGGCCGTGACGGCAATCGATGATCGCCAACTGCGCAAGCATGCCGAGCGGCCGCCCCGTCGCGCTCCACCGCGCGTTCACGATCGCCTCAAGCACCGGCGTTGCCATGGCAAAACAAAGCGCGCGCGCCTCAGGATCGCGCAGATGCACGGCGAGATCGATCAGCGCCCACCCCTTGCCCGCCTCGACGACAGGATCGTCCGCTGAAGCGCCGATGACGCCTGCAGCGATGACGAACAGCCGACGTCCGCGCATGCCGGCGTGGACATTAATCACCGCCGCATCAAGCGACCCGCGATCGAGCAAAATCTCCCACCCATCGATCATCTCCGCCAACATCGCCCCCGATATCCCGAGTGGCAGAAGATGATCGAAAAGGCCCTGCAACAAGGGTTGGGCGGGCGGCGGACCATCGTCGAGCCGGGTCAGCGCATCATGCCACCAGGTATAGCGAATCTGTCCCACGATCGGGTCGCTCGCATGGCGCAGCAGATCGGCCAATTGCTCGTCGAGTGCCCATAATGACTGGAGCGCCGCCTGCCGGCCTCGAGCCGCGTAAAGGCAGGCCAATCGCCGTTCTGGATCACGGACGGATATGTCGTTCATCAAGTCCCCTTGCCGCCCGCGATGATCTCAAATCAACCTTCGATATTTGCTCGTCCGGGATTGCCGTTTTCAATCACTGATTAACCTCCCCCCGCTAATCAATCGCATCATGGGCAGAAAATCGTCATCAGAGTTCGTATCTCTACCGGCAGCCGCCCTGCGCAATCCGCCGCGTCGCGGGCTGTTGGCCGATCGTCGCGGCGGCGCGGCCATCGAATTCGCCTTCATTGCGGCACCGCTTGCCGGGCTGATGATCGCGATCCTTCAGACCAGCCTCGTCTTCTTCGCCCAGCAAACCCTGGAAACGACCGCGGAAAAATCAATTCGGCAGCTGGTTACGGGCAGCGCGCAGCAGGCGAACATGACCTCCAATAGCTTCAAGACGCTGGTTTGCTCCAAGCTGCCGGTGTTCATGAAATGCGCCAATGTCATGGTCGATGTCCGCACCGCCACGAATTTTTCGAGCGCGACCGTCGCCTCCCCGACCTTGACCTATGATTCAAACGGCAACGTCAACAACAGCTGGACCTTTGCACCCGGCGGCGCCGGCACGATCAACGTCGTGCGGATCATGTATATCTGGGATGTCCAGAAAGGGCCTTTCGGGTTCGATCTTGCGACGATGTCGAACAATCGCCGCCTGCTTTACGCGACGTCGGTGTTCAAGGTGGAGCCATATACCTCATGATCCGGCGCCTGCTGAAGGATCTCCGCGCGGTATCGGCGACCGAATTCGCGCTGGTGTTGCCTTTTCTGGTGACACTTTATCTTGGCGGATACCAATTGTCCGATGCCATTTCGGCCTTTCGGAAGGTGACCTTCACGACAAGGACAATCGCTGATCTGGCGTCGCAATATACCTCGGTCAACGACAGCGATCTCGACACCATCCTGAACGCCAGCCAGCAGGTGATGGCGCCGTACAAGACACAGAACGCGACCATGCTGATTTCGCAGATCAAAATCGATGCGAGCCTGGTCGCGACGGTCGATTGGAGCCGCGGCAAGAACGTGTCGGGCCTGACCGTTGGCGACGCCTACACGCTGCCCGCGTCGATCAAGCAGGCCAACACCTACGTGATCGTCGCCAATGTGAACTATAACTACACGCCGGTCGTCGCGTCGACCTTGATCGGGGCGATCCCGATGAAGGATCAGATCATCCTGAGCCCACGCGCCGCCACTCGGATCAAAAAGACCTAGCCATGATAATCCTCGATATCCTGCTCGTGCCAGTCCGCTTCTTACGGGGACTTGCGAAAAATCGTCGCGGCAACGTGATGATGCTGATGGGATTTTCGGTGATTCCGCTCACGCTCGCGACCGGGATCGCAATCGATTATGCGCGCGCCAGCCGCCTCCAGACAAAGCTGAACGCGGCCGCGGACGCAGCGACGCTGGCGGCCGTGACCCAGCCGATGATGCTGAAAACGAACCAGCAGGCTGAGGATGCCCTGGTCGCGATGTTCAACTCGCAAATCACCGGCCAACCCGGCTTGATCTGGAACAGTGCGGATCTGGTGAAGTCGGTGACCGGGAACAACCTGGTCACTTCGACGCGTACGGCGGTTGCCACATACACCGCCAAATCGCAAAACGCCTTTGCCGGTATCATCGGCTTTCCGACGATAACGATCGGTGGCACCTCGACCGCAACCGCGACCGCGGCGCCGAACATCGATTTTTATCTCGCGCTCGACACATCATCGTCGATGGCGTTGCCGACGACATCGGATGGGTTCACGACGATGGACAACGCCGTGAGCTGCTCTTTTGCCTGCCACTCCAACAAGATACAGGTGTACGTCGGCGGCTCTATCCCAAGCCTGATCCTCGACAATGCAAAATTTTCGCTGGTCAAGGGAAGCTATGGGTCGACCGGCAGCGGCTCGAACAAGAAAAACCTGATCGATGCCGACGGCTCCTACGTCTACAATAACAGGGCGCCGACAGACTCGCTCTGCAACAATGGCAGCAACAAAGATATCTGCGTTTACAATGCCGATAATACTTACGCGGATAGCTACTGGTATGCGCTGAATAAAGGGGTACGCCTTCGGGTGACCGACGAACGACAGGCTGCAAGCGATCTTATGACGCTTGCCCAAAATTATGCGACTGCCAACAGCCGGACCTACCGTGCCGCATTATATACGTTTGACCACAGCACCAATCTGAAGACGATATCCACCTTGTCGTCAAATCTGTCCGCTGTTTCCACGGCCGCGCAGGATATCGATGTCGTGACGGTCAATGATCAGGCAGGCAATGGCCGGCCACCGAACGGACAATCCGGCAGCGAGTATTTGTTTACGAGCTTTGCAAGCATTCTGACCAAGATGTCGACGGTTTTGCCCTTGCTATCGGGTCAGGGCACTAACAATGTCGGGGATACGCCCCAAGCATTCCTCTTCATGGTCACCGATGGCATGAGCGACGAGGATATCGGA
The DNA here is from genome assembly GCA_038230675.1 of Sphingomonadales bacterium. Taxonomy (GTDB): domain Bacteria; phylum Pseudomonadota; class Alphaproteobacteria; order Sphingomonadales; family Sphingomonadaceae; genus Sphingomonas. The sequence continues at coordinate 1,197 of JBBRMV010000033.1, read as the reverse complement.
TCGGGCCGTACCCGTACCGCCATACAGGATGCTCAGATCCTACAGTGTACCGCCATCAAGGCGCGGGGCATCAAGATCGCGATCTTGTACACCGAATACACATCCGCATCGATCCAGGATGACGAGCCGGGGCAGCGGGCCCTCGCCAATGCCGCGATCCCCAATATCGCGCCGCAGCTGACGAAATGCGCCTCTCCCGACCTGATGTTTACGGTGAAGACCGATCAGAGCATTACCGATGCCCTGCAGGCCTTGTTCGCCAAGGCTGTCGCCAGCGCCAAGCTGACCAATTGATCGAGAATGTCCGGGAGGGGTCGTCCCTCCCGGCGCACCGCATCACCTGCGATACATGACCTTCTTGACCGCCGCGATGACGCGCGGCGTATCGACGAGAGCCAGCTTTTCAAGATTGGCGGCATAGGGCAGCGGCACGTCTTCGTTGGTCACGCGCAGCACCGGGGCATCGAGATCATCGAACCCATGTTCCATGGCGACTGCAATGATTTCGCTGGCGATCGAACAGGTCGGCCAGCCCTCCTCCACGACGATCATCCGGTTGGTCTTCTTCAGGCTTTCCAGCACCGTCGCCGTATCGAGCGGGCGTAGGGTGCGCAGATCGATCACCTCGGCATCGATGCCTTCACCGGCCAACGCTTCGGCGGCTTCCAGTGCCAGCCCGACGCCGATCGAATAGCTGACGATCGTCACATCGCTGCCCGCACGCACGATCCGCGCCTTGCCGATCGGCAGAACATAATCGTCGAGCTTGGGCACCTCGAAACTGCGGCCATAAAGCAGTTCGTTTTCGAGGAAGACGACGGGATCGTCGGAGATGATTGCCGCCTTGAGCAACCCCTTCGCGTCCGCCGCATCATAGGGCGCGATCACGATCAGGCCGGGGACGCTGGCATACCAGGGTGCGTAATTTTGCGAATGCTGCGCGGCGACGCGGGTGGCCGCGCCGTTCGGCCCACGAAACACGATCGGGCAGCGCATCTGCCCGCCCGACATGTAATTGGTCTTGGCGGCGGAATTGATGATGTGATCAATCGCCTGCATCGCGAAGTTGAAGGTCATGAACTCGACGATCGGCTTCAATCCGCCCATCGCCGCGCCCGCACCGATGCCGGCAAAGCCATGTTCGGTGATCGGCGTGTCGATGACCCGCTTGTCGCCGAATTCGTCCAGCAATCCTTG
>JBBRMV010000032.1:0-34356 GCA_038230675.1 Sphingomonadales bacterium | reverse complement strand
TATGTGCTCCCTTGGGGCCAGATGAGCTTCTGGGGCGCGCAGGTGATCACCGGTTTCTTCTCGGCGATCCCGGTGGTGGGCGAGGGCATTCGCATCTGGCTGCTCGGCGGCTATGCGCCCGACGACGCGACGCTGAACCGCTTCTTCTCGCTGCATTATCTGCTGCCCTTCGTGATTTTTGCGGTGATCATCCTGCACATCTGGGCGCTGCATATTCCGGGATCGAACAACCCGACCGGCGTTGAGGTGAAGGGCGAGCAGGATACCGTGCCGTTCCACCCTTATTACACCGCGAAGGACGGCTTCGGGCTCGGCGTTTTCCTGACGATCTTTGCGTTCATCCTGTTCTTTTACCCGAACGCGCTTGGCCATCCGGACAATTACATCCCGGCGAACCCGCTTTCGACGCCAGCGCATATCGTGCCCGAATGGTATTTCCTGCCCTTCTACGCGATCCTGAAATCCTTCACCGTCGATTTCGTCCTGCCCGCCAAGCTGTGGGGTGTGCTGGCGATGTTCGGATCGATCCTGCTGCTGTTCTTCCTGCCCTGGCTCGATTCGTCGCCGGTGCGCTCGGCCAATTACCGGCCGACCTATCGCATCTTCCTCGGCATCCTGATCCTCGATGTCTTCGTGCTTGGCTATGTCGGCGGGGCAGAGCCAACATCGCGTAACGTGATCATCGGGCAGGTTTCGGCCGCTTATTACTTTGCGCATTTCCTCATCATCCTGCCGATCATATCGGCGATGGAACGCCCACGCCCGTTGCCCAATTCGATCACCGAATCGGTGCTGGGCAAGCATGGCGCCGTGCCTGTCGCGACAACTGGTTTCAGCGGCACCGCCGTTCCGGCCGAATAAGGGATCACAACGACAATGGTTCGGTACATTTCCGCCGCGGTCGGGGCCGCTTTCGTGTTCGTGCTGGCGCTCGGCCTGTTCGGCAGCGTGAAGGGCGTGATCACCGATCCGGCGCCCGAAACGGCGACCGAGATGTTTCACCGCCATCCCAAGGAAATCGCCTTCACCAGCGACGGGATGATGGGCAAGTTCGACCGGCGGCAGGTTCAGCGCGGTTTCCAAGTCTACAAGGAAGTGTGTTCGGCCTGCCATTCGCTGGGCCGGGTGGCGTTCCGCGATCTTGGCAAGCTGGGCTATACCGAGGCCGAAGTGAAGAAGATCGCCGCCGACTGGAGCAGCAAACAATCCGTGCAGGACCCGAAATCGGGCGACCGGACCGAACGAGCGAACATCGCATCGGATCATTTCCCGCATGTGTTTTATCCCGGCCAGGGCAATCCGCCTGATCTGTCGTTGATCACCAAGGCGCGTGAAGGCGGGGCTGCGTATGTCGCATCGCTGCTCACCGGGTATCAGGAACAGCCAGCGGCGCTGCTCACGAAGTTCCCCGATGCGAAGACGCCCGACGGGACCTATTACAACCCGTATTTTGCGAACCTCAACATCGCGATGCCGCCGCCGCTCGCCTCCGAGGGGCAGGTTACCTATGTCGATGGGACCAAGCCGACGGTCGATCAGATGGCGAAGGACGTTGCTGCATTCCTCGTGTGGACGGCCGAGCCAGAGCTTGAACAGCGCCATTCGATGGGCTTCGCAGTGCTCGGCTTCCTGTTGATCGGGACGATCCTTGCCTACGGATCGTATCGGACGATCTGGCGGAATGTGAAGCATTGAGCGGGGCAATCGGGTTGGCAGAGGCCAATGACGACCTGAAGGCGCTGATTCGCACGATTCCGGACTTTCCAAAGCCCGGTATCATGTTTCGCGATATCACCACGCTGTTGCTCGATCCCAAAGGGCTGGCGATGGCGGTGGAGCGAATGGTGGCTGCAACCGATGGCCCGGTCGATCTGGTGGCGGGCATCGAGGCGCGGGGCTTCCTGTTTGCTGCTGCAATGGCGGTGCCGCTCAATGCCGGCGTGCTGTTGATCCGCAAGGACGGCAAGCTCCCGGGCGTGACGATTGCTGAGGATTACGCGCTCGAATATGGCACCGACCGGATCGCGATGCATGCCGATGCCTGCGCGCCCGGTGCGCGCGTGCTGTTGATCGACGATCTGATCGCAACGGGAGGCACCGCGCGTGCTGCCGTGCGGTTGCTCAGGAAGGCCGGCGCCGTTGTCGAACAGGCGCAGTTCCTGGTCGATCTGCCCGATCTTGGCGGTGCCGATGCGCTGCGCTCGGACGGTATAGCGGTGCATTCGCTTACGGCATTCGGCGGCCACTGATTTTTCGGTTTCACGCGGAAACGCCGGGGGAACAGGCGGTGGAGCCATTTGGTGAAAACGTCCGGCAGTTTTGAGACGATACCGTGCCCCGTTCGCGATACCTCCGCGCCTCCGCGTGCATCCGAAAACTCCTAAAGGCAGCTATTCCTTCGGCCGCGTCGCGATCAGCCCGATCGCGATTGTTGTCAGCACTGCGTCGCCGTCCTGATTGCGCACCGTGATGCGGCTGCGATAGCTGCCCATTTCGGGCCGGCTCTGCGATGCGCGCTTGTCGATCACCTCGATCTCGCAAGACAGCGTATCGCCGGGATAGACGGGCTTCAGCCAGCGCAGTTCATCCTGCCCGGGCGAACCAAGCCCTGCCTGCCGGCTGTTCTTCAGATTTTCGACGAGCATCGACATCATCATTGCGCAGGTGTGCCACCCGCTCGCCGACAGCCGACCGAAATGCGTCCGCGCTGCCGCCTCGTCGGACAGGTGGAAGGGCTGGGGATCATATCGGGTGGCGAATTCGATCACCTCCTCACGGGTGACGCGGTAGCTGCCGAACCGCGTTTTCGTGCCTGGTTCGATGTCTTCGAAATAGATCATCGGAATAGTTTCGTCGGTATGGGGCCGTCTAGCAAGCGCGTTAGCGAAGGAGCGCGCGCCGAAACGGCGCGTCGCTGCCGTCGAGCCCCTGGCCCGCCGGCAGCCCGATCAGGTCGCGCAACAGCGGCGCCACATCGACATTGTCGAAGACCGCCAACTTGCCGAGCGGCTTGATCGCCGGGCCGCTGGCGATAAACAGCGCCGCCATCTCGGGCGCCTCCGGATCATAGCCATGCGCGCCGCCGCCGGGGGGATGATCGGCGGGCGGATCGCGGGTCAGCGCCAGCCATCCGGTTTCGGCAAGGCAGACGATCGGCGGCACACGCGGATTGGTGCCGTAATGCAGCCGCGTGGGGATATCCTGCTTGGGCCAGCAGGTGACGTGGTCGCGCAGCTTGAGCAGGACGGCGCGCACGGTGGCTTCGTTGCCTGATGTCGGTGATATCCCGACATAGGTGCCGTCGGTGATCGCGGTGAAGCTGCCCGCCGGCAACAGCTTGTCGAGCCTGACGACGCGCGACGCGCTGACAGCGGCCATCCCGTGATCGGCGACAATCACCAGATTGGCAGGCTGGCCAAGTTTCGCGAGGCCGTCGCGCAGTCGCCCGATCGCGCTATCGATCCGGGCAACTACAGCCGTGGTTTCGGCGGCATCGGGGCCATATTTATGCCCCGCGCTATCGACCGCGTCGAAATAGAGCGTCAGGAATTGCGGACGCGTGTCGCTTGGCCGGCGCAACCAGTCGATGATGCCGTCGACCCGCTGCCGATCATTGAGATCATGCGCATAGAGTTGCCAGTCGGTTGGCCGCACGCCCCCGAAATCGACGTTCGAGCCGGGCCAGAACATCGTCGCTGTGCGGATACCAGCTTTTTCCGCGGTGACCCAGATCGGTTCGGCCTCGTTCCACCAGAACGGATCGTCGCTCTGCATCGTGAAGATCTGCCCCGGGCGGCGGGCATCCTCCATCCGGTTGCCGACGATGCCGTTGCGATCGGGTCGAAGCCCGGTGACGAGCGTGTAATGATTGGGGAAGGTGACGCTCGGGAAGGACGGGCGCATCGCAGCACTCACGCCTGCTGCGGCAAGTGCGCTGAGATTGGGTGTCACGCCGCGCGTCAGGTAATCGGGCTTGAAGCCATCGATCGACACGAGGATCGTCACCGGTGCGCGCGCCTCGGCTGGGGCGGCATTCAGCGCCACCGGCGGCGGCGTGGCGGCAGGCTGCGTGACGCATGCCTGCAACCCGGCGGCAAGGAAGGCGGCGAACAGGCGGGTCGAAAGGCGCATGCTGCGCCTCTGCCCGCTGGTTGGGTCAATCATATGACAACAAGCCTTTGTGGTTTGTCGGCAGCGCCAGGTTACACGTTGAAGCGGAACAGCATCACATCGCCGTCCTGGACGACATAGTCCTTGCCTTCCTGACGCAATTTGCCGGCGTCGCGTGCGCCCGCCTCGCCCTTCAGCGCGATATAATCGTCGAACGCGATCGTTTCTGCGCGGATGAAGCCGCGTTCGAAATCGGTGTGGATTTCGCCCGCCGCCTGCGGGGCGCGCGCACCGACATGGACGGTCCAGGCGCGGGTTTCCTTGGGGCCGACGGTGAAAAAAGTCTGCAGCTTGAGCAATTTGTAGCCAGCAGTGATGACACGCGCGAGCCCGGTCTCCTCAAGCCCCAGCTCGGCCAGGAAATCGCCGCGCTCCTCGGGCGCCATCGTCGCGATTTCGGCCTCGATCGCGGCGGAGACGACGACGGCTTCGGCACCCTCGGCCTTCGCCTTTTCGAAAACGCGTGCCGACAGCGCATTGCCGTTCGCGGCATCGCCCTCATTGACGTTGCAGACATAGAGCACGGGCTTGGAGGTCAACAATTGCGCCTGTTCGAAGACGCGCGCTTCTTCCTCGTCGCCGATGTCGGTCAGCCGCGCGGGCTTGCCCGCCCGCAACAGATCGAGTGCCTTGCCGAGCACGCTGGCCGCGATCTTCGCCTCCTTGTCGCCTTGTGCTGCCTTCTTGGCGAAATTGGGAACGCGTTTCTCCAGGCTTTCGAGGTCGGACAGCATCAGCTCGGTCTCGACAGTCTCCGCGTCCGCGATCGGATCGACCTTGCCCTCGACATGCGTCACGTCGCCGTCCTCGAAACAGCGCAACACATGGACGATCGCATCGACCTCACGGATGTTGCCGAGGAACTGGTTGCCCAACCCCTCGCCCTTTGACGCACCGCGTACCAGCCCGGCGATGTCGACAAAGCCCAGTTGCGTTTCGATGATCTTCGCCGAATGGGCGATTCCCGCCAGTTGCTGCAACCGAGGATCGGGCACCGCGACATTGCCGACATTGGGCTCGATGGTGCAAAAGGGATAGTTCGCCGCCTGCGCCGCCGCCGTTTCGGTCAGCGCGTTGAACAGGGTAGATTTGCCGACATTGGGCAACCCGACGATACCACAACGAAAACCCATGATGCATCCTGAAGAAACGGGCCGACGAGAAGCCGCCGGCGCGTGATCGCGCCACTTAGGCAGTCGAGCGCGCATTGGCCAGTGCAACACGCCGGCAAAGGCTTGCATCGCTGTGTCGAACGAGCGAATTTCAACCGCCCTGATGGCGGGGCGGAGGGGATTCGATCATGATGAAACAGATGATGGCGGCGGTGCTGATGCTCACCGCGACGAGCGCCACCGCGCAGACCAATGCGATCGGTGGCCTGCAATGCGCCGGCAAGCTGGTGACGGTTCGGCTGAGCACGATCAAGCCCGGCCAGCTCGCGCTGTTCAAAAAGGCGGTCGCCGATCATCAGGCCTGGTATGCCACCCGCAAGAAGGGCACCAAGGTCGCCTATGTGCGCCTTGCCGAGCGCGGCGCCTATGACGACAGCATGGCGATGTCGGTCGTCACCTATGATCCGGCGCCCCAGCCCGCGCGCGACGCCGCTTATGCGGCATTCGTGAAGAAGTATCAGGACAGCTCGAGCGTCAAGGACGAATATCGCGGCTGCATGAACTGATCCGTTTCGCGGGGGGCGGCCCAAGCTACCAGCGATAGTTGAAGCTGATGCTGATCCGCTCGCCTTTGCCTTCGTGCGGCATCACTTCGTGCCGCAGCCAGCTTTCCCATAGCAGCAGCGTGCCCGCTTCGGGCTGGATATAGACGAAGGGCCGCAACTCCTCCGCCGCATCGTCGAGCCGGGTGGGCGCGGCCATCATGAGCCCAAGCCGGGGATCCTCGAGCTTGAGCGCGCCAGCACCCGGCGGGACGGCAACGTAAAGCGTTCCCGACACCACCGAATGCGGGTGGATATGGCCCGAATGGACGGCACCCGGCTTCATCACATTGACCCACAGGCTGTCGAGCTTCAGCTTGCGCCCCGCCAGGTCGAACGCGCATTCCGCGGCGAAATTGGCGACATGCTTGTCGAGCAGCTTGACGAGGTCGCCGATCACCGGATCGCGCCGGGGCAGATCATCGAGCGAGGCATAGGAGGTATAGCCGCGATAGCCATGGTCCTTCGACCATGCCCGTCCGGCGCGATCCTCCTCGGCGAGGAAGCGGCATGACTGATCGAGCTCGGCGATCAGGCGACCTCCCGCCAGCGACGCCTCGTACAGCCGCGTTGCGAACAGCGTCCGGATCGTCATGCCTGTGCGAATTTCAATCGGGGCGATCGTGGAGGTGCAGATAGCGCGCGCTGAAATCGCCGGCGCGTTGCAGCCCGTGCCAATCGGCGACGCTCACCGCGCGCTTGCTCCGCCGGATCAACCCCTCGGCTTCGAGCCCCTTCAACGTCCGATTGACGTGCACCGACGTCAGCCCCAGCGAATCGCCCAATTGCTCCTGCGTCATCGGCAATTCATAGCTGTTGCGCTCGCCCAGCCCCGCCGCCTCGCGCCGGATGCCGAGCTCGCAAAGCAGATGCGCGGTGCGCACGCGCGCATTTCGCCTGCCGACATTGACCACCCATTCGCGAAAAGTCGCCGATTCGATCAGCGATTCGAGCCATAGCGCCTTGCCGATATCGGGATGCTGATAGGCAAGCTCGAGCAATTGATCGCTCGGAAATTGCACCAGCGTCGCCGGGGTCAGCGCCTGGATGTTGTGATCCGCCCGGTCGAGCATGATGTGCTGCAGATCGACGAAATCGCCGGCGAGATGGATCGCGACAATCTGCCGTCCGCCATCGGCGACGATCTTGTGACGATAGACGAAACCCGAAATCACGAACGAGGATTGCAGGGCCTCATCGCCCTCGCGCAGCACATATTGCCCTGGCGAGAAGTCCTTGATCACGAATGGCAGGGCAAGGATCGCGTCGGTCGCAGTACGGCTCAGCTCGAAGCGACCCCCCAGCCGCCTGATCATCACCGCCATCGGCAGACTATCATCGCGTGCCATGTAATTCATCGGGCACGGACCCCCATTTCCGTCACAGCATCGTAACGAGAAATTACGGAGCAGACAATCAACCTCGATCAATCGGGCTGAAGCCGCAGCGCAACGTCGCTCATGAAGCGGGCATCGTCGCCCTTTGCCAGCCATTCTGCCTCGGCGGCGACGGCGCCGAGCATATCGGCAAGCGGGTCCATTTCGACCTTGGCGTAATTGCCCAGAACATAGCCGCTCACCCGGTCCTTGTGTCCGGGATGGCCGATGCCGAGCCGCACCCGGCGAAAATCCTCGCCGATATGGGCCACGGTCGAGCGGATGCCGTTATGGCCAGCAGTACCGCCGCCGCGGCGCACCTTGACCTTGAACGGCGCAAGATCAAGCTCGTCGTAGAACACCGTCACGTCCTCGGGCGCGAGCTTGTAGAAGCGCATGGCCTCGCCGATCGACTGGCCGCTGTCGTTCATGAAGGTGGCGGGTTTGAGCAGCAGCAGCTTCTCGCCGCCCAGCCGTGCCTCTATCGCCCAGCCGAGGAATCGCTTCTTCGGCGGCTCGAAATCATGGACCTCGGCGATGGCATCAAGCGCCATGAAGCCGGCATTGTGCCGGTTGAGCGCGTATTGCGCGCCCGGATTGCCAAGGCCAGCCCAGAGTTGCATCGCCCGATCGCCCCTTTCCGCTACGCAAGCGGAAAGGGGCATTTTCGCTGCTTATTCGGCGTCGGTCGCGCCGGCTTCGTCGGCCGCATCGCCTTCGCTCGACTTGAGCGCCGACGGGGCGACGATCGTTGCGATCGTGAAATCGCGGTCGTCGATCGTCACCTTGGTGCCCTTGGGCAATGTCACGTTCGAGATGTGGATCGAATCGCCGACATCGAAACCCTCTAGCGAGACCTCGATATTGTCAGGGATCGACGATGCGTCGCACACCAGTTCGAGCTCGTGGCGGACGATGTTGAGCACGCCGCCACGCTTGATGCCGGGCGATGCGTCCTCATCGGTGAAGTGGACGGGCACCTGGACGGTGACGCTCGAATGTTCGCCGATGCGCAGGAAATCGACATGCACGGGCCGATCGCTGACCGGATCGAACGAGACATCCTTGGGCAGCGTCAGCGCAGGCGCGCCGGCGACATCGAGGATGACGGTGGAATTCATGAAATGCCCGGTCATGAGGGCGCGCATTAGCGCCTTTTCCTCAAGGTGGATTGCCACCGGGTCTTGCTTGTTGCCGTAAATAACGGCGGGTACGCGGCCTGCGCGACGCAGCGAACGGGAGGCTCCCTTGCCAACCTGTCCACGCGTCTCGGCTGCGAGCGTAAGCTGTTCGCTCATGTCAGTCTCCGATATGCGTTTGGTGTCATTCCCGGTCAGGCCTCCAGGGATGACCCTGACCGGAAGCGGCGGCGCATAGCCGATGTGGTCGGTGAGGGCAAGGAGGGGTGGGCTCGCTCGGTACCTGTACCCTTGCGACCACTATGTTGCCTTGTGTCTCTGCGAAGGCAGGGACCCAGACTGGGCTCCTGCCTTCGCAGGAGCGCAACGGGTGCTGGGGTGAAACTTTATTTGTTCAAAAAATACCGAACCGGGCGCGGAGGCATGGAAAATCAGGGCAAATGGCACCTCACCTAGTGTGAATACCGCTTAGCCCCCGGCACCTTCACACGTCAGTAGACGATTCGCTCGGCCTTCAGATGATAGCGCCGCAACTGAGCCTGCACGCTGTCCTTGCCCGCCAGATGCCCCGCGCCCACCGCGATGAAGACCACGCCGGGTTGGTGCATCCGCTGATCGATCCAGCCCGCCCAGCGGCTGTTGCGATCCTTCAACAGCACTTTGTAGAGAAGTGGCTGCCGGCCGACATCCTTGTTGAGCAGCCGAGCGAGCGCCTCCGGATCGCCGCTTCCCCAACTTTTGACCATCGCGTCGATCGTCTTGTTGAATTCTCCCAGATCATCAATCGTCTCGGTCAGGAAATCGATCTGCGCCTGTTGCGGCAGGGCGTGGAAATAGCCGAGCTGCTGTGCGAGCGTTTCGAGCCCGCTGACCGGCTTGCCGGCGGCCTTCGCGGCGGCATCCAGCGCATGTTCGGCGCCTGCATCGGCGCCGTAGCCTGCCTTTTGCAGCTGGATCTGGCTGATCGTCACGGCGGCAAACCACGGCTCGAACCGATCGAATGTGTGGGGCTGGACACCCAGCGTCGCCAATGCCTTGGCATAAGTGGCGCGCTTGTTGGCGGGAAGCTTTTCGGGGAGCGTCGGGCCTGTCGGGTCGATCGCGAGCGGCAGGATCACGCGCTGTGCCTCGGCCTGGTCGGGCAGGGGGATTTCGAGGACGAGCTGATCGCTCTTGTCGAACGCAGTCTTCACCGCCTCATCGAACCAGGTCAGCCCGGGCTTCAGGACATGGACCGTGCCGAACAGGTAGATTGTCGTATCGCTATCCTTCACGACCCACAGCGCAGGATCGGCATCGCCGGACGCGTGACCGGCCGGGGTGCGGGCGGACGCGCAGGCGCCGAGCGACAGGGTCGACAGGAACAGGGCCGACAGGAACAGGATGACGGCAAAGGGCGGCTTCATCGGTGATATTCCTGACTGGGGGCGATCATTGGGGTTGTCGGCGTGATGGCGCAAATAAAGCGTGAACGTTGCTGGCGCCACCGCTTAGTCGACGCCACTCATTGCACGCGCGAAACCTCGATCCCGCGCCGCGCGAGCAGTTCGATCACCGATCCGTTACCGATGAAATGCCCGGCGCCGGCTGCGAACAATACCGTACCCGGCGTCTTCAGCCGGCGGATCAGCGCGTCCGTCCACGCGCGGTTGCGATCGTCGAGCAGCGGCCCGGCAAGCGCCGATGATCCCGTCGTCGCGGCAAGGTCGATCGTCAGCAGCGAATCGGGGCCGACATCGCCCTTTGCCCAGGCGTGGATTGGCGCGCGCAATTCGGCGCGGGTCCGCATTGGCGCATCGAGCGCGGCATCGAGCATCCGCCGCTGATCGGCTTCCGGAATGGCGTTGACCTTGGCCAACACCTTGCCGCCATTCTCGATCGGGATCACCGGCTTGCGCGCGGAGCGAAACTGGCGCTCGATCCCGTCATCGGCTCCCGGCCCGGGTATCTCCCCGGCGCGCAATTCGCGCACGAACGACACCGCGATCGAGGCGATCCAGGTCGGCAGTCCGTCGAGCAACGTCGCTGCGGCAGGCGGCAGGGTGGCCACGAACCGCGCGAGACGGGTTCGATGATCACGCGAGATGCGGGCGGCGAGCGGGGCGAGCTTCGACGTAGATGGCGCTTCGCTTCGGCCGGTGAGCAGCCGATCGACATCGGCGCCGTCATCGACCGATTCGACGAGCAATGTATCGGCGCGCGCGATGATCCGTTCGAGCGCTGCCGTCCGCCATTCGAAGCCGGGGGGCAGCACATGGATCGTCCCGAACAGATAGATCGTCGTATCGCGATCGGCGATTTTCCAGATCGCGGGATTGGGGCGATAATTTTGCGATAGCTGGGCGAGCGCGAGTTGCGCCGCTGCATCGCGCGTCTGTTGGGGCGTCAGCGGGGGCGCTGAGTCATCGTCCATCGCAAAATCATCGGGAGCGATGCGGTCATCGATCGGCAGCACCGGATAGGCGATCCGGGGCGCAGTCGCCGGATCGGCGACCCTAGGTTGCTTGCGCGCATCGGCGGGCATTGCGGCGAACAGGATGGCGACAATCGATGCCACCAGCGACGCCGGTCTATTGCGCGTGCGAATGCCGCTGCCCGGCGCTGAAGCGACCCAAGTCGGGATCATGATGGTTAACAAGAGCGCAACCGCACGCCCGCGTCAATCATGGTGCGTTGTCGTCCGGCTGCGGTCGCGCGCCGCACCTGCCTCCCGGCCATTGACCCCCGGCGACCCCCGCGCCAAAGAGCCGCTATCGTTTTTTGCAGGTGCGAAGGGCTTCGAATTGGCCGCACAGCCGCTCAGTTTCCAGCGTATGATCCTCGCGCTCCATGACTATTGGAGCGATCGTGGCTGCCTGATCCTGCAGGCTTACGACATGGAAATGGGCGCCGGCACCTTCCACACCGCGACGACTTTGCGCGCGCTCGGCCCTGATCCGTGGAACGCCGCTTTCGTCCAGCCCTGCCGCCGGCCAACCGACGGGCGCTACGGCGAAAACCCCAACCGGCTGCAGCATTATTACCAGTATCAGGTGATTCTAAAGCCCAGCCCGCCCGATCTGCAGGAACTGTATCTCGGCTCGCTTGCGGCGATCGGCATCGACATGCTTGCCCACGATATCCGCTTTGTCGAGGATGACTGGGAAAGCCCGACGCTGGGCGCGTGGGGGCTCGGCTGGGAGGTGTGGTGCGACGGGATGGAGGTGACGCAGTTCACCTATTTCCAGCAGATGGGCGGCTTTGACTGCAAGCCCGTCGCGGGCGAGCTCACCTATGGGCTCGAACGGCTGGCGATGTATATCCAAAACAAGGACAGCATCTACGATCTCGTCTATAACGACGCCGGCGTGACTTATGGCGACGTCTTCCTCGAAAACGAACGCGAGATGAGCGCGTGGAATTTCGAGGTGGCGAACACCGAGTCGCTGTTCGACCAATTCCGGAAACACACCGCCGAATGCGAGAATTCGCTTGCCGCCAATCTGCCGATCCCGGCTTACGAACAGGCGATCAAGGCGAGCCATGTTTTCAACCTGTTGCAGGCGCGCGGCGTGATCTCGGTCGCCGAGCGGCAGGCTTATATGGGCCGTGTCCGCGATCTGGCGAAAGGCGCGTGCGCGGCGTGGATGGAAAAGAACGCCGAAGGCTGGAAGGCCCGCTTCCCGACATGGAGCGCCACGTGACGCAGCCAAGCGCCGCAGGCATAATCTCCCTGCTCTTCTTCTTTGTGGCTTTGTGCCTTTGTGTGAGCAAGAAAACGATCTCACACAAAGGCACAAAGGCACGAAGGAGGTTGGGCGGCTCGAACCCCTCCGCATACGCTTCGCCTTTGCCGGGAAAAGATGATTCACGCGGAGGCGCAGAGGGCGCGGAGATCGCGCGCGCTCGGGGTGGGCTTGGCGCTTTCGCCAGCATTGCCGGCGAAAGCAGGATTGGCGCGATGCGCCCTCAAGCCCTTTTCCTCCGCGCCTCCGCGCCTCCGCGTGAACCCCTCTTTCTAATCCCGCGGGCAGCATCGTGACTGATTTTCTTCTCGAACTGCGCTCGGAGGAAATCCCCGCGCGGATGCAGGCCAAGGCGCGTGACGATCTGGCGCGGCTGTTCACCGCTGAACTCGCCAAGGCGGGCATCGAGGCAGGGCCGCTGACGGTTTATGCCACGCCGCGCCGTCTGGCCCTCATCGCGCGCGGTCTCCCGGCGGAAACGGCGGCCGTGTCCGAAGAGACCAAAGGCCCGAAGGCGGGCGCCCCCCCGCAGGCGCTCGAAGGATTCCTGCGCAAGACGGGTCTGACGCGCGATCTGCTCGTCGAGCGCGACGGCGTGTTGTTCGCGGTCATCGAGCGCCCCGGGCGCGCGACGAGCGATGTGCTGGCGGAGGCGATCCCCGCGATCATCCGCGGCTTCCCCTGGCCCAAATCGATGCGCTGGGGCGACGCGTCCGCCTCCACCGAGAGCCTGAAATGGGTGCGACCGTTGCAGGGCATCGTCGCGTTGTTCGGCGACGAGATCGTCGCTTGCGATATCGCCGGCGTCACCAGCGGGCGGCGAACGATGGGGCACCGTTTCCATTCGAGCGGCACGATCAGCATCGCAAGCGCTGCCAGTTACATTGATCAAATGCGCGCCGCTTATGTCATTGTCGATCAGGATGCGCGCGCCGACATCATCCGCACCGGCGCCTCGGCCCTCGCTGCTGAAGCGGGACTAGCGCTGATCGAGGACGAGGGGTTGGTGGCGGAGAATGCCGGGCTCACCGAATGGCCGGTGCCGCTGCTCGGGCGTTTCGACGCGGCGTTTCTGGATGTGCCGCCGGAGGTGATCCAGCTGACGGCACGCGTAAACCAGAAATATTTCGTGTGTGCGGATGCGGACGGAGTTAGCGCTTTGGATGCCCCCCAGGCATCCAAGATCGCGTCCGGGGGACGCGATCTCGCGCCAACTCTTGCCAACGCCTTCATCTGCACCGCCAATATCGAGGCGGAGGATGGTGGCGCGAAGATCGTCGAGGGCAACCGCAAGGTGCTCGCCGCGCGGTTGTCAGATGCCAAATTCTTCTACGACACCGATTTGAAGGTGCCGCTCAAGGACCAGGCGAAGAAGCTCGACCGGATCGTTTTTCACGAAAAGCTGGGCACCGTGGCGGACAAGGTCGCGCGCGTTGCGAAACTGGCGCGGTGGCTGGTGGAGGAGGGAATAATCCTCCCCGGCACGGGGAGGGGGACCAGCGGAGCTGGTGGAGGGGGCGTGCAACAAACGCCTGCCTCGCCTGCGGCACCCCCCCTCCACCATTTGCCGGAAGAGGCAAACGGTCCCCAGCCTCTGGTTGACCATGCCCCGCATGGTCAAGGATCGTCTGGGGGACGATCCGACCCGATGCTCCGTGCCGGGGAGGATTTGGCGTTCCTCGCCGAACGCGCAGCCCTTCTCTGCAAGGCCGATCTCGTCACCGGCATGGTCGGCGAATTCCCCGAGCTGCAAGGCGTGATGGGCGGCTATTACGCCGCCGCCCAGGGCGAAGACCCCCGCGTCGCCGCCGCGATCCGCGATCACTACAAGCCGGTGGGGCAGGGCGATGAGGTGCCGACCGATCCGGTGACGGTGGCGGTGAGTTTGGCGGACAAGCTGGATACGCTATTTGGATTCTTCGCGATTGGAGAGACGCCAACCGGATCTCGCGATCCTTTCGCGCTTAGGCGTGCAGCAATCAGTATCATTTCACTGCTTACTCGAAACGACCTGAGGATGCCGTATTTCCAGGTTATGTTTCCCGCGATTTCCGAGTTAGGCGTCGCAATGGGACGCTTGCGGTCTCAGCAAATTCAACGGGCGCTAGTTGACTTGGGTGCCAACCGTTACCTGAGCGCAAATTCGCTGCAGCGACAGTACGACGAGGCTATCGAACAGCAAAACCCTGATCAGAATGCTGTGATCGCGCAGCTATACGCGTCAGTTATGGAAACTCCGCAAAAGGTAGCGGATTTCCTAGCCGACCGCCTCAAAGTCCAGCAGCGCGAAGCCGGCGTCCGTCACGATCTCATCGACGCGGTATTCGCACTCGGGGGTGAGGATGACCTCGTCCGGCTGCTCGCGCGCGTGCATGCGCTGCAGGCGTTTATCGGCACCGAGGATGGGGTGAATTTGCTGGCGGGCTATAAACGGGCGGCGAATATCTTGAAGAAGGAGGGTGTCGCTCCCTCTCCCCAGCGGGGAGAGGGCTGGGGTGAGGGGGAGCCAAGCAGTGTTCCGCCCGGCGGCAGCCCCTCACCAAACCCTCTCCCCCAAGGGGAGAGGGCTTTCAGTTACACTCCCGAACCCGCCGAAGCATCGCTCATCGCTGCGCTCGACGCAGCGGAGCCGCTTGCCACATCGGCGATTGCGGGTGAGGATTTCGAGGGGGCGATGGCTGCACTCGCCAGCCTACGCGCGCCGATCGATGCTTTTTTCGAGGGTGTGATCGTCAACGATCCTGATCCTGCCAAGCGCACCGCGCGGCTGGCGTTGCTTGGTCGCGTGCGCGATGCCATTCACAACGTTGCAGATTTTTCGAAGATCGAGGGCTGACATGAGCCAATATGTGTATCGCTTCGGCGGCGGTGTTTCGGATGGTGGAGCCGGTGATAAAAACCTGCTCGGCGGCAAGGGCGCCAATCTGGACGGCATGGCCTCGATCGGCCTCCCGGTGCCACCGGGCTTCACGATCAGCACCGAGATGTGCACGCGTTATTACGAAGAGGGGCAGGTCTTCCCCGACAGCCTGCGCGCCGAAGTCGCGATGGGGCTGCGGCATATCGAGGGGGTGACGGGCAAGCAATTCGGCGATCCGGCCGATCCGTTGCTGGTGTCGGTGCGCTCCGGTGCGCGCGTATCGATGCCGGGGATGATGGATACCGTCCTCAATCTGGGCCTCAACGATGCAACGGTCGAGGGTCTGGCCGCGACTTCGGGCGATGCGCGCTTTGCGTGGGACAGCTATCGCCGTTTCATCCAGATGTATTCGGATGTCGTCCTCGAGCTCGATCATGGCGGGTTCGAGGAAGCGCTCGAGGTGGCCAAGGAAGACAATGGCTATTTCCTCGACACCGAGATGACGGCGGACGATTGGCGCGGGCTGGTCGGCCAATATAAGGCGCTGGTGGAAAAACTGTGGGGCAAGCCGTTCCCGCAGGATGTGCATGATCAGCTTTGGGGCGCGATCGGCGCGGTGTTCGGATCATGGCATTCGGAGCGCGCCAAGGTCTATCGCCGGCTGAACGCGATCCCGCATGACTGGGGCACCGCCGTCAATGTCCAGGCGATGGTGTTCGGCAATATGGGCGACACGTCGGCGACGGGCGTTGCCTTCACCCGCGATCCGGCAAAGGGCGACCGCGCTTATTACGGCGAATTCCTGATCAACGCACAGGGGGAGGACGTCGTCGCCGGTATTCGCACGCCGCAATATCTGACGCTCGCCGCGCGCGAGGCGGCAGGCGCCAAGCCGCTGAGCATGGAAGAAGCGATGCCGGAGACTTTTGCCGAACTGGCCAAGGTGTTCGATCTGCTCGAGCTGCATTACCGCGACATGCAGGACATCGAATTCACCGTCGAGCGCGGCAAATTATGGATGCTGCAGACGCGCAGCGGCAAGCGCACCGCCAGTGCTGCGCTCAAGATCGCGGTCGATATGGCCGAGGAAGGGCTGATCACGCAGGAGGAGGCGGTCGCCCGCGTCGATCCGGCCGCGCTCGATCAATTGCTCCACCCGACGCTTGATCCCAAGGCGCCGCGCGATGTGTTGACGCGCGGCCTGCCGGCAAGCCCGGGTGCGGCATCCGGGGTCGCGGTGTTCGACAGTGAGACAGCGCAGAGCCGGGCCGAGCTTGGCGAGAGCGTCATTCTGGTGCGCACCGAAACGAGCCCCGAAGACATTCACGGCATGCACGCGGCCAAGGGCATTTTGACGGCGCGCGGCGGCATGACCAGCCACGCAGCGGTTGTCGCGCGCGGCATGGGGCGACCGTGCGTATCGGGCGCGGGCACTCTGTCCATCGACGCCAAGGCGCGGGTGATGCGCGTCGGTAGCCGCGAAGTGCGCGAAGGCGATGTGATCACCATCGACGGCGCGAGTGGCGAAGTGATGATGGGGGAGGTGCCCACGGTGCAGCCTGTGCTCGCGGGCGATTTCGGCGTGCTGATGGGCTGGGCGGACAAGGTGCGCCGGCTGAAGGTGCGCACCAATGCGGAGACGCCGCTCGATTGCCGCACCGCGCGCGATTTTGGCGCAGAGGGCATCGGCCTGTGCCGCACCGAGCACATGTTTTTCGATGCCGCGCGGATCACGTCGGTTCGGCAGATGATCTTGGCCGATAGCGAGGCGGGCAGGCGGGTCGCGCTGGCCAAGCTGCTGCCCGAACAGCGCGCCGATTTTACCAAGATTTTCGAGGTGATGGCGGGGCTGCCCGTGACGATCCGGCTGCTCGATCCGCCCTTGCACGAATTCCTCCCGCATGAGGAAAGCGAATTCGCCGATGTGGCGGAGGCGACGGGCATCGGTGTCGAGGCGTTGAAACGGCGCGCGGCCGAGCTGCATGAGTTCAACCCGATGCTTGGCCATCGCGGGTGTCGGCTGGGCGTCACCTATCCCGAAATCTATGAGATGCAGGCGCGCGCGATTTTCGAGGCGGCGTGCGATGTCGCCGACAAGACGGGCGCTGCGCCGATCCCAGAGGTGATGATCCCGCTGGTGGCGACACGCCGCGAACTGGAGTTGATGAAGGCCGTCGTCGATGCGCAGGCAAAGGCGGTGTTTGCCGAACGCGGGCGCACCGTCGAGTATCTCGTCGGCACGATGATCGAATTGCCGCGTGCGGCGCTGAAAGCGGCGGAGATTGCCGAGGTTGGCGAATTCTTCAGCTTCGGCACCAACGACCTGACGCAGACGACGCTTGGCGTCAGCCGCGACGATGCGGGCCGTTTCCTGACGACCTATGTCGACAAGGGCATCTATGCGACCGATCCCTTCGTCAGCCTGGATATAGAGGGCGTCGGCGAACTGATCGAGATCGCCGTCGAGCGCGGGCGCAGCACCAGGCCCGAGATCAAGCTCGGCATCTGTGGCGAACATGGCGGCGACCCCGCGAGCATCGCCTTTTGCGAGCGGATCGGCCTCGATTACGTGTCTGCGTCGCCGTACCGCGTTCCCATTGCAAGACTGGCGGCGGCACAAGCCGCGTTGAAAGAGCGCGGCTGATCTGTCTAATACCCCCCGAGAACGAAGGGGGATGGGATGCGAAGTTGGGCACGCCTGCTGATCTGCGGGGTCGCAGGCGTGGTGATCGGCAGCGGCGCCGCCGTGTGGAGCGTGCGCGCGGGGTCGCTCGGCATGCAACAGGCAATCGGGCCGTGGATGACGGGGCGCGATTTCGGCACCGCCGACGCCAGCGCCTATACCCGCGCGGTGGTCGCGCTGCGCGGCCTGCTCGCGCTGCCGGCGCATGAAGCGCGCTATTACACCGCCGCCACCGACGATGCCGGGCGGCCGCTCGACGGCGCTTGCCGCTACCGGATGACGGGCGGCGCACTGCCGGCGAAATGGTGGAGCGTCACGCTGTACGATCCCGAAGGCTATCTGGTCAGCAATCCGGCCGACATCTATTCAATCGGCAGCGCCAGCCTGCCACCTGCCGAAGGCGCGCACTGGGCGGTTGCGATTGCGCCATCGCGGCAAGCCGGTCGGTGGCTGCCGAGCGGCGGCGTGCATCGTTTCCAGCTCACCTTGCGCGCCTATCTGCCGCAGGATGGCGGCAAGGGAGATCTCACCCGCGCCCAACTGCCCGTCATTGCACGGGAGGGCTGCGCATGATCCAGCGGTGGCTCGGGCCGGTCGCGCTTGGCCTGTTTTGCGCGCTGCTCGCGTGGCAGGCGACACTGGCGGCGACGCCGCGTGCGCTGATGGCGCTGGCGGTGCGCCGGGTGGCCGGGATCGGCGGCGTCAATCACATGCTCCACGCACCGCTCGTGACGGCGAAATCGCGTGCGATCGTGCGGCCTAGCCCCGATCTTCTCTATTCCTCCTGCCCGTTCGATGTCTCGAAAGGCCCGGTGCTGGTCGATGTGGCACCGGTGGAGGCACCATATTGGTCGCTGTCGATCTTCGATGATCAGACCAACGTGGCGTTCGTGCGCAACAACATTCAGTCAGATGGTAAGCCGCTGCGCGTTGCGGTTGCGCTGGCGGGGCAGGCCGTACCGGCGGGATATCGGGCGGTCCGGGTCGGCGGCGCGCGCGGGGTCGCGCTGATTCGCATCCTTATCGACCGCGAAGCGCCGATCGCGATGATCGATCGCGCCCGCCGCGCGTCACGATGCGGCGTGGCGGGTTAGGCCAACTCGGTCACGCCGAAGCGCGCGTCGTGTCCGGTCTCGTCGCCCGATCCGAGCAGCGCCGCCTGCAGCCGCCACTGGTCGCGCGCGATGATGCCGGGCGCCAGCCCCAGGTGCATTTCCAGAGCGATCTCATCCTCGGCGCTCATCCGCTCGATATCCTCGAAGCGGGTGACGCCCGCCGCTTCGAGCCGCGCGGCGAGCGCATCGTCGATGCCGCGGATCTGCAACAGCTCGCTCGAAGCGCCAGCATGGTTTGCCGGCGCAGGATCGGTGATGATCGCGCCGCCGGTTGTGGCGACATGGGGTGAGAGGTCGGCGACATTGTCCGCGAGCGGCGCTGCCGGATGCTCTGCGGTATCCTCATCGGGCGCGATCGGTTCGGGAGATGGGTCGGACGTGTGTTCTGCAATCGCCATCTCAACGGGTGCAGCCTCGACCTCGGCGGCCGGCTCCATCTCCGCGTCGGTCTCCACCGGGGCGGGGTCGACATGGACAGCGTCGTCACCGCCATGCGGCGTCATTGCTTCTGCAGGCGCGATTGCCGCAGCCGCCATCAGCGGGATGGCGACGCCTGCGGGTTCCTTCGAGTCGTGGTGTGGTTCAACCGCAGGCAGATCGGCTTCGACCGCGCCCATCGCCGGCGCCATTTGCGCTGCTTCAAGCGCCGCAATGCGGCTGAGATTCTGCTTGTGGATCTCGTCGGACTGGAGGCGATACTGCCGGTAGTAATCGCGTTCCTGTTCAAAACGCTTGCGCCAGATACTATCGGTCGTGCTGATCACAAATCCGATAATCATGCCGACGATGACCGCACAGCCGAGGATCGCAAGTTCGATAAGCGTCGGTGCGTGCATGGCTCGGCCTTGCGACGTTGTTGGTATTAACCATAATGCCCGTTCAATCCGTTTCGATCAAGCAATATGCCGCCTTGACGCGCGATCAGAATCCCTTCGAGAAGGCGTCCGAAATCGAGCAGGCCGCCGGCCCGAGGATGACGACGAACAACGTCGGCAGGATGAACAAGATGAGCGGAATCGTCATGATCGCGGGCAGGCGTGCGGCCTTTTCTTCGGCGCGCATCATGCGTTCGTTGCGGAATTCGGCGGATAGCACGCGCAGCGCAGAAGCAAGCGGCGTACCGTATTTCTCGGTCTGTACCATCGTCGTCACCACGCCTTTGACGGCATCAAGGTTGACGCGCATCGCCAGATTCTCGAACGCCTGGCGCCTGTCGGACAGAAAGCTCAGTTCGATCGCGGTCAGGGTGAATTCGTCGCCGAGTTCGGGATAGGCGCGGCCCAGTTCGCGCGCGACCCGGTTGAACGCAGCATCGACCGTCAGTCCCGCTTCGGCACAGATCACCAGCAGGTCGAGCGCATCGGGCAATCCCTTGCGGATGGCGTTGGAGCGCTTGGTGATCTTGTTCTTCAAATAGAGATCGGGCGCCTTGTACGACAGCAGAAACGTGATTGCGACGAGGCCATAAGCCTTGAGCGGCGACCAGGTGGCAAAGCTATCGGTGAAGTAAACGAGATAGACGATTGGCCCGCCGAGCAGGACCGGCAGCACCATTCGCGCAAAGATGACAGCGACCGCATATTCCTTCGACCGGATGCCCGCCTGCATCAGCTTGATCTGGACAGCCTTTACCTGGCTTTCCTGCAACACCTTCAACGATTGCAGCAGGCTGCGAATGCGATCGGTCGTCTCGTTCTGTTTGACCAGCTTCGCCCGGCGCTTCGACGTCGAGGCGGTGATCCCCGCCTTCAACTGTTCGCGGCGATCGTTAAGCGCCTTGACGCGCTTCGCCATCGGATCGCGTACCGTCGTCGCGGCATAGATCGCCAGCAGCACCATGAACGCGGCCACGCCGGCGAGCAGCGTGGCAACGCTGATCACATCGACCCCGAGAACGGTCGGTCCGCTATGGCCGGATATCTGCACTTTGCTCAATAATCCCTATCAGATTTCAAAATTGACCATCTTGGCCATGATGAAGGCGCCCATGCCCATCCACAAAAGGCCTCCGCCGCCCGCCACCATCAGCCGCTGGTCGACGAAGAAATTCTGCATGTAGCTGCTGTTGATCATCCAGATCAGGCCGAACACGATGAAGGGCAGCGATCCGACGATATAGGCCGATGCCTTGGACTCGGACGACATCGCCTTGATCTTGAGCTTCATCTGCCCGCGCATCCGCAACACCGTCGCCAGATTGGCGAGCGTTTCGGCAAGATTGCCGCCGGTTTCGCGCTGAATGGCGATGGTGATGACAAAGAACTGAAATTCGGGCGTGCCGAGCCGATCTGCCGTTTCCTGCAGCGCGACATCCATCGTCCGGCCGATCTTCATCTTGTCGGTAATTGACCGAAATTCGTCGCCGACGGGGCCGTCGACCTCTTGACCAACCACCGACATCGTCTCGCCGATCGGCAGGCCGGACCGCAGCCCGCGCACAAGCAATTCGATCGCATCGGGAAACTTGGCAGTGAATTTGGCGATGCGACGCTTGATGAAAAAGTTCACCACCAGATGCGGCAGGCCAGCGCCGATGATCAGGCCGATCAGCAATGAGAGCATCAGCGGCAAGCCACGAATCGCGAGCAGCACCGACAGCACGCCGATGATCGACAAGGTGGCGGTGCCATATTGGCCGACCGTCCAGGTCTTGCCGGTCATCGCCAGTCGCTTCTTGAGCATGGCGGGATTAGGCAGGAAGCGCGCCGTAGCCAGATCCATGCGGGTCGCACGGCCGGCGGTGATGCGACGCATCTGCGATTCGAGCAGGACCGATCCGGCGTTACTGTGGCGCTGGGTCAGCGTTTTCAGGCGCCGCGTCTTGGCGCGTTCGGGCGACGGTCCTGAAAAGGCAAGCATCATCATCCCCAGCGCCAATACGGCACCGATGGCGATGATCATGATCGGACTCAGCAGCACATCTCACCCATCGAACGCTTACCTCTCGTCCTTCGCTTCGGCGGCCAACGCGGCTGCTGCGGCGACGGTTATTTGGCCTTTGCACGCCTTGGTATCAGCGATTTCAAATCACCGAACTTGCCCATCAGCGATGTTGCGGCGCCGCTCGCTGCAGGACCTTTGGCGCCCGCTGCAGCCTTGCCGGCGCGCGCGGGTGCGTCTTCGGCCTTGCCATCGGCGGTAGCGAGCATCTTGGTCGCGAGATCGCCGATCGGGGCCGCCGTCTTGGCGCCCTTGCCGACTTCGGCGAACGGCTTGCCGAGCTTGGCCGCCTGTGCCGCCAGTTTCTGATCGAAATTGATCGAAAAATCGAGCTTGCGCTCGATCGACCCCTCAAAATCCTTGCGGCTGATTTCCTGCGTCCCGCTGTTATGCACCTTGTTCGCGACGATGAAGACCTGGGTCTGCGGCGCATTGGATTTGAGCCACGACAGGATACGGATCGAATCGCGCGCGGCCGCCAGCGTCAATTCGGTGACGACGATGGCGATCTGAACGTCGCTGATCAGATGCGGATGATTGACGAGCATGGCGCGCGGCAAATCGGTAATCGTGCATTCAAAGGCGGCGCGCATCTCTTCCTGAAGCTGGTAGAACGCGGAACCGTCGCTGATGACCGGTGAGCTGATCGGCGCCTCTGCCGACAGGATCGACAGCCGCTCGCTCGATTTCACCATTGCGCGCTCGATGAACAAACCGTCGATCCGGCTCGGATTTTCGATCGCATCGGTCAGGCCGCGACCCGGCTCCAGATCGAGCGCGAGCGCGCCCGTGCCAAAATGCACGTCGAGATCGAGCAGCGCGGTCGTGCGGCCACCCCGGTCGCTGGTCAGCCAGGCGAGCGAGGTTGCGATTGTCGATGCGCCAACGCCGCCCCGTGTGCCGATAACGGCAGCAGAGCAATGCGGCCGCTCATCCGATGAGTCGCTTTGTTTCGGCGCGTTGAGCATTGCCTGTGCTGTGGCAAAGGCCTCGCGCAGCATGTCGGGGCCTAGCGGCTTCAGCAGGTAATCCTGGATGCCGCTCGCAACGAGATCACGGTAGAGACGGACATCGTTGACCTGGCCGGTGGCGATCACCACCGTGCCGGGCTCGCAGACTTCGGCAAGCGCGTTGATATCGTTCAGCGGATCGCCGCTTTCCGACAGATCGACGAGCAGGATGTGCGGGCTGGCGGATACCGACAGTGTCTGAACGGCGTTGCGCAGCCCGCCCTTGTTGACCTTTTCGGGCGCCCAGCCGAGTTCGACCGCGATGGGGCGCAGCCCCTCCGCCGTCGTTTCGTCGCAGACAAACGCCATGAAGGGATCGCGAAGGCCCGGCCGGCCGGAGTTCCACGGTGCGTTCATTATTTGCCCCCCGTACTCTCTGCTTTGAGCCCGCCCGCGCCCGTGTTCGGCGTTTTGCGCAGCGTCTGAATGGCCTTGTTCGACACCGCCGGATCAGCGACGTTCCCGGCGAGCTGGCCAAGCACCAGATCAGCTGGTCGCGCGATCATCGATGCGATGTTGGAATTGACCGAGCAGCCCTGGTTTGATGACGTATGAGCGTTGAAATTGGGCTTGTTGTCGCGGCTGAAATCGGGGCAGCCAGGCACCGATGCCGTCATCCGGCTGACGATGATGCGCACTGTGCCCGGCGTCATCGCGGCAGCGACGATCGGCGCCTGATCCGACAGGAACAGGCCATTTCGAGCGACCAGCCCGCCGACTTCGTCGCGCGCGCCGCTTGCCACATTGGTCGGGTCCTCAATCGCGATGGTGTCGCCGTATGTCAGCCGAAGCGATGACATCCAGCCGGCCAGCCGCTGCAATTCACCCGGCGCGAGCCGGCCATATTCGGTATTGGCATCAAAGAGATAATCCGACCGGCTGACGACCGGCTGATGGACCGTTTCCAGACCGCGATTTTCCGTTCCCATGCAGCCGCCCAGCAGCAGGGCAGGGGCGGCAAGCGCGATCAGCGAAAGGCGCGACATCGAAAGACCTGTGGGCATGGCTTTTCCCCTGGAGCGGCGGGCGATCATTTGAAGCTGAACCCGGGAAGGGCACTGCTGCTGTTCTTGCGGCTGGGGGCAGCGGCGGGCGTCGCCGGCTGGTCCTGTCGTATCGGCGATACGGGTGGCGGCGCCTGCGGCAGCGTCGCTGCAGCACCGATCGATGGGCTGGCCGACATGGGCGGTGCGACGCTGGGCTTTGGCCGGCTACCACCCGAAATGCCGCCACCCAGATTGCCGAGGAACACCCGACCAAGATCGGTCGGCGCCCGATAGCCATCGGTTGGCAGGACGATGTCGTTCGCGTTGACGGGCTTCACCAGATACGGCGTGATCACGATGACAAGCTCGGTTTCGTTGCGCTGGAAGCTGTTCGACCTGAACAGCGCGCCGAGCACCGGCACATCGCCAAGCCCCGGCGCCTGATCGATCGAGTTGTTGTGGTTGTTCTGCAACAAGCCAGCGATCATGAAGCTCTGCCCCGAGCCGAGCTCCACCGTCGTTTCAGCACGGCGTGTGGTGAGCGCGGGGATCGTCGTCCCGTTGATCTGGACGGCACCAGCCGATGTCAGCTGCGACACTTCGGGGCGAACCCGCAGCGAGATGCGGCCATCGGACAGCACCGTTGGCGTGTAGGCCAGGCTGATCCCGTATTGCTTGTATTCGACCGAAACCGCACCCAACCCCTGACTGACCGGGATCGGAATTTCACCGCCGGCAAGGAAAGTGCCGGTCTCGCCCGAAAGCGCAGTAAGATTTGGATTGGCGAGCGTGGAAACCTGCCCATTGCGTTCGCCCAGATCGAGCGAGGCGAGAATGTCTGCGCCAAACGCGCTACCGGCGAGGCTCAGCGCGGTGCCGAGCCCGTTATAGGCGTTGCGCCCGAACTGGGTCTGCCCGGGTGTCAGCCCGCTGGCATCGACCGATACCGGCGCGCCGGGCACCGGATTGATCACCCCCGGGACGGTCGAAATGGCGCCTTGCGACCCCTGAGCGAAGCCAAACAGTGGTTTGGCCGTCAGACTGTTGGCGCGCTGGGTCAGATTGACGCCGATCGATTTCACGAAATTACGGCTGACTTCGGCAAACTTGACCTGCAGATTGACCTGCAGCGGCGTCGCGCTGCGCAGCCGCGTCAGCACTTTGGTCGCATCGCCGACATAGGCCTGGACGAGCCGTTCGGCCTCCGCCGCATCGTCGGGCGTTGCGACGGTGCCGGTCAGCAGCATGATGCCGCTCATCGGGGTCGCGACGATATGGGCGTCGGGCAGCGCCAAGGCGAGCATCTGGCCGACCGAATCGATATTGTTGCCGACGCGCACCGTCGTTGCGTAGACGACCGCGCCGCTCTTCGACGTTGCGTAAATCGTGGTGTCGCCTGCAGTTTTTCCGAAGATGTAGAGCTGCGTCGGCGAGCGGACCTGGACGTCGGCGATCTTGTCATCCGCCACGAAAATGTCGCTCATCGGCTTTGTCAGCGTCACCTGCCGACCACGGCCGATCGCGACCTGCACGACGCCGGTGGGCGCCGCCGCGACGGTCTGCGCGGCGATCGGCGCGGTGCTGCCGATCGAACTCGCAACGATCGCAACGGCCAGCGGCCAACCGATCGGCTGTGTGGGCATGCGCATTCTGTCTATTTCCCCCCGACCGAAACTTCGGTCACCGTATTTCCGCGTGCGACCCGGACGACCGGACCCGACGCAGCAGCGCCTGGAAAGGTGCCCCCGCCGGGCTGGGGCACGCCGTTGATGACTGCGCCGTCGGTCGGCGATTTGCCCGGCACCGTGCTGCGCTGGAACCGCGAAACATCGGCGCCTGTCGCAAAGGTCGATTTGCCGCCGCTCGGTTGCGACGCGAGCTTGATCATCATTGCCTTTTCGGCCTTGGGATCATTGCCTTCGGGCACCGAAACCGCACCCGATGCGATCGCCTCTTCGAGTTCGGCCGAATTGTCCGCAATCGAGCGCAGCGACAGCGACAGCGTGCCGAGCGTCTGTGCGACGGCAAGCTGTTCGGCGAGCTTTGGCGTGGCCTCGACCGTGACCGTGGCAAACGGCTGAACCACCGTCTTGCCGTTTTCGCCGACGACATTGTCGGTACGCTGATCGGTTGCCAGCACGCGCAGGTTGCGCAGCACCGTCTCTGAAACCTTGAGCGGGGGACCATCGCCGCCACCGGGCACCGTCTGCGTCAGCATCATGTCGACCCGGTCGCCGGGAAACACAAAGCCTGCCACGGCGGCGTTGGCCTGGATGGGAACGGTCACCGCGCGCATGCCGGGGCCGAGGGCCGCCGCAAGAAAGCCCTTGTCGCCGGGCTTGACGAGCGCGCCCTGGGTGACGGGCTGACCGGCGGTGATCGCGTTGCGAACCACCGTGCCCTGCAATGCCTGGAGGTTGGTGTCTTTTTTCAGGAAATAGGCGTTGTCGACGAGTTCCTTGGGCCAGGGCTGAAACTTCAGCGCGGTCGCATCAAGGATCGTCCCAACCGGAAGCGCCCGCGTGGCGACGAGAACCTCGGGACCATCGACCGATGCAATCGGGATGGCAACGGCATTCGGCGCGGCCGATCCGACGATCAGGCTGCGGGCCATGAATGCTGCGACCGCTGCGATCAGCAGTGCCCCAACCAAAAGAACGATCTTCTTACCATCCATGACGCATCTGGCCTTTTCGGACGCGGATCGCCTGATCCGCCGTTAAGCAATCAAGTAAATTGGTTAATAAGTGGTTCGCGCACCGCCAAAAGTCCGGCGATGGCGATCGCGACACCGTAAGGAATTTCGATTTGGTCGGGATCATCGCGCCGCCACCGGTCGATCATCATCACCAACGTCACCGCGCCGCCAGCGAGCGACATGATGATCAGCAGCCACAGCAGGGGTTGCACGGGGAACCACAAGGCCAGCGCACCGATCAGCTTGACATCGCCGCCGCCCATCTGCCCGAGATAAAAGGCGCCACAGAAGAAGCCGAACACGCCGAGCGCAACGCCGATCTGAAGCCCGATTTCGGGCCAGCCAAGGCCATTGGCCATCCACCAGGGAAGCGCGAGCAAGGCGATTGCGGCGTTCTTCCAATTGGCGATGGTACGCACACGTGCGTCCTCGATCCCTGCCCAGACAAGGAGTATCGCCAGCAACGCCGGCAGGATCATGAAAAGATATCCCCCGCCCATCGCTGTATTCCCTAGACGGAACGGCTTTCCAAAAAGTAACCAGCGAATATGGCCACATCGCTTCTTTATCGCCGCGCGATCCCCGCCGCGGCTCGTATCACTACTTGGCCCGCGGCCGATGGCTGGCCGCTCAGGCGGTTCGACTGGCCGGCGGACGGCGCGGCGCGCGGCAGCATCCTGTTCCAGGGCGGGCGCGGCGACATGTTCGAGAAATATCTGGAGCTGTTCGCGCATTGGCACCAACAGGGATGGGCGGTGACGTGGTTCGACTGGCGCGGGCAGGGCGGATCGGGGCGCCTCACACCCAGCCCGACGGTCGGCCATATCGATGATTTCTCGACCTATATCACAGATTTCAAGGCATTTTATACGCAGTGGGCGGAGCAGGCTGCGGGTCCGCACGTGCTGATGGGGCATTCGATGGGCGGTCATCTGGTGCTGCGCGCGCTTGTCGAAGGCGCGGCAAAACCTGCAGCCGCCGTGCTGGTCGCGCCGATGTTGGGGCTGAAGACGGCGTTCGGCGCAGGGCTGGGCGAGCGGATCGCGCGGACGCTTGGTGGCGTCGGCAGCTCGGCGCGGGCGGCGTGGAAGGCCAATGAAAAACCGGGCGGGCTTGAAACGCGTCAGTCGCTGCTGACGCATGATGCCGATCGCTATCAGGACGAAATCTGGTGGCAATCGACCCAGCCCGACCTCGTCACCGGGCCGCCGAGCTGGCGCTGGCTGATCGAGGCATTTCGATCGACCCGCCTGTTGCGCACCGATTCGCGGCTGAAAAAGATGCAGGTGCCGGTGCTGATGATCCTGCCGATGGCCGATCAGCTGGTCGATGCAAAGGCGGCGCTGGGCGTCGCGGCGAAGCTGCCCGATGCGCGTCTCCTGCGCTTCGGCAAGGAGGCAGCGCATGAGGTGCTGCGCGAGGTCGATGCGATCCGCAACCGCGCGATCGGCGAGATCGACATCTTCCTCGCATCACGCGCGCAGCAGGGCTGATCGCGGCATGGAACGTTTCGATGTCGCGGTGGTGGGCGCCGGGATTGCAGGCGCGAGCCTTGCCGCAGAACTTGCTCCGCATGCCCGGGTCGTGCTGATCGAGGCAGAGGATATGCCGGGCTATCACGCGACCGGTCGATCTGCGGCATTCTGGCACGAAACATTGGGCGGGCGGCTGATCCAGCCGCTCACGGCGGCATCCTATGCCGCGCTCGATGAAGGCGGTTTCTTGAAGCCGCGCGCTTCGCTTGAGGTCGCCGATGCGAACGGCCTGGCGCTGCTCGACCGGATGGCAGCGGATTTTGCCGGCAGCGGCGTGGCGATCGAGCGCCTCGATCATGACGGCATCAGGCAGTGGGTGCCGCGCGCGCGACCAGTGCTGGTCGGTGGGCTGTTGGAGCGTCGCGGCGCGGACATCGATGTCGCCGGGCTTCACGGCCAGGTGCTGTCGGCCTTCAAGCGGTGCGGAGGCGTGTTGACCACCGCGATGCGGATTGACCGGATCGATCGGCGCGGGGCCGATTGGGAATTGGGATCCGGCGATCGCAGCCTTACCGCCGGCATCATCGTCAACGCCGCCGGGGCGTGGGCCGACGGTGTCGCCCGGCTGGCGGGCGTGCAGCCCGTGGGGATCGAGCCCAAGCGGCGGACGATCGTGCAGGTGAGGGTGGCGAGCGATGATGTGCCCGACACGCTGCCGCTCGTGATCGACATTGCCGGGGGCTATTATTTCCGGCCCGAGGGACCAAACCGGCTCTGGCTGTGCCCGCATGACGAAACCCCCGTCGAAGCCGGCGATGTCGCGCCAGAGGAAATCGACGTCGCGATCGCAATTGACCGGTTTGAGGCCGTCACCGACTGGCGGGTCGTCGCGGTCGAGCGCAAATGGGCGGGCTTGCGCAGTTTCGCCGCCGATCGTCTGCCGGTTTACGGGTTTGACCCCGCGGTGCCGGGCTTTTTCTGGTTCGCAGGACAAGGCGGCGTCGGCATCCAGACCGCGCCCGCCGCCGCACAGCTTGGCGCGGCGTTGCTGCTCGGCACGGCATTGCCCGAAGCGCTTGTTGCGGTCGACGCCGCGCATTATGCGCCAGGCCGTTTCGTCACGCTGGCGCAATGAGGGGCGCTGCGTTAGGCTGATCCCCTCACCACAGCGGGAGGCTGGCCATGGCGCACAAGTTCGTGATCGAAAAGAACAAGAAGGGCGAGTTCGTCGCCAAGTTCAAATATAACAGCGAAATCATGTTCTGGACCGAAGGCTATTCGAGCAAGGCGGCTGCGGCGAACGCGATCGAGTCGATCAAGAAGAACGGGGTTGGCGCCCCGACCGAGGAAGATTTCGACTGATGCGGACTAGGGCTGGCGTCCGGCGGCGATTGCCGCCGCGCTCGCCAGCGCATCGGCCCGTTCGTTTTCGGGGTGGCCGGCATGGCCCTTCACCCACTGCCAGTCGATCCGGTGCGGCTTGGCGGCGGTGAGCAGCGCCTGCCACAGATCGGCGTTCTTCACCGGCTTTTTATCCGCGGTGCGCTAGCCATTGCGCTGCCAGCCATGGATCCACTTAGTCAGCCCATCCATCACGTAGCGGCTGTCGGTCGACAGGGTGACGTGGCAGGGGCGCTTCAACGCGCTCAACGCCTCGACGACCGCCATCATCTCCATGCGATTGTTGGTGGACAGCTTTTCGCCGCCCGATAGCTCGCGCTCCTTGGTCCCCATCCGCATCACCGCGCCCCAGCCGCCCGGGCCGGGATTGCCCTTGCAGGCGCCATCGGTGAAAATCTCCACCTTCGGCAATTCGGCCGGCAAATCGGTCATGTGACGTGCTTCAAGCGCCCCGGATCATAATGATTGAGGCGGCGCACATAGGCGAGCGGATCCTTGCGCGTGACGAGCGCATCCGCCGGAGTATTGAGCCAGTCCCACGCACGCGACAGCGCGAACCGGATGCATGCGCCGGCCGCCAGCTTCCTGAACTCGGCGGTCTCGATCGGTGAAAGCGGAAAGCGCTCGGCATAGCCCTCGATCAGCGCTTGCCCGATCTTCGCATCATATCGCGCGCCGCTGGCATCGAAGGCCCAGGCGCTTTGCATGATCGCTAGGTCGAATACGCGAATATCGGTGCACGAGAAGTAGAAATCGATCAGCCCGGTCACTTCGTCCCCTCGCATCAATACGTTGTCGGGGAACAGATCGGCATGGATGGCGCAGCGATCGAAATCGTCGCCGGGCCAGGATGAAATGACCTTTTCGGTGGCAAATGCGAGGTCGTCGTAAAGGCCCGGAGCGATGTCGTTCAGGCTCTTTCCGCAGCGTTCGAGTAGCGGCTGCCAGGACAGATGGCCCATCGAATTGGGGCGGGTCGGGGCGAAATCTCCAACCGCTGCATGCATCGCTGCCATTGCCTGGCCCGCAGCACGCGCCTGTGCCGGATTGGGGTGGGAAAGCGATACCCCGGGCAGGAACTTGATGAGGCAGGCGGGCCGTCCTTCAAGCTCCTGTATCTCGACGCCAGATCGATCCTTGATCGATGGCGGCACCGGCAAATCCTTGGCGGCCAGATGATCGAGCAGCCTCATGAAGAAGGGCAGGTCGCCGGCATCGACGCGTTTTTCATAAAGCGTCAGGATGAAGCGATCGGTTGTCGTATCGACCAGATAATTGCTGTTTTCGACACCCTCGGCGATGCCCTTGGCGGAAACGAGTTCGCCGACATCGTAGCGCATCAGAAAATCGGCCAGCGCCTCGGACGAGACGTGGGTATAGACCGCCACCGGATCAGCCCTGGATCAGCGGCACATCAGGCGGGCACTTCCAGCCCGCGCGGCAGCTTGAACGAGATCGTCTCGCGTGTCGTTTCTTCCTCGCGCTCGGTGATCGTGAACACCTCGGCCAGGCGCGAGACGAGTTCGCGCACCAGAATTTCGGGTGCCGAAGCGCCAGCGGTGATGCCCAGCGTCTTGACGCCCTCAAGCCAGGAGAAATCGAGATCGGCGGCGCGCTGGATGAGCCGCGCCGGGATGCCCTGACGCTCGGCGACCTCGACAAGACGCAGCGAATTCGACGAATTGGTCGCGCCAATCACCAGCATCGCGTCGCATTCGGCGGCAATCGCCTTCACCGCCGCTTGCCGGTTGGAGGTCGCATAGCAGATGTCCTCGCCGCGCGGCGCCTTGATGCCGGGAAAGCGCGCGACCAGCGTCGCAACGATATCGGCGGTGTCATCGACCGACAGCGTCGTCTGCGTGAGGAAAGCGAGATTGCCGGCATCGACCGGCTCGAATTTCGCTGCATCCTCGATCGTCTCGATCAGCGTCATCGCGCCCGGTGGCACCTGGCCGAATGTGCCGATCACTTCGGGATGGCCGGCATGGCCGACGAAGATGATGTGGCGTCCCGCCTCGACCAGCCGTTCGGCCTGGCGGTGAACCTTGGACACCAGCGGGCAGGTCGCGTCGAGATAGGAAAGGCCACGATCCTCAGCCGCGGCGGGCACCGATTTGGGCACGCCGTGTGCGGAAAAGACGACCGGCACGCCGTCGGGCACTTCCTCCAGTTCCTCGACGAAGATCGCGCCCTTCGCGCGCAGGCTATCGACGACATATTTGTTGTGGACGATCTCATGCCGCACATAAACGGGCGCGCCGTATTTCTCGATCGCCAGTTCGACGATGTGGATCGCGCGGTCTACGCCCGCGCAAAAGCCGCGAGGGGCAGCGATCAGCAGATCGAGCGCCGGTTTGGGAAATGATGTCATCACCCTCCTCCTACGCGATTGCTTGCGCGCGCGAAAGCCGGTTCCTATGGTGCGCGCCGATCAGGGGTCGCTGCGCAAACGAGCGGCGGCCCCCTTCTCGTTGAAAAAAAGGTGCGCCGACCCGTGACAGCCCGGACATTCGCCATCCCCGTCGCCCTTGTCTCTGTCTCGGCCTTGCTGCTTGCGGGCTGCGCGCCGCGCGCGGGCGAGCTGACCGAAGAAGGCGTCAGCGCCGTCCGCACGGCCTGCCCGACGGTCGCGATACCGGCAGCGACGGGCGACGTAACGATCTTCAACCCGCCATCGAGCCAGGATCAGAGCGCGCTCGACGTGATCGCGGTGATGACCAACGTGCGATCGACCTGCGTTGACGTTGCCGAGACTGTGCAGACGACGATCACCTTCGACGTTAACGCCCGCCGCATCGATGGCGAGGCATCGCGCGATGTGACGATCCCGTATTTCATCACTGTGCTGCAGGGGGGGACAGCGGTGGTGTCGAAGCGAATCGGCCGTGTGACGGTGCATTTCGATGCCGGCGCGATCCGCGCTTCGGTGAAGGGGGAGGCGACGGCGAATGTTCTGCGCTCCGCCGCGACGCTTTCGCCTGAAGTACGCAAATCGCTGACGCGCAAGCGCCGCGCCGGCGCTGCCGACGCCGCCGTTGATCCGCTTTCGCGCCCCGAAATCCGCCAGGCGGTGCTGCGCGCGACCTTCGAGGCGCTCGTCGGCTTCCAGCTGACCGACGAACAGCTGAAATATAACGCGACGCGGTGAGCGTTTGATCGATTGACTCGCTTGTTGCGGCGCGTCAAAGCCTGGGCGTCGATGGCGGGCAACCGGCATGGGTAAGCGCGGGAGAGCGTGGCGGGAAACCGTCGCCGCCGAAGGAGCAACCGCCCCGGAATCTCTCAGGCAATCGGGACCGCGCTGACCATTTCACGACACTCTGGAAAGCGGCCCTCGCGATCGTTCGTGGCGGCCCACCGAAGGGGTAAGGCGACCGGCACAGCCGGCGGCGAAAGCTCTCAGGTTCCGTGACAGAGGGGGCGACGGATCGACACCGGGCAACCGGCTGCGGTCGTGTCGTTCTGCCTTTTGCGACGGAGCCGGTGATGAGCGAGATTGATTTCATCGATACAGTCGAGATGCTGCCGCTCGACGCCTGGCACCGGGCGCGCGGCGCGCGGATGGTCGAATTCGCCGAATATTTCATGCCAATCCAGTATGAAGGCATCATGGCCGAGCATCTGTGGACGCGCGAGAATGCGGGTCTGTTCGATGTCAGCCATATGGGCCAGCTGTATCTTAGCGGCGATGGCGTCGAGGCCGCGCTGGAGGCGCTGGTGCCGGCCGATGTCGCTGGCCTGGCGTTGGGCAAGATGCGCTATTCGCTGCTGCTTGCGGACAATGGCGGGATCCTTGACGATCTGATGATCGCGCGCTGGCGCGAGGGACTGTACCTCGTCGTCAACGGCGCGGTGAAGGCCGACGATATCGCCCATCTGGTCGAGCATCTCCCCGATGCCGTCACGATCAACCACATGGACGAACATGCCCTGCTCGCGTTGCAGGGGCCAAAGGCGTTCGATGCGCTCGTCCGGCACGTCACGGGCGAGTATCCGCTGAGCGTGCTGACCTTCATGAGCGGCGGGCGCTTCATGATCGCCGGCGCCGAGGCGTGGATCAGCCGCTCGGGCTATACCGGCGAGGACGGCTTCGAAATCTCGATCCCGGCCGAAGCCGCCGAAGCCGTTGCCGACGCGCTGTGCGGTGAGCCCGAGGTCAAGCCGATCGGTCTTGGCGCGCGCGATTCATTGAGGCTCGAGGCGGGGCTGCCGCTGTACGGCCATGATCTCGATCCCGAAACGACGCCGGTGATGGCCGATCTCGGTTTTGCGTTGTCGAAGCGGCGGCGCGAGGAGGGCGGCTTTCCCGGCCACGCGCGGATCATGCTCGAACGCGAGCAGGGCGCCGTCGTGAAGCGTGTCGGCCTCGCCGTCGAGGGCAAGCAGCCTGTGCGCGAAGGCGCCGCGATCCTCGATGGCGAGGGCAGCGAGGTCGGCCGCGTTACTTCGGGCGGCTTTGCGCCAAGCGTCGGCGCGGCGATTGCGATGGCCTATGTGCCGGTCGCGCTCGCGGCCCCCGGCACCCGCGTCCAGATTGCCCAGCGCGGCAAAATCCATACCGGCATCGTCACCGCGATGCCCTTCATCCCCCACCGCTACGTCCGCTAATCAGGAGGCACGTGATGAGCCGTTATTTTACCGAAGATCATGAATGGGTCGAGCTTGACGGCGATATCGGCACCGTCGGCATCACCGATTACGCGCAGCAACAGCTTGGCGACATCGTGTTCGTCGATGTGCCCGAAGAGGGCAAGGACCTGACCAAGGGTGATGAAGCCGCGGTCGTCGAATCGGTGAAGGCCGCGTCGGACGTCTATTCGCCGGTATCGGGCACCGTCATCGAGGGCAATGCCGCGCTCGACGACACGCCGGGCCTCGTCAACGAAGATGCCGAGGGCGATGGCTGGTTCTTCAAGATTACGCTCAGCGACCCGAGCGAGGTCGAAAGCATGATGGACGAGACGGCTTACGAAGCGTTCGTCGCGAAATTGTGAAGCCGGTTCCCCTCCCGCTTGCGGGAGGGGCCAGGGGTGGGCCTTCTTCCGCCCCCGAAAGCCCACCCCC
>JBBRMV010000031.1:0-35167 GCA_038230675.1 Sphingomonadales bacterium | reverse complement strand
TTGAGATCAGAGTCCGAAACCATCCGCGACGACCTTTGCAATCCGAGCCGATGCGTGGCCGTCGCCGAACGGATTGTGCGCGCGCGCCATCGCTTGATGGGCGGCATTGTCGTCAAGGAGGGTGAAGATTTCGGAAACGATGCGGGATTCGTCGGTGCCGATGAGCTTTGCCGTGCCGGCGGTGATGCCTTCGGGGCGCTCGGTCGTCTCGCGCATCACGAGCACGGGCTTGCCGAGCGCGGGCGCTTCTTCCTGCACGCCGCCCGAATCGGTAAGCACGATATGGCTCATCCCCAGCGCGCGGATGAAATGCGGATAATCGAGCGGATCGATGCGGGCGATGTTGGCCCGGTCGCCAAGCACCGCGTCCATCACCGAGACCACATTGGGATTGGGGTGGACGGGGAAGATCACAGCGATGTCATCGCGGGCGGCGATGCGGGCGATGGCGCGGGCGATATTTTCCATGCCGCCGCCGAAATTCTCGCGCCGGTGCGTCGTGACGAGGATAATCCGCTTGCCCGCGAACCGCGTCGCCAGGCCATCGAGCCCGGCGGCGAGTGAGGGATCGGCGGCAATACGCGCGGTGGTGGCATGAAGCGCGTCGATGACGGTATTGCCCGTCACATGAACCAGAGCGGGCGCGATATTCTCGCGCAGCAACGCATCGGCCGCGGTCTGTGTCGGCGCGAAATGCTGGTCGGCGATGGGGGCGACGATGCGGCGGTTCACCTCCTCGGGAAAGGGTTGGTAAATGTCGCCAGCGCGCAAGCCGGCCTCGACATGGCTGACGGGCACCTTGCGGTAATAGGCGGCAAGCGCACCGACCATTGCTGTTGCCGTATCGCCCTGCACGATCACGCGATCGGGCCGTTCGGCGTCCATTACCTCGCCGAGGCCCGTCAACAGCCGTGCCGTCAACCGATCGAGCGTTTGCCCCGGCTCCATCAGATCGAGATCGATATCGGGCGTGATGCCGGCGATCGAGAGGACCTGATCGAGCAGGCCCCGGTGCTGCGCCGTCACGCAGGTCCGCACATCGATGCCCGGGACGGCGGCCAGCGCGCCGATCACCGGAAACAGCTTGATCGCCTCCGGCCGGGTGCCGAACACGACGAGAATTTTATGTTGGCGAACGTTGCTCATACGCCTCCTGATACCGATGCGGCTTTAAGGTGGCGCTAACGCGCGCACCACAAGCGAAGATTAAGGATTAGCCGCTACGCCCGGTTTCGCATGAGATCGATGTGGGGCAGGGCGGCATGAAGGGGATCATTCTGGCAGGGGGGAGCGGCACGCGCCTCTATCCGGCGACGCTGGCCATTTCCAAGCAATTGCTGCCCGTGTTCGACAAGCCGATGATCTATTATCCGCTGTCGGTGCTGATGCTTGCGGGCATTCGCGAGGTGATGATCATTTCCACCCCGCGCGATCTGCCGATGTTCGAACTGCTGCTCGGTGACGGATCGGCCTTCGGGATTTCGCTCAGCTATGCCGTGCAGGAACAGCCCGCCGGACTGCCGCAAGCGTTCCTGATCGCCGAGGATTTCCTCGACGGCGGCCCGTCGGCGTTGATCCTTGGCGACAATATCTTTCACGGCGACAGCCTTGGCCCCAAATGCCGGGCCGCAGCGCAGCGCACCGAAGGGGCGACCGTGTTCGCCTATCATGTCGACGACCCTGAGCGGTACGGCGTCGTCTCGTTCGATCCCGAAACTGGCCGCGCGCTCCACATCGAGGAAAAGCCGACCGCGCCCGACACGAACTGGGCGCTGACGGGGCTGTATTTCTGCGACGCCGACGCGCCCGCAATCGCTGCATCGCTGACGCCGTCTGCACGCGGCGAACTCGAGATCACCGATTTGCTGCGCGTCTATATGGATCGCGGTACGCTCGACGTCAGCCGGCTCGGGCGGGGCTATGCCTGGCTCGATACCGGCACGCATGACAGCCTGCACGATGCGTCATCGTTCGTCCGCACGATCGAGCGGCGACAGGGCATCAAGATCGCCTGTCCCGAGGAAATCGCGCTCGATCTCGGCTATCTCTCGCCGAGCGCGGTGATCGCGCGCGCCGCCGGCATGGGCAAGACGGGCTATGCCGATTACCTCCGGCGCTGTGCGGCGGCAGCATGAGCAGGGCGCCGATCAGGATCAACTATATGCCGCCAGATCGCACCATCCTGGTGACCGGCGGCGCTGGCTTTATCGGCTCTGCTGTGTGCCGCCTGCTGGTGCAGGACCCATCCGTCCGCGTCGTCAATCTGGACAAACTCACCTATGCGGCATCGCCTGCGGCGCTCGCCGAACTGGACGGGCTGGCGAATTACCGCTTTGTCCACGGCGACATTGCCGATCGCGCGCTGATCGCCGAAATCCTCGCGGAGGAACATGTCGACGCGATCATGCACCTTGCCGCCGAAAGCCATGTCGATCGGTCGATATCGGGCCCGGCGGTTTTCATCGAAACCAACATTACCGGCACCTTCCACCTGCTCGAGGCAGCGCTCGACCATTGGCGCAAGCTGATGCCCGACAAGCGCGCCGCGTTCCGCTTCCACCATATCTCGACCGACGAAGTGTTCGGCGATCTGCCCTTTGACGGCAGCAAGTTCGATGAGGATACCCGCTATCATCCCTCATCGCCCTATTCGGCATCGAAGGCGGCATCGGACCATCTTGTGCGCGCCTGGCACCATACTTTCGGGCTGCCGGTCGTGCTTTCCAATTGCAGCAACAATTACGGGCCGCACCAAAACCCGGAAAAGCTGATCCCGCTGACCATCCGCAATGCGCTCGCCGGCGTGCCGCTGCCGGTTTATGGCACGGGCGCGAATGTGCGCGACTGGTTGCATGTCGAGGATCACGCGCGCGCGCTGAACGCTGTAATGACGCGCGGGCAGGTCGGCGAAACCTATCTGATCGGCGGGCGCGAGGAGCATTCCAATATCGCCGTCGTCGCGATGATCTGCGACCTGATCGACCTGATCGAGCCGCGCGCCGATGGCCGCAAGCGCCGGTCGCTGATCACCTTCGTCACCGATCGGGCGGGGCATGACCGCCGCTATGCGATCGACCCCGGCAGGATCGAGCGCGCGCTCGGCTGGCGCCCCCTCATCCCGTTCCGCGACGGCCTGATCGCGACGATCGACTGGTATCGCAGCAATGCCCGGATCGACGATCGGCCGGGTGAGGCGCTCGCGAGCTAGGCTGAGATAAATCTGCATCGGATTGTTCCCCCGCGAAAGCGGGGGTCCAGAGTCTCAGGAGACACCGCCCGCGACTCTGGACCCCCGCCTTCGCGGGGGAACAAGGCAGGTCAACCAATGTCATGCCGCGCTAAAAGCTGATCAGCCGATCATCGGCGCCATCGGCCAGCAGGCCGATCATCCCGCCAGCCTGAGCCCCCGGAACAAGTTCGTCCAGCGAAAGCCCGGCGATCGCGAGGCCCGTCTGGCAGGCGATGAGCACGACGCCTGCATCCTGAGCGATCGCCAGCAGCGCCTGCCGATCGGGCAATCCGGCGGCAGCCAGCGCGCTGCCATCCTCATCATCAGCGCGTGCAACGGCAACGAGCAGCGCGACGCTCGATTCGTGGCAGTAAAGCCGTACAGCCCCCCCCAGCGCAGCCCGCGCCGTCGCGAGTGTCAGTGCAGCGCGAAAGCGCGCCGGATCGGCAGTCGCGACGATGATCGTCAGCCTGCTCATGCCCCGCAGACCAGGCAGCCGGGGTCCTTGGGGAGCGTAAGCGTTCTGAAACGCAGATCGAGTGCGTCGAGCAGCACCAGCTTGCCCGCACTGTCGCTGCCGAACGGGACGATCTGACGGATGGTTTCAAGCGCGGCGAGGCTGCCCACGACGCCTGTCATCGCGCCCATGACACCTTCGTCGGCGCAACTCGCGCCGCTGCGTTCGGGGTCGGCGCCGACGAAGCAGCGATAGCATGGCTTGCCCGCCTCCCAGCCACGAAACACGCTAATCTGTCCCTCGAATTGGCCGATCGCCGCCGATACGAGGGGAATGCGCGCGGCCAGCGCCGCGTCGGCGACGGCGAGCCGGGTCGCAAAATTATCGCAGCCGTCGAGCACCACGTCGGCGCCCGCGATCAGCGTCGCTGCATTGCCTGGCCCGATCCGTTCGATCACCGGCGACACCACGACGTCAGGGTTCAGCCGCGCAACGGCCAAAGCGGCGGCTTCTGCCTTGAGTGCCCCGACATCGCCCGTTCCGAACAATGTCTGGCGTTGTAAGTTGCTGAGATCGACCCTGTCGTCGTCGATGACCGTCAGCCGGCCGACGCCCGCTGCCGCCAGATACTGGATTGCAGGGCTGCCGATGCCGCCTGCGCCGATCACGACCACCTGCGCCGAAAGCAGCCGTCGCTGCCCATCGCCGCCGATTTCTTTCAGGATGATATGCCGGGCATAGCGATTAAGCTGCGGGTCGGTGAGCGTCATTCGGTCCAGTCGAAGGAGAGCGTGGTGCGATACCATTGATCGGCTTTCGCCGCCTGCGCCACCGCTAGATTGCCCCGCGCAAAGCCAGTGACAAGGCCCGCGCCATATTGTTCGACCGTCGGGCAATCGATCGCATGTGGCACTGCGGCGCGCACGCTGCCATCCGCCGCGACCAGTACGGCAACGTCGAGCCGCACGACATAATGATGATCGGCCGGCGGCGCGATGGTGCAGCGTCCGCTCAGGATTTCGCCAGCCACGAACCGCGCCATTACCGGCGTAATCACCGGCGCCACGCGGTACGGAAGCGGATCGATCGCGCTAGGCTCGGGAAGCGGCGGCAGCGCTTGCGTGATCGTCATCAGCGCCAGCGCAAGGGCAGTCACGGTCATTTCGGATCATCTCCGGAGCGATACACCCTTATCGCTGAAACCGACCCGAAAGGACATGTTTTCGCGTCGTAGCGTTGCCGAAACGAGCCGGCTTGTCGGGAATTTGCGGCTAGACGCCGGTCGATCCGAAGCCGCCGGTGCCCCGCGCCGTTTCCGCGCTGAAGCTGTCGACCACCGCGAATTCCGGCCGCACGATCGGCAGGAACACCAGTTGCGCGATCCGGTCCCCCGGCATGATCGTCAGCGTCTCGCTGCCCGACGGGGTGCGCAACCATGCGCTGATGAAAATCTGATCGGTGTAATCGGCATCGATCGTGCCGACCGCCTGGCCAAGCACGAGCCCCTTTTTGTGCCCCAACCCTGACCGGGCCAGCAGGAAGGCGACCAGATGCGGATCGTTCATCAACACCGCGATGCCCGACGGGATCAGCACCGCAGGCGCCTGCGGCTCGAGCGTCATCGGCGCATCGATGCAGGCGTGGAGATCGATACCGGCGGACATCGCCGTCTGGTAACGCGGCAGGCCCCAATCGTTCAGCCGGGGATCGAGGATCTTCAGTTCGATCCGGGGGCGCATTTCGATCATCTTTGGTCCTTGCTGGGGCACGTTCTTCTCATCTCCGTTTCGCGCAGCGCGAACGGTGGTGTTGGTGCGATTAAATGCTTTGAATGCTGTAAAGCGCGCCGCGCTGCCCGCAAACAACGTTAATCGCCCGCCAACGATGTTCGGCGTATCA
Source organism: Sphingomonadales bacterium (assembly GCA_038230675.1). Lineage (GTDB taxonomy): Bacteria > Pseudomonadota > Alphaproteobacteria > Sphingomonadales > Sphingomonadaceae > Sphingomonas. Next base: position 29,582 of record JBBRMV010000031.1, on the reverse strand, counting down.
GGCGACATGGCGACCAGCCCCACCTTCACCCGCGTCCAGTCGCTCAGCCTTGGTCTCCAGCTGCTGCTTGCGGTGCTGATGTTCTATGGCATCTGGTCGGTGCCGTCGTTGATCGATCGGTGGGGATATTCGACCGCGGGGATTGCGCTGTTCGTTGCGTGGGCTGGCGTTGCTGCGATGGGGGCAAGGGCAGCGATGCGCGATCGGCCCCGATCCTCACTGATTATTGCAGCTTTCATTACTATCCTATTGGTAAGAATGGCAATCGGCATCATCGCGCAAGGGCGGATGTCACCGGGAGATCCCGATATCTACCCCGTCATCGCGCGCCAATTGCTGGCCGGGCAGGGCTATTATTTCAATCAGCAGGACATGGGGGAGCGGGTGTGGGCGCTCTATCCGCCGGCCTATCCTTTGCTGCTGGCGGGCTGGGGTGCGATCGCCGGGTTCTCGACCTGGTCGCTGGTGGCGCTCAACCTGCTGATCGATGCGGTGGCGGCGTGGATGATCGTGCGGATCGGGCGACAGCTCGAAGTGCCGGGTGCGGGAAGGGCGGCGGCGTTGCTCTATCTCCTCTGGCCGTCGCTCATTTTTTCCGCGCCGCTTGCGCAAAAAGAGGGGCTGGCGTCGCTGCTGGTGTTGACGCTGGCAAGCGTGTGGCTGGCGCAGGGTCGAGACGGCAGGCCAGCCTGGCGAAGTGCTCTGGCGCTCGGTGTTGCGGCGGGGCTGCTCGCGCTGACGCAGCCGGGCGAAGCCCCGCTCGCGGCGCTGTTCGGTGTGGTGCTGGTCGGGCGGATGGGCTGGCGGCGGATGCTCGGCTTCGGGCTGGCGGCGATGCCTTTCGCGCTCCTCGTGATGGCGCCCTGGTGGGTGCGCAACTGGATCGTCTTTGGCGCCTTCGTACCGCTGACGAGTGCGAGCGGGATCAGTTTTTGGATCGGCAACAACGCCGATGCGACGGGCAACTGGATGCCGCAGCCAGCGTCTCTGCGCGGCGTGCCAGAACTTGAATATGCGCGGCGGCTGGCGACGCTCGCCAGCGAATGGATTATCGGCCATCCGGTCGATTTCGTCCGGCTCACGCTCACAAAATTCGTGCATGCGCTTGGCGTTGGTCAGTTTGGGCCGTTCCGCTTTGTGATTACCTCGCCGCCGATCCCGCCAATGGTTGGGGCGATGCTGTTACCCGTGTCGCACGGCGCGCAATTGCTGTTGCTTGGCGCGGGTGCGGCGGCGTTACGGATCGGTCGGTCGCCGGCACTTGGCACGGTTGCCTTGCTGCTCCTCGCTGGCTTCGCGCAGCTCGCGCTGTTCGGCGTGTGGTTTGAATTCGGCGAGCGCCACCGCGAATTCATGACACCATTGCTGCTGCTGGCGATTTGCGTTGCGGCATCCACGTTGCTGCGCCCCGCAGAGGAGGCGCGCTAGGCCAGCGTCTCGGCGATCCGCGCCGCGAGCCGGGCGGCGACCTCATCCTTCGCCAGCCATGGCCAACTCTCGATGCCCAGTTCGGTGATGACATGCACAGCATTGGTCGAGCCGCCCATCACGTCGCCCGATACGTCATTGGCGACGATCCAGTCTGCGCCTTTCCGCGCGCGCTTGGCGATGGCGTGATCGATGATCTGCTCGGTTTCGGCTGCAAAGCCGATCAGCAGGCGGGGGCGGCGGGGGTTTTTCGCAAGGCTTGCAAGGATGTCGGGATTTTCGATCAGCTGCAGCGTCGGGGGTCCGGCAGTGCCTTTTTTCAATTTCTGTGCCGCTACATCGACCCTCCAGTCCGCGACCGCCGCCACCATCACTGCGACATCGGCCGGCAGCGCGGCCTCGACGGCGGCGGCCATTTCCAATGCGGTCTCGACATCGACGCGGTCGACCCCGGGCGGCGTTTCCAGCGATACCGGCCCGGCAACCAGCGTAACCCGCGCGCCGAGCGCCGCGAGTGCTGCCGCAATCGCGAACCCCTGCCGACCAGACGATCGATTGGCGAGATAGCGGACGGGATCGATCGGCTCATGCGTCGGCCCGGCGGTGACGAGCGCGTGCCTGCCGACGAACATCAGGCAGCGAGGCGGCGCTGGATTTCGGCCAGGATCGCTTCCGGCTCGGGCAGGCGACCCGGGCCGAACTCGCCGCACGCCATCGGCCCCTCATCGGGCTCGATCACCGTCACGCCGTCGGCTCGCAGCGTCGCCACGTTGCGCCGCGTTGCCGCGTGCTGCCACATCCGCACGTTCATCGCAGGGGCCGCCAGCACGGGCTTGTCGGTCGCGAGCAGCAATGTCGTCGCCAGATCATCGGCGATGCCCGCCGCCATCTTTGCGAGCAAATCGGCGGTGGCGGGCGCGATCACGACCAGGTCGGCCTCGCGGCTCAGCTGGATGTGCCCCATCTCCGCCTCGTCCTTCAGGTCCCACAGGCTGGTATGCACCGGGTTTTCGGACAAGGCGGCCAGCGTCATTGCCGTCACGAAATGTGCGCCGCCCGCGGTCAGCACGCAGCGGACCTCGATATCGGCCTTGCGGCACAAGCGGATCAGCTCGCACGCCTTGTACGCCGCGATGCCGCCGCCGACGATCAGGAGGATGCGTTTCATCGCACACCTTTTGTCACGATAATGCGGCGGCTGTCGAGCGCGGCGGTGACGAGATCGCGAAGGGCATCGGGCAGGAACACCAGCCCGACCAGAAAGACGGGCGCGACGAGCAGGCCCCAATAAAAGGTGTCGAGCCGTCCGAACACCGCGATCGTTACCGCATAGGCGCAAAAAATCGCGGCAGCGCGGGCGGCAAGCGGCTGGTTCCACGCCGTCCAGCCGAACAGCGCCACCCCCCCGAGCAGCGCACCGAGCCAACCGGGCACGAGCTTCAGCGCGGTCGAGACGGCCATCGTCTTGAAGAAGAATCCAAGCCCCAGCAGCCCAGCCCAGCCCGGTGATACGGCATCGAGCGGCTTCACCACTTGCGCAACCCCGTGCGCATGGGCGGCGAGCACCCCCGCCATCACCGCCAACGTCGCGCCCCAGCCAATCGCCTCGCGCCGCCGCCCCTCGATCAGCGCCGCCCCGGCCATCACGATCACGTAGAGCGCCGCCGTCTCGCGGATCAGCATCGCGATCATCGCAAACGCCGCCGCCTCGATCCAGCGCCCGGGTCGCCGCAGCGCCAGTGACAGCGCGATCAGCAGCCCTGCCCAGATCTCGTGAAAGGCGACCAGCGCAGGCTGGAAAAATGCGGCCATCCCGCCGAGCAACAACAGTATCGCGACAACGATCGGCAACGCGCGCGTGAAAGCAGGCCGGAGTCGGATGAACCAGGCGAGCAACACGCAGCCGTTGAGCAGCATCAGCATCAGCACGGTCACCGTGGGCGGCAGTGATGCCTCGATCACCGCAAGCGTCGGCAGGCGGAAGGTCACGAAGGGGCGGAGCGGATAATCGCCCCGGCGCAGCGCCGCCGCCGTCACGTCGTAATAATCGCCGCCGTCATGCACGCCGCGCACGATCGACTGATACAATGCGATGTCGGATTGCCCCGCATGCGGGTCCGCAGGGCTTTCGGTCGGGTCGGTAACGAAAACGGCGCTGAGGCTGACGATCATCAGCGCCACCAGCAACGCCAGCCGTACCCGCGCCGGCCCGCGTTTGAGGATCGCGAAACGCGTCGGTGCGGTAAGCCACCAGGGCGTGCGTGGCCGCGCCATATCCCTAGTGCAGCATCAGCCAGGTGCCGGCGACGCTGATCCCCGAGGCGAGCAGGGCGACGGCGACATAGCGCCAGCCGCCGCCGATCCGCACCAGCTGTATCTCCTTCAGCGGCGGGGCAGGCGGAGCGCCGCCTGCATTGGGGAAGTGGCGTTCGATATTGCGGATCAGATCGGGCAGCCGTGCGACGGTTTGCAGATCCTTGATCAGCCGGTCGGCGACATAGGCTTCGGGGCCAAGCTCGGTGCGTATCCATTCGCGAACGAAGGGGGCCGCCGTTTCCCACATGTTGATATCGGGGTCGAGCGCGGTCGCGACGCCCTCCACCATCACCATTGTCTTTTGCAGCAGCAGCAAATGCGGCTGCGTCTGCATGTCGAAATCGCGGGTGATGTTGAACAACCCGTCGAGCATCATGCCGACCGACATGTCCTTCACCGCAAGCCCGCGCATCGGCTCGCCGACCGCGCGCAGTGCCGTGGCGAATTCGGCGACATTGTGGTGCGCGGGCACGTATCCGGCTTCGAAGTGAATCTCAGCAACGCGGCGGTAATTACCGGTGATCAGGCCATAAAGAATCTCGGCGAGCCAGACGCGTGCGCGCCGGTCGATCCGCCCCATTATCCCGAAATCGATTGCCGCGATCCGGTTGCCGGGGAGCGCGAACAGATTGCCCTGATGCAGATCGGCATGGAAAAATCCTTCCGCAATCGCCTGCCGCAGGAAAGCATGGACCAGGATATGCGCCAGCCGGGCAGGGTCATATCCCGCCGCGATGAGCGCCGCACGATCGGACATCTTGATGCCGTCGATCCACTCCAGCGTCATTACTCGGCCAGTAGTGCGCTGCCAGTCGATTGCGGGCACGACGAAATCGGGTTCCGCCGTCATCGCTTCTGCCAATTCGGATGCCGATGCCGCTTCACGCCGCAGATCGAGCTCGCGCGCGGTCCACCGCTTGAAGGTCTCGATCACCAGCCGGGGGCGCAGGCGGACGAGCTCGCCGCCCATCGATTCGAGCTGGGCCGCCGCCCATTGATAAGTGTCGATGGCGCGCGCGAATTCTTCCTCGACGCCGGGACGCAGGATCTTCACCGCCACCGTCCGGCCATCGGTGGTGACGGCCTTGTGAACCTGCGCGATCGAAGCCGCGCCGACGGGAACAGGATCGATCGAGGTGAAGAGCTGATCGAGCGGGCGGCCGAAACTCTTGATCATGGCGGCGCTGATGATGTCGAACGGCACCGGCGGCAGCGCGTCCTGCAGCCGAAGCAGATCGCGTGCGGCTTCTTCGCCGACAATATCGGGGCGGGTGGCGAGCGTTTGGCCGAGTTTGATTGCGGCGGGGCCGATTTCCTGCAGCGCGTCGGCATAAGCCGGCGTCTTGGGCACGGTCGCGCCGATCCGCGCGATGCGGGCCAGACGCCTGACGGCGGCGGGCGTGTTCACGTCGCGCTCGATGCCGCTCAGCGCGCCGTGCCGGGCGAGCGTGCGCCCCCATTTGAGCAGGCGCCAGAGGTGGATGGCAGGGGCTGTCACCGAAAAATCCTCCCCGGAACGGGGAGGGGGACCGCGCCCGCAGGGCGTGGTGGAGGGGGCGCGCATCGGGGGGAGCGCTCGGGGCGATCCCCCTCCACCAGCTTCGCTGGTCCCCCTCCCCGTGCCGGGGAGGACTTGCGAGCCGCCATCAAATCTTCCAGCCGCTGTGGATCGCGACGAGGCCGCCGAGCATCGGCTCGACCGATGTCTGGACGAAGCCCGCTTCGCCGATCATCGCCTCGAAGCGCGCCATGTCGGGGAAGCGGCGAATCGATTCGACCAGATAGCGATAGCTGTCCTCGTCGCGTGCCAGCAGCTTGCCGATCTTGGGCAGCAGCCGGTGCGAATAGGCGTCGTAGACATCGGCAAAACCGGGCCAAAGCGTCGTCGAGAATTCCAGGCAATAAAAGCGCCCGCCGCGCCGCAGCACGCGGTGCGCCTCGCGAAGTGCAGCAGGAATGTCGGTCACGTTACGAATGCCGAGCGAGATCGTGTACGCATCGAAAAAACGGTCCGGGAACACCAGCGCCTCGGCATTGGCCTCGGTCCACACGAGCCCGTCGATGCCGCGCTTGGCGGCGCGCCCGATGCCGACCTCGAGCATTGCAGGATTGATGTCGGCCACGGTAATCGCCGCACCCGATGAGACCATGCGGAATGCGATGTCGCCCGTGCCGCCGGCCATATCGAGGATCGTCTCGCCCTCGCGCGGCTTTACCCGGCGGACGAAGCGATCCTTCCACAGGCGGTGCATGCCGCCCGACATCGCGTCGTTCATCAGATCATAGGATCCGGCCACGCTTTTGAACACGTCGCCAACACGGGCGGTCTTCTCTTCGGGGGCTATGTCCTCATAGCCAAAGGATACGGTGTCGCTCATGGCGCTCGCTCTAGCTTGGCCTTGTGGGCGGGGCAAACCCAACCTAGCTGCTTGTTGGATATGCCCGAACTCCCCGAAGTCGAAACCACCGTCAGAGGGCTTGAGCCCGTGCTGCTCGGCGCGCGGATCGATCGGGTGCTGCTGCGCCGGGCCGATCTGCGGCGGCCCTTTCCCGACGATCTTGGCCAGCGGCTGACGGGCGCCGTCGTGACGCGGCTCGGCCGACGCGCGAAATACGGACTGATCGATACCGATCGCGGCGATACGATGATCTTTCATCTCGGCATGTCGGGCCGCTGGCGGGTCGACCCGAGCGAAATGCTCACCCACGATCACCTGATCCTCGAAACCGCAGGTGGGCGCACGCTCGCGCTCAATGATCCGCGACGATTCGGGTCGGTCGATCTCGTCGAGACCGATTCCCTGGCAGCCTATCCGCCCTTTGCAACGATGGGGCCCGAGCCGCTTGGCCCGGACTTTGACGCGGGGCATCTCAGCCGCGCGTTTCAGGGCCGCGTCGCGCCGGTAAAGGCGTTGCTGCTCGATCAGCGCGTCGTGGCGGGGCTGGGCAACATCTATGTCTGCGAAGCGCTGCACATAGCGGGGATCGTCCCGTCGCGCGCCGGCGGGCGAATCGCCGGTGCTCGATTGGAGCGGCTCGCCGACGCAATCCGGACGGTGCTTGTGGCGGCGATTGCGGCGGGGGGATCGACCTTGCGCGATTATGCACGGCCCGACGGTGAACTCGGCTATTTCTCCAAACAATGGCTGGTCTATGGCCGGGAGGGGGAGGCTTGCGCGTGCGGGGCGACGGTCAGGCGACGGGCGGAAGGGGGGCGATCGACCTTCTGGTGCGGGGTGTGCCAGCGCTGAATCTGCACGCACAAAGGTTGACCAAGTCCGCGTGCCCCGTTATGGCGCGCGCTTTCCAAGGGCGAACGGGACCTGCTTCCACGCCCTTTTTCATGTGAAAAGGTTCTGACGAGCATGGCGAATACGCCACAAGCGAAAAAGCGTATCCGGCGGAACGACCGCCGTGCAGAAATCAACATCAATCGCGTCGGGCGCATCCGCACCTTCGTCAAGAAGGTGGAGGCAGCGCTTGCATCGGGTGACAAGGCAGCGGCTTCGGTCGCGCTTGCGGCTGTGCAGCCCGAGCTCGCCCGCGGCGTCGCCAAGGGCGTGCTCCACAAGAATACGGCATCGCGCAAGTTCGCGCGGCTGACGAAGCGGCTCGGCGCGCTCGCCTGAACTGAAGTAATTTGCGGACACACCGCCCGCCGGATGCATTTCCGGCGGGCTTTTTGTCGTTTGCGGTGCGGCATCGCTGGAATGGTGAAGCCCGCATTAGGGCAAGCAGCATACCGCGCTTCTTAAAACCAAGCTTTTGCGGCGATTCGCCAGATGTCAGATTGGTGACATTTTTAATATTTAGCCTAATCATAGGTTTAAAAGAAATATGACGCGTTTCCTTGCTTGAGCGCGAGTCAATCCCGTTTATTTCAGATTCTTGACATCTGAGGTCTTGCCCGACTCGCACAGGTCTTCATAATCGGACCTCGCCGCAGCGAAGATCGTCGCTGCGGTTTCAGATTAGCTTCATCGGCAGGCGGATGCGATTCCGGCTGGGGGGAGCCTTCGCCCAACGAAAAGGGGGCGGCCGGAGACGTATTTCCGCCGCAGGGGAGAGTTGTGTGACCAATGCGGGTGCCGTGGAAGTGACCGGAGCGGGCGAGCGCGAACGGGCGTGGGTGCGGATTCGGGGTCATTTGCGCGAATCGGCGGGCGCACGATTGTTCGATCAGTGGCTGAAGCCATTGGCGCTCGCCGAGGCAGAGGACGCGACGACGATCCGACTCACTTTGCCCTCCGCCTTCATGACCAATTGGGTGCGCAATAATTACGCCGAGCGGCTCTTGCAGGAGTTTCGCGCGCTGATGCCGCACGTCCAGCGCGTCGTGATCGATACTGCGAGCGTGGCAACGCTCCCCGTCCTGAAGGCGGAAGTGATCGAAATCGCGAAGGCTGATATCGCGAAAGCGGCGGCGGGCCCCGCCATATCGGCGCCCCTGCTCGATCGGCGGTTCAGCTTCGACGGGTTCGTCACTGACGCGTCCAACCGGGTGGCATTCAATGCGGCGCGCGCGCTCGCCGAGCCGGGGGTGCCGCGATTCAGCCCGCTGTTTCTCCACGGCGCGACCGGAATGGGCAAGACGCACTTGATGCACGCGATCGGCAGTGCGTTCCTGGCGGTGCAGCCGGGCGCGCAGGTCATCTACATGTCCGCTGAGCGCTTCATGTTTGAATTTGTCCAGGCGATGCGTGCGCGCGATACCCACGCGTTCAAGGCGCGGCTGCGCTCGGCCGATTTGCTGATGGTCGATGATCTGCATTTTATCGCCGGCAAGGATGCGACGCAGGAAGAATTCTTCCACACCGTCAACGAGGTGATGGCGGCGGGGAAGCGGCTCGTCGTCAGCGCCGATCGCAGCCCGCAGGCGCTCGACGGCGTTGAGGCGCGGATCGTCTCGCGTTTTTCGTCAGGCTTCGTCGCCGATATCAAACCGGCAGAGCCTGCGCTGCGCCGCGCGATATTGTTGCGCAAGCTGGCCGATATGCCCGGCGCGGTCGTGCCGGAGGATGTGCTCGACCTGATCGCCACGCGGATCACCGCCAACATCCGCGAGCTTGAAGGGGCGTTGAGCCGGCTGGTTGCCTATGCGCAATTGACGGGCGACAAGATCGATATGGATTTTGCAACGGTAACGCTGGGGGATGCCCTGCGCGGCGTGCAGCGGCGGATCACCATCGATGAAATCCAGCGCGCGGTGTCGACCTATTTCGAGCTGAAGCCGATCGAACTTGTCTCAGCGCGGCGTGCGCGCGTTGTCGCCCGCCCGCGTCAGATTGCAATGTACCTGGCAAAGCGCCTCACCACGCGCTCGCTGCCCGAAATCGGCCGCAAGTTCGGCGGGCGCGACCATTCGACCGTCATCCACGCCGTGCGCCGGATCGAACAACTGCGCGACACCGATGCCGATGTCGACAGCGCGGTGCGCAACCTGCTCCGCGATCTGGAGGGGTAGAAATCAGCGCTTCTGCGGCGGCGCGATCGTGATCTTGACGGTTTCGCCCGAATTGCCGGGGAAGCCGGTGAACATCGCGTCGATCAGATTGGGCACGAGATGCGGCAGATCATTGTCGGTCGACATTGCCCGCGCCGTCCCTTCAAACACGCGCTTGCCAGTATCGGTCCGGTCGATCTGGAGATCGAGTTCGCTCGTATAAACGGTGTAGCTGCGCACATCGTTGAAGCCGCCATAGCCGCCGAACAAGAACGGATCATAAAACCCGTTCAGATAGGGCCGATAGCCGAATCCGCCAAAGCCGAATCCGCCGTAACCACCCCCAAAACCGCCATAACCAAAGCCGCCATAACGGCTAGGGTATGACTGGATGCGCTCGCGACCCGAATCGACATGATATTCAAGCTTCACGACCAGATCGGCGCGCGATGGATCGGCGGCTGGCGTATAGCCTTGCTGAGACAATTTCCCGACCACAAGCTGCGCATATTGGCCGAATTCGATCCCGCCCTGCAGACGCGGATCGGACGACTGGACAACAAAGGTTTGCCCGCTCGGCGCCGGCAGCGCCTGAAAGCGCGAGACCTTTGCCTGGAACCCTGTCGTGCAGCTTGCCAGGGCCAGCAGGGCGGCGACGGCGAAAAACGGCTTCTTCATCGCGAAAAGACCCTCAACTGACGATACAAAAACAAATTAGATCAATGTCTTCTTATATTGCCATGGCGATTGTGAATAGCAGTTGAACGCACCTGCCGGTCGCCTCGTCGCCCTGATCGGTCCTCAAATCTGCAGCCCGGCAGCACGCTGTGCTGCCGCCAGCGTGGGTGCGGCAAGCGTTGCAGCGCGCGCGGCACCTTCCACCAGAATATCGGCCACCGCGCCGCGATCCGCAAGCAGGGCCGTCAACCGGTCGCGGATCGGGCTCAGCGTCGCTACCGCAAGCTCGGCAAGCGCAGGCTTGAAGGCGCCAAAGCCCTTGCCCGCGTGATCATCGAGCACCGCCTGCGCGGACTGCCCAGCGAGCGCTGCGTAGATGGTAACGAGGTTCAGCGCCTCGGCGCGGTCTGCAAGGTCCACGATCGTTTCAGGAAGCGCTTCCGCGTCGGTCTTTGCCTTCCGGATCTTCTGGACAATCGCGTCGTCGCCATCGATCAGGTTGATCCGCGACAGATCGGACGGATCGGATTTCGACATCTTGGCCGCGCCGTCGCGCAGGCTCATGATCCGCGGCGCTTCCTTGCTGACCAGCGGCTCGGGCAGCGGGAAGAGGTCGACCCCGAAATCCTGGTTGAACTTGGCGGCGATGTCGCGCGCCAGCTCCAGATGCTGTTTCTGGTCATCGCCCACGGGCACGTGGGTCGCCTTGTAGAGCAGCACGTCGGCGGCCTGAAGCACGGGATAAGTGAACAGGCCAACGCTGGCGCCTTCGCGGTTCTTGCCCGCTTTGTCCTTCCACTGCGTCATCCGGTTTAGCCAGCCGATCCGCGCGGTGCCGCCCAGCAGCCAGGCAAGCTCGCTATGGGCGGGCACCCGCGCCTGGTTGAACAGGATGGCGCGAGCCGGATCGATGCCACAGGCGATCAGCGTCGCCGCCATTTCGATCGTGTTCGCGGCAAGCTCGGCCGGCACGACCGGCTGCGTCAGCGCGTGGAGATCGGCGAGGAAGAACAGACATTCGCCGCCGTCCCGCGCCACCGCGTCCTGCATCGCCACCCATTGCCGGATCGCGCCGAGATAATTGCCGAGATGGAGATTGCCGGTGGGCTGGATGCCGGAGACGACGCGCATTATTCGGCTTTCTCATCTGGATTTGGCTGATCTGGGTTTGGCGTGCTGGCAGCGGGACCGCGCCGCTTGAACATCGCGCGCAGATCGGACGGCAGATATGCCCGAAGCGCGAGGCAGGCGGCGGCATAAACCACGCCTCCGATCGAGACCAGCACCAGCATCGCCAGCCAGCGCGCGACGCCCGGCCCGGTGGTGTAGGGTGCGAAGCGATCGTTGAGGAAATATAGCGCCACCCCCATCAGCAGCGCCGCGCCCAACAGCCGCACCGTTCGCCGGCGCAGCCGCGCATCGGGGACGAAATGGCCGCGCAGCCGAAGTGTGCGGTACAGAAGGAAGACATTGACGCTGCTCGAAAGGGCTGTCGCAAGCGGCGGCCCCATGTGGCGCAGTGGCACGATCAGCATCAGGTTGAAAACGATGTTGAGCCCGATCGATATCGTCGCGAACCGCACCGGCGTCGTCGTATCGGCGCGCGCATAAAAGCCAGGCGTCAGCACCTTGACGAGGATATAGGAGGGCAGGCCGATCGAAAATGCCGCCAGTGCCTGTGCCGTCAGCACGGTGTTGAGCGGGGTGAACTTGCCGTGCTGGAACAGCGCCGCCACGATCGGCACGCCGCAGACAATGAGCGCGACCGTTGCCGGCAAGGTGAAGAACAGCGCGAGCTCCATCCCCCGGTTCTGCGTCTCCATCGCCTCGGCTTCCTGCCCCCCGCCGAGCAGGCGCGATATCGTCGGCAGCAGGACCGTGCCGAGCCCGATGCCGATCAGCCCGAGCGGCAATTGGTTCAGCCGGTCAGCATAATAGATGTAGGAGACCGATCCTTCGGGCAGCAGGCTGGCCGCAAGTGCTGTCGAGATGACGAGATTGATCTGGACAGCACCTGCGCCCGCCGCTGCAGGCGCGATGAGACTCATCAGCTTTTTCACTTCGGGGGTGAATTGCGGACGCCTGATCCGCAACCGAACGCCGTTCGCCCGGCAGGCAAGCGCCAGCCACGCAAGCTGCAGCGCGCCCGATATGCTGACCGCAATCGCTTGGTTACGCGCGGTAAACAGCGGATCGATGGTGTGGAAAGCGAGCAGCGCGACGATCAACGTCAGGTTGAGCAGGATCGGCGCGGCGGCATTCACCCAGAATTTCTGCAGCGAATTGAGTATGCCGCCGAGCAGCGACACGAGCGATATCAGCAGCAGATAGGGCAGGGTGATCCGCGACAGCATGACCGCATAGTCAAACTGCGCCGCGCTTGCGCCCCGGAACCCGCCGGAAAGCGCCCATGTTACCGGCCAGGCAAGCAGTTCCAGCACGATCGTCATCACGATCAGGACGGGCAGCAGCACCGACAGCGCATCCTCGGCAAAGCTGATTCCGGCCGCCATCCCGCCGCCCTTTTCGGCGACCTTGCGGTTGAACATCGGGATGAAAGCCGCGCTGAAGGCGCCTTCGGCAAACAGCGCCCGAAACATGTTGGGCAGGCGAAACGCGATCAGGAATGCGTCAGATGCGAAACTCGCCCCGATAAAACGCGCGAACAGAGAATCGCGCACCAGCCCCAGCACACGGCTGGCCAGCGTCAGACCGCCGACCGAGCCGAGCGCGCGGGCCAGGTTCATGATGCCGCCCCCAGTGGCCGGGGATCAGGCGTGGCCGACGTCGGTTCCGGCCTGTGCGCCCTCGATCGCCGCCTGCGCCTGTTGCACATACAGCGCGCCGAAATCGATCGGCTCGAGCATCAGCGGCGGGAAGCCGCCATCGCGCACCGCATCGGCAAGGACGCGGCGGGCAAAGGGGAACAGGATGCGGGGCGCTTCGCCAAGCAGGAACGGCTGGAGCTGATCCTCGGGAATGTTGCGCAGCGCAAACAGCCCGGCAAAGCTGAGATCGACGACGAAGGCGACGGTATCGTCGTTATCCGATCGCGCCTCGATCTTCAGCACCACTTCATGGATATCGTCGGCGACCTGCGTTGCGCCGATGTTGAACTGCACGTCAATGCTCGGCTGCGCCTGCGACTGATAGATTGCCGGCGCATTGGGGTTTTCAAACGACAGATCCTTCACATATTGCGACAGGATGCCGACCGTCGGCAGATCGTCATGCCCGTTTGCCAGCGGCGCGCCGCCGATTGCGGTGCCATTTTCCTGATCGTCCATCGAAATCATCCTCGTCTCGTTTCGTCGGATTTGCCGGCGGATCGTGTCGCGGCGGCGCCCGATTGGTGTGTCGTCAGCGCTGGCGCCAAAGGGCGCCCGCCATCCGGTGCGGACGGCGCCTAGCAGGCGACCGGGGACAGTTCAACTTCGACGGATCATAGCGGCCCTTCGTGCATTTGATACACGCGCATGTGATGGGGGGTTTGATCGACCAATTGATCGACCATTTGATACAGTGGCGTAATGCGCCTATATTGTGTGTTCGCCGCAAATTGGAGGCATGGTGGTATACGTCGTTTTGCTCGCAATGGTGGCCGGGTTTCTGGCGCTCCGGCTCTACATGGTCCTCGGCAAGCGCACCGGGCATGAACAACCCTTGCCCAAACCCGCCGAGGAACGGCTCGTTTCCCAGCCGATGCCACGCACGATAGAGGCGCTGCCGGAAAGTCGGGAGATTGCCAGCCGCAATATCGAGGGCGGGGCCGAATCGGGCATTCGCGCGCTGATCGCGGCTGACGCGAGCTTCGACGTCACGCGCTTTCTCGATGGCGTCAAATCGGCGTATCGGATGGTTCTTGAGGCCTATTGGAAGGGCGATGAGGAAACACTCGGCTGGCTCGTCGAAGATGATGTGCGCAAGAGCTTTGCCGATGCGATCGCGGAGCGCGCCGCCGCCGGCCATGTCCTTGAAAACCGGTTGGTGTCGATCGAGCGCGCAGTCATCACCGATGCCTCGGTTCAGGGACGCGTCGCCCGGGTGAGCGTGCGCATCGATGCCGATATCGCTGCTGTGACGCGCGACGGCGAGGGCAATCTGGTCGCCGGATCGATGAGTGATGCCGTCGAGACGCAGGAAATCTGGACCTTCACCCGGACGCTGAAAAGCGCCGATCCCAATTGGAAGCTCGCCGAAACCGACGAAGTCTGATCGGTGCGGCGGGGGTGGGGATTATTGGCGCTGGCGGTGATGCTGTCGGCGTGCGGCGGTCGGATCGTCCCGCCATCGCGTGGTCCGGCGCCGCCCCAGGCGCGAAAGCCGGTGGCGGCAACGCCGATTGCGCCGATGCAGACGGCCCCTGGCAGCGTCGTCGAGAGTGGCGCGATTGCCTCATCTGCCGGGCTGACGGCCGGCCCGCCGATTTCAGCGCTGCCGATCCGGCAGGATCAGGCCGCCCGCGCGCTTGCCGCGTTCCGGCTATCGTGTCCCGCGCTTGCCCGGCGAACCGACAATAGCGGCCTGACCAAGGCAATCGACTGGCAACCCGCCTGCGCCGCCGCCAATGCCGCTTCTGACCGAGAGGCGCGCGATTTCTTCATCCGCTATTTCGAGAGCGTGCAGGTCGGCGATGGCCGCGCCTTTGCAACCGGCTATTACGAGCCAGAGATCCGGGCTGCGCGCACGCGGGGCCGTGGTTATGAAGTGCCGATCTATGGCCGACCGAGCGACCTGATCGATGTCGATCTCGGCCAGTTTTCCGATACGCTGAAGGGCAAGCGGATCCGCGGTCGTGTCGATGGCAACGCGCTGATCCCTTATTACGATCGCACCGCGATTGAGGGCGGCGCGATTGACCGCATGGCGCCGATCATCGCCTGGGCGGCCGATGCAGCCGAGATATTCTTCCTGCAAATCCAGGGTTCCGGCCGGTTGAGGCTCCCCGATGGATCGGTGATGCGGATCGGGTACGATAGCCAGAACGGGCGCGATTACACCGGCATCGGCGCGTTGATGCGCGATCGCGGCCTGCTGGTGCCGGGGCAAACATCGATGCAGGGGATCGTCGCCTGGTTGCACGCGCATCCGGAAGAGGGGCGCGACATCATGCGTGAGAACAAGAGCTTCGTGTTCTTTCGCGAGCAAAAGGGGCCGCCACAGGGCGCGCTCGGCTATGCGGTGACGGGCGGCACGAGTGCGGCGGCCGATCCCAAATTCGTGCCGCTCGGTGCGCCGGTGTTCCTCTCGCTCGACCGCACCGATGCGACGGGCCTGTGGATCGTGCAGGATACCGGCGGGGCCATTCGCGGCGCGAACCGTTTCGACACGTTCTGGGGTGCTGGCGATGACGCTCAGGCGATCGCCGGCGGCATGGCGGCGCGCGGCACGGCGTTTCTGCTGCTGCCGCTGGGCACGCTGGCGCGGCTTTCTTCAGGGGGCAGCGGTGGCGGAGCGGCGGCTGACCGCTGAAGAGGCGGCGCTGTGGCAGCGGGTGATGGCGACGGTGCGGCCCGCTCGGAGCGACGTGCCGACGCCGCCGATCGGGCAAGCGGCCGAACAGCCCAAGAAGTCGAAACCAAAGCCGGTGGTCAACAAGCCACCGACGCCGCCGCTCGCCAAACCCGCCGCGCCAAAGCGCGCCACGCCCGGCGTCACGCTCGACGGCAGTTGGGATCGCCGCCTCGCCGGGGGGCAGATTTCGCCCGACAGCAGCATCGATCTCCACGATCACACGCTCGATACCGCCTATGTCGCGCTCGATCAGGGGCTCGACCGGGCGATCCGTCGCGGCGACCGGGTGCTGCTGCTCATCACCGGCAAGCCGCCAAAGCCAGAAAGCGAGCGGCCGCACGCCCGGGGACGCATCCGCGCCGCGATCGGCGATTGGCTCGCGGTGTCGCGTCACGCCGCACAGATTGCGGCCGTCCGGGCGGCGCATCCGCGTCACGGCGGCACGGGCGCACTTTACATCATCCTCAGGCGCGATCGGGCACCACGAAAATATTAACCTTTTGCTGGCATTTTTTGCCAATCGGCCCGGGCGTGCGCGCCGGTCAGCAAGGGGTTATGGCACCGCGATGGAAGGCGTTACGCTCAAAAGCCGGGCCATCAGCTTTGCCATGGCGGCGGGTGCCGTCGCGTTCATTCTGGCGCTGGTCGCCACATCCAATGGCCGCATCGACGCAGAAAGTGTTTCGCGCGCGCTGATCCCGGCGATCATCTGTGCGGCGATGTGCTGGGCCACGGCCGAACGCTCGATCGCATCGACGGCGGCGGCAATCGATTCGGCAATCGCTCGCCTCGCGCGTGCGGCGCACGGCGATCTCGAAGGCGCTATCCCTGCGGAAATAGGCGAAAATGTGCCGCAGCTTGCAACCGCAATGGAGGGCCTGTTTCAACAGATCGCCGCCAATCTGGACAGCGTTCACCGGCTGGCATTGTTCGATCCCGTCACCGGCCTGCCCAATCGCACCAATTTTCGTCGCAGCTGCGAACGGATGCTCAGTGAAATGCCCCCCGGCAACAATGCCGCGCTGTTCTTCATCGATCTCGATCGTTTCAAGGCGGTCAACGACACGATGGGGCATGCGATGGGGGATATGCTGCTCGGCATGGTCGCCAATCGGCTGCGCGCGGTCGCCGACCGGGTGACGGTCGAATCGGGCGCGCCGCAGCCGCTGCTCGGGCGGCTGGCGGGTGATGAATTCACCATGTTCTTCCCCGATCTTGCCGGCCCGGCCGATGCTGGACGGATCAGCCGGGGTGTGCTGTTTGCGCTTGCCGAAACCTTCGATCTGGTCGGCAACGATGTCGAGATCGGCGCGTCGATCGGCATTGCGATGCGGCCCGAGCACGGCTCGACCCTGACCGATCTGATGCGCGCCGCCGATGCCGCGATGTACCATGCCAAGGCAATGGGGCGCGGTCGTGCCGAATATTTCTCCGACAGCCTCGCCACCGAAATCGCCGATCGTGCCCAGCTAGAAAGCGATCTTCGCGAGGCGATCGAGCGCAACCAGTTCGCGCTGGTATTCCAGCCTCAGGTCAGCGTTCAGGAGGGCCGCATTGTGGCTGCCGAAGCGTTGCTGCGCTGGCGCCATCCGCGTTTTGGCCTCCGCCTGCCCGGCACCTTTATCAAGCGCGCCGAGGAAACGGGGCTGATCGTCGAAATCGGCGAATGGGTGATAGAAACCGTCGCCGATACGATCGCGCGCTGGGGTGAAATGGGCATCGAGCAGCGCCTCGCCATCAACATCAGCCCCCGTCAGCTCGATCATCTGGGCTTCTTCCGGCGCCTGCGCGAGGCGATGCAGGCAGCCAACGCGCCCGCGCGGCTGCTCGAACTCGAAATCACCGAAACGCTCGCGATGCATTGCAGCGATGAGGTGATCGAGGCGATCGCCTCGCTTCGTGCAGACGGTGCGACGATCGCGATCGACGATTTCGGCACCGGCTATTCCAACCTTGCGCGGTTGCGCGATCTGCCGGTCGACCGCGAGAAGCTCGATCGCAGCCTGATCGAACACATCGCCGACAAACCCCAGGCACGCACCATCGTTCATGCGGTGATCGGGCTGATCCACGGTTTGGGCTGCGAAGCGGTTGCCGAGGGGATCGAGAGCCAGGCGCAGGCAGATGTGCTGCGCGTCATCGGCTGCGACGTCATTCAGGGATATGCCATTGCTCAGCCGATGGACGAGGAAGACTTTATCGCCTGGTCGCGCACCGACAAGCGTCAGCCGCTGGCGGACTGGAGTGCGGCGACCGCGATATCGGCGTAGATTTCGGCGAGCAGCACCAGATCATCGACTGCGACTGCCTCATCGAGCTTGTGCATTGTCGCGTTGACCAGCCCGAATTCGACCACCGGACAAAGCTTTGACAAAAACCGCGCGTCGGACGTGCCCCCTGTCGTCGACAATTCGGGCCGGGCGCCTGTGCGACGCTCGATCGCGTCGCCGATCAGGGTGGAGAAGGCACCGGGCTCGGTAAGGAATGCCTCGCCGGAAATACGCGGCGTCACCCGGGCATTCGGCGCGTGGCGGTGCACGATCGCCTCGATCCGCGCGACAAGATCGGCACCTTTGTGGAGATCGTTGAAGCGGATGCTGAGCCGCGCCCCCGCAAGCGCAGGGATCACGTTTGTCGCCTGATTGCCTACGTTCAGATCAGTGATTTCGATGTTGGAGGGCTGGAACCACGCGTTCCCTTGATCCAGCACGATGCCCTCGATCTCCGCCAGGATCGCGATCAGTTTCGGGATCGGATTGTCGGCGAGGTGGGGATAGGCGACATGGCCCTGCCGCCCCGGCACCGCGATCCAGATATTCACTGATCCGCGCCTGCCGATCTTGATCATGTCGCCCGTCCGGTTGACCGAAGTCGGCTCGCCGACCACGCACAGATCGGGTTTCAGCCCGCGCGCCGCCATCCGCTCGATCAGCGCGGTGGTGCCGTGGGTGGCGGGGCCTTCCTCATCGCCGGTGATGATCAGGCTGATCGTGCCGGCACCCGCTGGCACGCGCGCTGCGGCGGCGGCGAAGGCCGCGATCGCTCCCTTCATGTCGACGGCACCGCGTCCGTGCATCAGGCCGCCGCGGACCTCCGCAGTGAAGGGGTCGCCCGACCAGCCCTCGCCCGGCGGCACGACATCGAGGTGCCCGGCAAAAGCGAAATGCCGGCCGCCGCTGCCGCGTACCGCGAGCAGGTTTTCGACCGGCCCGTCAGGCGCCCCGCCCGCCATGAAGCGATCGACCTCGAAGCCGAGCGGCAGCAACGCCGCCTCGAGCACGTCGAACACCGCGCCGCTGGCAGGCGTCACGCTCGCGCAATCGATCAGGGCCTTGGTCAGCGCGACGGGATCGGGCAGGGTGGCGGGGATATCCATGGGAGCCGACATTGCCCAAGCTGAACCTCGAAACAATCCCCCAGACCAACGCGACTGGATATCCGCCGCCCTTCGATGCGCCGGTGCAGGGGCGCTGGTATCGGCGATTGGCGCCTGCCAGTGGCCTGACGCAGATGGGCGTCAGTCATGTGACGCTGAAGCCTGGCGGGTGGTCGTCGCAGCGGCACTGGCATGAGGATGAGGACGAATTCATCGTGATCCTGAGCGGCGAGGCCGTCCTGATCGACGATGCCGGCGAGCATGCGATGCACGCCGGCGACTGCGCTGCCTTTCCGCAGGGGGACGCCAACGGCCATCATCTGGTGAACCGCTCGAACGAAGACTGCGTGTTCATCGCGGTAGGGGCGGGTACGCGCCCGTCGAGCGGCAGCTATTCGGATATCGACATGCGCTTCACCGATGCCGGCTATGTCACCAAGGACGGGACGCCCTATCCGACGGAGCGGTTGCGCTAGGTGTTCACGCCTTGGCGGGTTGCTCGAATTGCTCGATCACCCATTCTTCTTCCTGCGCGCCGGCAATCCAGTCCTGCATGTAGGGGTGGCTGAACATCGCATCGAGATAGGCGGGAGCGAAGCGCGCGATCGGCAGCGAATAAGTGACGATACGGGTGCAGACGGGCGCAAACATGATGTCGACTGCGCCGAAATCGCCGAACAGGAACTCCCCCCCCCCGCCATAGCGCGCCCGCGCCTGCGCCCATAGCTCCATGATCCGCGAAAGGTCGGCCAGCACGTCGTCGTCGGGCGTCTTCGGCTGAAAGACCTGGCGCACGTTCATCCCGTGCTTGCGGCGCAGCGCGGCATAGCCCGAATGCATTTCGGCTGCCATCGATCGCGCCATTGCGCGGGCGGCTGGGTCCTTTGGCCAGAATTTGTCACCGCCCGTCTTTTCGTCGAGATAGGCGATGATCGCCATGCTGTCCCAGACGACGATGTCGTCGTCCCACAGGATCGGCACCTTGCCCGATGACGGCGCGAATTCGTCGCCCTCGCGGCGTTTGTCCCAATCGGCGTCATAGAGCGGGACGACGACTTCCTCGAAGGGCAGCCCTGAATGCTTGCACGCCAGCCAGCCGCGCAGCGACCAGGAGGAATAGGCCTTGTTGCCGATGATAAGCTTGAGCATTGAGCGGCGATAGACTGCAGCTCGCGCGGCGGCAACTCTTCGCGGTATCAGCGCGCGAACGAAGCGCCCTGTTCGTAAGCGATGGTTTGCTGACGCGAGCTGGCGCCGATCGTGCTGTCGAAACCGTCATCGCTGACGGGGGTCACGCTGCCCATCAGATCGTGATCCTCAACCGCAATCTGTTCAGCATGAAGCTGGCGATAGGTATCGGCAAGCTGCGGATCGATTCCGGCGACCGCGAATTGGCCGAGCGCCATGCCGCCCATGCCGCTGACCATCACGCCCGCCACGACACCGAGCGCGATGATACCGATCTTCTCAGAACTCACCCGAAAATGCGCCATGGCGTTTCTCCCTGTCGGGAGCGTAACCAAGCGCGGGGATATTCGGTTCCCCCCGCCACCGAAGCGGCTTCAATCCGCCTGGAGGCGCTCATGATGGCGGATCACTTCATCGATGATGAAGCGCAGGAATTTCTCCGAAAATTCCGGATCGAGCTCGGCATCGTTGGCGAGCGCGCGCAGCCGGGCGATCTGTTCCACCTCACGGCTCGGGTCGGCAGGGGGCAGATCATGCTCGGCCTTGTAACGGCCCACCGCCTGCGTCACCTTGAATCGTTCGGCGAGCAGGAAAACAAGCGCTGCATCGATATTGTCGATGCTCCGGCGATAGCCGCTCAGGGTCTGGTCGGGCATCGCCGGTCCTTTCATTCATCGACCTCTTCGATCGATCCGGCGCCTTTTTGGGTCCACATCGTCGCGTGCGCAACCCCGCGCCCTTGCCTTTGCCCCATCGAGCCGCCACATCGCGGCAGTCATGAGCGCCACCATTCACCGCATTGATTCACGGCCCGATCCGTCGCTCGATCCGATGATTGCGCTCGTCGCCGGCGATCTCAATCTGGTCAATGCCGTCATCCTCGATCGGATGCAGTCGCAAATCCCGTTGATCCCTGAATTGGCCGGTCACCTCATCGCCGGTGGGGGCAAGCGGATGCGCCCGATGCTGACGCTCGCGAGCGCGCAATTGCTTGGCTATACCGGCAATCGCCACCACCGTCTGGCCGCTGCGGTCGAATTCATCCACACCGCCACCTTGTTGCATGACGATGTGGTCGATGGCTCCGATCTGAGACGCGGACGACGCACCGCCAATAACATCTGGGGAAATCCGGCGACGGTGCTGGTCGGCGATTTCCTGTTCAGCCGCGCGTTCGAGCTGATGGTTGAGGATGGCAGCCAGAAAGTCCTGAAAATACTCAGCAACGCGAGCGCCGTCATCGCGGAGGGAGAGGTCGATCAGCTGACCGCCACCCGCCGTATCGACCTGGCCGAGGAACGCTATCTCGACATCATCGGCGCGAAGACGGCGGCGCTGTTTGCCGCTGCGTGCCGGATCGCGGCCGTTGTCGCTGAACGGTCGGACGCGGAGGAAGCGGCGCTCGATGCCTATGGCCGCAATCTCGGCATCGCTTTCCAGCTCGTCGATGATTCTATTGATTATGTGTCGGACGCCGGCACGATGGGCAAGGACACCGGCGACGATTTCCGCGAGGGCAAGGTGACCCTGCCGGTCATTCTCGCTTACGCCCGCGGGTCCAGCGAAGACCGGATATTCTGGAAGGATGCGATCGAGGGGCGGCGATCGACCGACGCCGATCTGTCGCTGGCGACGCAGTTGATCCAGTCGACCCGCGCGGTCGATGATACGCTGGCGCGCGCGCGGCATTATGGGCAGCGCGCAATCGATGCGCTCGGCATCTTCCCGAGCGGAAAAGCCAAGGCGGCGATGGTGCAGGCCGTCGAATTCGCGATCGCCCGCGCTTATTGATCACGCGCGCGTTGCGGGCGGGTCATGGAGTGAACAAAAGCAATCGGCATCGAGCTCGATCTGCAATGTCGCATGCGCAATGCCGAAGCGGTCGTGCAGCATCGCCTGCGCTTTCGATAAGAACGCGTCGCCCGGGTGCCCGCCCGGCATCAGCAGATGTGCGGTCAGCACCGTCTCCGTCGTGCTCATCGGCCAGATGTGCAGATCGTGCGTGCCTGTCACGCCTTCCAGCGCCGACAGCGCCGTGCCGATGCTGTCATAATCGAGCGATCGCGGCACCGCTGATAGCGACATTTCGACCGATTCGCGCAGCAATCCCCAAGTCTGCCAGAAAATCAGCGCCGCGATCGCCAGGCTGACGACGGGATCGATCGAGGTGAGCCGCGTCGCCCAGATCACCAGCCCTGCCACGACGACGCCTGCGGAGACGGCTGCGTCGCTCGCCATGTGCAGATAGGCACCGCGAATGTTGATGTCGCCCTGGCGACCCCGCGCAAACAGCATTGCCGTCGCCAGATTGATCACGATGCCGATCGCGGCGACCGCAGATACGGTGAAGCCAGCGACGGGGGACGGATCGCTAAAGCGCCGTACAGATTCGAGCACGATCGCCCCGAGAGCAACCAACAGCAGCAGCGCATTGAGCAGGGCCGCCAGGATCGATGAACCGCGCAGGCCATAGGTGAACCGCTTCGACGGTGGCTTTCGGGCGAGTGCTGTCCCGCCCCATGCGACCGCAAGCCCAAGCACATCCGACATGTTGTGTCCCGCATCTGCGAGCAACGCGACCGAATCGGCGGCGAACCCGAACCCTGCTTCGACAACGACAAAGGCGATGTTGAGCCCGATCCCGATCGCAAAGGCGCGATCGAAATTGGCTGGCGCATGCGCGTGGCCATGCCCGGCCCCGTGACCGTGCCCATGCTGATGCGAATGATCGTGATGGGCGTGGCCGGCCATACGCGCTCCTCCTACCCGCCCGCCTGACAACAGCGAGCATCGCTGTGATACCAAGTCGCCGTACCCGATTCGGACGATCGCGCGCTAGCCGCTTTGCGCCGTGACACCGGGCGCGATAGGGCGGCGCGGTGACCGTGCTTCCTATCCACGCCGTCCTGCCCGACCTGCTCGCCGCATTGCGCGCGGGGCCGAATGCCGTGCTCGTCGCGCCGCCGGGTGCGGGCAAGACGACGGCGGTGGCGCCGGCGCTGTTGCTCGAGAATTGGTGCACCGGCGAAATCCTGCTGCTTTCTCCCCGCCGGCTGGCGGCGCGCGCGGCCGCCGAGCGGATGGCGGCAAACGCGGGCGAGGCTGTTGGCGGGGTGTTCGGCTATGCGACGCGGATGGACAGCCGGCGGTCGGCACGCACTCGCGTGACGGTGATGACCGAGGGTATTTTCGTCACCCGCATCCAGGCCGATCCTGAACTCGCCGGCGTGTCGGCGGTGCTGTTCGACGAAGTGCACGAACGCAGCCTCGACAGCGATTTCGGGATGGCGCTCGCGCTCGACGCCCAGGCCGGCTTTCGGCCCGACCTGCGCTTGCTGGCAATGTCCGCGACGCTCGACGGTGCGCGTTTTGCCGCCCTGATGGGTGATGCGCCCGTCATCGAGAGCGAGGGGCGCAGCCACGCGCTGGCGCTGCGCTATCTGGGTCGCGCGAGCGAGCAGCGGATCGAGGACAGCATGGCGGCGGCGATCCGCACCGCGATTGGCGAGGGGGAGGGCGGGGTGCTCGCATTCCTGCCCGGTGTGGCCGAAATCGACCGGGTTGCCGAGCGACTGGGCGGCCTGACGGATCAGGTGGCGCTGCATAAACTGCATGGCAGTGTCGATCCCGCTGCGCAGCGCGCCGCGATCGCACCCGACCCGTCCGGGCGCCACAAGCTGGTGCTCGCGACATCGATCGCCGAGTCCAGCCTGACGCTCGACGGCATTCGCATCGTCGTCGATTCAGGACTGTCGCGAAGGCCGCGATATGATCGCGCGGCGGGGATGACGCGGCTCGTCACCGAACGTGCGAGCCAGGCATCGGTGATCCAGCGCGCTGGTCGCGCGGCACGGCAGGGGCAAGGCACCGCGTATCGGCTTTGGGAAGAGGCAGCGACCGCTGGCCTGCCTCGGTTCGACCCGCCCGAGATTTTGGAGGCTGACCTGTCGGCGCTCATGCTCGATTGCGCGATCTGGGGTGTTGCCGATCCGCGCGGCTTGCGCTGGATCGATCCGCCGCCTGCTGCCGCAATCGATGAGGCGCGCCGCCGGCTGGAGGCACTTGGCGCGATCGACGGTGGGGGTCGACCAACCGCGCATGGCGAGGCGATCGCCGCAATGCCGTTGCCCCCGCGACTGGGGCATATGCTGATCGAGGCGGGCAAGATCGGGCTTGGCATGATTGCCGCCGAAATTGCGGTGCTGCTGGGCGAGCGGGGCCTTGGCGGCAGCGATCCCGATCTGGAGACACGGCTTCGGCGGTGGCGCAGCGAACGCGGTGGCAGGGCGGAAAGCGCGCGCAAGCTGGCGGCGCGCTGGGCCAAGCTTCTCCCTCTCCCCTTCAGGGGAGAGGGTGGGGGAGAGGGGCAGTCAAAAGCGCTGCGCCCGGAACTGCCCCTGTTCCAACCCCCTCCCGCAAGCGGGAGGGGAGAACACGACATCGCCACTTGCATCGCGCTGGCCTTTCCCGATCGGCTGTCGCGGCGGCGCGATGCATCGGGCGATCGCTGGGCCTCGGTCGGCGGGCGTGGCTTCAAGCTCGATCCCGCGACGTCGCTCGCCCGCAGCGAGTGGTTGGCGGTCGCTGAAACACAGGGAATGGCGACGGGCGCGCGCATCCTCTCTGCCGCCGCGATCGATCAGGCGGCGGTCGAGGCATTGTTCGGCGATCGGATCGAGATTCGGCGGACGGTCATGTTCGATCCGGCCACCGGGGGCGTCTCCGCTATGCGCGAACGGCGGCTCGGCGCGGTCACGCTCGGCAGCGGACCCAATTCCAGTGCAGATCCAGCGGCGATAGCAGCGGCCCTGCTAGGTGGCCTGCGTGCGCATGGCCTGTCGCTGCTGCCGTGGAGCGATGCCGCCACCGCGATCCGCACCCGCGCCGCCTTTGCCGCTACTCATGGCGCGCCGGAGGTGGCGCTTGACGATGCCGCGTTACTGGCGCGCGCGGACGAGTGGCTTGAGCCACTGCTCGTGGGCAAGCGCCGGCTGGATCAGGTTGCGACGGGTGACCTGATCGATGCATTGCGCGGTCTGATTGGGTGGGAGGCAATGCGCGCGATCGACCGATTGGCGCCAACGCACTTCCAGTCGCCGGCGGGTAGCGGTCACGAGATCGATTACACCGCCGAAGCAGGGCCGACCGTCGAGCTGCGCCCGCAGGCCTTGTTCGGGCTTGCGGCGCACCCGATGATCGCGGGGGGACAGGTGCCGCTGGTCCTGAGCCTCACCTCGCCCGCCGGCCGCCCGATCCAGACGACGCGCGACCTGCCCGGCTTCTGGGCGGGCAGCTGGGCCGACGTCGCGCGCGAGATGCGCGGGCGCTATCCGCGCCATCCCTGGCCCGACGATCCGGCGAGCGCATCGGCGACGCTGCGCACCAAGAATGCTGATGCGCGCCGCGCACAACAAAGCTAAGGTAGCTCCATGACGACAGCGCGCATCTATCAACGCCCCAAAAACGCGATGCAATCGGGCCGCGCCCGCACGCAGGGCTGGGTGCTGGAATTCGAGCCAGCCGAGCCGAAAAAGCCCGATCCGCTCACCGGCTGGGCCGGATCGGGCGATACGCGCGATCAGGTCCGTCTCGGCTTTCCAAGTGCCGAGGCAGCGCTCGCCTACGCCGCGCGCGAGGGGCTGGAGGCGCATGTGATCCCGGCACCGGAGCGGTCGCTCAAGCTGCAGGCCTATGCGGATAACTTTCGGTAAGTCTTGGCGTTACCGTAAGTTTTGCTCGCCGTTCGGGCTGAGCTCGTCGAAGCCCTGCCTTTTTTTCACGGTCGAGAAGAAGGGCAGCCCTTCGACAAGCTCAGGGCGAACGAACGTTGGGGCTTTTCAAGTGAAGCGAACCCGACCCTAAGCCGCCTCACCAATCATCCCGGCGCCCAACAGCAACAGCAGCTTCACGTCGATCGCCACGCCCGCCGCCCGTTTTGCCGCAACGAAATCGGCGATGGACGCAAGCACCACCCGGTGAACGATGATATTCTCGTCGCCTTCACCGCCACCCTCGCTCACCTTCATCAGCCCACTCGCGCGGACTAGCGTGAAGCATTCGGAGACCATGCCGGGCGAGGAATAGAACTCGCCGACCGTCGATACGTGACCCGCGCGGTAGCCGGTTTCCTCCTCAAGCTCGCGCGCGGCGGCGGTTTCGGCGGGCTCGTCGGGGTCGCCTTCGTCGCCGATCAATCCTGCGGGCAGTTCCAGGCAATTGCGGCCGAGCGGCACGCGGTATTGCTCGACGAGGATGACGTGACTGGCATCGACCGCGAGCACCACGGCGGCGCGCATACCCCGCGTGCGTGCGACATATTCCCACCGCCCGCGCTTTTTTGCGACGATGAAGCGCCCCTCCCACATCGTCTCGATGGGCGCATCATGGTCGGGAACACTCAAAGTTCGATCAGCCGATCGGGCAGTTCGTTCACATCATCGTCGGTCTTGGGGAAATGTTCAGCGACGATCGCGCCGATCGCGGTCACGGCGGCGGCCATGCCCTCGCCGGGCTTGCCTTCGCGGACCTTGGCGATCAGCGCGGCCATCGCATCGCCCCAGCGCTCAGGCGGGACCTTGCCGTGGATCGCCTCGTCGACGACGATCTCGGCGATGTGCTCGTCGAGCGAGAGATAGAGCAGGATGCCGATCCGCGCCTGCGTGCGTCGCTCGGCGCCGACCTTGAAGAATTGCACCGCGCGGCGCCGCACCCGGCGCGACCGGGTCGATTTTGGCGTCAGTGCCAGGCGGATCGGCGCCCAGGCGAGTGCATAACGCACGACGAGAAAAACGATCGTCTCGACGATCAGCAGCGTGAAGGGAAGGTCACGGTGATCGCTGTCGGTTGCCCAGCCGTTTGAAAAGATCGCCAGCTTCGCCTCGATACCCACCGGATCGAGCGCCGCGAGCGCCACGACCACCAGCATCGCCAGCACCGCATAATGCAGCGCCACATCGTTATAGGGATCGGACCGCTGGCTCACGATCGTGACGATTTCGCCGTCGGTGCCATGTTCCGCTTTGGTGACCGCCGCCGTCACCAGATCGCGCTCGGCGGCGCTGAGCCCCGTAATCCGTGCCATCACCAGCTCCCCGATGATCCGCCGCCGCCAAACGACCCGCCGCCGCCGGAAAAGCCACCGCCACCGCCATCGCCGCCGCCCCAGCCGGAGCCACCACCGCGATCCGACAGGCTGTTGAGCGCCGACCAGAGCACGACATTGCCGACCGTGCTGCCAAACCCGTGCCCGCCATAGCGCCGCCCGCGCGCCCGCCCGAAGATCATTGGCAACACGACGAAGATGATGATGATGACGATGACGATCGCGACGCCCCAGTCGCCGGCGCTGTCCTGGCGCCGCTTGGCAGGGCGTTCCCTGGCCAGCGCGGCCGCGCGTGCCTCAGCTGCCTCAAGCGGCAATTTCATCTGCTCGGCGATCTGGCTGGCGCCGGCGATGATCCCGCCGGGAAGGTCGCCCGCCTTAAACTTGGGCAGGATGGTGTCGCGGATGATCACGCTCGACAATGCGTCGGTCATGATCGGCTCCAGGCCATAGCCGACCTCGATCCGCACTTTGCGGTCGTTGGGGGCGACGATCAGGATGATGCCGTTGCTTGCCTCACCCTGGCCGATCTTCCACGCGCGCCCGAGCCGATAGCCGTAATCCTCGATCGGATAGCCTTCCAGATCAGGGATCGTCGCCACGACGAACTGCCGTGTTGACGCCTGCTCGATCGCCGCGGACTGCGCTTCCAGCGCCGCGATCTGCTCAGGTGACAGCACATGCGCTGCATCCACCACCCGCCCGGTGAGCGGCGGAAAGGTCTGCGCGGATGCCGTCGCGCTGCCGATCAGCAGCGCCACGATAAGGGCGATAATGCGGATCAGCTGGCGTTTCCGAAATCGACCTTGGGCGCGGTATCGGCGCCGGGGGTCGTTGCGGCAAACGGCACCAGCGGCTTCGCGCCGTAGAAGATCTTGGCGCCGACCGCGTCGGGGAAAGTGCGGATCACGGTGTTATATTTCTGCACCGCGCCGTTATAATCGCGGCGGGCGATCGTGATGCGGTTTTCGGTGCCTTCGAGCTGCGCCTGAAGCGTCTTATATCCTTCCTGCGATTGCAGCTCCGGATAGGCCTCCTGCAGCCGCTGCAGCGACAGCCCGAGCGCGCCTTGCGTACGATCGAACTGCGCGAGCTTTGCCGGATCGGTCAGGTCGGATGCCGAGACGCGGATCGTGTTCGCCGCGGCGCGCGCCTGCGTCACCTCGACGAGGATGCTTTTTTCCTGCGCGCCGGCGGCCTTCACCGTCGACACCAGATTGGGGACGAGATCGGCGCGGCGCTGATATTCATTCTGGACATCGGCCCAGCGCGCCTTTGCGGCCTCTTCCGCCGTCGGCACGCTGTTGAGCCCGCAGGCGGAAAGGAGCGCGGCACCAGCCAGCGCAGTGACGAGACGAAGCTTCATGTCGGTAGTTCCTCCAAACCCGTGGCTTGACCTTTTAGCCGAGCCGCCCTCACTTACCCAAGTCATTTCGAGCAGGAAGCCTTGCGGCGTCCTATTCGCGTAACACACATTGTATTGGAGGCGTCGATGTTCAAGGAGTTCAGGGATTTCATCGCGCGCGGCAATGTGCTCGATCTCGCGGTCGGCGTCATCATCGGCGCGGCATTCGCCACGATCACCAAGTCGTTGACCGATGATATCATCCTGCCGGTGGTCGGCGCGATCTTTGGCGGCGCGGATTTCTCCAGCTACTTTATCAAGCTCGGCCCGGTGCCGGCAACCTACACCGGCTCGCTGACCGATTATGCGGCGCTCAAAAAGGCGGGCGTGGCACTGCTCGGCTACGGCGAATTCGTGACGGTGACGATCAACTTCCTGATCCTCGCCTTCATCATCTTCCTGATCGTGCGCGCCGCCAATCGCGTTGCGCCCAAGCCCGATGCGGCACCCGCTGCCGAGCCCGCCGATGTGACGCTATTGCGGGAAATTAGGGATGCGTTGACGAAGCCGGACGCGGCCTAAGCCGCTGCCAGATCCTCGGCGAGGGCATCGGCGAGGCTGGTGCCGTCGAGAATCCGCGCGGTTTCGTCGCGCACGCGCATCATCGCGTGGCGGATCGCGCAGCTCGCCTCGCTCTTGCAGTCGGCGCAGCGCTTATACGCGGTGCGGCTGACACAAGGGACGAGCGCGAGCGGCCCCTCGATCACCCGGATGATCTCGCCAAGCGAAATCAGATGGACCGGGCGCGACAGGCAATAGCCGCCCATCTTGCCCCGGTGGCTGTGCAGGAAACCCGCCTCGCGCAGGTCCGCCAAAATAAGCTCCAGGAATTTGCGCGGCACATTGGCCTCGCTCGCGATCCGGTTGGTGGGGATCGGTGGAGAGCCGGGCGTGGCTTCGGCGAGGAAAAGCATCGCGCGAAGGGCGTAACGGGAACGCTGCGTCAACATAACTCGATCGTTATGCACGCGCATTATGGCGAGTGAAAGGCGGGCTTTTCATTAAATTACAGCGACCCTATATGGGTCTTGCCGGGGTTCGCTCCGGCTATGGTGATAAAGTGCAGCGTAGACTAGATGCAGCGGACCCGGGGGCAGTACCCGGCGGCTCCACCAAAAGCCCCGTGAAAACG
>JBBRMV010000030.1:0-35203 GCA_038230675.1 Sphingomonadales bacterium | reverse complement strand
TCGACCGGATCGTGATGCTGCTGGCGGATGAACCCAATATCCGCGAAGTCATCACCTTCCCGATGACGCAAAAGGCCGAAGATCTGATGATGGGCGCGCCGAACTTCGCCACGCCAAAGCAGTTGCGAGAACTTAATATCCGCACCCTAGAAGTGCAGCCGGCCAAGCCCGTATCGTAGCGGCACGGTTGGCGGCGAAAGCATGCCGGCCGCCTGAAGAATAAAGGGGGAGCATGCTCGAAAGCCAGTTGCAACCGGCCCCGCCCGCCGCGCTCGTGCGCAGCATCGGCGTGGTCGGCGTGCTGTTCCTCACATTGTCGGTTACCAGCCCGGTTTCCTCGCTGTTCGTCATCGTGCCCGGCATGTTGCGGGTGGCGGGGACGGGGGCTGTATGGGCGTTGCTGCTTGCCAGCCTCGTCTGCATCGCGACCGCCTTTGTCTATGCCGAACTCTCCTCCGCCTGGCCCGTCGCGGGGGGCGAATATGTAATGGTTGCGCGCACGCTCGGGCCGTTGCCGGGCTTCGTTATGCTCGGCGTCAACGTGTTCAACAACCTGCTGTTTCCGCCTGCAATCGGGCTTGGGCTCAGCGCCGTTCTGGGGATGGTGATCCCGGACCTGCCGCAAATTCCGCTCGCGGTCGCGGTGATCGGCGGGGCGACGCTGGTTTCGATCCTTCAGATCCGAGTCAACGCGTGGATCACGGGAATCTTTCTGTTAATCGAATTGCTGGCCGTTCTGGCGGTGATCCTGCTCGGTTTTGGCGAAGCGGTGCGGCCGATGGGCGATTTCCTGACCCATCCGCTGATGCTTTCGGGCGACGCGCTGGTCCCGGCCACCCCCGCCGCGATCGGCCTGGCCACCTCGATCGCGATCTTTGCGCTCAACGGTTACGGGGCGGCGGTCTATTTCGGCGAGGAAATGCTCAACGCGCCGCGCAAGATTGCGGTGGCAGTGTTGTGGGCGGTTGTGCTGACGCTGGTTTGTGAGGGCGTACCGATGCTGGCCGTGCTGGTCGGTGCACCCGATCTGCCGACGTTGCTCAATGCCGATGACCCCTTTGGCCTGATCGTGCGGATGCGCGCTGGCGGGTTCGCCGCTGATCTCGTGTCGCTCGGCGTCGCGTTGTCGATCGTCAACGCGGTGATCGCGTGCATCCTTGCCTGCGCGCGTTTTTTCTACGGGACGGCGCGAGACAAATGCTGGGGTCGGCCGATAGACGTGTGGCTGACGGCGATCCATCCGCGCTTCGGATCGCCGTGGGTCGGCACGCTCATCGTTGGTGGGGCGGGCATCGCCTGTTGCTTCATGCCGCTCGAATTGTTGCTCGTGCTCAGCGGCACCGGGCTGGTGGCGATCTATGCCGGCATCGCGCTCGCGCTCATCGTCGGGCGACGGCGCGGGATGCTGGACGATGTACCGTTTCGCAGCCCATTTTATCCGCTCGCGCCTTTGCTCACGCTCGCGGCGCTCGGCTATGTCATGTGCCTCAACTGGCTCGATCTGCGCGAGGGGCGACCCGGCCTGATCATGACCGGCGCGCAGATGCTGCTGTCCGCACTATATTATCTGCTGGTGTTGCGTCGCCGCGGCGCGTGGAACGTTCAGATACCGGCGGCAGCGGAGTGAACGCGACGTGACGATCAACCTTTCCGATTTCGAGACCGGCGCCAAATATGACGGCGATTATGACGACGACCTGAAAAAGCTGCAAAAGCGCCTGTCGCACGCGCAGGTCGCGCATATCTGTCACAAGAAGCGCGCGATCGTGATGTTCGAGGGGTGGGACGCAGCCGGCAAAGGCGGCATCATCCAGCGGCTGGCAGCGGAATGGGACCCGCGCTATTTCGAGGTCTGGCCGATCGCCGCGCCGACCCCTGAGGAAAGGGCGCGACATTTCCTGTGGCGTTTCTGGCACCGCCTGCCGATGGACGGCGACATCGCGGTGTTCGATCGCAGCTGGTACGGTCGCGTCCTGGTCGAGCGCGTGGAGAAATTCGCGACCGAAGCAGATTGGCGGCGCGGCTATGACGAGATCAACGAATTCGAGGCGCAACAAGCCGATTCGGGCACGACGATCATCAAGCTGTTCGTGCACGTGACGCAGGACGAGCAGGACAAAAGGCTGAAGGCGCGGCTCGATCACCCATGGAAACGCTGGAAGACGGGGCTCGATGACTATCGTAACCGCAGCCACCGCGCCGACTATCTCGACGCGATGGCGGAGATGTTCCGCCGCACCGATACGCGCTGGGGCCCTTGGCACGTGATCGACGGCAACGACAAGAAAGCCGCCCGGATCGCCGCGTTGACGATAATCGCGGATCGGCTGGAGGCCGCTGTGCCGATGGACCCACCGCCGCTCGACCCCGAACTCGAGAAGGTGGCGCGTAAAGCGTTGGGCAAGGGCTGATCGAGCACTGCCATAATGTGGCTGGACGACGAACCGGTGCAACGAATTGGCAACGATATGAAGACTATGTTGCCGTCGATGGAGAGTCACGCACAAAGGGTTTGATCGAACCATGTTGACCAGGCAAGATCTCTCTGCCGAGCACACCGAACTCGATCAGCTCGCAGTGCAATTGTTGGCCGCGGTTGCAAGCGCCGACGGACCTGCGCCCGGCCTGTCATCGATCCGGTGGAAGCTGACCCGGGTGTTGATCGCTCACCTCGCCAAGGAGGATCGGCTGCTCTATCCTCGCCTGCAATCCTGCGGCGATCCGCGCACCGAAATGCTGGCAAAGCGGTTTGCCGATGAAATGGGCGGATTGGCGGAGGCCTATCTTGCATATGCCAATGGCTGGACGATCGACAGCATCGCTGCCGACTGGCCCGGTTTTGCCCGCGATACGCGCAAGATCGCTGGCGCGTTGCAGCAGCGCATCATGCGTGAAGAGCGCGATCTTTACCCGATGCTCGATGCGCAGGCGCAATCGCGGAACGCCGCCTGATCGGGCGTTATGGCACAATAGCCCGATGATCGGGCATTATGGCACAGTAGCCATCAGCGCATCGATCGCGCCTTGCAGGATATAGCTGGCGGCGATCTTGTCGATGCGTTCGGCGCGCTTGGCGCGGCTGATGTCCTCGTCGATCATCTGCCGCTCGACGGCTTGGGTGGACCAGCGCTCGTCCCAGAGCAGGATGGGCAGGCCCGCATCGTCCATGTTGCGGGCGAACGCGCGGGTTGACTGGGTGCGCGGGCTATCGCTGCCGTCGAGATTGAGCGGCAGGCCGATCACCAGTCCGCTGGCCGATTGCTGGCTCGCCAGCGCCACGATTGCTGCCTTGTCGATCATGAATTTGCTGCGGCGGATGAGCAGCGCCGGGCTGGCAAAGCTCCACCCTGCATCGCACAGAGCCGTGCCGATCGTCTTGGTGCCGACATCGAGCCCGAGCAGCCGCCCGCCCTGCGGCAGCGTCGCCCGGAAGACGGCGAGATCGGTCGTGATCACCGCGTTTGAAACGATGCCAGCCGGCGCGCCGCATCGGCGCGCACATTGCCCCAGAACAGGCTGTAGTCGAACACATGATAGTTGTTGCCCGGCAGCACATATCGGCCAAACGCCGCGGGTGGCTCTCCGATCAGCAAAAAGCCGCGTCCATCGCAGCGTGCGGGAAGCTGCGCCGCCACGATCGTCGCGGTCGAGAAATCCGCCGAAGGGATCAATGTGCCCAGATTGGCGCTCGCCGGGGCGGTGGCGTCGGGTGTGCCGGTGACGGGATTGGTGCACACCAGCGGCGTGCCCTTTCGCGGCTGGCCATCGAAGCCCGTTGTCGCATCGAACGTTTCGAGGATCATCGACGGATCGGCGGGCTCGGCAAAGCTTTGCCACGACAGGATGCAGCCTGCTTGGTCCGCCGTCTGGCATTCGGGCAGGCCCATCAACGGCAGATCGGCACTGCGCGAAATCGGCCAGCCGACGACATAGGCAGCGACGATCCGTTTCGCGATCGGTGTGCCGGCCACGCGCTCACGCAGCAATCGGCTGAGGTGCAGCGCGCCTTGGCTGTGCCCGGCAAGGATGATCGGACGATCCGGACCGACCTGATTAAGGAATTCCTCGAAGGCGGCGACGACATCGCCATAAGCGAGATCGAGCGCCTTCTGCGCCTCGGCTTGCGTCGTCAGGAACGCGCCGAAGGTCGCCTGGCGATAGCGTGGCGCCCAGATGGCGGCGCTTTCGTTGAAGGCGCTTGCCTGCCCCCGCAGGAACAGCGCGGCGCGGTCATTAGCGATCTGATCATCGAGCGGGGCGTTCCAGCGGCTACGTTCCAGATACGAAGTCGGGTGGATGAAGAACAACGCAGCGCCGGGATTGGCGGCGGGTGAATATCCGGGCGGTGTCCACAGCGCAGGATTGCCCGGCTTGTCGGGCCGCGCGATCCACATCTTTGATTCGGCATAGGTGACGGGCTTTACTGCGGGCATTGCCTCGAACGCCGATGACGGCACCAGAGCGGCGCGCATCATCTGCGCACCGAACATCCGATAGGCAAAGGCAGCGGCGATGGTCATCACGATCAGGAAGGCGATCACATAAAGGAATTTGCGGGCCAAGCGGCACTCTCCGAACGATCATGCCACGTCGATGTAACGATCGCGGGTCACATGATATGGCTTTGGTTCGTGCCCGATGCGGACGGGACTGGCAATTGCCCATCGGCCACAAATGGCGGCAATGGTGTGGACGGGAGAGAGCAGATGGACGAGACATCGCAGGCGACCGATTGGCCCGTCCGCCCCGCGCTGCTCGCCGTGATCGGCACCGGAAGCGCGGTTGCCGTGCAATACCTAACCAAATCCATCACGCCCGCGCCGGATTTTGCCCTGATTGCGGCGGCGTTCGGCATTTCGGCCTGCGCGTTCTGCTTCGGTTTTGCAGCGGAACGCATCCGGCTGATCTGGGCGATCGGCTTTGCGCTGGGTGCGGGGCTGGCTATGGCCGGGATCAGCTATTGGAACGGGCCGTTGAGCGCTGGCGGATGGTGGTTCGGCTGGCCGTTGGCGAGTGGATGCCTGGGCATCGCGGTGGCGACGCCGCTGTTCCAGACGGCGCGCGACGAAGGCGCTCTGCGATTTCCCTATGCCCGATTGCACAGTCATGCCTGGACCAATGTGGTGCTGTGGCTGGCGTGCTGGATTTTCGTCGGCATCACGTTTCTGCTTGCGTGGCTGTTGTCAGCGCTGTTCTCGCTCATCAATCTGAAATTTCTGGAAGAATTGCTGCGCAAGGAATGGTTCGACGCCGCCTTGCTGGGGGTATCCTTCGGTGCGTCTCTGGGGCTGTTGCGTGAACGCGACGGCGTTGTCCGGTTGCTCCAGCGGGTCGTGACCGCCGTGCTGTCGATATTGGCCCCCGTGCTGGCGGTCGGGCTGGTCGTGTTTTTGATCGCGCTGCCGCTCACAGGCCCTGCCTTGCTGTGGAGCAGCACCGGCAGCGCGACGCCGATTGCGCTATCGTGCGTATTCGGCGCGCTGATCCTTGCCAACGCCGTCATCGGCAACGGGGCGGAGGATGGCGCGCGCAATCCGGTGTTGCGGATCAGCGCGCTGGTGCTGGCGATCACCACGTTGCCGCTGGCGATTATTGCGGCGATCGGGGTTGCGCGGCAGGTGCACGAGACAGGCTGGACACCCGAGGGGATATGGACGCTGGTGATCGTGGTGCTCGCTTGCGTTTACGGTGCTGCATATCTGCTGGCGGTGGTGCGCGGTCGCGGCGACTGGGCTGATTACGCGCGACCGGCCAATTTCCATATCGCGGTTGGCATTGCCCTCATCGCGCTGTTGCTGGCGACGCCGCTTCCCGGGTTCAACGCGATCGCCGCAAATGATCAACTCGCGCGCCTGTCGAGCGGCAAGGTGGCCGCCGATCGCTTCCAATGGGGCGCATTGGCTTTCGATTATGGCCCGCCGGGCCGCGTCGTGCTGATCCGGCTCTCGAAATCGAGCGACGCAGATATTGCCAAGCGCGCGACCGACGCGCTGGCGATGAAGAGCCGATACGGCTTTCAGGAGATGACGACCGTGCCGATCGAGCAGCGGTTGCGCATTTTGCCTGCGCCCGCGGCGCTGCCCGAATCGCTGAAGGCCAGGCTGACCGATGCCAATGTTTGCGGCGATCGCAGCGCATCGGCCTGTGTAGTGCTGTTCCGCGCAGGCGACACTGAGGCGGTGGCGCTCGCCGAGGGTTGCCTGCCGCCCGCTGATGAGGCTGGTGTCTATTATGGCGCCAGTTGCCCGGCGGTGCTTCGCGCCGGTGCCGATGGCGTCTGGACCGTCGTTGCCGAGCGGGAGCGCCCCAAACCCGATCCGGCCGCAAGCACGCAAAGCCGCGCAGCGCTGCGCCAGGGGCAGGTCGAAATCCGCGCGGTAAAGCGGCGACAGGTGTTTGTCGGCGGCGCGCCCGTCGGGACGGCATTCGACTAGTGCTATTGAATAGGTTGCGCGGTCGCCCCGCACGATGCTAGCCGCCGCTGCATGTCAGTTGATATCGCCACCGTAAAGAAGATCGCGAGCCTCGCCCGGATCGCCATCACCGAGGAAGAGGCCGCGCGGATTGCGCCCGAGCTCGATAATATCATGGGCTGGATCGAGCAATTGGGCGAGGTGGATACGAGCTCGGTCGAGCCGATGACCGCCGTCATCGCCAACACGCTGCGGCTGCGCGACGACGTCGTGAACGCCGATCCGCTGACGGGGGGCAATGTCCGCGACGCTGTCCTCGCCAACGCGCCGCAGGCCGAGCACGGGTTTTTTGCTGTGCCGAAGGTGATCGAATGATGGCGGTACGACAGCATTCGATCATCCCGGCGCAGGCCGGGATCCAGGAATCAAAATCATGACCGAGCTGACCGATCTGGGGGTCGCCGAAATCCGCGACGGCGTCCGCAAAGGCGATTTCTCGGCTGTCGAAGTGGCGCATGGCTTCATTGCCAAGGTGAGCCGGGCCAAGGCACTCAACGCATTCCTCGTCGAAACGCCCGATCACGCGCTTGCTGCCGCGGGAGAGGCCGATGCTGCACGTGCCGCTGGTGAAACGCTCAAGCCGCTGGCCGGCGTGCCGATCGGCATGAAGGATCTGTTTTGCACCAAGGGCGTTCCCGCGACCGCTGGCAGCCTGATCCTCGAAGGCTTCACGCCGCCATATGAATCGACCGTATCGGGCAATTTGTTTGCAGCGGGTGCGGGCATGCTCGGCAAACTCAACATGGATCAGTTCGCGATGGGATCGTCGAACGAGACAAGCGCCTTCGGCAACGTGATCTCGCCGTGGCGGCGGGGCGACGGCGGCAACGCGGCGATGGCGCCGGGTGGTTCGTCTGGCGGATCATCGGCTGCGGTCTCGGCGCGGCTGTGCCCGGCCGCAACGGGCACCGACACCGGCGGGTCGATCCGTCAGCCCGCCGCCTTTACCGGCATTTCGGGTATCAAGCCGACCTATGGCCGATGCTCGCGATGGGGTGTCGTGGCGTTTGCTTCATCGCTCGATCAGGCCGGCCCGATGGCGCGCGACGTGCGCGATTGCGCGATCATGCTTGAGGCGATGGCGGGTTTCGATGCCAAGGACGCGACCTCGCTCGAGCTCCCGGTGCCAACATGGGAGGCCGGGCTGAATGCGAACATGGCTGGCAAGCGGATCGGCATCCCCAAGGAATATCGGGTCGACAACATGCCCGTCGAAATCGATGCTTTGTGGCGGCAGGGCATCGACTGGCTGAAGGACGCCGGCGCGGAAATCGTCGAGATATCTTTGCCGCACACCAAATATGCGCTGCCAGCTTATTACATCATCGCCCCCGCAGAAGCATCGTCCAACCTCGCCCGTTATGACGGCGTGCGATACGGCCTGCGCGACCTTCCCGAGGGCGCGAACCTGCAGGACATGTACGCGGCAACCCGCGCGGCGGGTTTCGGCGACGAGGTGAAGCGCCGGATCATGATCGGCACCTATGTTTTGTCGGCTGGCTATTACGACGCGTATTTCACACAAGCCTCAAAGGTGCGCACGCTGATCGCGCGCGATTTCGATCTGGCGTTCGCGCAGTGCGACTATCTGCTCACCCCGACTGCGCCGAGTGCCGCCTTCGCGCTTGGCGAAAAAAGCGCCGATCCGATCGCGATGTATCTGAACGATGTCTTCACGGTGCCGTCATCGCTCGCGGGGCTGCCGGCGATGAGCGTCCCGGGCGGGGTCGATGCGAACGGCTTGCCGCTCGGCCTGCAGATCATCGGCCGTGCGCTTGACGAACAGGGGGTCCTCAACGCGTCGCTTGCGCTGGAAGAACGCGCGGGATTTGTCGCACGCCCAGAAATTTGGTGGTGAGGATCAGCCAGGATCAGGCATCCTGAACCCAGTGCGGGTTTGGCCTTAGTCGAACCGCGGCTTGCGCGCGACGAGCGTGACCGAGAAATCCGGATATCCGGACAGACGGGCGATCAGCGGATCCAGCAGCGGCGGCAAGATACGGAACGGGAGGATGAACGCCCAACCGAAAAGCCCCCATTTGCGCAGGAACCAGGTAAGTTTCTGGCTCAAGAAACCGCTACACGTGCCGATCTCCTCTACGCTCAGTCCAGCGTCGGCAGATAGCTCCTCAAGCATGTTCTTGGTGTAGCCGCGCCGCAGGTGCCACCCATCCTCTTCGGTCGAAAACGGACCGTCGTCCGCGCGCGTAATGGCGCGATAATTCTTATTGGGCGTGGAAAGCACCAGCCAGCCGTTGGGCCGCAGGCACGCCGCCAGATCGCGCATCAGCTTGCGATCGTCGATGAGGTGTTCGATATTCTCGAGCGATAGTACGTAATCATACTTGCCGACATGCTCGGTCATCGTATCGAGCTGGCGCGCGTCGCCGATCGGGAAATCGACCGATCGGGCGCCTGCGATGGCGGCGCGTTCGCGCGCGATCTTCTGGTTGCGCTCATCCCAGCTTAGCCCGGTGGCGGTATATCCGCGTTTGCCCATACCAATCGTGAATGCGCCACTGCCGCAGCCGACGTCGAACGCGCGTTCCCCATTGCCGGTCTTGGGCATATGACGTTTAACGAAGTTCCATCGGTCGAGCATCAGGCAGTCGCCGTGGATAAACGCGGCGCGATACCCAAAAAGCTTGATAAGCAACGACTTTTGCATTCGCCCACCCCCGAATACCAAGCTGTATGTCGTTCACATCGAAGGCTTGATGCTACCATCTGGCTATGCATGATCACCCCTTTTCTTTCAAGGAGAAACCACGGTCGCGCGGGGATCGTTGCGCGGCCGGAAGCATGGCGATGGACAGGTAATACCGCAACTGGTAATACTTTTGCGATGAAGAGGCAGAGCAATCTCACCGTCAAGGGGCAGGTGACGATCCCCAAGGACGTGCGCGATGCGCTTGGCCTGAAGGCAGGTGATCCGGTAGCGTTCGAGCGCGACGGCGACCGCGCTTTTCTGCGCAAGGGCGAACAGGTGGCGCCAATCAGTTTTGAGGCAAGGCTGGAGCGTGCCCGCGCGCTGGCCAGTCCGCTTTCCCTTGGAATGACGGCGGACGATTATATGGCGCTCGTTCGTGAAACCATTCCCGTTCCCAAATGATCTTCATCGACAGCAATATCGTAATTGACCTGCTTCAGGATGGCGAATGGACGCCGTGGTCGATGCAGACGGTGGCCGCGCATTCCGACGAGCACCTGGTGGCAAACCTCATCGTCTTTGCCGAGGTCTCCCGGGCATTCGGCGCCGTTGGCGACGCTGTGATATTTTTCCGCGAACTCGGCGTAACGATTGCACCGATTACGGAGGAGGTCTCCTTCCGGGCAGGCCGCACACAAGTCGATTATCGCCTCGCGGGCGGTCGTCAGGGGTCGATCCTTGCCGATTTTTTTATCGGCGCCCATGCTTCGGCTCTTGGCGCCAAGCTGATGACGCGCGACAAGCGCCGCTTTGCAACCTATTTCCCCGAACTCACCCTCATTGCTCCCGAGACTGATCATGGCTGATGCATCCCCCGCTTACACGATCCACGGCGAAACCGGCGACTGGGAGGTCGTGATCGGCCTGGAAGTCCACGCGCAGGTGACGTCGAACGCAAAGCTGTTTTCGGGTGCCGCGACCGCGTTCGGTGCCGAGCCCAATACGCAGGTGTCGCTCGTCGACGCGGCGATGCCGGGCATGCTGCCAGTGCCCAATCGCGAATGCATCCGCCAGGCGGTGCGCACCGGCATGGCGATCGATGCGCAGATCAACAAATGGTCGCGCTTCGACCGCAAGAATTATTTCTACGCCGATTTGCCGCAGGGCTATCAGATCAGCCAGCTTTATCACCCGATCGTCGGTGAGGGCGCGATCGACATCAGCCTCGATGAAAAAGACCCCGATGCCAGCGGCAAGCGGATTGGCGTGGAGCGCATCCATGTCGAGCAGGATGCCGGCAAGCTGATGCACGATCAGCATCCGACCCGCAGTTACGTCGACCTCAACAGATCGGGCGTCGCGCTGATGGAAATCGTATCGAAGCCCGACATGGCGTCGCCCGCCGAAGCGGGGGCGTATCTGCGCAAGCTGCGCGCGATCCTGCGTTATGTCGGCAGCTGCGACGGCAATATGGAAGAAGGATCGATGCGCGCCGACGTCAACGTGTCGGTGCGCAAGGCGGGTGATCCGCTTGGCACGCGGACCGAGACGAAGAACGTCAATTCGGTGCGCTTCGTGATGTCCGTCGTGGAAAGCGAGGCGCGGCGGCAGGTCGAAGTGCTGGAGAGCGGCGGCCGGATCGTGCAGGAAACGCGGCTCTACGATCCCGATCGCAACGAAACGCGGTCGATGCGGTCGAAGGAAGACGCGCATGATTATCGCTACTTCCCCGATCCCGATCTGTTGCCGCTGGTGCTCGACGATGCGTTTCTTGAGGACTGCCGCGCCTCGCTTCCCGAACTCCCCGATGCGAAGCGCAAGCGCTATGAGGCGCTCGGGATCACGCCTTATGCAGCGGCCGTGCTGACCGCGGAGGTCGAGGCGGCGCGCTGGTTTGATGCGCTGCTCGAGACGGGTGCGAAGCCTGTCGCGGCGGCCAACTGGGTGACGTCGGAACTGTTCGGCGCGCTCAACCGGCTCGGCAAGGAAATTACGAACAGCCCGGTCAGCCCGGCACAGGCGGCCGAACTGCTCGGCCTTGTCGCCGACGGGACGCTTTCGGGAAGTCTTGCCAAGCAGGTGTTCGAGATCATGCTTGAGAGCGGGCAGGGCGCGGCCGCGATCGTCGAAGAGCGCGGATTGAAACAGACGAGCGATACCGGCGCCATCGAAGCGGTGATCGCCGGGGTGCTTGCCGCCAACGCCGACAAGGTGGCGCAGTTCAAGGACGGCAAGGAAGCGCTGTTCGGCTTTTTCGTCGGGCAGACGATGAAGGCGATGGGCGGCAAGGCGAACCCCGGCGTCGTCAATGAATTGCTGCGTAAGGCTCTGGGGTAGGGTCGTTCGTCGAAATCGACCGTCACGCCGGTCTGTTGCCAATTCCATTGTGCTCCCGCGAAGGCGGGAGCTCAGGCTGGGTTCCCGCCTTCGCGGGAACACAAGAGGGTCAGGGCTGAGTATCGATTAAGCGATCCGGCCTAGCTTGCCCCACAATCCCCCTTTAGCCCCGCGATCCACGCGCTGATCAGCGCAACGCCTTCCTTGTGGGTCAGGCTGCGGCCTGTTTCGGGCATCATCTCGCCGGGGTCGGTGCTGGCGAGGCGATAGGCCATGATCGATCGGTCGGGATGGCCGGGGACAATACCGAAGGCGTGGTTGCCCGTGCCGCGCCCTGCCGCGATCGGCGGCTTGCACGCGCCAAGCCGGCGCAGGTCGGTTGTCGGCCCGTCGAGCCACAGCCCGGAAACGCGCGCAGGGCCGGTCGCGCTGTGGCAATGCGCGCAATTGATGTCGAGATAGGCGCGGGCCTTTGCATCGATGGACGCGCCGGGATCATCGAAGCGGGCATCGCGGGGCGCATCATCGGGCGCTGGTGCGCCGCTGAGATAGCCGATCCGCGACAGCCGCGCGATCTGGTTGACATCGCCGCCGGCGCCCGGAAAATTGCGGTTGAGATGCCGTGCCTTCAACCCGATCGGAATCAGCTTCCTGGTGCGGTCGGTCGCGTGGCACCCGGCGCACTGGTTCACATTGGGCACCGAATAGGTGAAGTGCGTGACCTTGCCGCCATCGTCGAAATCGAGGCCGATTTCGGCACCCGTGCGTTGCAGCGTCGCCTCGGTTTGCTCTGCATTCCAGACATAGGGGAGCGCCTCCCATCCGTTTGCGCGGCGCACCAGCAGACGGGTTTCGATCAGGCGGACATTGCCGGTTTGCAGGCCCGCCTCTCCCGTTTGGTGAGACGCCGGCGTCGCCTTCAGTACGCGGGTGCTCGTCCCCGGATCGGCGCCGGCGGGAATGGCGTAGTAAAATGTCTTGGTGATGATCGAGCCGACCGGAAAATCGAATGTCTTTTCGGGATCGTAGCGCGCGCTCATACCCTTGGGGACGAACACTGCGCGCCATTTCTGCGCGTAATCGCTGAACAGCGGCGTCGCGAGTTCATAGGCGACAAGGCCCGCACGCGGCGCGATATGGCCCTTGGAAATTTCGAACAGGCCCCAGTCTGCCAGCGATTTCGGGTTGTCGGTCGCGTGGAAGGTGATGCGATCGGGCACGGCGGCACAGGCGGCAAGCGACACCGCCAGCAGCACGCCGATCAACGCCCGCATCATCCGGCGCGGCGCTTCGTCATCGCATCGGGCAGCGTGATGGCGGGCAGCCGCTTTTCGGGCTGGCAGGCGACGCTGTCGTCGATCCGCGCGCCGGCAAACGCATGCGCGCCATCGATATTGAGCAGCTTTGCATCGCCATTCTGGACGCAGATGCCGGGTTTGGCGATCTTGGGATTGACGAACCCGTCCCAGACCACTGCCGGAAGCGCACCGCCGCCAAGTGCCTTGAGCGGCTCGAACTTCGCGACCGGCTTTGTGCCGCCGCCGGAGATGCGATTGCCCGTCACATAGACGTTTTCGGGATAGGGATCATAGGCCGCCGCCACCCCGCGATCATTCTTGAAGCCAAGCGAATAATAGCTCGAGATGATGACGTTGGCGGTATCGTTGTCCTTCAGGTCATTATCGAAAATCTCGACATCGTCGTTCGAGTTGATGACGATCCCGGCACCCGGCGGCACCGAGGCGACCGCAGTGCCCGCCGCGCCGAAATTGGCGTGATTATTGGCGATTACCTGGTTCTTGAACAACCGCGTCTTGCTGCCGGGAACGGGCAGATCGGGCATGTTGAAGACCAGGATACCGCCGGTATTGCCCTTGGCGATATTGCCGTAAACATCTGCGCCCGTTGAATTCTCGATCTCGATGCCTGCGACATTATCCTCGGCCTGATTGTTGCGGACGATGATGTTGGTCGATTGACCGACATAGATGCCGGCATCGGATGCGCCCTTCACCACGCTGTCCTCGATCAACACGTTGGTGACCTGCACAGGATAGAGGCCGTAGGCGCCGTTCGATGTCTTCGCGCCGCCGGTCCATTCGGCGCGCACGCGGCGCATGACCGCGTTCTTCGTGCCGTTGATCTTCAGCGCGTCGCCCTTGCTGTCTTCGATGGCGACGTCTTCCAGCGTGAAATCATCGCCGGTGACGAGCATCCCTTCAGCACCCGATGTCTGTTTGGCGAACGACAGCACCGATTTATACATGCCGGCGCCACGGATCGTGACGCCGTTTGCCGCGATGCTGAGCGAGCGGGAGAGCGCATATTTGCCCGCCGGGATGACGACGATGCTGCCGGGCTTTGCATCGAGCAATTGCTCCTGCAGCTTCGCCTCGAAACCGGGATCGATCGTGAAGCCATCGGCATCGGTTTTGGGTGCTGTCGAGCAGCCACCGGCAAGCGCCAACAGGGCCGCGCAGCACATCATCCGGGCGTGGGGCATCAGATCCTCCTCAAGTCACCCGGTCTGGCGCCGGGTGGTCATCCTAGTCGGAGCCCGGGGGCGCTGGCAATCGCCACGCGGCGAAACCCGCCGGCAGCAGAACTTGCGAGCCGATCACGAAGCTTTCGGGCGGATCGAGGCAGGTGGCGAGGTCGATCGCTTCGGGACCATAGTTGAACGCAAAGCACAGCTCGCCCG
Source organism: Sphingomonadales bacterium (assembly GCA_038230675.1). Classification (GTDB taxonomy): domain Bacteria; phylum Pseudomonadota; class Alphaproteobacteria; order Sphingomonadales; family Sphingomonadaceae; genus Sphingomonas. Next base: position 21,042 of record JBBRMV010000030.1, on the reverse strand, counting down.
CGCGCCGTAGCCGGATGTCGGCGGGGAGCGGCGTTACCGCGATGGCCGCCTCGGCGGTCATTCGTCTGAACAGACGATCGAGGAGCGCTGCATCGGGCCAACCCGCGATATAGCGCAGCGCGCCTGACTTGAAGACGATGCCACGGCCATCGGCCAGCACTTCCTCGGGCGTCAGACCGGTTTCGACATGCTCGATCCAGCGCCCGATCGAGAAACCATTGCCCTGTTCTTCCAATCCGCCTCGCAGGCTCTCGACCCGCACGATTTTGATCGGCAACGTGCGTTGCAGCGGGCCGGGCGGAAGCGCTGCCGGTATCTGGAAATCGGCGGTGCGGCTGCCCGAGCGCGGGCCGAAGAGGACGGGTACGCCGAGCCCCGCAAGCCGATCGACAAGGGCCTTGTCCAGAATAGGCAGCGAAGGGATGACGATCATGCGGTACCCGTCGAGCGGGGCATCGGCGGAGACGATATCCAAATCGAGCCCCAACCGCCGCAGCGCCGAATACGTCTCGAAAACGAGCGTCATATAGTTGAAGCTGCGCCCTTGTGGCTGCGCATCGAACAACCAGGCGGCTTCATAGCTGAACAGCAGCGCGACCGACTTTGGCGACGGCCCGATCTGCCCGAGTTGGCGCAGATCATCCGCCGCCGCCCGGGCTTCGTGCGCGCCGATGTCATCGACGCTATCCGGGCGGAGCAGTCCGGCATGGTGCGCCTCCTGCCCGAAAGGCGCCTGCCGCCAGCGGAAGTAGGATACGACTTCGGCACCGTGCGCTGCCGCCTCCAATGTCCAGAGACGGACCATGCCGGGCAGGGGGGCGGGATTGTGCGCGGCCCAGTTCACCGGCCCCGGCTGCTGCTCCATCACCCACCAGCGGCCATTGGCGCAGCCGCGATAGAGATCGTGGTGGAAGGCGGCGATATCGGGATGGCCCTGTCGCGCATACCGCAACTTGTCCGCTTCGCTGAACCAGAATTGTTCGAGAAACCCGATCGGGTAGCTGTCCCAGCTCGCGACATCGAGATCGAGCGATACCGCATGATGATCGAACGCGGTGAAGAACCCCATGTAATTATGGACGATATCGCGGCCGGGCGATGCGGCGCGGAGGATCTCGACCTGCTGCCGGTTGAACGCGATCACTTCGTCCGAGGCAAAGCGCCGATAATCCAGCATGTGTGCCGGGTTCGGTTCCGTCACCGTCAGATTGGGCGGATCGATCTCGCCAAAGGATCGATATTCCATGCTCCAGAACACATTGCCCCAAGCCCAATTGAGCGCGGCAATGTCGTCATATTTGGCTTCCAGCCAGTGCCTGAAGGCCGTCGCCGCCGCCGCCGAATAACTCACGACGGTATCGTGGCAGCCATATTCATTGTCGGTCTGCCACGCGATGATCGCGGGATGATCGCCATAGCGCGCGGCGAGATCGCTGACGATGCGGCGGCATTCCTCGCGGTAGCCGGGATGCGAGAAGCAATAATGCCGCCGCGATCCGAATTTGCGCGGGCGGCCACCGGCATCGACCGCGATCATGTCGGGCATCTGATCGACCAGCCATTTGGGCGGAGTCGCGGTCGGCGTGCCCAGGATAATCCCGAGCCCGGCGGCGTGGAGCGTATCGATCGCGCGATCGAGCCACCCCCAGTCATAGCGGCCCGGCTCGGGCTCGATCCTGCTCCATGCAAATTCGCCGATACGCACCCGGCTGAGCCCCATTTCGGCCATTCGGCGCGCGTCGTCGGCCCAGATTTCCTCGGGCCAATGCTCGGGATAATAGCAGCAGCCAAGGCGCGTCATGTGGGCACGCCCATGGCTTCAAAGGCGATCAGCCAGGCGGTGCCGGGCCGGGCGAGCGGCAGGACGATCCCCGCGTCGGCAAGCATCCGGCCGCTGAGCGCCCAGTTGCCGACGGGGTTGGGTGCGTTCTCGATATCGCGCACCGGAAGGGTCACGACATAGCGCATCGCCGGATCGAGCCCGGGAAAGCGGATCGGCGCGGCGTTGTAATCGATGCTCGAATCGATCCGCGCGACGATCGCCAACGCGCGGCCGCGATTGCCGACCATCGTGCCGAACAGGCCGGGCTCGTCGAACGCCAGCTCGCGCATCTCGCCACTGCGCAGCAGGTCGCGGTGACGTTTGTAGCAATCGATGTGCGCGGCCAGCACGTCGCGATCCTCAGCAGTCATTGCTGCCGGGTCCGCCTCCACGCCCATATGGCCGAACATCGCCACTTTCGCGCGGAAATCCATCGATAGCGCGCGCCCCGTGATCGGGTTTGGACTGGGGCCGACGTGATTGCCCATCACCTCAAGCGGCAGGAACAGGCTCCACGCGCGATTGATCCGCAGCCGCTCGACCGCGTCGTTATTGTCGCTCGGCCAGACGCGGTGGCAGCGCCGGAGCACGCCGTAATCGATCCGCCCACCGCCGCTCGCGCAGCTCTCGATCTCGACAATGGGATGCGCGGCACGAAGCCTGTCGAGCAGCGTGTAGAACGCCTGCGTCTGGCGGTAACCCGCGCCGTCATTGGGAAACAGATCGCGGTTATGATCCCATTTGAGGTAGGCGATGCGGTGGCTTCGCAGCAGCGTGTCCAGCTGCCCGAACAAGTGATCGCTCACCTCGGGCCGGGCCAGATCGAGCACGAGCTGATGGCGCTGCGTCGGGCGGTCGGCATCGGCGCGGTGGAGGCACCAGTCAGGGTGAGCGCGGTAAAGCGCGCTGTCGGGGCTGATCATTTCGGGCTCCACCCAGAGCCCGAAATCCATATGGTGCTTGCCAACATAATCGATCAGCTGGTCGAGCCCGTTGCGAAAACGCCCCGGATCGACGTTCCAGTCGCCAAGACTCGTGCGGTCGTCGGCGCGTCCTGCAAACCAGCCGTCATCGACGACGAACCGCTCAACACCGATCGCGGCCCCCGCTTCGGCGAGCCGCGCCAGCCGGCTTTCATCCATGTCGAATGCCACTGCCTCCCAGCTGTTGAGATGGACGCGCCGCGCCGGCCACCGGCTTCGGTCGGGCAGGATTTCGCTACGCAAATGGGTGTGGAATGCCCGCCGGGTGCCGTTCCGGCCACTGCCTGTGAACGCAAGCACCGCATCCGGCGTGGTGAAACTTTCGCCTGGCGCGAGGGTGATTTCGCCCGCGTCGAGCCGCACCCCAATCTGCATGCTGGCGCCATCGGCATCGCGTTCGATCAGCGTTTCATGGTCGCCGCTCCAGGCAAGGTGAAGGGCGATGCCGCGACCATGATCGACGCCGAACGACGCATCATGCGCGATGATCCAGTTGGCGCCGCCAAAGCCGGGCCGCCCACCGCGCGATGCCCCGCCGGTCTGGCCACAGGGTATCGGTCCTGCATCCTCGTGCATTTCGCCGGCCCAGCGCCCGTGAAAGCGAGTGGCGTGGCCCGCCCAGGCGGGCATCGGCAGGACGATGCTGGCGATGCGATCGACGGCGAGCGGCGTGTTGCCGGTATTCGTCAACGTCGTATGGGCGCTGGTAACATCCCCCCCGCCGATCGCCCATTCGATCGACACGCGGACGCCAGCCGATGCGTCGTCCATCTGGAGGGAGAGGCGCGATGCGTCGCTCGCTTCCTGCGTCACGACAAGATCGAATGGCAGTGACCGATCGCCCCGCCTGAGCGTCATCGCCGGCATGCCCAAACAGCCGCGACCCGATTGCGGCCAGATCGCCGCCAATGCCGGCACATCGGGCTGCGACCCGTGCCGCCGCGGCGCGGTGGCGATCTGCAGCGCGTGCAGATCCTCGTCATCGGGGAGCCGCGCGCCGATATAGATCAGGCTCGGCCACCCGTCCCGGTGCAAGCCGAACACCAGCGTGATCGCGGCGCCGTCGATCCGGTAGGGGATGACCTCCCAATAGTCGCTGTCGTACACGTCATCCGGGATATCGTCGCTCATCGCGCGACACTCGCGCCGGTGCTGCTTGCGCACAAGAGGCGACCGCCTATGCTCGCGCAAAATAAGCATTGAGGGAGGGCAGGGGCATGATGGGCGGCAGCATACAGATGGCGGTCGCGGTTGTGCTGCTCTCGGCGATTGGGCTTGCGACGTGGCTGAAGGTGCGCCGCGCCAAGCACGACGGCAGCGAAAAGGACGTGTTCCTGGCGGGCGGCGGGCTCAGCTGGGTGTTCGTCGCGGGGTCGATCACGCTCACCAACCTGTCGACCGATCAGCTTGTCGGCATGAACGGCAACCAGATGCTGCTGCTCGCCTGGTGGGAGATTTCGGGCTTTGTCGGGCTGCTGATCCTCGCCTTCGTGTTCGTGCCGGTTTATTACCGCAACGACTGCACGACCGTCACCGAACTGCTCGAACGGCGATATCAGGGCGACACGCGCGGCGTGCGGACGCTGATTTCAGCGCTGTTCCTGTTCGGCAACATCCTCATCTATCTGCCGGCGGGGCTGTATAGCGGCGCGTTGTTCCTCCAGTCGTTGTTCGGTGCAGGGACGCCGTTGCTGGTCTTTGCCGCGATCCTTGCGGTGATCAGCGCGGCGTACACGATCCTGGGCGGCCTGAGGGCAGTGGCGGTGATGGATACCTATTCGGGCTTCGGCGTGCTCGCGATCGCGGTGCTGATCGTGATCCTGGCGCTTGCGGCGGTCAATTTCGACCTGTTCCACAATGTGCCTGCCGAACGTGTGACCTTCATCGGCGGCGCCGATTCGCCGATCCCGTTTCACACGCTGTTCACCGGCATGATCTTCATCCAGATATTCTACTGGTCGACCAACCAGAACATCACCCAGAAGGCGATGACCGCGCCGACGGTGCGAGAGGCGCAAAAGGGCGTGCTTGCGGCAGCGCTCATCCGGATCATGATCATCCCCGTCATCGTCACCGTGCCCGGCGTCGTCGCCTATCAGCTGATCGGCAATGTGGGGGACAAGGCGTACGGGTTGTTGGTGGCGCAGGTGCTGCCGCCGTGGCTGTCGGGCGCGTTCGCGGCGATGATTGCGGCGGCCGTGATCGCGCATACCAGCGCCGTGCTCAACTCGACCGTGGCGCTCTATTCGATCGATTTCCATGATCAATTCATCGGCAAGGTGAAGGATCACTGGCGGCTGAGCATGATCGTTTCGATCGTCGTCACGATCCTGTCGGTCGCGCTGGTGCCGGTTTATCAAAACGCGACGAGCATCATCAATCTGCTCCAGCAGTTGAACGGCCTGTCGTCGATGCCGATCCTGTCGGCGTTCATCGTCGGACTGATGTTTCGCGGCGTCGCGGCGCCGGCTGCGACGGCAGGCGTGGTGTGGGGCGTGGCGCTCTACGCGCTCTACTCGTTCGTGCTTCAGCCGAGCGGAGCGGTCCCGCTGCATTATATCGATTTCATGGTGGTGACGCTGTTCAGCTCGATCCTCATCGCACTCGGTATCAATCGGTTTGCGCTCGGGCACCGGGCGGAATTCATCGGCTGGAAGCGAGCGGCGACCTGAGGTCAGCCAGCCATCGGATCGATCGCGAACGACAACGCCGTTGCCCGCGCCTCATGCGCTGAAATCGCCGTATCGCTGGCGAGCGTCAGCGCGATTTCGTCGGTGCCGCGCATCAGGCAGTCGCGGCGGAACGGATCGAGCGTGAACTCGAAGCGATCCTGAAACGGCGTCGTCACTGTCATCGTCGCCAGATCGATCGTGATCGGATCGGTCTTCGCCACCTCCATCAGCCGGTCGATCGCGGCCTGCGGCAGCACCACCGTGACCATGCCGTTCTTGAACGCGTTGCCCGAAAATATGTCTGAGAACGAGGGCGCGATCACCGCCTTCACACCCATGTCCATCATCGCCCACACGGCATGCTCGCGGCTCGATCCGCAGCCGAAATTGTCGCCCGCGACCACGATAGTCGCGCCGGCATAAGCCGGATCGTCGAACACATTGCCCTCGACCCGCCGGATCGTCTCGAATGCATGTTGCCCAAGACCCGTTCGACTGATCGTCTTCAAATGCTCGGCCGCGATGATGACATCGGTGTCGACATTGGCAGCGCCCAGCGGATAGGCGCGACCCGTGACGGTTTCGACAGGCGTCATGCGATCATTTCCCGAACATCGCTCAGCCGTCCGTTGATGGCAGCGGCGGCAGCCATCGCCGGGGAGAGCAGGTGGGTGCGCGCGCCGGGCCCCTGCCGCCCGACGAAATTGCGGTTCGATGTGGAGGCGCAGCGTTCGCGCGGCGGCACCTTGTCCGGGTTCATGCCAAGGCACATCGAGCAACCCGGCTCGCGCCATTCGAACCCGGCGGCGGTGAAGATCGCATCGAGCCCCTCGGCTTCGGCCTGGCGCTTGACGAGGCCCGATCCCGGCACCACCAGCGCCTGACGGATGCGCGGATGGATGTGCTTGCCCTCCAGCAATGCAGCCGCCGCACGCAAATCCTCGATCCGGCTGTTGGTGCAACTGCCGATGAAGATGTGTTCTACCGGAATTTCGGCGATCGGCGTGCCGGGGGTCAGCCCCATATAGGCGAGCGCCTTGGCAGCGGATGCGCGGCGGGCGGGATCGGCGAAGCTTTCGGGATCTGGTACAATGCCGGTGACATCGATCACGTCGTCGAGGCTGGTGCCCCAAGTGACGCTCGGTGCGACCTCGGCGGCGTCGATCAGGACGCTTTTGTCGAACACGGCGCCCTCATCGGTCGCAAGCGCGCGCCAATAGGCGACCATGCGCGTCCAGTCGTCTCCCTTCGGCGCCATCGGGCGGCCTTCGAGATAGGCAAAGGTCTTGTCATCGGGTGCGATCAGGCCGCTGCGCGCGCCCGCCTCGATCGACATGTTCGATATCGTCAGCCGCGACTCAATGCTCAGTGCCTCGATCGTCGATCCGCGATATTCGATCACATGGCCGGTGCCCCCAGCCGCCCCGATGCGCCCGATGATCGTCAGGATCAGGTCCTTGGCGGTCACCCCCGGCGACAGATTGCCCTCGACGCGCACTTCCATCGTTTTGGAAGGGGCAAGCAACAGCGTCTGTGTCGCCAGCACATGCTCGACCTCGCTGGTGCCGATACCGAAGGCGAGCGCGCCGAGCGCGCCATGCGCGGCGGTGTGGCTGTCGCCGCAGACCAATGTCGTACCGGGCAGGGTGAAGCCTTGTTCGGGGCCGACGACATGGACGATGCCCTGCTGTGCGGCGCGATCGGTGATGTAGGGCACATCGAATTCCGCGACATTGGCCTCAAGCGCGGCGAGTTGCGCCGCGCTGGCCGGATCGGCGATCGCGATCCGCGCGCCGGCACCGTCGACCCGCGCGGTCGTCGGCAGATTATGATCGGGCACCGCGAGCGTGAGATCGGGACGCCGCACCCGCCGGCCGGCGATTCGCAAGCCTTCGAACGCCTGGGGCGAGGTTACTTCGTGCACCAGATGGCGGTCGATGTAGATCAGGCAGGTGCCATCGTCGCGGCGATCGACGATGTGCGCATCCCAGATTTTCTCGTAAAGCGTCTTCGGGCGATCGGTCACGCGTCTGCTCCCGCTGGCGCTCGCAGGCGTTCACGGACGGCCTCGCCAAATTCTGTGCAACGCGCGCTGCCGCCAAGATCGGCGGTGCGGACGCCGTCGAGCAAGGTTCGCCTCACCGCCTCACGCATCGCCTCTGCTGCCGCCGGTTCGCCGATCGTGTCGAGCAGCATCGCGGCACTTTCCATCGCGCCGGCGGGATTGGCGCGGTCCTGACCGGCGATATCGGGTGCGGAGCCGTGGATCGGTTCGAACAGGCCACCCTTGCCAAACCCGGTACTCGCGGAACCGAGCAGGCCGATCGATCCGGGAATGACCGACAATTCATCGGACAGAATATCGCCAAACAGGTTCTCGGTCAGGATCACATCAAACCGCAATGGATTATAGACGAGCGCCATTGCCGCGGCATCGACATAGAGGTGATCGAGCGCAACATCGGGATATTCTGCCGCCATGCCGCTGACCACCGATCGCCACAATTTGGAGGTCGAGAGCACATTGGCCTTGTCCACCGACGTCAGTTTCTTCCCCCGCGACTGGGCCGCGCGGAAGGCGACATGCGCGATCCGTTCGATTTCCGCGCGCGAATAGACGCACATGTCGCTCGCGCGATCGGCCTCGAGCACATGCTCGCCGAAATACAGCCCCCCGGTGAGTTCGCGCACGACAAGTATGTCCGCACCCGTGATCAGCTCGGGGCGCAGTGGAGACAGACCCTCCATACCTGGAATGATCCTCGCTGGGCGAAGATTGGCGAACAGGCCAAGTTCGCTGCGCAACCGCAACAGCCCGCTTTCGGGGTTCTTCGCAGCCCCCGCCCATTTCGGCCCGCCAATCGCCCCCATCAGGATGGCGTCAGCCTCGCGCAAGGCCGCCAGCGTCGGTTCGGGCAGCGGATCGCCGTGCCGGTCGATCGCCACCCCGCCAAAATCATGCTCGGTAAAGCGCAGGTCCAGTCCAAAGTCGCTGGCCAGCATCGCCAGGCAGGCGACCGCCTCACGGGTCACTTCGGGGCCGATGCCGTCACCGGGCAACAGCGCAATCTCATATGGCTTGCTCATGCCGCGCGTGCCTCTTTGGGGGAGCCGGCGCGGATGCGCAACACCGCCTCGGCATTGCTCGCGGCGTCGATATAGGCAGCGACGCAGCCCGGCAGGATGTCGCGTTCGCGCGCGCGGCCGGCGAAGATTTCGTCGCCGACCTCGATCGAGATTTCGACGAGCACATTCGCGCCCTGGCCATCGCTGCCGATGTCGAGCGGATCGGCGGCGACATATTGCATGTCGAGCTGATGGACGCGCGCCGGCACGCCGATGATGCGGCTAACCGCGAGGAAAGCGGCATCGAGCGACCCGGGTGCCGATGCGGTATCGGTGACGAGCCCACGATCGCCATGTTCCAGCGCCACCCGCGCCACAGGATTGGCGCCCGTCGATTCCGGCGCGAGGATCTCGACCTTGGCCAGCGACCAGGGTCGCTCGACCCGCCCACTTTCCTGTCCCGACAGGATCGACAGCAGCCGCGCGGTATCGACGATGCCGATTTCATCCGCCACCAGCTTGAACGACACGAACGCGTCGTCGAGCTTGTTGCCATCGAGCACATAGCCAAGCGCCCGCGCGCGCATTGCCAGCGCGTGGCGGCCCGAATGCTTGCCCAGGATGATCCCGTCGGTCGCGAGGCCGATATCCTCGGGCTTCATGATCTCATAGGTTTCGCGGTTCTGCAGGATGCCGTGCTGGTGGATGCCCGATTCATGCGCGAAGGCATTGGCTCCGACGATCGCCTTGTTGCGGGGCGGGGGGCTGTTGGTGACCTGCGCCAATACCCGGCTCGCGGTCATGATCTGCGTCGTATCGACATGCGTGCGCACGCCGAAGGTGTCGGCCCGCGTCTTCAGCGCCATCACGATGTCTTCGAGCGCTGCATTGCCCGCGCGTTCGCCGATGCCGTTGACCGAACATTCGATCTGGCGCGCGCCGCCGCGCACCGCCGCCAGCGAATTGGCGACCGCCATGCCGAGATCATCATGGCAATGCGTGGAGAAGATCACGCCATCAGCGCCGTTCACATGGCGCGTGAGATGTTCAAAAAGGTCACGGATTTCGTCAGGCGTCGTGTAGCCGACAGTGTCGGGCACGTTGAGCGTCGTTGCACCCGCCGCAACCGCGACCGACAGCGCCTCGACCAGGAAATCGCGCTCGGTGCGGATCGCATCCTCGGCGGAAAATTCGACATCGTCGGTGAAATCGCGCGCTTGCGAGACAGAGGCACGGATTCCCTCGAGCACTTGCGCCCGGGTCATTTTCAGCTTGGCCTCGCGGTGGATCGGGCTGGTGCCGAGGAACACGTGAATCCGCTTGCGCGGGGCATCGGCGATGGCGCGGGCGGCGGCATCGACATCGCCGCGCGTCGCCCGGGCGAGCGAGCAGATGACCGGCCCCTCAACCTCGCGAGCGATGCGGGCGATGGCGCGGGCGTCCCCCGGCGATGCGGCGGCGAATCCGGCTTCGATCACATCGACCTTGAGCGCTGCGAGCGCGCGCGCCATCCGCAATTTGGCGTCCTCGGTCATCGAGAAGCCGGGCGCCTGCTCGCCATCGCGCAGGGTAGTGTCGAAGATGAAGATGCGATCATCGGTCATTGTCAGCACTCGCTTGTTTCAACGTGGCAAAAACGAAAAAACCCCGCTCCTGGTAGGGAGCGGGGGGCCTGTATCCGGTCCGGCATGGACCCTCAATCAGTGCCGGGACCGCTCCCGGAAATGTCGCTGGTAAGGAGGAGGGCGAGCGGAAGCACGGGCGCGGCGAGCGCTTCCCGGATCAGGTTTTCGCCGATCATGACTTCCCTGCTCAACACATCGTTCCTTCGTTAACCATAAGCTGCTCTGCGCATGCTTTATGCCGACACTCCTTACCAGCAAACTAATATTGCGCAACACAGGAGTTGGTGCGATGGAAAGTTTCCCCCACCTGCCAAACGACCCCCGAAAAGGCGATATCATGACCAATCCCGCGCTTCCCTCGCGTGAACTGTTAGACGGCGCCGCGCGCGCACCGGCACGCGCAATGCTGCGCGCCGCTGGGATGGACGATGCTGCAATGGCAAAGCCGATGGTCGCGATCGTCAATACCTGGTCGACCGTGACGCCGTGCAACATGCACCTGCGCGAACTCGCCGATCATGCCCGGATCGGCATTGCAGAGGCGGGCGGCACGCCCGTCGATTTCAACACCATCGTCGTGACGGACGGCATTTCGATGGGCACGCCGGGCATGCGCGCATCGCTGATGAGCCGCGAATGCATCGCCGATTCGGCTGAACTTGCGGTGCAGGGCCACATGCTCGATGCGGTGCTGTTCCTCGTCGGCTGCGACAAGACGATCCCGGGCGCGGCGATGGCGGCGGCGCGGCTCGATCTGCCCTCAGTCATCCTTTACGGCGGATCGATCATGCCGGGGCGGCTCGGCGACAAGGCGCTGACGATCCAGGACGTGTTCGAGGCGGTCGGCGCGCACGGCGCAGGGACGCTCGACGATGCCGGCCTGCTCGCGGTCGAGAAGGCGGCGTGCCCGGGGGCTGGCGCGTGCGGCGGGCAATTCACCGCGAATACGATGGCGCTGGCGATGAGCTTTCTCGGGCTGTCGCCAATGGGGCTCAACGATGTGCCCGCCGTCCATCCCGACAAGATCGCAACCGCCAAGGAGGCGGGCCGCGTGCTGATGGATGCTGTCCGCGCCGGCCGCAATGCGCGCAGCCTGATCACGCCGGCCAGCCTGAAAAACGCGATCGTCGCGGGGACGGCCACGGCAGGTTCGACCAATCTCGTGCTGCATCTTTTGGCGATCGCGCGCGAGGCGGGGATCGGTGAGGAAGAATTCGGCCTCGACCTGTTCGATGAGATATCGCGCACCACCCCCGTCATCGCCGATCTGAAGCCCGGTGGGCGCTTCATGGCGCCTGATATGACGGCGGCAGGGGGCACCCCGTTGCTCGGCAAGCGGTTGATGGAGGCAGGGCTCATCACCGATACGCCAACCGTGACTGGCGAGAGCCTGTTCGCTGCGTTTGCGCGCGCGGAGGAAACGGCTGGGCAGGAGGTGATCCTTTCCGCCGACAAGCCGCTCAAGCCGCGCGGCGGTTACGGCGTGCTCTACGGCAACATCGCGCCCGATGGCTGTGTGGTGAAGCTCGCGGGGCACGAACGGTTGCGGCACGAGGGGTTGGCCAAGGTGTATGACGGCGAGGAAGCGACCTTTGCCGCCGTTACCGCTGGTGAAATCGAGCCGGGCGATGTCGTCGTCATTCGCGGCGAGGGGCCGGTCGGTGGGCCGGGGATGCGCGAAATGCTCGGCGTGACGGCAGCGATTCAGGGGCGCGGTCTTGGCGACAGCGTCGCGCTGGTCACCGACGGGCGTTTTTCGGGCGCGACTTACGGCTTCATGGTCGGCCATATCGCGCCCGAGGCAGCCAATGGCGGGCCGATCGGACGGTTGCAGACGGGCGACCGGATCGTCATCGATGTGGAGGCGCGCACGATTTCAACCGATGCCGATCTTGCATCGCGCGCGCCCGTCACCAAAATCCGCGACGCTCCAACCGGGGCCTTCGCGAAATATGCCCGGCTGGTGGGCTCCGCATCGCACGGTGCCGTCACCAGCGGGGTCTGACGCCCGTTAGTTCGTGGGCAAGGCCGCGGTCTGCATCTGGGCATCGCGCGCGTCGGCATAGGCCCGCCGGCGCGTCGCATCCTGGATGGCGAGCCGGACCTGCGGGCGCGTGCCGGCCATCGCATCGCGGCGGCAGCGACGAACCGCAGAGGCGAGCGCGAGCTCCTGTGCATCATCGCGCCCGCAAACCTGATTGAGTGCGGTGCGGATGCGGCGATCGAGCATCTGCTGCCCTTCTGGGGACGACAGATCGAGCCCGGCGAAGCTGACCGCCATGGCTTTGGGTTCGGACCAGCCGAACGTGTCGCGCTGTGCATAGGCAATGAAGGCCCCACCAAACAGGACCGTGAACAGGCCCACCAGGGCCAAAAGGTTACGTGTCATTGGTCAGTTTCCCTCATGAGGCGACCGGGATGAGTCCCGACGCGAGCCGAATGATTCGGCTTGAGGGGCGGCTACCCGCGAAGCGCGTCAGCGGCAGGACGCAATGGCGTCGTATTTCTGACAGTTAGGTGAAGCGGAGTGACATCTAAGGCATCGTGAAGCCAGCACGCGCAGGGTTGCGCTGAATTGGCGGGCGGAGAGGCAAGGGATTTTTTCGGCAGGTCGGCGACGGATGAATGATCCCGCCGGGCCGCTTCAGCTGTCGGCGAAGGCCCTGAACTTGTCGGCTCCAGCAACGCTCGACTTGCGTGCGTGTAGCAGCGTGGGACGTTCCAAAACTACGCGCCACGCGAACGAAGCGATGGCTCCCTGAGTTGGATTCGAACCAACGACCAAGTGATTAACAGTCACCTACTCTACCGCTGAGCTATCAGGGAACGATATCGGCAGGGATGAGCCTCTAGCCACCGCGTTGCGGCGGCGCAACCCCCTATGCAATGAACTGTTCCATCGTGATTCGGTCGTCGAGCGCGTGCTCGGGATCGAACAGCAGCGTCAGTTCGCGGGTGCGGTCGATCGCGATGTCGACTTGCGCCACGTCGCGCACTTCCCGCTGATCGGCGACCGCGCTGACCGGGCGCTTGGCGGGTTCGAGCACGCGAATGCTGATCCGCGCCTTGTCGGGCAGGATCGCGCCGCGCCAGCGCCGCGGGCGAAACGCGCTGATCGGGGTGAGCGCGATCAGCGCGGAGCCAAGCGGCAGGATCGGCCCTTGCGCGGAGAAATTATACGCGGTTGAGCCAGCAGGCGTGGCGGCGAGAATCCCGTCGCAGGCCAGCTCGGCGATGACGATGCGGTCGTTGAGAGTCACCTCGAGCTTGGCGGTCTCTCGCGTTTCGCGCAGCAGCGACACCTCATTGATCGCGGGCAGCGAATGGACCTCCCCCGTCACCGTCGTCGCGATCATCCTGAGCGGCGTGACCTTGAACGCCTTGCACTTGGCAAGCCGGGCTTCCAGGCCATGCGGCTCCCATTCGTTCATCAGGAAGCCGACGGTGCCAAGGTTCATCCCGAATACCGGCAGCGGATCGCGGCGGCGTTCGAGCTGCGCATGCAGCGTCTGGAGCATGAACCCGTCACCACCGAGCGCGACGATCATCTCGGCATCGTCTTCGGCCATCCACTCATAACGATCGCGCAACACAATGGCCGCTTCCTCGGCCTGGGCGGTGGGCGAGGCGACGAGTGCCCGCCGCTCATGCCCGATCATCCGCCGGTCACGCTCATGTGGCGCGCGACAGCAGGGGCTGCGCCGTGTTCGATGCGGAAATCGTGGCGCGCGGGCTTCAGCCGCATCGCGGTGTCGAGCGCGGCGTCCAGCCCGGCAATGCCCTCGTCGCGCAGCACTGCCTTCAGATCGACCTGATCGTCATTGCCGAGGCACATATAGAGCTTGCCCTCGGTGGTGAGGCGGACGCGGTTGCAGCCATCGCAGAAATTGTTGGTGAGCGGGGAAATGAGGCCGAGTTTCGTGCCATGGGGCGCGACCTTCCAGTAGCGCGCCGGGCCCCCACTGCGGTGATCGTCGCGGGTCAGATCGAAGCGCGCGGACAGATCGTCGAACACCTTGGTCAGCGGCAGGAAGCGATCGGCCCGGTCCTCGTCGATCGCGCCGAGCGGCATCGTCTCGATCAGCGAGAGATCGAAGCCGTTATCGCCGCACCATTGGAGCATCGGCGCGATCTCATCCTCGTTCAGGCCCTTCAACGCGACCATGTTGATCTTGACCGCCAGCCCCGCATCGCGCGCGGCGAAAATCCCGTCGATGACGCGCGCGACATCGCCGTGACGAGTGATGTGGCGAAACAGGTCGGGGTCGCGGCTGTCGAGGCTCACATTGATGCGCCGGATACCGGCATCGACCATCGCCGGTGCGTGTTCGGCAAGCCGCGTGCCGTTGGTCGTCATCGTCAACTCATCCAGACCGGTCCCGACATGCCGCCCAAGGCGCCGGGCAAGCTCGCCGATATCGCGCCGCACCAGCGGTTCGCCACCGCTCAGCCGGATCTTCGTCACCCCGCGCGCGATGAAACGCTCGGCGATGATCGCGATCTCCTCCAGGCTCAGCAGCCTGTCCTTGGGGAGGAAGGTCATCTCCTCGGCCATGCAATAGCGGCAACGCAGATCGCAGCGATCGGTCACCGATATCCGCAGATAGCTGATCGTCCGGCCAAGCCCGTCGATCAGCGGGCGGTCGGCAGCAAGGGGCACGGCGCAGGACATCGCCAACGAGCTAAGCCTTCACCGCTTGTCAAACAAGCCCTGTGCAAAGCGGTGGCTGCGCGGCCATCGGCATTGGCGAAGGCTGGGGCGACGACTACACAGGCAAGATATGGACGGCGACGCTTGACCAACGAAACGGATCACGAAGCGCTGTCGGCGCGTGCAGCCGCGCTGTTTATCCTGTCCTTTCGCCAGCGTGACGAATTGGCGGCTTTGGCCGCACGCGGGGGGTGGCAGGTGATCGCCGCGCGGCGGACCGAGGGTGCCGAGCAACGCTTTCTCAGCTCGGGCGCGCAAGTCGCGGTGATCGACGCCCGTGGCGCGCTTGGTGATGGGCTGGCCGCCGCCGCTGCGCTTGGCGATGCGATCGCGGCGAATGGCAGTGCGTTGCTGGTGCTTGTCTCGCGCGGCGATGTGGGGGAGATCGGCACATTCTTCGACGCAGGCGCGACGCATTTCCTGTCGAGCCCGCACAGCGAGCAGGAGTTTGTCCAGGCGCTGCGCTTCGCCGCGCGCCACGCCCAACGGCTGACGGGCGACTGGCGACAGTCCTCGATCCCCGACGAGCCGCTCGGCTGGCGCTATGACCGACGGCAGCGACAGCTGAGTTTGACGCCGGCGCTTGCCGAGCTCGTCGATCCGGAGGGCGAGGCAAATGCTGTCGATCTGTTGCGCACCCTGTCATCCGACGACCGGCAGAGCGCGCTCCGGGCGCTGCGACGGCTGTTCGCGACAGGCGGCGCGACGGCGTTCGCGCATGATGTCGATGCATTGGGGCGCGTCGTCGAGCATCTCCAGTTCGATCCGGCATCGGGCGTCGTCGATGCGGTGATCGAACGGCTCGGCGCGGTGCCGCAACCGGCGGCGATCATCGGCGATGCGCTTGCCAGCGTGCGCGATGCGGCGGGCGCGCGCCGCTGGCTCGATCGCCGGCTGGAGGCAGGCGGCGCGCCGGTGCGGGTGATGCTCGTCGCGCTCAACCGCTTCGATATCGTGAATACCGCCTATGGCCGGCCGGCGGGCGACGCGTTGCTGCGCACGGCACAGCGCCGGATCGACGACGTGGCCAGCGAACTGCTCGATCGTGGGGCGATCGTCGCGCGGATGGGCGGCTCCGAATTCCTGGTCGCGGCCGGCGACGCCGCCGCCCGCTTCGAACTGGCGGCGGGGGGGATCGCCGAGGCATTGTCGCGGCCTTTTGTGGCTGGTGGCGCGGTCGCCGTGCTGGGGTGCCGGATCGGGATCGCAGCCGCCGAACCCGATGAAAAAAGCGCGGCCCTGTTGCGGCGCGCGAGCGAGGCACTTGCCGATGCGCGGGCCTCCGATAGCGCGACGATCCAGATTGCGCGGCGCGAAGAAGGGCAAGGCGGGCAGATCGATCGCCTCGCCGTCGATTTGCGGCATGCGCTCGAACATGACGAGATCGATATCCTGTTCCAGCCGCAGGTCGCCATCGCAAGCGGCCAGATCATCGGCGTCGAGGCGCTGGCGCGGTGGGACCATCCGGTGATCGGGCCGATCGGCGCCGAGACGCTGTTTGCCGCCGCCGACCGCGCGGATCTCGTGATCGGGCTGTCGGATCATATCCAGCGGGTCGTGCTCGCGCGCGCGGCGGCATGGCCGGCACCGCTTGCCAGATTGCGGCTCGCGCTCAATCTTACATCGGCGGATATCGCGCGGCCGGGCTTTGCCGATATCTTCCTCGACCGCGTCGACAGCAGTGGCTTTCCCCGCACCCGGCTGACCGTCGAGATCACTGAGAGCGGGCTGATCGACGATCTCGGCATTGCCGCGAGCCTGCTCGCCGCTTTGCGCAGCGCGGGGTGCCGGGTGGCGATCGACGATTTCGGCACGGGCTATTCGAGCCTGGCCTATCTGAAGGCGTTGCCGCTCGATTATCTCAAGATCGACAAGAAACTGGCACAGGACATTACCGGCACCACGCGCGACAGGATCGTCGTGCGCGGCGTCATCGACATGGCCCGGTCGCTCGGCCTGTCGGTGGTGGCCGAAGGCGTGGAGACGGCGGCGCAACTCGATCTGCTGGCGCGCGAGGGGTGCCAATATTATCAGGGTTTCCTGTGCAGCGAGGCGCTCGACGACGCGGCGTTGGCAACATTGGTTTCAAACTGGAAGGGGTAGCGATGACGGCACCTATGGCGATTTTCGGCGCGGCGGCGTTTGTTCTGGCAACGCCTGCCGCTGCCGCTGCTTCGAGCGAACAAAAGGCCGTCGAGGCGGTGATGACCGATAGCGCGGCGGGCTGGAACGCGGGCGATCTCGGTCGCTTCATGGCGGTCTATTCGGCTGGCCCCGCGACAAGCTTCGTCACCAAGCAGGGCGTTATTCGCGGCAAGGCGGCGATGGCTGAGCGCTATCGCACCCGCTATGATTTCGCGAATGCCGAAAAACGCGGCACGCTTACGTTTGAAACGCTGGATTTCCGGATGCTCGGCACGCGCCACGCGATCTATATCGCCCAGTACAAGCTGACCTATCCCGACGGCAAGACGCAGTCGGGGCCGACCAGCCTGGTGTTCGCGCATGAGGCTGGCGGCTGGAAAATCATCGCTGATCACAGCGGGTGATGGCAATTCCTGACCGTTCGGTCGGGGTTTGAGTCAAGTCCCGTTGTGCTCCCGCGAAGGCGGGAGCCCAGGCTGGGTCCCCGCCATCGCGGGGACACAAGGCGGCGCGCGCAACAAAATTGACCCCGCTCAACCCGCCGCCTTCGCCAGCCCCTTTGCCAGTTGCAGCGCGCCGTGGAGCCGTGCCTTGGGGTCGCCCCAGGCGCGGTTGAGCACCAGTTTGCTGTCGGGGCGCAGCTTGGCCACCCCGTCCAGCCGCGCGACCCATGCCAGCAGCCCGTCGATGTTGGGCGGCTTGTCGTCATGGAACGACACCAGCGCCCCGCGTGGGCCGACATCGATTTTCGCGACGCACGCTTTCTTCGCGTGAAGCTTGATTTCGATCAGCCGGATCAGATTCTCCGTCGCATCGGGCAGCTTGCCGAAACGGTCGATCATCTCCGCGGCGAAACCTTCGATATCGGCAGGATCGTCGATATCGTTCAGGCGGCGATAAAGCCCCATCCGCAGATCGAGATCGGGGACGTAATCGTCGGGGATCAGGATCGGCGCGTCGATCGTGATCTGGGGTGAGAAATCGCGCGGGCGCTTGGCCATGCCGCCGGCCTTGGCGTCCATGATCGCCTCCTCCAGCATCGACTGGTAAAGCTCGTAGCCGACCTCGCGAATATGCCCCGATTGCTCGTCGCCGAGCAGATTGCCCGCGCCGCGAATATCGAGATCGTGGCTGGCCAGCTGGAAGCCCGCGCCGAGATTTTCGAGATCAGACAGGACTTTCAGCCGTTTTTCAGCGGTTTCGGTGACGATCCGGTCGGCGGGCGTCGTCAGATAGGCATAAGCGCGCGTCTTGGCGCGGCCGACGCGCCCGCGCAGCTGATAGAGTTGCGCGAGACCAAAGCGGTCGGCGCGGTGGATGATCATCGTGTTGGCGCTCGGGATATCGAGCCCGCTCTCGACAATCGTGGTGGAGACCAGCACCTCGAACTTCTTGTCATAGAACGCGCTCATCCGCTCCTCGACCTGCGTCGGCGACATCTGGCCATGCGCCACGACATAGCGGATTTCGGGCACCTGCTTGGTCAGGAATTCCTCGATATCGGGCAGGTCGGCGATGCGCGGGGTGACGAAAAAGCTCTGCCCGCCCCGGTAATGCTCGCGTAGCAACGCCTCGCGCAGCACGACCGGGTCCCACGGCATCACATAGGTGCGCACTGCGAGCCGATCGACCGGCGGGGTCTGAATGACCGAGAGTTCGCGCAGGCCGCTCATCGCCATTTGCAGCGTGCGCGGGATCGGCGTTGCGGTGAGGGTGAGGACGTGGACGTCAGTTTTCAGCGCCTTCAGCCGCTCCTTGTGGGTGACGCCGAAGCGCTGCTCCTCATCGACCACGACAAGCCCTAGCCGCTTGAAACCGACGCTTTTGGCAAGGATCGCGTGGGTGCCGACGACGATATCGATCGTGCCGTCCTCCAGCCCTTCGCGCGTCGCCTTGGCCTCGGCGGCGGTAACGAGGCGAGAGAGCCGGCCGATCCGCAGCGGAAACCCCTCGAACCGCGCGACGAAATTGTTGAAATGCTGGCGCGCGAGCAAGGTCGTCGGGCAGACGATCGCGACCTGCAACCCCGCCATCGCCGCAACAAAGGCGCCGCGCAGCGCGATCTCGGTCTTGCCGAAGCCGACATCGCCGACGATCAACCGGTCCATCGGCTTGCCCGCCGCCAGATCCTCGAGCACCTCGCCGATCGCGCGGTCCTGGTCGTCGGTTTCGGCATAAGGGAAGCGATCGACGAAGCTGGGATAGCCGCTCGCATCGGGCTCGGCGATGTCGGCGGGGCGCAAGGCGCGTTCGGCCGCGATCGCGATCAGCTCGCCGGCGATTTCGCGGATACGATCCTTCATGCGGGACTTGCGGCGCTGCCATGCCTCGCCGCCGAGCCGGTCGAGCGTGGCCGCATCGTCGCTGCCATAGCGGCTGAGCACGTCGATATTCTCGACCGGCACGTACAGCTTGTCCCCGCCGGCATATTCGAGCGCGACGCAGTCATGCGGCGAATTGCCGACCGGGATCGACATCAGCCCGGTGTAGCGGCCGATGCCGTGATCGACATGAACGACGAGATCGCCGGGCGAGAGCGTCGCCAGCTCGGCGAGAAACGCATCGGCGGATTTGCGGCGCTTGGTGCGGCGGACGAGCCGGTCGCCGAGCATATCCTGCTCGGTCAGCAGCGCGACCTGCGGTGCGGTAAACCCATGATCGAGCGGCAGGACGACGAGCGCGACGCCCTTGTCCGCAACCCCGAGCGCCTCCTGCCAGTTGTCGGCAGCCTTGGCCCCCTTTAGCCCGTGATCGGCGAGCAGCCCGGTCAGGCGTTCACGCGCGCCGACGGAATAGCTGGCGAGAACCGGCTTGCGACCGTCCTTGCGAAGCTTGGCGATGTGCGCGACGACGGCTTCATAGACATTAGCGCCCGCTGACCGCTCCGCGCCGAAATCGCGTGCGCCGTCGACCTCGAAGTCGATAACCTGCGCGCTTTCGGGTTCGTGAAAAGCGGTGACGAGGTGCGCGTTGCTGCGGGTCAGCGCGCCTGCCCATTCGTCGGCGGTCAGATACAGTAATTCGGGCGGCAAGGGGCGATAGCTGCCCGGGTCGCTCGATTGCGCGCGAACGCGGTTGGCGTGATAATCGGTGACCGCCTCGAACCGTTGCTCGGCCGCCGCCGCCACGCCTGAATCGAGCACCACGATCGCATCGGCGCCAAGATGATCGAACAACGTCGTCAGCTTTTCCTCGAACAGTGGCAGCCAATGTTCCATGCCCGACAGACGCCGGCTTTCCGAAATCGCCTGATAGAGCGGATCGCCCGTCGCGTTGGCGCCGAACCGCTCGCGGTAACGGCTGCGGAAGCGCTTCACGCTCTCCTCATCGAGCAACGCCTCGGACGCTGGCAGCAGCGTGAACCCGTCGATCCGCCCGGTCGTGCGCTGATCGGCGGGGTCGAAGCTGCGCACGCTTTCGATTTCGTCGCCGAAGAAATCGAGCCGAAGCCCGTGTTCCTCACCGCTCGGAAACAGATCCACCAAGCCACCACGGACGGCGAACTCGCCCGAATCGGTGACGGTCTCGACGCGTTGATAGCCGTTGGCCTGCAGCAGCGCGGCGAGCGTGTCGCGACCGATCCGCTCGCCGGCTTTCAGTGTCGCGACGAGCTGGCGAACGCGAAACGGGGTGAGGGTGCGTTGCGCCGCCGCATTCGCGGTCGTGACGACAAGCTGCGGACCTTTGCGAGGTTGCTGGAGCCGGTGGAGCGCCGCCACCCGCTCGGCCATGATGCGCAAGGTCGGGGAAGCGCGGTCGTAGGGCAGGCAGTCCCACGCGGGAAAGCTGATCGTCTCAAGCTCGGGCGCGAAATAATGCGCGGCGGCATCGATGGCGCGCATCTCGGCCTCATCCGACGCGATGAACACCGCGCGTGTCGTTGCCGCCCGGGTAAGGTCCGCGAGCAGCCACGGCAGGAAACCGTTTGGCACGCCCGCGAGGGTGAGGGGCGCGCGGGCGGAAAGGATGGTCGAGAGGTTGGGCATATCGTTTCCAATAGCCCTCTCCCCTTCAGGGG